>NZ_JADHEC010000041.1 GCF_015277675.1 Flavobacterium soyangense
AATTTTAGCTAAAATAACAGCTTTAACTTTGGTTCAATTCATCAATAGATTTATTTTTGAAAGACCAATAAACAATATTAAAACACAAATAGTTTAATTACACCCAACGGGTTATTTTTAAAGAAATTGCAAGTGCATTAGAATGCTAGATTTATAGAATATTTTAGATGTGAATGTAATTAATGAAATGAAGCAAACAAAGATTTGAGTTTAGGAATACTTGGACTAAACGAGGATTTTGTGTAGCTGAATGAGATAATGGATTATTAAAAATGATTTATTCACTTACTTATTCGCTTACTTTTGGATAAATATAATGCATAATCCATACACCGCCTTTTGTGCCTTCTCGTTCTAACAACCCCTCTTTTTTTAGAATTTCTAAATTCTTATCAATGGCAGATGCACTAAAATCAGTCAATTGCTGTAAAGTTAATTTTTTTACTTCTTGATTTCCGTGAATGGCTTTTAAAATTATAATTTGTTTTTCAGTTAAATTATTCACCCACTCATTCACCCACATTTCGAAATCAAAAGGTCTTCTAAAAATTACTGTAAACATTCCATCAGTATTAAATTCGGGAGGTGTTAATCCTTCTTCTTTCATTAAATCACGCATTCGGCTGATGCCTGAACCTATCTGTTCAACTAATCGCATTCTTTCGAACAATCCGAAAATTAAAGGATTTCGGCTTGAACTTTTTTTGCCAAATTCATTTTTAGTAATTGAACTTACTAATCCGCCAGGATTTGTAACCTCAACACGATCATTAAATAATTCTATTGTAATTCGTCCGCCTTTGTCATAATAATCTCTGTGAGCTAGTGAGTTTATGATGGCTTCTTTGAAAACAATTTCTGGAATTTCCCACAATTCTTTTCTTGCTTTTCCGCCCTCGCCTTCAATATCATAACGTACATTTAGTTTGGATTTAAGCCAAACCATACTTTGCTGGTATTGTTGAAAGAGCGTACCAGTCATTATTTTATCATCAATAATGTATCTTTTGTCTAACCCATCGAAAGCTACGCAACGAATAACTGCTTTTTCAAAAAAGTGTTCCGGTTCTTTGGCAAAAAATAAAACGGCACCGTTTTTTAAATAACCATCACTACTGATTAACTTCAAATTACTAAAAACTTGCTCGTCTGAAGTATTGTTTACCAATCCTGCTTCAAATCGGAATGTGTCAATATTTTCTTTTGGAATATCTTTTTTGATGTCTATTTCTTTGCAAGAAGCTTCATCAAAATAGATTTTTTCAGCTTGCTGAAAAAAGTTTCTCATTTCTTCAACAGTAGTTAGTTTTTGAGAATTTGGACCTTGGCGAACATAAATTGCACCTGATAAAACATAAGGTTTGTTTTGTCCTAATGGCACTTCTATAATCGCTACATTTTTACCATCAACATCAACAATGTAGAATTCACATTGTAATGGTGGCGAAATTTCTCCGATAGAGTTTTGTATCGCTGAACGTTTCGAATTATCGATGTTAACTCCTTTAATTGTATTTTTATCATCTACACCAATTAATACAACACCTCCAGAAGCATTTGCAAAAGCACATACTTCTTCGGTAATACTTTTAAGATTGGTTGGTAAATTTACTTTGAATTCGGCATTAAATCCTTCTCTAGAGCTTACAATTGATTTTATTTCTGTTGAGTTGAGCATTTTGTTTTTAATACATTCCTAAAAAAGAATACCCCAAATTATTTAATCTGTAATTCATCGCTTGACTACTAACTTTAAAAATTTTAGAAAGATGAATTATAGGATCAATACCTGAAGGAATATTTTTTATTTCTTCTTCAATAAATACTTTTGGCATAAGTAAAGATGCCGCAAAAGAATTTGCTTCTTTTTCCTTTAAAAGTTCTCCAGTTGTAGAATCAGAATTTCTAAAAAGGACTAACTCATTTTTATTAATAAACAAAGGAGTGTCTTTATGTAAAACGAAATGACCTAATTCGTGTGCTATAGTAAAATTTTGCCTTTGTGGTGACTCGTTTTCGTTGTATCGAATATAAGGCTTTTGTTCCTTTATGACAAATAGTCCTGAAATTGAACTGTCGAGCGTGGCAGGTTTTACATCAACACCCAAGTGTTTAGCTATTTTAAAAACATCTATTTTATTTGGAGTATTGATTTTTAATTCTGATAAAATATTGAATGTTTTTTCTTCAATTTTTTTATAAAGTATCATAACTATTCAAATTTTATATCCAAATGCCTATTTCATAACAAATCCAGGCTTTTAGAAAGAAAACGATTGGTACATTTTATACTAATATTTATAATTCATTAAATCGTATCAAAGGTTGTTTCGGGTTAGATTCATTCTTCTAAAGTGTTTTAAAACTCCATATCTGTCCTACTGTTTTTAGCTCCTTTAGTATCCTTTACATCAATTCTCCAATAGGAGGGTTTACAGGCACAACGCTGGTAATCAGTTGGGCAAATGAAAATAGCGCAAAAAATAGAAATACTACGGTAATTATTTTTTTCATAATTAATGGGTTTTAGTGTTAAATTTTAATAAATTTTGTGCCATCATATCTAAAAATAAACTCAAAGGCTTTACCAAAGTTTGTAAATTCGTGGTTAGCGTGTATGCGTATTCTTAAAGTTGCGTTATTCGGAATATTATTTAAAACAGTTTCATAATTTTCGTTTTCATCAAGTAAATCAATTGTTGCTTGTTCAAAATTCATAGTTTGAAAAGTTCTTTCATTAGCATTACAATTATTTCTAAAACATTTATTGGGGATTAGTATAAATTCATTTCTGTCCATATTAAAATGATATGAAAGATTACCCACAATTAATGCTGCTTCAATAATTATATTAGTTGCGTAAAACAAATAAGAGTTGTTTAAAACAGGAATTTTCAATCTAATTAAATTACTTTTATTTCGAATAATCTTTATTTCATTAACTCTAATCTTTGCTCTAAACAAAAAAATTAAAGCAAAAGTTGTTATAACTCCAATTAACCACTCAATTACATTAAATTGATTGAATTGGAAAAATTCACAAAAACCAACAAATTCACAACCCATAATTTCTAATTTTAATTTCCCGACTCTCAAAGCTTTTCAGGTCACACCCATTGATTATAGTGGTTTCTGTCTCCACTTTTAAGATATAAAATGTAAGAAAGTATTTATATTTTAAACAAAGATAAACTAACTGATTGATAATACTTTACGGTTTTCCGTAAAGTATTGATTTATTTTTTAATAATTTATTTACAGTTCCCTTTGAAAAGAGGTATTAATCTACCCTAGTTTATATTTGTGCTTGAACTCAAACAAAACAATTATAAAATTATCAGGCTCTTGAAGCAAATCTATATTATAAAAATGGTACTGAGTTCATTATTTATGTTCAAACGTGTTCAAATGAAAAATTGGTAGGCTTGCTTGTAATTAAGCCTATTACCACTGCAATAGTTGCTTCAAGGTTAAAAGGATGTGAGGTGCTTTTTGCCATCATTGACAGGTATTTCCATTTTGGAAATAATTGAATTTTTAAATAATTCGCAGGTTTCAAAAATATTTTTGAGTTTGTATTCGATTATGAAGATACTTTCAACACAATTTGTTTTCGCGTGTTTTCTGAATTGACTTGTATTATGAAACCTAATTTAATCCTTAAATAATACGAAAAAGCATCAGAAAGTAAAAGAGCAAAAGGAAATAACGAATCTTACGGTAAGTGGACCTATTTTATCAAAAGTGAAATAGAATATTACTAAATACTTTCTTGTAATTCAATGCATTACGCCAAACTTGACAAAAGCTGTTTTCTGAGTTACATTTGCACTATGGGTCATTGAAATAGGCAGTAGTAATCTGGGAAGTGAATTAAATAAATTTATTTTCACTACGTCATAATATGGCTGACAAGCCCAATATCTTTGAAAAATAAATCCAAATTCGTGATGTTAAAAGGAAGCGGGTTTAGGAAAGGGCTAGCACAATGGATTATTTAAAAATAATAAAAGAAACCCGGGAAATGCACCAAAATTTCAGTCTCATTGAATTGCGAATAAGTCTGTTCATTAGTGTCCTTTTTAAAGCTTTGTTTTCAAGAACCGGAACTTTTTTATCAGTTTTGATTGTGCCTTTTGGGATAAATATTTTATTCTTTTATCTAACGGGTAATGCAATGCGTTTAGTAAGAGGGATTTTGGTTTCTTTAGTGTTTGCAGTTTTTGGAATGAAATATTTAATTAAAATGGATGGAATAGAAGAATTTAATCAAGAACAAAAATGGACTTCAATAACATTAAAAAAAATGATTAAGGAAAGGCAAGGCTCAAAAAACGTTTTGCATAAATTATAAAAAAATAGAATATGACTCTTTACGACTTTCCAAAAGAAAAAAAAACAACCAGAACCAAGTTGCTCTATGCCCATTTGGGATTGCCTTATGGTTTTACATTGCCTATTCCAACAATATATGAAGGAAAGAATCGCCCCAAAGCAAAGTACAAAAGGTATTTCACGGAATATTTTGGTTATGAAATCAAAGGGGATATCAATGAAATGGTATTTAATTCCTTTGACGTGCTTTGGTGCTTATTGAAAAATCCGAACCAATTTCAATATTACAAAAACACCATAGATGCACTGGCGGAAAGTTTTGCGCCCATTTTAGGTTTTTCAAAAGAAGCATCAGAGAAAGCAGTAGAACAAATGGTATTGGCTTTGGGATTTTCGAATTTATCTATTAAAGAAATAGTGTTCGTTGCCAATGGCTATTATGATATGCAAAAATTCTCTAAACCCTTTAATGGGTTGATGCAATTGTTTTTGTTTTGGCTGACTTCTCTGCAAATGGAGGAATATGATTTGGATACACTAAAATCGTTTCAACTGTTTCAAACCTTATTTGGTAAAGAAATTAATTTGGATTTATACTCGAGTTCCACTGATATAGAAATGATGAATGCCTTCTTGAGTTGTTTTTCTATTGGCAGTAATGATATCGCTTATTTCAATTTACAATTAGCCTTAAAATAACATATTATGACATTCATTAACGCACTCCTTATAGCCCTGCTCATTGGTAGCTTCAATTCCCTTTCTGTTCTTTTTTTTAAAAATATGAAGACTAACCCGGAATATGAGGAACAAGTTTCTTCTCGATTGATGCAGCTTACCGGAATTCCACCTTTGGGATTGGTCATCGTTCTTTTTCTTTTGGGATTGGGTTTTATTCTTGGAGTAAAGGAGTATTTAGGAATAGTATTCTCAAACAAATAAAAACAGACAACATGCGATTAGTGAACCACCTCAATGAAGTTTTAGAAATCAGGGTAAGCAAATATACCTATGAAAATTCAACAAATCAATATTTTTCCAGTGATGCTTTAGACGCAACAATTCTTATTGAAAAACGAGAAAGTCGTTTTGAAAGAGAATTAAAATTTATGGATTTGGAACAAATTGAGCTATTGGAGAAATGGTTTACATTAGTGAGCACCACCGCAAGACATAGAAAAAGACTGGAATTTTTAGATGCAGATTTACAATGTATGAAGTACACAAGAGGTAATATTTCTTATATGAAGGTTGTTTTTAGTGATTTATATAACCAATGGACAAAACCACCAATTTCCTGGGACTTTATTATTAGTAAAAAGAATGTACATTTGATAAGAATGGAGATTCAAAAAACCTTGAAAGAGTTCCCGTGTAGATGTGGGATGCAACACGATTGCTTTAAATTATAGTCGATTAATAAACTTAAATTTTGAAATATATGAATGTAAATGATAATTTTCCAGACTGGAAAGAGCACACTGACACATTAATTAAACTATTTAGTGATCAAGGGTGGAAGTTTGATGAGTTAAGGCCTCAAATTGTATTAGTAAATAATAAAATAAGAGAATTACCAAATAATAAAAATGGGCTTCACGGTCCTTGGTATAGCCTTGATAATTATAACAAAAAGGATTATTCCGAAGAAGTAATCAAACATACTTATTTATTGAGTGATTATGATAGAATAGATGGCAAACCCATTATAAATATTTATACACACGTTTTAATTCAAACCGCGTTGCTTTTACTCGAACATTTTTCAATAAAAACTGAAATTAATGGAGAAATTGTATTTGTTTTTGTGCAAGAAGACGGAACAGAAATGGATTTTGATATCGCTATGAAAAATATATTTTATTGTGCTCTTTTAAATGAAACTGCTAAATGGATTTTGGTAGATGTTGTAGATGTAAACGATAATACATGGCAAGGAAGTCCGTTAAAAGAAAAAGATCATTTGCACGAGTGTTTGACGGTATTGTTTACTCATTGGGTCGTAAATTCAACTGTTGATTCTAGATTACACAAAACTTTTGAGTGGTTATTTAATACACTTCATACTAAAGGAGAATATTTAAAGTATAAAAATTTTATTCATAAGAAAGCGGATGAGACCAATGAAGATAATAAAATAAAGAAAAATATTATTAATTGTACCGAGATTGCAAGGTTCAAAAATATTATAGAAGTTGAAATGTTTAAAAAGTTTTTTGATGATAATTCAAATTTTAAAAATCTTAATGCTTCTGGTCCTCGTGGGCAATTTTTAAAAAAGGATTTTGGTTTGTAATTATCTAACAAGCCAAAAAATATTTATCTCTAATACAAAAAGTACTATAATATGAAAGTAAAAAGTTTCTTTTCACTCAATCAAATACAAGGATTGAATAATGAAAATCTGTTTCATCGTAAAAAGGGTGAATATAGTACAAAATCTGGAGTTTATTTTTGGGGGTTTAAATTTAATGAAAATTCAAATTTACCAGTAAAAATAGATGATTTTGTGATTTATTATATTGGAAAATCAAATGGTAATATTTCAGAGCGAATTATGCAAGAAGTGACACAATTAGTTTTTGGTGGATTTGGGACTATTCTGGATCAGAAGTATTTGGAAATAAATTATAATCAAGCTAAAATTAAAAATGAACAGGATAATCCTTCCTCAAAAAATGTTATTTATAGATCAGATGGTCTACACGTTTTAGAAAATTTTTTTGCTGACCCAAAAATTGTTCAAACAGTTAATTGGATGAGAAAAAATTTGATATTTACTTGGATTGAATGTGATAAAATTGAGGTTGCCGCATTAGAAAATGAAATGCATCATATTGTAAGAACAAACATACTTGGGGTTGGAAATATGAAAAATTTAACTCCAAAAAAAGATATTTTTAACCCAAAACATAATACTGATTTTTTTAAAAAAGTTGATTGGGATGCTAATACAATTTTGAGGGATTGGTTAATTGAAGTTAATAAAAATATCTCATAGGGATTCAATCTTAAACATTATTTAAAAATCTTTTAAAGATGAACACCAAACAGCAATTAGCAGCAACCTTAGAACTATTTACTCCTCTTTTTGGGGGAGAGCAATTGGTTGAGGACTATTCACACTATTTGCAAACGGTTTATTTTGTGGAGAAAGACCGTATGAAATTGGAATCCCATTCCGGTTTATCTAATAAATTTGAAGGAAAGAAAAATTTTCCCATAGGCTGTGAAAAATTCGATAATTATTTTGTTGCCGAGTTTTGGTTTCCTTATTCGGCAGGAACAAATGAGGGAAACTACTTTGTTTTGTCTCACGTTTTTCAATTGGATTTAGTACAATTAAGCACTGCAATTGAGGCTATTGAAAAAGAACGACCTTCCGTTAAGGCAGCCTTTAATAAGGAATTGGCTGTTGGAGGAAACGTAGCCTTCCTGCTGCAGGAACGACCTGATTTTTTGAAAGATTTCCTTTTGGATCATAATCATCGTAGGTATGATTATCAATCACTTGCCCAGAAATTTATTGGAGTCAAAGCACTTTTGCTTGAAAAAGTTTCGGGTATTTCGCTTGGAATCAACCTCAGATAAAAAAGAGGGGATTTACTACTATAAAACCAAATACAAGAGCGCTGCTATTTTAGTTATGGATAAGCCACCATCAAGTGTATACAGGACTTTATTGGAAGAATAGTTTCCATCACCTTGCCTGATTTTGTTTCCATCAATTGTATATAGGACTTTGTTGGAAGAGTAGGTTCCGTCGCCTTGGCGAATTTTGTTGCCATCGATTGTAAAGAGTACTTTGTTAGAAGAATAAGTGCCGTCACCTTGCCTGATTTTGTTTCCATCGATTGTCAGTAACACCTTATCAGAAGAATAAGTTCCGTCTCCCAATCTTACTTTATTAAGGTCAGAAGTGTATATCACTTTGTTGGAGGAATAAGTTCCATTCCCTAGTCTGACTTTTACGCCATCAATGGTATAAAGCACTTTATTTGAAAAATAGGTTCCATCTCCCAAACGGATTTTGGTCTGGGAGTGAATTGCCATTAAGGGCAATAGCAATAAAAGAAACAGCAGTTTCATACTATGTTATTTTAAAAATAGTTTCAGAATACTGGCACCTATTTTTCTTTGCAACCCATTCTTGGTTGTTGGAACTCCGGTTGTTCTGGCAAACTTTTGTTTTGCCTGTGCTATTCCCAACAATCTGCTTAACGAAAATGAAAATCCAAACTTACCCATAGTATTTTGTTTTATTAATTGGTATTCTGATTTTATGAATTTAATAACAAAGTCTTTCAAAGAAGGCTTCCGTTTGCTCTTCAAAAATAACAACTGGAATTTGATGGGCTAATTCATATATTATCTCAATTGTACACTCTTTTATTTCATTGAAATTTTGGGATAGAAAAGTTAGATTATCCTTAGCTTTAATCACATTATCATGACCGCCCAAGACGATTCGCATCATGGGTGAATGTTTTTTAGATAAATCTAAAGGAATATTTTGCATAACACTATTTCTGTATGGCAGTGCTGGATTGTAGAGTAAAGCACAAATCCCAAGACTATTGGCCAAATGAAAACCTGCAAAACCTCCCATACTGCTACCGATTATGGCATTAATATTTTGATTTTTATATTCGTCGTATAGATTTTGAATTATATCCGGATTTGATTTATACTCTAAATCGGGAGCAATAACAGTACCGTAGGCTTCGAGAATGGTTCTTTTTTCGTCACTTAATTTGCTTTCGAGTCCGTGAAGGAAGAGGATGTTCATTTGTTGATATTTTTAAAACACGTCGATTAATGAGCACATTACTATTATTGCCGAAAGATTTTTTATTGACAAAGTTGTAATAATTTTTGAATTATAGTAAATTATTTTTTTTTGCCAGTAAATAAATAATTTTTGCAAATTCTTCATCCTTTAGTATATCTCCATCAATTACTCCTATTTGATCAGAGGGATTTATTTCTCTTCCTTTGTAAATATTCTTTTTTGATACTGTTATTATTTGTTCTGATGAATTTGCATGTAGCCCTTTGAAAATTTTTGTATTATTTACAATTAGAATGCCTTCAGGATAAATATCCTTTATTTCATCTGAAGAAATTGAATATTTTCCATTGTATATTTTTCCTTTTTCTACTAAAAAGATTTGGTCTGTAGAGATGGAGTCCTTTCCTGAATAAATTTTTGTTGCCACTTTATTAGTTTTTTACAAGTTTTCAAATATTTTATTATTCAAATGGGGTATCATATTAAACGAATTAAAAGTTTTAGTATTAATGTTTTCGCCACTCTCAGCAAAAATAGATTATCCAATGCTTAATAGTTTACGGCTTTCCTCAATTGATTGAAATATTCATTTTATCCAGTCCGAAGGTGTGTGATAAGGTACTTAATTGATATAATTATTTCCAGAGATTGTAACGGACCTCCAGTTTTACTTTGTCGGATTCCAAAACATTTCGTTTACCTTCTAATAGGATAATGATGGTTTCTTGGTCATATTTGGTTGTAAATTCGGCTAGTATCATAAATTGTTTTTTTTTATTATCCTCAAAAATACATTACCATAAAGCCAAAGTATGACGTTGTTAAATTAATTCCCAAAACCTACCGCTTTTCTCAGTTTGGGTTCATAATTGTTACTGATTTCAAAGTTGAATATATCGGCAGCCGATAAGGGATGAGCTACTTCTATGCTGTGTCCTAATTTTTGCAATAGTGCGTTGGTTCTATCCAAAGCAAGTAATTTGAATTCGTAAATAATAGATAACCTTCCCTTGCGAAGCAACGCTTTATCTATATTTTTAACATCGGTGTTAAAGGTGGCAATGATCTGGATTCCGAGACTTTCTCCCAATAAACCATCGGTAAGATTGAGTAACATCGAGAGATTGGAATTTCTCACTTCCTCACGAGAAGTTATCAGCTCTTCGGCATCTTCTATTACTAATACTGAATTTCTGTTTTCCAGTAGAAAGGGAGTCATACTAAGATTGTCCAGCTCTCCAGCCATTTTAGGAGAAATGAAAATTACTTTTTTCTTTAGTTGGTGAATTAAATATTTGATATAGGTGCTTTTCCCTGTACCAGGTTGGCCGTGAAAAAGATAAAGTCCATTCGTGTCCTTTTTGTTTAGTTGTTTCACCATTGTTTTGTGAATGGAAATGAAATCTTCATTGTAATGGATATTGAAATCAATTTTGGGTTTTTTGATGTAAACTTCTTTGGTTTCTAATCCTCCGTTTTGAGCAATTATTAAACTAATATCAGTTGTTCTTTTAGGGATTTTAATAAATTTTTTAAATTCTTCAAAAAGCTTATTTGCAGCGGTTTCCTGTTCAGTTGTAAAAAGGATGTATATACTATTGCGTTCCACATTCAGCATTATATCTTGTTTGAGAAAATAAAAATGATCGATGCATTTTAATTCCTTTTTTTGGGAATCAAATCGCTGTTTGTAATTTTGTTTGATAATTTGGTTTTCATACTTATTTTCAAACCAATTTTTAAAAGAGTCAAGATCTATGAAATTTATAGACTTAAAATTTGGCATCTTATTATAATATCCTAAATACATTCTAAAGCAATCTACGTATGTTGAAGTAGAGTCCAATATTCCGTAATTGGTATTTTGAAGTGATAATTCTTGTTTTTTCTCAGCATCATTTTTTAGTGTGTCCATAGTATTGATTTTTATTATTTAGGACAAAACTAATTGGGTAAAACGCCAAAAGGTGGCGGTGTAAATAAGTTTTTGAATTAATTATTTCATTTAAATTATTTATTGGAAATAAACCATAAAAAAAGCTCCTTAATGGAGCTTAGTTGGTTTATGATAATTCTTGAAATTTCTTTCTAAATTCTATTGGATTTGAGATATTGGGAAATTCTTCTCTTGTTCCACCAGTTCCAATGATTCTAATAGTTCCATAACCAAGCATCCTTCCTAAAATACTTTGGTCCACATTGACGCTTTCAATTTTGTTAAGGTTCATTTCGAGTGTTTTCCGGCTTATTAAACCTGTCTTAACAATGATACGTTTGTTTGTTATGGCAAATTCATCGGAATATCGGTCCAGCATTGGGGCAATGAATAAAGTAAAAATAGCTCTCAAATTGCAGAATATAATCCAATGATAAGTTGTTTCAAATTCAATTTGTTCGTCTTTAATAAGATTTTCTTGGATTTAATTTCCCATTTTGTTGTTTATTTATTTGGTTCAAATATACTTCTTTTTCTATTTAATAGTTGGTATGAATTTAGATAAAATGTGGCGGTCTAAAAATTATCTACGTTAATTTTTATGATTGGAAAAAATGGCATTTAATGTTATACTTTTATTTTTTACTCCGCCATCTATTGGCATACTTAACCATTTTCTTTGCAAATAAAAACTATGGAAACTACAGCAATTAAAACAGTAAAGGAACTTGCCGGAGAGTTTAAAGATAGGCTTGATACTATTTCAAAAATCAATACCGAATTTATAGGTATCCCATCTGGATTTTATAGTCTTGATGTAATTATAAAAGGTTTTCAAACTTCCAATTTAGTACTTGTAGGCGGAGCAGAAGGGATGGGTAAAACTGCTTTTGTTGTATCGTTACTCAGTAATATGGCAATTGTTAACCAGTGTCCTATAGCATTTTTTTCATTGCGAATACCCTCCCATCAATTATTGCAGTTGATTATTCGCCAACAAACTAATTTATCTTCAGAGAAGATCCGTTTGGGTTTGCTTAATGAGGATGAAATGGCACTTTTGGCCATTAAAACCGAAGCCTTTGAAGAGGCACCATTATATATTGTTGATTATCCTTTTCTTACCGTAAACGATATTGAAGATTATGTTATTCAACTAGTCCATTCTTATTCTGTTAAAATCATTGTGATTGATTCTTTAGAGTCAATTGCAGTAAACAAAAATGATAAAGTGGGTAAAGTTCTAAATAAAAGAGAATTGTCCAAAATCTCGTTTCAATTAAAAGAACTAGCCGTAAAATTGGATATTGCAATACTTGTTCTTTTTCATATTGAAGACAAGGTTTTGGGGAAGTTTTATAGACGACGACCCTTATTATCTGATATTAGAAAATATGCACCGATTGATACTTATGCTGATTTAATTTTACTGCTATATAACCCTGAATATTATAAAATTGATGAATGGGATGACAACATAGGTTCGCCAACTTCAGGAGAAGCGGAAATTATTGTTGCCAAAAATACTAATGGGATTCTTGAAAATGCAAGATTACAATTCATTGGAAGTTTAAACAAATTTGATAATTTAAGTAGTAATGCAAATCTGGATACTGATTTGCCTTTTTAATAACAATAACATTAGTCCGTCACATTATGGCAGACAAATAAATTATCTTTGAAAAATAAAACAATAACAGTATGTCAAAATTAATCTATTTTAAAAGGTATTTGTACGTGATTGACCGCTTGAGGAGCAGACCAAGTGATTTTAATGAATTGCAGGAATATGTGATGCAAAAACTAGAAAAAGATGATATCGATTCGGCTTTCGAATATTCGATACGCACTTTTGAACGGGATAAGAAAGATATCATCACTCTTTTTGGGATTGTTATTGAATACGATAGGAAAGATAAAACCTATTCCATTGATGAAACCGAAATTGAGGACCAATCCGTAACCAGGATGATTGAAGCTTTTTCAATACATCACGCCCTGCAAGATGGTAATAAATTTTCTCCAAGTGTGTTTCTCGAAAAGAGAAAATCATTGGGAACAGGGCACATTCACGGTATTATTCACGCCGTTCAAAATCGTTTTATACTACAATTTACCTATCAAAAACATTGGGAAGATTTTAGTACGGAACGTGAAGTATATCCCATTGCTATTAAGGAATCACAACAAAGATGGTATTTAGTTGCATTTGAAAAAAGCAACCAAACTGTTAAAACCTTTGGACTGGATCGAATCTCTAATTTAAAAGTTACCGATGTCAAGTTCAAACCTTTTCCTTTTAACGTAGAAAAAGAGTTCCGTCATGCTTTTGGGGTAGAAACTTATGAACCAGCCGAAAAAGTGGTATTGGAATTTTCTAATAAACAGGGTAACTATATTAAAACATTTCCGTTGCATGAATCCCAAAACATTATTGAAGAAGATGAGGATACCGTATTGATAGAAATATACATCTATCTAACGCACGACATTGAAATGGAGCTTTTGAAATATGGAAGTAATGTAAAAGTTTTGGAACCTCAAAGTTTGATAGAGACTATGAAAAAAAGAGTGAGGGAAATGGCAGATTTGTATCAATGAAAAACTTCATAGCCATTTTTTTTAAGAACAAAGTTGGTAATTTGTTCAATAAACATAACATCCTAATAAATGACAGGATGCTGTGAATGATGCCAAGGCTTGTGCGGAATTGTATTTGAGATATTTTGATAAATTGTAGGATAAGTTTGAAAAGAATAGATTAGATTTACTATAAAATAAATAACATTTTAACAGAAAAAATGATTGATAAGAAAACACCCCACACAGAAGCCCATCTTATAGAGAGATTTAAAGAAAAAGGTCTAAACGAAAAACACTTCCCAAAGTTATATGCTTATTACAAACATTGTTTTGAGGAACTTTATGAAGATGAATACATAGACTGGACGCAAGAAGATTATGAAGAAACTGGGGATTCGGCTCATAAAAGTGCTTTGTTCGTAACCGAGATGTTTATCGATGTTTTTATAGGTGAAAAAGCTAAAGGACAGGGCGACGAATGGTCATTAGCTGTAGCTAATTGTATCGAAGAAGGTGAAGTTGTATATCACATTACTTATCATGATATGAAAAAGATTAATCCTGAATTGGCAAAACAAGAATTGTTAATTCATAGCGGAACATTTGGTGGTGATGAAAATTTCATCAAACACTATATCTACCTTTTTGAAATTGAAGTGGTATTTAAAGATATAGAAAAGCGCGCGAAAAAATATTCAGAAATTTATAAAACCCAATCTGTAATAGGAAAATCTGAGGTGTACATACACCAATATGCTCGTTTATTATCCAGCGGAGATTACAACCCTATTTATTGTAAAGAATATGCATATGCTTATGATAAAGCCTTAAAGGAGGGCAAAAGTGAAACGTATGCATTGGAATTCGCAGAAGTTTATGGCGAAGAATTAGTAGATATAAAAGCAAGATATGGAATTTCAGAAGATGAGGAACAAATAAATTATGCCATTGAAAAAGTAGATGCTTATATGACTGCATGGGATTATAACGAAAAGCATCAGCTGAAAAACTTTAAACGATTTGCTGATATTTATGAAACTATCTATTTTAATTCATACTACCCCAACGAAGAAGGACCTATAGGAACCAAGGAGGAGATTGATGTAAAAATCCTAGAAAAGGTTTTAAAAGAGTACAATAAATAGTATCATATAAGTATGAAGAATTTAATAACTAAAAGTAAAAAATTTAAAATGACAGAAAAACAAAATACATTTGGCGAATTTGTAAAGAACTATTCTTTCGTCATCCCTGATTATCAACGCGCCTATTCCTGGGGAGAAAAACAGTTAAATCCATTTATCAATGATATTTTAGAACATTGTGACGATAACGACGATGTTTCTGATGATACAACATATTATTTGGGTCATTATATTTTAGAAAATTCAAAAGAGAGTGATAAATTTGAAATAGTTGACGGACAACAACGTATCAGTACGGTTTACTTGTTCTTACTGGTTTGTGGTTATTTAAAAAGTGAAAATTATATAAATGAGATTAGTTTCAAGCCGGTTTCATACGATTTATTAGGTTTGGAAGAAATCAAGGCAATATTAAGTAAAAAGATTGATGTTGATGATAAACTCGAAAAACTTCTAAAAACTTCAAAAACATCCTCTTTGAAAAGAATGATTGAAGCGGTTAGTCTATTCAAAAAAGCTTTTTCTGATACAGAAAAATCAAAAAACACTAATATATTGAATGCTGAGGATATTGGGAAATATATTGAAATCATAAACAAAGCATATTGCTCGGTTGCAATTTTTAATGATAAATCTGTTGCCTCACAAATATTTGAATTGCACAATACTAGAGGAGTAAAACTTACTGAAACAGAGAAAGTAAAAGCACTTTTGATGAAGAATATTTATATTCATTCATCAACACCACTAGATGCAGAAATAAACATTCAAGAAATTCAAAATGATTTTTCAAGAATTTTTGAGTTTGAAGAGAAAGCAAACGAAGTATGGTTGCGAGGAGAAATGTCTTTAGATACAATTTTAATGTATCACTTGCGCGCTATAGAAGACGGCAACAAAATAGTAGATTTTGGTTCTCCTAATTGGGTTGAAGGAGAAAGAGGTTCTTTTGAATATATTAAAGAATCATTATCGAAAAAGAACAAGGGCGAAATTGTAGCGTATGCCAAGAAAATAGCAAGAGAATTTGCAAGGTCGATGGAAATAATTACCTATGAAATACCTTTGGCTGATGAAAAAAATCCTCTAGTTGGTGATAGTTTACTATTAGATAAAAACCGTAGTATGATTTTTCTACTTCGTGCATTTAGATCAGGTAACCCAACCGAAAACAAACTTATTGAGAGATGGGAAAACTTCCTTTTGTGTTATGAAATTATCTATTGGAATGGATATTATTACAATGCAAAAGCATATCGTGATGACTTTCAAAGCATTTACCAATCTATTAAGGTTGATTCAAATTTAAATGAATGTAATAATTTATTATTACAGTATTATAAAAAAGAAAAATGGTTTTCAGATCGGTGGGAGCATTTAGGAAATAATGCAAAAAATTTATTTGAAATCGAAAAAAACAAATGGCACACTAACGCTTATGGATGGGATAAAACTGCATATTTTTTATACAAGTTTGAGATAGAAAACGAAGGAAAACATGAAGATATTAGAAAAAATATTTTTAAAAAAAATTCTGTTTCAATAGACCATATTGTTGCTAGAGGTGTTACGTGGGAAGATTTAGGATTCAAAAGAGATACTACTGAAAACATAAAACAATCAGACGAATTATGGAAAAAAATAACTAGTGTTATTAATGGTGTTGGAAATCTTTCTTTATCCACATCGAGTGCCAATTCTTCTGATTCAAATGGATTACCATATCAACATTTATCATCTTTTGAAGATTTTGGGTTAGTAAAAACAGTTGAGTTAATCAAAGATTGGAAAAATCCTAATGATTTTGCAACTAATATATCTCAAAGAACTGAAAATATAAGAACATTTATAAATGAAAAAATCATAAATAGAAATGATATTTGGGAATAGGTTCAAAAAATAAAAGTAATCATAAACGACACTCTAAACCAAGTGTCGTTTTTTATACAATTAATTTTCTCCGCGTCACATTCTGGCAGTTACTTCTTTTAGTTTTGATGAAAATTAAAAAATATAACTATGGAATTTCAATATGAAAGATTAGAAAATCGCATTTTACTTGACAATTTAAAAAATGAAGTAATAGGGAAAACATTAGCCTATATGGTTGATTTTAGGGAACACAATGATCTTGTCGTAATTCCAAAACAGCATTCCATCGAAATTTCCAATGCAGATATTTGTATTGCGGTTATCCTTTTTTCTGGTTTTGAAAAGGAAGAATATGAAGCTTTAGTAACAAAAGACAATTTTCATATTGTTTCTTTTGATACGATAATGCAAACAATGTTCGAATTTAAAAATATGTTTATAAAACACATAGATTCTATGGCTTTGTTTTTTATGTCATTGGCAAGAACTGATGATACTAACGTATTTGATATTTTGAGACTTAAAAATCTAAGCGTTAATAAAACAATACTTAATTTAAGTAAAACTTATTTGCGAAATGATCTTGTATGGAATCAGGACTTATTTTCTTTGCTGTATAAAAAAAACAAGACGAATGAAAATAGTAAAAAAATTAAAAATAAGTTTGCAAGCTCAATGGTTATGGAGGGTTTGCCGGAAGCCATTTCCGAAGCGAATTTAGAAAGTATTAATTCTTCGTACATAAATGAATTTGTAAAATGCGGAGTGCTTTTAGACAAAAAGGAGATAGTGTCAGAATTAGGTGAAAAGAAACCCCTATTTATTGGTTTTGGAGTGGCATCTGGCAAAAAACGAGGTAAAAAAGCAATTGGACTGGCACTATCCAATCTTAATTTATATGTGAGGATTGTAGAGAATATCAAAACCATTTTACTGATTATCTCCTCAGATAGTATTGAAATAGGTATAGAGGAAATTGGTGAAATCAACGATGTTATTCAAGAAAAAGTTGGATCTAGTACTAGAATTATTAATACTGTGAGTTCGAATAAAAATCTTGGTAAATCTTTGTCAATTACGATACTGATTTCAGAATTTGAAATTGAGGGAAATTCGTGAAAAAAATACGTGCGTAGTACTAAATCAAACTTATGCAGACACCTTTATGATCTGATAATTTTTTGTCGAGATTCCATTCTTGGGTTTCTATAGAAGCATTACCAATAAATGCTTGGCTAATTGTAATATGATCGATTGTCTCCGGTAAATGGTGGGTGAGGTTTGTGATTTTGTTTTCCTTAAAGGAGTTGTTGAGTGCATTTCTTCCATAATTTGTGAAATAATAATTATCGGAGAATGAGATATTGTAATCCCCAATTATGCAGAGGTTTTTATTTTTTGATAATATATTGAAATCGATAATCTGTTTTGGAAGATCCGTTTTGAAATTTTCGTTTCTGTTGCCAAAGATTCCAATTATGGTTCCATAAACTATGAGATTTCCTTTTTCGGTTTTTATTTCAGCACAACAACTGGTATATTCATCATAGGTTTGCCATTGATTTACAATTTCATATTTGGAATATATTTTCACTCTTTTTTCGGAGGATTTATAATATCCGGGTTGTAATTCTGCTAAACTTTTGGTTGCAATATGGAAGGGATAATTTTTAAGATTGACTCTTTCATCATATTCGGTCAACACTAAAATATCTGCATTTAGGTCTTCTAAAATCGAAATGATTTTATTTGTTTCTTTTGAATATTTTAGTCTCTCCAAATTCCAAGTTGCAATAGTCATATAAGTTTCACATTGAAGTTCATTATAAATTTTTGAAAATATTATTCAATTTTTTTTAAAATTAATAATTATCTTAATAATTCCTGCCCCAAGGATGCTTAACCAAGTAATTATCGCAGCTAGAACATTCACGACCAATTTGCCAAGTCAATGAAAGTTCATGCACACCTTGAGTATTTCCCATTTGCGAAGTACTGATGTCATAAGAATAACCAAACACAAAACGGTCTAACTGAATCGAGCCGAAAAGATTGATGGAAGTTAATAGGTGACTATTGTTACTTTTTCCTTCCGGATTAGTCGCCGCAAGGACTCCCAGAATAAACGGTTTAAATTCTAAAGCGGTGCCAAAATCCAATCGGTTATATTGAGATTGTCGCATATAATTGGCAGTAAGTAATAAACTCGTTTGATCGGGAAAAAATGACAAATGGGTATCATCCAGACTCAAGGAATAACCACAATGAAGACTTAAGAACATTTCTAGCGGAACGTTGGCATAATCCGTAAAAGTAATGTTAGGTTTATTCAAGTGTTTTAAGGAAGCACCAAACCAAGATTTATCATTATACAATAAGATTCCCGATGAAAAATCAAAGAAACTTACTTGATCATTACTATGCAATATGCCGGGGTCAACACTTCCGCCATTGATGGTGCCGTCATTGATATTGATCTGGTCTTCCAATAATAGATTACTGAAATTGAAATTTTTGTGACCATAACCTGCTTCAATTCCTAATCGAAACCGCCACTCATCGTTTAAATTCACATTATACGAATAGACACCATTAACTTGTAAATAATTATAATCTGTAAAAACTTCTCTTTGATTCAAAATCGTCAATCCCAATCCCATATCTCTTTCTCGTCCAATAGGAGCATTTACAAAAGCATATTCGGTATCAATTCTTCTATTCTCATTGGGCCATTGGGATCGATGTATTAAACCGGTATATCCTGTTACCAAAGTGCCTGTAAATGCCGGGTTTAATGTTTCAGGAATCAGGAAAAACTGAGTAAAAACAGGGTCTTGTGCTTTAACTTCCATAATAGAAAGTGAAGCAAACAGTATATATAAAACAAGTTTTAATTTCATTCTCTTTGAGGCTTATTTTATTAATACAAATGGGTGATTTTCATTGACAATAGTGCCATAAAAAGTTTCTCCGCTTACCTTACAATAGTAATTCCCGTTTTCGGAATTGGAGTCTTTTATTTTACCATCCCAACCTCGCAAAACATCCCCGGACTCGGAATAAATCATCGAACCCCATGTGTCATAAATATCCAGACGTACTTTTTTTAACCCCTTGGTCACCGGTCTGAAGGTATCATTTAAACTATCATTGTTGGGTGTGAAAGCAGTTGGAACCACTAAAACATAACCTTTTCCGATAATAAAAGTTATTTTTTGAACGTACACGCAACCCAAAGGATAAGTAACTGTTTGAGTAACTACATAGTTTTTAGGATTGATGAAAGTGTGCACAGGGTTGAGTTCTGTAGAAACGCTGCCATCGCCAAAATCCCAAATCATACTGATGTAATCTCCTGTTGCCGTGTTGGTAAACTGAATGGGGTCATTGATGGAATACATGCCATAGGTCGAATAAGCATAAGAACTGGAGTCAAATGATGGTGTACCCAGTTTTGGAATAGCGACAGTAAATGTGTAATTGGATTTGCATCCAATAGCATCTGTAGCGTTCAAAATTACCGTTCCGTTTTGGCTGGTATTCATCAATTCATTGTTCGGTCCGCTGACAGTTCCACTGGACCAAACCAATTGATAGGGAGGAACGCCTCCCGAAACTTGTGCCACAAAGGTTTGTTTGACGTATTTGGTTTCACAATTGAAATCCGTTTTCGTTTCTACGCTTGTAACGATAGGAGGAGGTCGGTTGATATTGTATTGTGTTTGTTGAGAACAGCCATTAACATCTTTTACGGTAACCAAATAATTACCTCCAGGAATGTTACTTAAATCCTCGGTGGTAGCCCCGTTGGACCAAGAGTAAGTAAAGGGGGCTGAGCCACCAGAAACGAGAAGATTTATTGCGCCTGTATTGGCATTGAAACAGTCAAAAGCATTGGTAACATTAGCCGAAAGTACTAATAATTGAGGTTCCAATATAATAAAAGTCCTTTTGATGGTACAAGGTTTACTATCGGTGATGGTCACGGTGTAAGAACCGGGTCCCAAATTATTTCTGGTAGTTCCTGCCACGGTACTGTCATCCCAAACTAATTTTACGGGAGCTATTCCTCCCACAATATTGAGGTTGATACTTCCATTTTTATCTCCAAAGCAAGTAATGTTTTTCACCACGGGGTTAATGGTAAAAATAGGAGCTTCAGGAATGTTAACATTCAATGTTTGTACGCAATTATTTGTATCGGTTACCGTAACAAGATAATCGCCCGCCGAAAGATTGTCCTGAAAAGTCCCGCTTCCCAAATTGCTCCACGTTATGTCATAGGGAGCAATTCCTCCGGAAATTGCAATGCTGATGGAGGCATTATTGGCTCCATAACAAATGATGGGTGTGGTAGTCGCCGTAATATTAATGGCTGTGGGCTGGGTCAAGGTAACACTCAATGTTTTTGTGCAACCCAAATTATCGGTAACCACTAGATTATAAGTTCCTGCAAAAACATTCGCTAAATTTGGATTGGAACTGGCGAAACCATTGGGACCCGACCAAGCATAAGTATAGGGTGAGGTACCACCAACAACATTCACGTTTACGACTCCTGTAGACTGACCATAACACAAAACGTCCGTTTTACCAACTAAACCAACAGCCAAGATAAGGGGTTCCGTGATGGTGAAAGTGGCCGTTTTTGGTCCACAATTGTTGGCGTCCGAAACACTTGCTTGGTAAACACCCGGACTTAAATTCGAAAGATCTTCAGTAGTGGCATAAGCAATTCCATTCTTTGTCCAGGCATAAGTATAGTTTAAGGTGCCTCCACTAATTGTGATCTTGATTTCCCCATTGGCAGCATTATAACAACTGACGTCTTTTTCTAAATCGGTACTAATAACGATATCATCGGGTTGCGTAATGGTTACGGCTTGAACTTTAGTACAATTGTTGGCATCTGTCACGGTCAAATTGTAGGTTCCTGCAATCAATACAACCAAGGATGGCGTGGTTTGTACAGGGTTTGTATCCCACGAATAACTCAAAGTTCCCGCTCCACCACTGGCCAATATGCTGACTGCTCCGGTACTGTTTCCAAAACAATCTACATTAGTTTGTGAGGCTATTGTAGTAACAATTCCGTTGGGTTCGGTTATTATGGCTTGGGCTGTCGTGGTACAACCTTTGGCATCGGTAATGGTAACGGTGTAGGTTCCTATGGGTAAATTTACGGCCACATCCGAAGTTTGGACAGGCGTTGTATTCCAGGAATAATCATAAGGGAGTGTTCCTCCAGTTGCAGTAACAGTGGCTGAGCCTGTGCTATTTCCAGAACAAAAAACATTGGTTTGTGCGGTAATGTTCGCTGCCATCCCCAAAGGTTCGGTAATGGTGACGGATGTCGATGTACTGCAACCATTGAGGTCTGATATCGAAACACTGTAATTCCCAGCCTTTAATCCTGTGGCTGTAGCCAATGTTTGAACAGGAACTGTATTCCAGGAATAGTAGTAAGGCGCTGTTCCTCCTGAAACGGTGGCAGTGGCGCTTCCATTATTTTCGCCAAAACAACTTACATTGGTTGAATTGGAAATGGTAGAACTTAATCCTCCTGTGGGTTGTGTAATAATTACGGTTTGCACTTTTTGACACCCTTTGGTATCGGATACGGTCAAAGTATAAGTTCCGGCAACTAATCCCGTCGCGGTTGCAGTCGTTTGAACGGGTACAGTGTCCCAGGAATAGCTTAAAATCCCGGTGCCTCCGCTGGCGGATACCGTTGCAGAACCAGTGTTGTTTCCAAAACACAATACATTGGTTTGGGAAGAAATGGAGGTGACAATGGCATTCGGTTCAATTATTATTGCCTGTTTTTGTAGGGAACAAGTATTGGCATCGGTTATGGTAACAGTATAAGTTCCTGCCGTAAGTCCAGTGGCTGTTGCCGTGGTTTGAATGGGAATAGTATTCCAGGAATATAGTAATGTTCCTATTCCGCCACTGGCGGTTACCGTTGCCGAACCTGTTGCGTCTCCGGCACAATTGACATTCGTTTGGGCTGAAATGGAAGCCGTTATGCCACTCGGTTGCGTGATAATTACTCCAGGAATGATCTTCACGCTTCCATTGGCATCCGTGACCTTGATATCGTAAATACCTGCTGCCAAATCCGTAAAAGTATAAGTAGTAGCCGCTGAATTTATGATGTTGCTAATCGTTCCGCCTTCTTGCAAGGTCAATAAGTAATCATAAGGACCAACCGATTGTTGGGTAATATCCACTTTAAGGACACCGGTCGAATAGCCAAAACAAAGTAGGTCAAGGTGTGCCGCCACGTCTTCTTGAATCAATAAAGGCATTGGCGAGGTCAGTACAAAATCTAAGGTGATAGGACTGCAAAGCCCATCGTTTATAATTAGAGAATAAGCTCCGGCGGGGACATTGGAAAGGTCCTGGCTTGATGCCGAAAAACCACCCTGTCCCGACCATAAATAGGTGTAAGCACCCGAACCTCCCGTTACGGTGACATTGATGGATCCATCACTCACTCCTACAGCACTAACGTTAAAACCGCTATAGTTAGATAAAATACTTGAAGTGATAATGGCCGGATTCACCGTTATTTTATAATCCAAAGGCTGACCCGTACACAAGACCCCATTAGTATCCAAAGTGGCTGTTGCGGTATAAATCACTGTGAGCGGAGCAATGGTTGTATTCACTAGAGTTTGGGTTGGAATCGTGTCTGTTCCCGAAGCTGTTGCTCCGTTGATTCCTGCAGGAATAGTGGCAGTCCAATTGAAGGTGATATTTCCGGTAGTAGGACTTGATAACGTAATGGGCAAAGTCGCAATTGCAGAACACAGGAATTGATTGGCTCCCGAAAAAAGTACTTTAGGAGCGGGATTGACCGTAACCACTACTGTAAAAGAGGTGCCATTACAAGTGCCTGATTTTGGAGTTACGGCGTAGGTTGCGGTTTGTACGGCATCTGTTGGGTTAATTAAAGTGCCTTTAATGGTGGTTTGATTGGATAATGCTACTCCGCCAGAAATTCCTCCTGTAACCACGGGAGTTCCCCAGGAATAAGTGGTTGCAACCGGAACGCTATTTCCCGCTCCGTCTAATGGAAGTACTGAAAAGGAGGTATTGGAACAAATGGTTTGGGCTTGCGAGGTAGTGATGGATGGAACGGGATTAACGGTTATAGTGTACGGATAAGTAATCCCCTGACAACTCACGCCACTAGTCGATTCGGCCGTTGCCAAATAAGTCACCACAATGGGAATATTGGTCGAGTTGGTTAATGTTTGAACCGGAATCGTGTTGGTTCCATTCTGAATAACACCTGTTATTCCTGCTGGTAACGCTGCGGTCCAAGTAAAATTGGTGCCTGCTGCCGTACTGCTTAAATTGACCACTGCAGAAGATGAGCCCGAACATATAATTTGATTTGTAGGCGAAAAAGTTACTCCCGGTGATGGATTTATCGTGATGGTAAACGTTTTGGATGCTCCAGGACAACTATTTACATTTGGCGTTACTGCGATGTTGGCGACAATTGGACTCGTTCCATTATTGATGGCCGTAAATGCAGGAATATCTCCTACGCCAATTGCTCCTAATCCAATTGTCGAATTGTTGTTGGTCCAATTGTAGGTCGTATTTGAAATGGCTCCCGTAAAGAAAATAGCCGTGGTCTGTTGCCCGTTGCAAACAATTTGATTCAAGGGCAAATCAACGGTTGGAGTAGGATTAACGATTATGGTAAAAGTTATGGGTGTGCCAATACAGCCATTCGCTTTTGGCGTGACGGTTATAGTGGCAATAATAGGAGTTAAACCATTATTTATAGTGGCAAATGAGGCGATATTTCCACTACCACTTCCAGCTAAACCAATGGTTGGGGTGTCATTCGTCCAATCAAAAGTGGTTCCAGTTACACTCCCTGTAAACGATAGTGTTCCACTTGCAACACCATTACATTTTATAAGATTGGTTATCGAATTTACTGTTGGTGTCGGATTTACAGTAATGGTAAAAGTTTTGGATGGCCCTGAACAACTGTTAGCCGACGGTATTACTGTAATGGTAGCAATTATGGGTGTAGTTCCTGTATTTATGGCATTAAATGATGGAATACTGTTGGTTCCATTTATAGCAATTCCAATACTTGTGGTACTAGAGCTCCAAGTATAAGTTGTACCTATAACTGTCCCTGTAAAATTAATCGGCAAGCTTGTTTCACCGTTACATAGTATAACGTTGGGTGTAGTCGTTACATCAGGTTTTGGATTAACAGTCACTACTAAATCAAAGGCAGAACCTGAACATCCATTGAATGATGGTGTAACAGAATAAGTGGCTGTTTGAACACTATTGGTTGGATTGGTCAATGTACCAGATATACTGGTCTGATTTGTTCCTGCATTACCGCCAGTCAGCCCTCCGGTTACAACTGGAGCAATCCAAGAATAAGTGGTCCCTGTTGGAATACTATTTCCAGCTCCATTCGTTGGCGTAACATTGAACGGTAAACCACTACAACTTGTCGCAGTCATAATAGCCGCAATAAATGGTTTTGGTTTCACAGTAATAGTATAGGGAAATACCGCTCCAGCACAAGTTGCGCCACTTGCCAATGTTGCTGTGGCATTATATATTACAATGATATTGGCATTCGTGCTATTGACCAAAGCTTGAGAAGGAATTGTATTGGTTCCGTTTAATATAACTCCTGATATTCCAGTGGGTTGAACTGCCGTCCAATTAAAAGTAGCTCCTGGAACACTGCTTAATGTTACTATGGACGAAGTATCTCCCGAACAAATTGTCTGATTTAGTATTGAAAAAGTTACTATGGGTGTTGGATTTACGGTAAATAATGCAGTTGTTTTACAACCATTACTATTAGTATAAGTAATAGTTGTAGTTCCTGCCGAAACTCCGGTTACCAAACCTGTTGAGCTAACGGTAGCAACTCCTATCAAAGAAGACGTCCAAGGACTTGTTGCAGCAGCAGTTGCAGAACCTGTTAATTGAGAAGTGGAATTAATACAAGAAAATAAAGTACCTGTTATAGTTGGAGAAGGGCTAACTGTCAATTGTTGAGTTGCAGTATTTGATGGACCACATTCATTAGAAACGGTTAGTGAAACTGTGAAAGTGCCGGTCGTGCTGTAACTGATGGGGCCGGGAACAGCCATAGCTGAGGTTACTGGCGTTCCTCCAGGAAAACTCCAGGCGTAGGTCAAAGGAGATTGTGTTCCGCAGTTTACAACCATTGCCGTTGGGCTAATTGTAGTGGTTGGCAAAGTTTGACAAAGCGACGCAATTGGAGTGATTGTAACGATGGGTGGTTTTGTTATTGTTACCGTTTTTGTTGTAAGTTGTGAAGGGGTGCAGGAATTTGTTGCTGTGAGTTTTATGGTATAAATTCCCGCCTCTGTAAAATTAAAAGCAGCGTTTGTTGTAGTTTGATTAGGAATAGCTGTAATAACAGTTCCACAGCTTGATGGAACAAAAGCTACACTCCATAGATAAGTTGGAGGACTACAAGAATTTGTGGTATCTGTCGTATTAGTGGCTGTAATAGCTTGTGATGAGCATCCTGAAATATTGTTGAGTGTGAATTGAGGAGTTAGAGGAGCTTCTACGCAAATAGTTTTTGTTATTTGATCGGAAGAACACGAATTGCCACCCACTTTTAATGTAATTGTATAAGTGCCTGGCAAATTGAAAACTGGGCATATGTCATTTGTGCCCGATGTCCAAGTATTTGTATTTGAAGACCCATTGTTGTCACTGCCTAAAGTTCCACTAGTAAGTGTAAAGCCTGTCGAAGGAAAAATTGACCATATCAATTTTGGATTTCCACAAGATGTATTTGTCGGAATTGCTCCTCCAGTTGTTGTGTTTGTTAAGCAAATCGAATTATTAGTACAAACTATTGGTTGTGGTATAGTAAAATTTACAATTGGAGGCATTGAAACTCGTATTGGTACAACGCTGCCGCCTGAAATATCACAAGGATTTGATGCTTCGATATTTGCTGAAAATGAATTTTGATAAATTGTTGAACCGTTATTACTAGTAATGCCGCACGAAGATTTTAAAAAGGTATGTGTGACTGATGCAGGTGGCGGATGATTAAAAGTCAAAGGTGCGGAGCCATCATTAAAAGTAATTGTATAAATTGTTCCTGGAGGATTATTTTCTGTTCCTGTAATAGGAAAAGTTAGCGGTGTTGAATTGCAAATGTTTGTATTACCAGGATTTCCAATGCCTACTGCAGGATTATTACCAACAAACACTTTATATATTCTTGAAATGGAACATCCATTTTGTCCTTTCACCGTGTAGGTTAATGTCCATAATCCAACCGAATAAGTATGTGAAGTTGTTGAAAATGTAGTTGAAGTAAAATCTGGAGTTGAATCTCCCCAATTGATACTGTAATTACTGTTTGTAGCTAAGGTTGTAGAAGCATTAATAAATTGAATTTCAGAGACAGTATTAGAACAAACTCTAAAAGTTTTGTATCCATTATATATGTCTGAAACCGCATCTGAATTTAAAGAAGTATCCGGATTTTGAATATGTACAGCTTTAGTTGTTTTATTAATGCATCCATTGGCATCGGTCACTGTTAAGGTTACATTAAATGATTGAGTTGAATTTCCATTTGTATTATTAAATACATGAGTAGGATTCTGACTAGTTGAGGTAGATCCATCTCCAAAATTCCAAGTATTGGAACTACCGACATTTGTTGTGGTAAATTGCACCGAACTTCCCGAACACTGATTATCAGTAAAAGTAAAATCAACTACTGGCAAAGGATTTACATTAATTACAACAGTGTTGAGACTATTTGAAACTGCAATATCATTATTGTCTTTATCTTTTATCCCAGTTAAAATATAAATGAATGTGTTGGCAACATTTGTTGGTTGAGGAACAGTTATACTTTTATTACTTCCTGTGGTAGAAACAGGAGTTTGTGCGACTCCATTTATGGTATAGCTAAATTTATAGGGTTCCTTTCCATTATCATCTATTACTTCAAATTTCACTATAGGTGCTGTCGAATTCAAGCATACCGTTGCATTTCCCGTTATTTGTCCTGATGGGGAGGCAATTGTTTTTAATGGTTCATTTACCTTAACTATATTTAAAGAATAAGCAATCGATGAATTAAAATTCACTAAAACAAATAAAAATAGAATCTTGTAAAGGTTTCTCATAAAATGATATCAGGACATTTCGCGAATTATCATATATTCAATACGATGGCGATTTGAAATTCTTTTTTAAAGTAAACAACAAACTTACGACTTATAAAAATAGGTTTTTTACGGTTTTCCGTAAAATGAGATTCTTTAGAAAATGAAATACAAAAAAAATGTAATGAGATTTGATTGAAATTAATTTAATTTACTTTTCTTCAATAAATAATAGTTGGATTACAATTATTAATCATTAAAATTTCATGTAATTATTATTTTCAAGTAGCTTATTAACAGATAAGTAAAAAAGTATTGATTACTAAATTCATTTACAGGTATAATAAATTAACTCGTTTACGGGAAACCGTAAGGTAAAGATTTTTTAACAATTTACATTTGAGTTTTATTAATCTAAATCTTAAAACAATGAAAAAATTTATTCTTACAGTATTACTGTTGTCATCTTTAGCGTCTTATTCTCAATTAGAAAATATGACTATTATCAATATTATTCCTATTGATTTTAATGCTCATAATACTGAAGGTACTGCTTTGACTGTTCCAGTTGGCAAAATATGGGTTTTACAATCTGGCGCTCCTAATGTATCCGCTTATGTTTATGTTAAACCACCTGGATTTGGAAGTTTTAATAGCTCAATGCCTATGTCACACAGTGACAGTTTTCCATTTTTTATAATAGAAGGAAGTAAAGTATATTCTTTAAACGGTTATTTAAATATTATAGAATATAATTCACCGTCTACACAAACGGGAACTTTAGCGCTTAATGAAATTAAATCAATTATAAATAAAATCACTATCGACCGACAAAACTAAGATTTAGGCAATAAATTCCTTTTAACCCTAGTAAATGCTAGGATTATTTTGTAAAATAAAAAACCTACCTCCCTATATTTCAGAAGAATT
>NZ_JADHEC010000042.1 GCF_015277675.1 Flavobacterium soyangense
GGAAGTCGTAGGCAAATCAGCCAGAACAGCACCCGAACAAATCGGGGAAACTTGAATGAAAGTAGCCAAAATCGGATTCACGACAATGGTCATAGTCACAGGAGTTGTAGCACATTGGCCAGCAGTAGGGGTAAAAGTATAAGTGGTTGTGGAAGTATTGTTTATTGCTGGACTCCAAGTTCCTGAAACTCCATTAGTGGAAGTCGTAGGCAATGGAGCTAAAACATCTCCTGAACAAATTGGAGGAACAGCTGGAGTGAAAATAACCAATAATGGATTTACAATAATTTGTACTGTAATGGGTAAAGCACATTGCCCAATATTTGGAGTTGGATTAAAAGTATAATTACCTGTTGATGTATTGCTTACAGTCGAAGGACTCCAAGTTCCAACTATTCCGTTATTTGAAATATTAGGCAAAACAGGAGGGATATCATTTTGACAAATAGATGATGGCACTGTAAATTTAGGAGTTACATTGTTTATTACAAAAACAGTAAATGATAATGGATTTGCACATTGTCCTGAATTAGGAGTAAAAAGATATGTTGCTGTTGTAGTATTGCTCACAACTGACGGATTCCAAGTTCCCGTAATTCCATTAGTAGATGTTTTTGATAAAAGAGGTGCAATACCTCCTTTACAAATTGCGGGTAAAGTGGCATCAAATTCAGGATCTATTTTTGCATTTACAGTTACAGCAGCTGTGCTTTGTATAACTGAAGTAGCATTAAGAAAATCTGTAATGACTAAAGAATATACACCTGCATTAGTTAAGTTTACATTGTTTATAACTGGATTTGCATCTGTTGAAACAAAGCCATTTGGACCAGTCCAGCTATAGGTGTATGGAGCAACACCTCCACTTGGATTTGAAGTTAGAGTTAAAGTATCTCCTTCACATATGGATGTTGAAGATACTGTTGGACTTGTTATTGGAACTAATAAAATTGGAGTTCTTTTATTTATTAATACCGAATTTGTATTAATTTGATAAATAAGGGAATCCTTTTTTAAATTAAATCCATTGTTAATGCTAGCAGATGAATCAAAAGGGAAAAGACTTATAAATATAGCGACTAATAAGTAAAATTTTTTCATTGAATTTTTGGTATTAGTTAATGTTAAAGTGTAAAGGAATAACATAAACAGTTATTTTACAATTATTTGGATTAAAATTGTTCGATAAACAGCACAATTTTATCAAAAATACAATTATTTAGTTAAAAGTTATAATGAATTTGCCAAAATAAAGCCACTTGTCCAAGCGTTTTGAAAGTTAAAGCCTCCTGTGACAGCGTCAATATTTGCTATTTCTCCAGCAAAATAAAGGTTTTTTTGTAGTTTACTTCCCATGGTTTTAAAGTTAATTCCCTTCAAATCAATTCCTCCGGCGGTAACAAATTCTTCTTTGAAGGTGCTTTTTCCGTTAACTTGAAAACTGGAATTAGTCAATTGATTGGCTAAGTTTTGCAGTTGAATTTTTGATAAATCAGCCCATTTTGTTTCTTCTTGAATATTGGAAGCCAAAACCAAACTTTCCCAAAGTCGATTTGGAAAATCAAAAGGAGATTTTTTAGAAACTGCTTTTTTGGCGTGTTCTTGTTTTAAATTTTTGAGAATTTTTTCGACATCATCAGTGTCAACATCATTCAGCCAATTGACGAAAATGGTGAATTGATAATTTTTTTCGAATAAAATTCGGGCGCCCCAAGCTGACAATTTTAAAATAGCCGGTCCACTCATTCCCCAATGAGTAATTAATAAAGGGCCAGTTGAGGTTAGTTTTGTGTCTTTTACTTTTACAGAAACTATGGCTGAAACTCCCGGTAATTCTTTTATTCTTGGGTCTTTAATATTGAAAGTGAATAAGGAAGGGACGGGATTTACGATGGCGTGACCAAAGGTTTGCAGCATTTCCCAAATTTTTGGATTGCTTCCTGTGGCAAGAATTAATTTCTCGGTAATATAATTTTCGTTTTGAGTTTCAATTTTCCAAAAATTGTCTTTTTTGAAAATCGATTGTACACTCTGACCTGTAAAGACTGTAATTCCTAGTTTTTGAGTGGCTTGAAGAAAACAATCGATGATGGTTTGTGAAGAATTTGAAACAGGAAACATACGCCCGTCATCTTCGATTTTGAGTTCCACACCGTGATTGCTGAACCATTCCACTGTATCTCCTGAACAAAATTGATGAAAAGGACCGCGCAATTCTTTCTCGCCGCGCGGATAAAATTTTACTAATTCGTTGGGTTCAAAACAGGCGTGCGTCACGTTGCATCTTCCGCCACCAGAAACTCTGACTTTTGACAACACTTCGCTTCCGCGTTCGAGTATTGCGACTTTAAGCTTCGGACTTTTCTCCACAATATTGATAGCTGTGAAAAATCCGGCTGCACCGCCACCAACAATTATAATATCGAAATTTTGGTTCATATTTTATCTGGGAAATTCGAAATAATTCCGTTTACGTTGAATGATTTTATTTTTTGAATGGCATCTTCCGCATTCACCGTCCAAGGGATTACCTCGAAACCTTTTTCTTGCATCAAAGCTACATTTTCTTTCGACAATAACACATAATCAGGATGGATAGAAAAGGCTTTTATTTTTTTGGCGAAAGCCAATGCTTCTTCAATGGATTCATCGGTTAAAACTCCAATTCGGATTTTTGGATTCAATAAATGAAATTCTTCCAGCATATTCCAATCGAAACTTGAAATAAGAAAATCGTTTATCTCCCATTTTTTATCTAAAATGTAATGATTTATAAGGCTATTTACTGGTTTGGCGGTTCCAATTCCTTTGAGCTCAATGTTGATGAAACAACGTTGGTGTACCAAGTCAAAAACTTCAGTTAGCATAGGAATTTCTTGGAAATTGTCAATTCGAAAGGCTTTCAATTCTTTCAAAGACAAATTATTTACAGCACCTTTTCCATCAGTGGTTCGGTCAACGGTTTCATCATGAATAACGACTAATTCACCATCCGAACTCAAATGCACATCGAGTTCAATACCGTCAGCATTTAAATCAATTGCTTTTTCGAATGAAATTAGGGTGTTTTCTGGTTCATATCCTGAAGCACCACGATGTCCAATTTTCTTCATTTACTGGTTTTTAGATGCAAAAAAAAGGAAAATATTCAAGTTAAGTCTTTTATATGTTTTTTATTTCTTAATAAAAGATACGGCTATTTAAAAAAAGTCGGATATTTACCTAAGATTTTTTAAAAAAGCAACTCTTTAAATTTAAAATTACATTTATGAAAAAGACCATTTTATCATTCTTGTTATCGGGTATGTTGATAAGTTCAAGTTTTGCACAACTGCCAAAATTTGTTACATCAGTAGAAGGTATTAAAGAATATTCTTTGCCTAACGGACTTAAAATTCTTCTGATTCCAGATGCAGCACAATCTAATGTTGTACTAAATATTGTGTATAATGTAGGTTCAAGAAATGAAGGTTATGGAGAAACCGGAATGGCGCATTTATTAGAACATATGTTGTTTAAACGGTCTTCTAAGTTTAGTGAAATAAAAAAAGCAATTGCAGATAAGGGAACTGAGGCAAATGGGACTACTTTTTATGACAGAACTAATTATTATGAAATTCTTCCTGCAACGGATGAAAACCTGACATGGGCTTTAGATATGGAAGCGGACAGGATGATTACTTCAGCTATTTTACAATCAGATCTGGACAAAGAGTTTTCTGTTGTTCGAAATGAGTTTGAAATAGGTGAAAATGACCCCTCGGGGATTCTGCGGGAAAGGATATTTTCTTCAGCCTATCTTTGGCACAATTACGGAAATTCAACCATTGGAAGTAAAGAAGATATCGAAAGAGTAAAAGCAAGCTCACTTAAAAATTTCTACAAAAAATATTATCAACCCGATAATGCAACATTAATTGTTGGTGGGAAATTTGATGAAAAGAAAACTTTGGATTTGATTGCAAAATATTTTGCGATTATTCCAAAATCAAGACAAATTATTGAACCAACATATACAGTTGAACCAGTACAAGACGGGGAACGATTTATAGAATTAAAAAGAAATGGTGATTTGCAGTATGTGGCAATGGCATACCACACGCCCAGTTTTTCGGACAAAGAAAATGCCGCAAACACCGCTTTGATTTCAATTTTAACTAACAACCCTTCAGGCGCTTTGTACAAAGCATTGATAGAAACGAAATTTGCAGCTAATGTTTATGGGTTTAGCATTACTCTAAAAGACCCAGGATTAAGTTATTTTGCGTGTGAAATTCCAAAAGATAAAGAGCTGAAAATAGCGCAAGATGCTTTTCTCCAAACGATGAATGAGGTGCCAAAAATGACTTTTACCGAAGATGATTTGAAAAGAGCAAAAAACGAATTATTAAAACAATTTGGAAACACCTACAATAAAACAATTGATCTATCCATTGCATTGACAGAAAATATTGGTGCAGGCGACTGGCGTTTATTCTTTATTGATAGAGATAATATTGAAAAATTGACAGTTGCAGATATTCAAAATGTTGCCAAAAAATATTATTTGCAAAGCAATAGAACTTGGGGGAGGTTTGTGCCTGAAAACAATGCAGAACGAGTAAAAGTAAGCGAAACTCCTGATATTGCAGTTTTGACAAATGGATATAAAGGCAAAACTTTAGAAGCAAATGCAGCCACTTTTGAAACTTCGGTTGTCAATATTTTAAAAACAACTGAAATGGGTAAATTAGCTTCGGGAGGGCAATATGCATTACTGGAGAAACCATCAAAAGGAGACAAAATCGAAGCCAGATTTTTATTGCGAATGGGCGATGAAAAATCACTGGAAGGCAAGAGTTTAATTGCAGATTTAACTGCCCAAATGTTAAAATTAGGCACGAAAACCAGAAGTAAAAAAGATATAAACGATCAATTAGATCAATATAAAACCAGTATAAATGTCAAAGGAAATGTTGATGGATTGTATGTCGGTGTAAACACGGATAAAAATAATTTAGACAATGCTTTGGCAATTCTTAAAGATATTTTGAGAAACCCAATTTTTGACGCATCCGAATTTGAAAAATTGAAATTGGAAACCAAAAGTCGATTGGAAGCCAATAAAAGTGAGCCTCAGGCATTAGCCAGTGAAGCAATCGAAAAGGAAACAGCTTTATATCCAAAATCACATCCCTACTATTCGCAGACTTCCGATGAAAAATTAGCTGAATTAAGTACAATTACTTTGGATAATTTAAAAAGATATTACAATGATTTTTACAATGGCAGCAGCAGTAAAATTGCCTTTGTGGGCGGATTAGATAAGAAAAGTATAAAAACTTTTTTGTCCGAAACATTAGATAATTGGAATGCTAAATTTGCTTATACTAGGATTCCGACTCAATATTTTGAAGTTAATGCTTACAATAATACTATTCAGGTTAATGACAAAACCAACGCTATTGTTTTAGGAAAAATCAACCTCAAAATTGGCTTGAACGAACCGGATTATCCTGCAGTCGAAATTGCAAACGAATTGCTTGGAGGGGGGTTTCTTTCTTCCAGAATACCACATAGGTTACGCGAAACTGAAGGAATGAGTTATGGTGCAGGTTCTTTTATTTCAGGAAGTGGTATTGACAAAACTGGGGATTGGGGAGTTTATGCTTTTTTTAATCCTTCCTTTAAAAAGAAACTAGACAAAGCTTTGAAAGAAGAAATTCAAAAAGCGTTGGATAAAGGATTTACGAAAGAAGAATTTGATGCTGCCGTGAAATCTTGGTTACAACAACGTCAGGCAACCCTTGGAAAAGATGAGTTTCTGGCCCGACAACTTAGAGAATATTTAGATCAGAATAAGTCATTTAAAGAATACTCTGATTATGAAAATAAAGTAAAAGCTTTAGATGTAAATAAGGTAAATGCAGCTATGAAAAAGTATTTTGATTTGCAAAAATTCATCTTGATTTACGCTGGTGATTTTAGTAGTATCCCATAAAGTGTGTAATATGTTATCTTAATTCCAATATCAAAACCGATTTTGCATCCATAAAAATTTCGTTTGTAACATCAATTATTTTTTCTGTTATGACGTCTTTTCCGGTTTTATAATTCCCGATGTTTTCTGCAAAACGATTTGTTTTTAACGTTTTGGTATCGCTGCTATTGTTGAATAAAACCATCACGCTTTGCTCCGCCAGTTCACTAACGCTCGGGTCAGTAGCATTGTATCTGAAATAGACATAAGTATTGTCTTCGGGAATGTAATGTGTCATTTTTCCAAAATGGAGCACCGATTTGTTTTTTCTCCAATTGAAGAGCTTCGAAGTAAAATCGAAATATTCATTTTGTCCCTGTGTTCTAGCTTCTTTGGTAAAGGCATTAATAGCATCACCTTCCCAGCCTCCCGGAAAATCTTGACGAATTGCGGCATCTCCTCCATTGTCTTTGTTTCCTGCCATCCCAACTTCGGAACCATAATACAATTGTGGAATTCCACGCACAGTGGCCAATAAACTCATTGTCATTTTGTACTTTCCAATGTCATTTTTGTAAACGTGATTGATGCGTTGCGTGTCATGATTTTCGGCAAAAATCAATAAATTATTTACATTTGGAAACAGAAAATCATTGGCAAAATTATTGTAAATTCTTATCATTCCGGTTTCCCAATTGCCATCTTCGTTGAATATGGTCAAAAGAGCATCCGATAAAATAAAATCCATTAGGCTGGGCAGATAAGAATTAAAATTTTGAATTTTACCTATGGGACTGTCTTTTTGCCAATAGGAAAGTTGGGCATGATCCCGCATTGAAATTTCTCCTACTATATTAAAATTTGGATACTCATCAGTGATGGCTTTGGTCCATTTTGCAATAGCTTCAGGGTCGGCATAATTGTAAGTGTCCACTCTTAAACCATCTAAATTAGCGTATTCAATCCACCAAATCGCATTTTGAGTAAGATAGTTTAAAACCAAAGAATTCGCTTGATTCAAATCAGGCATCGATGGAGCAAACCAGCCGTCCATACAGATTTTGGTATCGATTTTCGATGCATTTGTGTCGTGAATTACTGTTCTTCTATGATTAGTTTGAGTAAAATTTTCAAATAGATGAATCCAATCTTGAGTTGGCAAATCTTTCATCATCCAATGTTGTAAACCCCAGTGATTAGTGACATAATCCATCACTAATTTTAGGTTTTTTTGATGTATTTCCGCAGCTAATCGAGCATAATCTTCGTTGGTTCCATATCGAGGATCAATTTTGTAAACATCGGTTTGGGCATAGGTATGATAGGAATAAACCGCTTCATTGTCTTCGCAAAGTGGTGTAATCCAAAGGGTTGTTGCGCCAAGTTCTTTGATATAATCTAAATGATTAATGATGCCTTGAATGTCGCCACCGTGTCTTCCTTCGGGCAATTCACGATTATATTTTTCGGTGGTTGAAGTATCACTGTCGTTATTCGGATTTCCGTTGGAAAAACGGTCCGGCATCAGTAAATACATCATATCCGATGAGTCGTAACTTAGTCTTTGCGCCGAGTTTTCTCTTCTCTGTTTTAGAGAATAGTTTTGTGTAAATGCTTTTTTATTGCTGTCTTTGAAAGTAAAAATACATTCTGTGGCCTTAACATTTTTTGTGTCAATGGTAACAAAAAGATAATTGGGATTTTCGGTTCTTTTTACGTTTGTAATTTTAATTGAATTGGAAACGGTAACCAGAAATTGTGCAATGTTTTTTCCGTAAAACATAATTTGCAATTTGGGATTGTACATTCCTGCGTACCAAAATGGAGGTTCTATTCTTTCGATTTGTGCAAACATTGTTGATCATATTAGAAACTATAAAAATAGTTTTTTCATTTTGATTATTTTTAATTTTTTAAATCATTAAATATTAAGGTTCATTAAGTTTTATTAAGTTTTTAATCTTAAAAAAATGCCGCTTTAAAAAATACTTTTGGATAATTGCAAATAGCATGCTTGGAAATCAATTAGCCCATACTCAAACCCATTATTGCTGTGTTATTTGCATCTATATAAGATTCTAATTCTTTACAATGAACTTTTAATTAGTTATCCGAATTAATATCGCTAAGAATGAAATTGTAACCTGATTTATGTGCTTCATTAAAAATATAATCTTGATTTTATTTAGTTAAATTTTCAAGTGGTTTCTTCGAAAATAAATCAGAATGACGAATTGCCGAATTGTTCCAAATGGCAACTACAATTACATTTCAAATTTATTTTCATTTGTCAATTTTGAAATTACTTTACAACCATCAATTCTTGCTTATTCCAAGTAGTTGTAGCATCAAAAAGCATTTGACCGTCGTGCATTTATAAAACACCGTATTTTTTTTAGAATAATTTGTTGGTAACCAAACATCAACTGTTCTTGGTGTAATTCGTTTTGTTGGGTAACTAACTATCAGTTCTATAAATCATTCCATCAAATTTTCCTGAATCAATAAGTTGATGCAATCCTATTTTTTTTGAGCAAAAAAACAAAAGTTATAAAGAAAAATGGAATGAAAAACTTTGTGATATTTATTGCAATTCTAAAATTAAAGCTGACTTTCCGTCTATTTCAATTTCATCTTTTAAATCATATGATTTATCCGTTATAACATCTTTACCGGATTTGAAATTTTGAATATTTTCGTTGAAACGTTTCGTTTTAATGGTTTGCTTTTCAGGATTATTATTGATAACAACCATCACTGTTTGTTGTTCGTTGTATCTAAAATATACATAAACATTATTTTCTGGAATATAATGGGTAGTTTTTCCGGAATGAATCACTGCTGCCGATTTTCTCCAAGTGAATAATTTAGAAGAAAAATCAAAGAATTTTTGTTGTTCTGGCGTTCTGCCTTGTTTTGTAAAAGCATTGTTGGAATCGCCATCCCAACCACCGGGAAAATCTTTTCTAATATCGGCATCACCTTTTCCTTTGTCTCCATTCATTCCAATTTCGGAACCATAATACAATTGTGGAATTCCACGAATTGTTGCAATTAGCGTCATCGCCATTTGGTATTTTTTGAAATCGTTTTTATAAATTTCGTTAAAACGACCTGTGTCATGATTTTCTACAAACACTAATAAATTATTCGGATTGGGATACAAAAAATCGTTTACAAAATTGTCATAAACCTGAATCATTCCCTTGTCCCAAGATTGATTATTTTCGTTAAAAACATTACCAATAGCATCATGTAAAGTAAAATCCATTACACTTGGTAAATACGAATTATAACTTTCAATCGCACCAATTTTACTGTCTTTTTGCCAATATGACATTTGGGCTTGGTTGTGCATCCAAACTTCACCTACAATATTAAAATGCGGATATTCGTCTGTGATTGCTTTTGTCCATTTAGAAATCCCTTCTTTGTCATTATAGGAATACGTATCCACTCGAAAACCATCTAAATCAGCATATTCAATCCACCAAATGGCATTTTGAGTCAAATAATTTAACACTAAAGGATTCGATTGATTCAAGTCGGGCATCGAAGGTACAAACCATCCATCCATGCAATTTTTAGCATCAATCTTTGAAGCATTTTTATCAAATTGCGTAGTCATTTTGTAGTTCGATTGCGAATAACCCGGAAATTGATGAATCCAATCATAGGTTGGTAAATCGTTGTACATCCAATGTTTCCAACCCCAATGATTGGTTACGTAATCCATGATATTTTTCATGCCACGCTTATGCAATTCGGCGCTTAATCGTACATAATCTTCATTTGTTCCGTAACGTGAATCCATTTTATAAACGTCCGATTGACCATAACCGTGATAGGAATACGTTTCATCGTTATCTTCACAAAGTGGTGTCGGCCAAAGTGCTGTTGCACCCAATTCTTTGATGTAATCTAAGTTTTTTATAATTCCTTCGATATCACCACCATGTCTTCCGCCCGGATTTGTTCTATTTCCTTTTTCATTGGTGTTGTTTGTGCTGTCGTTGTTTGGGTTTCCATTGGCAAAACGATCTGGCATGATGAGGTAAATTACATCCGATGAATCGTAGCTTTTACGATTTTTAGAATTATCTCTTCTTGCTTTTAAGGAATAGTTTTGTGTAAACGATTTTTTGCCGTTTTTAAATGTAAAAACAAAATTTTGTGTAGCTACATTTTTAGTGTCGATGGTTACAAAAACATAATTTGGATTCTCCGTTTTTTTGATGTTTTTGATTACTATTCCGTTTGAAACTGAAACGTCATTTTGAGCAATATTTTTGCCGTAGAACATAATTTGAACTTCCGAAAGATTCATGCCACTCCACCAAAATGGAGGTTCAACTCTTTGAATTTGTGCGTTTGAAACAAAAGTAAATAAGAGTAAAAGGGATAAAATGTATTTTTTCATTTTCTTGAATTTATAAAAAAAGTCAGCATACTATTGTATGCTGACTTTTAAAATTTATTTGCTTTCAACAATACTAATTGCATAACCACCACCAGCGGCAGAAGTCATAGAAAGTTTTGTTTTATTCGTTACTTTTTGCTTCGTAATTTTATAAGCTTGTGGGTTTGTTTTATAATCGGCATCTTTTGCATCTGCATAAATAGTAGCTTCGTATTTTTTTCCTTTTTCAAGAAAATCTAAACTTATTGTTGAAGTTCTAGGTTTAACCCCATTATTATTTCCAACAAACCAATTGTTAGAATTTTTATCTTTTCTGGCAATGGTAAGATAATATCCTGGTTCTGCTTCAAGATATTTAGATTCTGTCCATGCTACAGGGACATCTTTAATAAATTGAAACGCATCTAAGAAACGATTGTAATTTTCTGGTAAATCGGCAGCCATTTGTAGCGGACTGTACATTACAACATACAATCCCAGCTGGTTTGCCAAAGTGGTATTTACATGCGAGTTATTAGATGGATTTAATTTTGAAATATCCATTTCAAAAATTCCTGGCGTGTAATCCATTGGCCCACCCATTAATCTTGTAAAAGGTAAAATAGTGGTGTGATTTGGTTTAGAACCGCCAAAAGCTTGAAATTCTGTTCCTCGTGCGGATTCGTTACCAATCATATTCGGATACGTTCTACAGATTCCTGTTGGACGAACTGCTTCGTGTGCATTCAACATTATTTTATATTCCGCTGCTTTTTCAATGCAAAATTGGTAATGATTGACTATGGATTGCGAATAATGATGTTCTCCTAATGGTAAAATGTTACCTACATAACCTGTTTTTACAGCATCATAACCGTGAGCGTTCATGAATTGAAATGCTTTGTCAATGTGTCTTTCATAATTCCCAGTCGATCCCGAAGTTTCATGGTGCATAATCATTTTTATACCTTTAGACTTGGCATAATTTTCAATTCCAACGACATCAAAATCTGGATAAGGCGTTACGAAATCGAAAACATAATCTTTTTCATGGCCAAACCAGTCTTCCCAACCCACATTCCAACCTTCTACTAAAACACCATCAAAACCGTTTTTAGCAGCGAAGTCAATGTATTCTTTTACATTTGCCGTAGTCGCACCATGGGTTCCATTTGGTTTTGCCTTAGAATAATCGGTCACGCCTAATTGAATGGATGGAAAATCATTAGTATACGACCAAGAGCTTTTTCCTGTAATCATTTCCCACCATACACCAACATATTTTACCGGTTTAATCCAAGAAGTATCTTCAATTTTACAAGGATCGTTTAAGTTTAAGGTCATTCTTGAAGCCAAAACATCACGGGCATCATAACTTGCAATAATAGTTCTCCAGGGAGAAACACTTGGTGCTTGAATATGTCCTTTGTTTCCTTGTGCATCTGGCGTTAATTGTGATTGAAAAACAAAAGTCTTATCATCTAAATTAAGACTCATGCAAGAATAATTTATCAAAGCTGCTTCGTGAATATTGATATACAATCCATCATTTGCTTTCATCATCAATGACGTTTGAACACCTGTGTCTGAAAATTGCTTTTGTGATGCATTTGAACTTACGGCACTTTTAAAAAGTTTTCTGATTTCTGATAATTTACTTTCAGTATAATCGTATTCTTGAGTGTCATAATCTCCGGGAATCCAAAAAGCAGTGTGATCACCAGTCATTGCAAACTCAGTTCTTTCTTCTTTGATGACGAAATAAATAAGGTTTTTTTGTTCAGGAAATTCGTAACGAAAACCTAATCCTTCATCAAATAATCTAAAACGGATTATAATTTTTCTATTGGTTTCTTTTTGGTTAATGGTTACTGCAAGTTCATTATAATGATTTCTAATGGCAGTTTCTTCACCCCAAACAGTTTTCCAAGTTTCATCAAAGGTTGATGATTTTGTATCTGATACGGTAAAATTATTCAATAATGAATTTTTATCGTCTTTCAGTTCAAAACCTAATTTACTTGGTTTTATTACCGCTTTGTTTTTATAAGTCAATGCATAAGTTGGTGTTCCATCGTTTAAAAGCGAAAAGGTCATAGTGAAATTTCCGTTTGGAGATTTTAACTCTTGAGCACTTACTAAACCTATTGTTAAAAAGAAAGCGAAGATCGTTAGAATACATTTTTTCATATTATTGCTGGTTTATTTTAAACAGTTATTAAACTGTTTGGTGCTACATTTACTTCTTTTCCGTTTACAAAAACAGTCAGGTTTTTTGTTCCTTCAAGATGGAACTGGGTTTCTTTATGGTTAACAGATACTTTTAAAATCTGGTTTCTGAAATTAATTTTAAAGGAATAACCCGTCCATTCTTTTGGAATTTTAGGCGAAAAATGTAGCGTGTCATCTTTTACACGCATTCCGCCAAAACCTTCTACGATACTCATCCAAGTTCCCGCCATCGAGGTGATATGGCAACCTTCTCCAACTTCCTTGTTGTAATCATCTAAGTCCAAACGGGAGGTTCTTAAATAGAAAGCATATGCCATGTCCATTTTGTCTAATTTTGCCGCTTGAATGGAATGCACACAAGGAGAAAGGGAGCTTTCGTGAACGGTAAAGGCTTCGTAGAATTCGAAATTGCGTTGTAGTTCTTCTTTAGAAAAATGTTCTTCGAAAAAATAAAAACACTGCAATACATCGGCCTGTTTAATGTAAGGGGAACGCAAAATTCTGTCCCAAGACCACTTCTGGTTGATCGGTCGTTGGCTTTTATCCAAATCTTTTACTAATACCAAATCTTTGTCCAAGAATTCATCTTGTTGCAAATAAATTCCCAATTCTTCCGATTTTGCGAAGTACATATTGGTGGAAACTTTTTTCCAATCTTGCAATTCAACATCTGATAATTTCACTTTTTCGATGATGCGTTTGTGATCAGATGGATATTCCAGCGACACTTTCTGAATTTGTTCATAAGCATAATCGATGCACCATTTGGCGATATAGTTGGTATAGAAATTATTGTTTACGTTGTTCTCATATTCGTTTGGTCCGGTAACTCCTAAGATTACATATTGGTTTTTATCTTTCGAAAAATTAGCTCTTTGATGCCAAAAACGGGCAATCCCAATCAGAACTTCTAATCCTTTTTCTGGAATATAAGAATAATCGCCAGTGAAACGATGGTAATTGAAAATCGCAAAAGCAATCGCCCCATTTCTGTGGATTTCCTCGTGGGTAATTTCCCATTCGTTATGACATTCTTCGCCATTCATGGTTACCATTGGGTATAAAGCGGCTCCGTTTTTAAAACCCAGGTTTTTCTCTGCGTTTTCAATGGCTTTGTCCAATTGATTGTAACGATATGTCAATAAATTCCTTGCCACTTGCTGGTCTTTTGTCGCCATATAAAATGGAATACAATAAGCTTCGGTGTCCCAATAAGTGGAGCCTCCGTATTTTTCGCCGGTGAAACCTTTTGGGCCAATATTCAAACGGGAATCTTTACCGGAATATGTTTGATTTAATTGAAAGATATTGAAACGGATTCCTTGTTGCGCTTTCACATCGCCATCGATTGTGATATCTGACATTTCCCAAATTTTTGACCAAGTTTCGATTTGCTCGGCTAATAATAAGTCATATCCTTTTGCCAAAGCTTCTTTTATTACTTTTTCGGCACCAGAAAGTGTGTTTTCGTGATTCAAGGAAACGGTATAACCACCTATTTTTTGGATGGATGATTTTTCGCCTTTAGCTATGGAAACTGAATAAATGAATTGAACTTTTTCCTTGGTTGCCGAAACAATTTCAGGAGAAAGGTTTAGTTTTTTGCCGTTTTCCAAGATGCTGTTTTGCATAAAAGTCGTTACCTTGAAATGCGTTTTGAAGGTTTGAGCCGTAACAAAAGCTTCGTTTTCGTGGTCTTTTGTTTCTAATGGTTCCCAGAATTTTTCTTCCCAGTTTGCATCTTCATTGGTTACGCCAGCATCAATGTAGGGTTTGTATATTATTTTCGCTTCTTTGTTTAAAGGGGTAATTTCGTAATTGATAACGCCAACTTCGTCCAAATCCATACACAAGAAACGACGAATATTTACCTTAATTTCAGTTCCGTTTTGCAAAGTCGCCTCGAAAGAGCGGTTGTACCAACCTTCTTTCATATTCAATTCGCGACGAAAGTTTTTTACTTTGGCGCAAGCATTTAAATCAAGATTTTCTCCGTTGATTTCAATATCAATTCCTATCCAGTTTGGTGCATTTAAGACTTTGGCAAAATATTTTGGATAACCATTTTTCCACCAGCCCACTCTCGTTTTATCCGGATAATAAATACCGGCGATATAACTTCCTTGAAAAGTTTCTCCTGTGTAGTTTTCTTCAAAATTGGCGCGTTGCCCCATCGCACCGTTCCCGATGCTGAAAATACTTTCGGACGATTTTACACTTTCTACATCAAATCCTTCTTCAATGATAGACCAATTGTCTGGTTTTATATAATCTTGATTCATTTTTTTCTCCTGTTATTTTTTAATCAATTCGTCGATAAAGTTTTTATCAATATGAGTAAAATCTTTAAATATGTATTTTGCTTCGTTTAAAGTTGATTCTTCGCCAATTCCCACACTTGTCATTCCTCCGATATTTGCGGCTTGAACTCCCGCTACTGAATCTTCGAAAACAATCGAATCCTCTGGTGTTGTGCCCAATAATTTTGCTGCAATCAGGAAAACTTCAGGATCAGGTTTTGCATTCGAAACATCATTACCGTCTACAATAGCGTTAAAATAGTCTAAAGTTCCCGTTTTTTCGAGAATAGGTCTGGCGTTTTTACTTGCCGAGCCCAATGCTATTAATTGATTTTGTTCTTTCAGATATTTTAAAATCGGCAAAACTCCTGGCAAGATTTCACTATCGTCCATGTCAACTAAATAGGACAAGTAACTTTCATTTTTCTCAAAAAGCCATTTGTTTTTGTCTTCTTGCGAAGCTTCCACTTTTCCTAATTCTAAAATGATATCAAGTGAGCGCACTCGGCTTACTCCTTTTAATAATTCGTTATGTTCGAGTGTAAATTCGATTCCTAATTCATTGGCAATTTTAAGCCAAGCTAGATAATGGTATTTCGCCGTGTCAACAATGACGCCATCAAGGTCGAATATAAATGCTTTTGTATTCATTAATTATTTTTAAATTATTTAGCTGTTGAAATGCTTTCTTTCACAAAAAACACTGCCAATCCGGCGATCAACATTGAAACTCCTGCGATTACAATAATTGCCATTGGGAAACCTCCAAATAAAGCAATAATTGTACTTCCTAATAATCCTGCCGCAATTTGCGGAATGGTAATGGTTGCGTTAAACAATCCCATATAAACTCCCATTTTGTCTGCCGGTAATGATCCGGATAACATAGCGTATGGCATTGCTAAAATGGCTGCCCAAGCTAATCCTACTCCCGAAATCGAAAGCAATAAAATAGATTTGTCGTGAACAAAATACATAGAAGCCAAACCAATTCCTCCCATTACAAGAGAAAAACTATAAGTTTTTTTTCTGCCAATTGATTTTGCAATTGATGGAATCAACAAAGAGAATAAAGCCGCAATTCCACTATAAAAGGCAAACATTACGCCTGTCCAGTCTCCGGCTTCGTTGAAACCAATGGATTTTGGGTCTAAAGCTTCTGCTCCCCAAACTTGGTTTGCAATGGCTCTGGTGGTGTAAACCCACATTAAAAATAAAGCAAACCAAGAAAAGAATTGTACAATTCCCAATTGCCAAAAGATTTTTGGAGCGTTTGCGATTAACTTGAAAATGCTTGTTTTTTCGGTTACAGTTTTAGATTCTAAATCAATGTCATTGTATTGGGCATGTTCTTTTGGAGCATATTCTTTGGTTCTAAAAGCTGTCCAAAGTACAGTTATCAATAAGATGGCTCCTCCTATATAGAATGACCATATTACGGAAGCCGCCACTTTTTCGCCGGCTGCGGGCACATTTGCAACACCTGCTTTAGCAAGAATCCAGGGCAATAAGGAACCAAACACTGCTCCAAAATTGATTAAAGCACTTTGCAAAGAATAGCCAAGGTTTTTCTGCTCGTCATTGACCATATCGCCAACAAGGGCTCTAAAGGGTTGCATAGTTACATTAAATGAAGTATCCATTAAAAGAAGCATCACGGCACCAAAAATTAATGGTGGTAACAGATAGGTAAAGTATTCTGCATTTGGCATAAAAAACATCGCCAAAGCAGAAACAATTGCTCCAAAAAAGATAAATGGAATTCTGCGTCCAAGACGTGTCCAGGTTTTATCGCTTGATAGACCAATGATAGGTTGTACAATTAAACCTGCAAGAGGTGCTGCCAACCAAAAATAACCAATGCTGTGAACATCGGCGCCAAGAGCCTCCAATATTCTGCTGGTATTACCATTTTGTAGTGAATATCCAATCTGTACCCCCAGGAATCCAAAGCTTAGATTCCAGATTTGCCAAAAACTTAATTTGGGTTTTTTCATTATCGTATTTTGTTTTAAACGTACGATAAGCGCCTTGCTTATCAAAACTTAACTCATTTTTCGAAGTAAAAGTAAAAGTTTTGAATTGTGTAAATATATAAAAGAATTTATAACTTAATATTTTAGATTACAGAATAAATGGACATACCCACAACTACAACGTAATAGTGTGAATAAATAAATCATTTTGTAGCTAATTTGTCGATTCTCTTTCTATCAAACGGGTTTCAATTACTACGGTTTTATATACTTCTACTTCCTCTTCTTCTAATTCTTCTTCCTCAGATTCTAATCTATCGATAAGAATTTTTGCGGCGACCTTGCCCATTTCCATTCCTCTTTGACTTATGGTAGTAATTGTTGGAGTTGAATATTTAGAAATAATCCCATCAGTAAAAGCGATAACTCCTAGATCTTCGGGAACTTTTAACCCCATTTTATTTGCAGTTTTAATGATGGTTACGGCAAATAGTTCGTTTACGGCAAAAACAGCATCTATAGCTCTGTCTTCGAGCAATTTATCTATTTTCATTCCGAAATTGTCTATGTTTTCTATTTTAATAATTAGTTTTTCATCGAATGGAATGTTATTGTCTAATAATGCTTTAGTATATCCGTCAGTTCTTAGTTTTCCTACGCTTACATAGTCGACTGTTGTTACCAAGGCAATTTTTTTTCTTCCCTTATCAATCAAACTTTGTACGGCTTCATAAGAGGCTAATTCATCATTATTGATTACTTTGTCGCATTGAATATCATTAGTAACCCGGTCGAACATAACTACAGGCATTCCTTGATTGATGACTTCACTAATATGATGAAAATCTTTTTTCTGTTGAGTTTCCTTAGAAAGAGACATAATAAATCCGTCGATGCTTCCATTGGCCAGCAACTCCATATTTAACACCTCTTTGTCAAAGGAATCATCCGATAAACAAATTATTACACTGTATCCGTTTTCATTAGCTACATGCTCTATTCCATTAATTACAGTAGAGAAGAAATAATGCACGATTTCGGGAATAATAACCCCTATGGTTTTTGTCTTTCTGTTTTTTAAACTAAGGGCAATATTGTTAGGTTTGTAATGATAAAACTTGGCAAAAGCCTGCACTTTTAATCTGGTTTCTTCACCTATTTCTAAACTGTTTCTCAGGGATTTAGAAACGGTAGAAATAGACACATCCAGTTCCCTGGCAATTTGTTTAAGGGTAATCTTCTTTTTCATATTGGGGATTTGATAAAAATCATTTTCGTAATTGAGATAAAATTAAATCCGGGGGGATGTCAAAATCAACCCTAAAAACTTCAACAAAATAAAAAGTTTTCAACACTACCACGTTTTCGTAACTTATTTGATTTTCGTTTCTGTTGGCGGTATTAATATTTATCTAAATTTGACATTCGAAGTAAAGGTAAAAACAAAAACCAAAACAGATTGACAAAAAAACAAAGGCATTTTATACAGGCTTTCGTTTTTATTGCACCTTCACCCCTTTTGGTTTACGGATCCAAAGGTGTCTGGGACTGTGTAAGTGATGAAATATCAGGGTGACGGTTAGTTCCTTTGCGCTGAGGACAGATATGGAAGATGCCGTCTCAAAAAGCCCTGTCCTAAAATTCTGTTTTCCCAATGGTTGTCGATCCCGGCTGTTCAACTAAAAAACGACATCGTTTTATAGGCACCTGATTCAGGCGTTAATTTTCTGATTTGTATTTACATGGCGTGATATCTTATAATCTCCCGTTTTTTATTTCATCTATTATTTCAGGGTTCAATAAAGTGGAGGTGTCTCCAAAATTAGAGTAATCACCTTCGGCTATTTTGCGAAGAATTCGACGCATGATTTTGCCTGAACGTGTTTTTGGCAAGCCGGAAACAAACTGTATTTTATCTAACTTGGCTATGGGGCCAATATGGTCTGAAACGTGTTGGTTTATCTCCTTGATAAGATTTTCCCTGTCACGATTTTCCCCGGATTCTTTCAGGATTACAAATCCATATAAAGCATTTCCCTTGACATCGTGAGGGAAACCTACAATAGCACTTTCGGCAACTGCCGGATGTTCGTTTATCGCATCTTCGATTGGTGCTGTTCCAAGATTATGTCCGGAAACAATTACCACGTCATCTACACGACCAGTGATTCTATAATAACCTACTTCATCACGTAATGCTCCATCTCCGGTGAAATATTTTCCTGGAAAAGCACTGAAATAAGTATCTTTATACCGTTGATGATCGCCCCAAATTGTTCTGGCGATTCCAGGCCAAGGAAATTTAATGCACAAACTTCCGGTAACTTGATTGCCTTCAATTTCATTGCGTTTTTCATCCATCAAAACAGGTTGAATTCCTGGCAATGGCAAGGAAGCATAAGTTGGTTTTGTAGGAGTCACAAACGGAATTGCCGAAATCATAATTCCTCCAGTTTCTGTTTGCCACCAAGTATCCACTAATGGGCATCTTTTTCCGCCAACGTGGTCATTATACCAGTGCCAGGCTTCCTCGTTGATAGGTTCTCCAACTGATCCAATAACTTTTAATGATTTTAACGGATACTTTTGAACGTATTCTAAATTTTCTTTTGCCAAAGCACGAATAGCTGTTGGCGCAGTATAAAATTGAGTTATTTTATGTTTTTCGATTGTTTCCCAAAAACGGCTAAAATCAGGATAAGAAGGAACTCCTTCGAAAATCACAGTTGTTGCGCCATTTAATAAAGGGCCGTATAAAATATAGGAATGCCCGGTAATCCAGCCTATATCAGCGGTACACCAGAAGATATCATTTTCTTCATAATTGAAAACATTCTTAAAGGTATAAGCGGTGTACACCATATATCCGGCCGTTGTATGTACCATTCCTTTTGGTTTTCCGGTTGAACCTGAAGTATAAAGTATGAATAGAGGATCTTCGGCATCCATAATTTCGGCAACACAATTGTCCGAAGCATCATCAACTAAGGGTTGTAACCATAGGTCACGCCCTTCTTTCATAACTATGGGAGTATTGGTTCTTTTAGCAACCAAAACGGTTTTTACGCTAGGACAGCTTTTTAATGCTTCATCAATAATTCCTTTTAAATCTATTGTTTTTTCGCCCCTGAATCCACCATCTGAGGTAATGGCCATTTTACAATCACAATCATTGATTCTTGTAGCTACTGCCGAAGCTGAAAATCCTGCAAAAACAACCGAGTGAATGGCTCCAATCCTAGCACAAGCTAAAATAGAAACGGCCAATTCAGGAATCATAGGTAAATAAATACAAACCCGATCCCCTTTATTGATGCCTTGTTCGCGCAGGACATTTGCCATTTTAGAAACTCTCGTATATAAATCGTTATAGGTTATGTGTTGAGCTTCTTCATTTGGATTATTGGGTTCAAAAATGATGGCTGTTTTCTCACCTCTTTTGGCAAGATGCCGGTCCAGACAATTTTTGACGATGTTTACTTTGGCGTCTTTAAACCATTCAATCTTAGCTTCGGCCATATCAAACTCCATTACTTTTTCGCATTCTTGGTACCAAGTGAAGTTTTCGGAGGCTATTTTATTCCAAAATTTTCTAGGTTCACGAACGGATTTGTTATAATGCTTGAAGTATTGTTCTAAATTTTCGATTTTGTAGTAACTCATAATTATTGGTATATTTATTTTCTTTTTTAAGTATTCATTTCATCTATGAATGAATAATTGACCGCTATTACAAAGCTTTTAGCACAAAAAAGTCATACTTTTTTATAGTGGCAATGCTTTTCTTCCTAGTTTTTCATTGATTACTATTGCGGCACCTTCATAAAAAGCAAAAGGCCCACATAGAATTCCTTCGTAACCCGCAACGGTATGAATGTCTGAATTTCCGGTAAAACTAGCTACGGACAATAGTGCAAATAAAACAACTAGAGAGCCAAAAATAAGTTTACCAATAGTGTTTCCGTTAAGTGTTCCAAAGAAAAAAGCCAATGTAAATAACCCCCATAATCCCAAATAAAAGCCCATTGAAGTTCCGTCAGGTTTAGTTACGCCCATCAAAGGGAGAATCCATATAGCAACGAGGGACAACCAAAAGAAACCATAAGAAGTAAAGGCTGACATCCCAAACCCATTGCCTTTTTTCCATTCCATAATTCCGGCAATAACTTGCTGCGTTCCTCCAATAAATATTCCCATTGCCATAATCATGGAGTTGAGTTCATAAAATCCTGCATTATGAAGGTTTAATAAAATAGTGGTCATTCCAAAACCAAAAAGGCCTAACGGTGCCGGATTTGCTGTCGTGTCTTTGATGATTTGTTCCATAAAAATCGTTAAATTTAAAGTTGTTTTTTATTGGTTATTGAATGTAATTTTCTCTTTTTCTCCAAAAAAACACACAATCTTTTACAATAGTGTTCACAAATATATCAAACCTGTTGGATTTTTCGAATAAAAATTTTCATTTTGAAGCTCAGGCTTGTATTCTGGGTTTTTCCAAAAATGACCGCAGAGACTTTTAAATATGACAATTATCATTTTTTTTAAAATGTATTGCCTATACCTTTGAGAGAAATATTTTTACAATAGAATAATCATAAATAAAATTTATTAATATGGCACAAGTTAAAAAAGCTACAAAATATGTATATTATTTCGGTGGCGGCAAAGCAGACGGTAATGAATCTATGAAAAATTTGTTGGGAGGCAAAGGAGCCAATTTGGCTGAAATGGCGGGACACCCCAATCTTTTATTGCCTGTTCCTCCGGGATATACACTAACTACAGAAGTATGTACCGCTTATTACGATAATAAAAAGAAATACCCAGTTGAACTTCAGGCTCAGACAGAAAATGCTCTGGCTGCGGTAGAACAAGAAATGGGCAAGAAATTTGGTGATGTAAACAATCCTTTATTGCTTTCTGTTCGTTCTGGCGCAAGAAAATCAATGCCGGGAATGATGGATACCGTTTTGAATATTGGATTAAACGAACAAACCATCGAAGGTGTGATCAAACAATCGGGTGATGCCCGTTTTGCTTATGATGCTTACCGTCGTTTGATAATGATGTATGCCGATGTGGTGATGGAAAAAGCAAACGGAATTGAGCCTAAAGACGGAAAAGGAATCCGAAAAGTATTAGACGAAAAACTTGAAAAAGTTAAACACAAACAAGGATATCAAAATGATACAGATTTAACGGTTGAGGAATTAAAAGCGTTGGTAAAAGAATTTAAAGCCACAATTATTAAAGTATTAGGCGCACCATTTCCAGAAGATCCAAACGAACAATTATGGGGAAGTATCGGAGGCGTTTTTAGCAGCTGGATGGGAAAACGAGCCATCGAATACCGTCGTATTGAAAATATTCCACACCAATGGGGAACTGCCGTAAATGTACAAGCCATGGTTTTCGGAAACATGGGAGAATCAAGTGCCACAGGGGTTGCTTTTACAAGAAATCCTGGTAATGGTGAAGATTATTTTTATGGAGAATATTTATTAAATGCTCAAGGAGAAGACGTAGTAGCAGGTATTAGAACTCCGGCTCCAGTAAACAATAAATCTAAAAACGACCAAAGTAAACACTTGCCAACACTTGAAGAAGTAATGCCGGAAGCTTATAAAAAGTTGTTTTCTATTCAAAACAGATTAGAAGAGCATTATAAAGACATGCAGGATATTGAGTTCACCATCGAAAAGGGAACGCTTTATATGTTGCAATGTCGTATCGGAAAACGTAATGGAGTTGCTGCGGTGAAAATTGCAAGCGATATGTATAATTCAAAATTAATTGATGCAAATACTGCTGTTATGCGAGTAGCGCCAAACCAATTAGTGGAATTATTGTTGCCAATGCTAAATCCTGAAATACAAAAAATAACAAAAGCTATTGCAAAAGGATTGCCTGCAGGACCTGGTGGAGCAAAAGGACGCGTAGTTTTCTCGTCTAGCGATGCTGTTGAGTGGGCAAGTAAAGGTGAAAAAGTAATCTTAGTAAGAGAAGAAACTTCTCCCGAAGATGTAGATGGAATGCACAAATCACAAGCCATTCTAACCACCAAAGGAGGAATGACTTCTCACGCCGCATTAGTGGCAAGAGGTTGGGGAAAATGTTGTATCGTAGGTTGTAATGACATTCAAATTAATAGCGAAACCAAATCTTTTAGAGCTAACGATGGTACTTTTATAAAAGAAGGCGATTGGTTAAGTCTTGACGGTACAAAAGGGCTTGTTTACCTTGGGAGTATGGATTTAGTAGATGTGGATTTAGATAAAAATCAATCCTACAAAAACCTAATGAAGTTAGTGGATAAAACAAAAGTGATAGGCGTTCGTACCAATGCCGAAACTCCTGGTGATGCTGAACAAGGAGCAAAATTTGGAGCCGAAGGAATTGGACTTTTCCGTACAGAGCACATGTTTTATGGCGAAGGAAGCGATCAGCCACTTTTCTTATTGCGCAAAATGATTGTGAGTAAAACTGAAAAAGAAAGAAGAACTGCTTTGAATGGTTTATTCGTATATGTGAAGAAAGATATTAAAAGAACATTGGGCGTTATGAGTGGTTTTCCGGTAACAATTCGTTTGCTCGATCCACCATTGCACGAGTTTGTTCCTCATGATAAAGAAAAATTAATTCAGTTAAGCAAAGAATTAGGAATCAGTATGGGTGTGTTGAACAGAAGAGTTCTGGCGCTGCACGAAAATAATCCAATGCTTGGTCATAGAGGAGTTCGTTTAGGAGTTAGTTATCCTGAAATCACCGAAATGCAAATTAGAGCTATCTTTGAAGCATCGGCTGAGTTGATTCAGGAAGGTAAAAAAGCAATGCCTGAAATTATGGTTCCTGTTACTTGTTCTAAAAATGAATTAAAACATCAAAGAGAAATCGTCGATGCAGTGTACAAGGAAACCTGCGAAAAATTAGGGGTTAAAAAAATTCCATATTTGTATGGAACAATGATCGAAATTCCTCGTGCGGCATTGAAAGCAAATAGTATGGCAGAAGAAGCTGATTTCTTCAGTTTTGGAACCAATGACTTAACACAAATGAGTTTTGGTTTCAGCCGTGATGATATTGGTGGATTCCTTCCAAAATATCTTGACCTTGGAATTCTTCCGGATGACCCTTTCCAAACTATTGACCAAGAAGGTGTGGGTGAGTTGATAAAAATTGGAGTAGAGAGAGGCCGTCAGACAAAACCAAATCTAAAAGTAGGTATTTGTGGCGAACACGGTGGAGATCCTGAAAGCGTTGTTTTCTGTCACAAAATTGGGATGAACTATGTAAGTTGTTCTCCTTTCCGTGTGCCAATTGCAAGATTAGCAGCGGCTCAAGCGGCTTTGCAATTTCCTAGGAAATAAGTTTTAAAAACATCTTTTATTTATAATGAAAACGGCATCCTCAATGGGTTGCCGTTTTTTTTGTTTAGAATTAAAAAATGGTTGGTTTACGGGAAACCTCAATTGTAATATAACCCGTTGGGTGTAATTAAACTATTTGTGTTTTAATATTGTTTATTGGTCTTTCAAAAATAAATCTATTGATGAATTGAACCAAAGTTAAAGCTGTTATTTTAGCTAAAATT
>NZ_JADHEC010000043.1 GCF_015277675.1 Flavobacterium soyangense
AGCCAAAACCATTTTAGGGCATCCTAATTTTAAAGCTATTTACGACAAAGGCTATCACACCGGCAGCGAATTTGACTACGCTAACCGAATTGGTGTTGATGTCCTGGTTGCTATTCCTGGTGTTTCTGCACACGCACCTGATCTTGCTTTTGATGTAGAACATTTTAAATACAATAAAGCTACCGATTCCTATACTTGTCCTGCCAATGAAACCCTGACCACCAACGCAAATTGGTACGCCAAAAAAAATGGTAAATCAATAACCCAAATGAAGCATTATAAAACCAATGCGTGTTTGACCTGCAAATTTTTCTCCCAATGTACCAAAAATAAAAAAGGAAGACTCATAGAACGCTCTCAGTATGCCGATTTAATCTATGAAAATAAAGTGCGAATCGAAAACAACTATGATGTTTACCGCCGAAGACAGGCTATTGTAGAACATCCTTACGGTGTCATCAAACGACAATGGGATTTTTATTATATCATGACCAAGAAAACCATCAAACGCGCATCGGCCGATGTAGGATTGATTTTCTGCGCCTACAACTTGCGCCGAATTTTTAACCTGATTGATCAAAATCAGTTAAAACAGTACCTAAGAGTATTGGCTTTACATTTTGGGACTATAAAAGCGATTTTTAACACTTTTTATGCCTTGTTTTATTTTAAGAATGAACAATCCGTTTTTCAACAAAGAATTTTAATTGTAGTTTAAATCACATATATTTACGCTCTGATTAACAAAATTGAGTTCGTTTGAGGGTTTTTAGACGAACTGACGTTAGCAGACAGCAGTAAAAAACGGAATAGAAAGAAAATAATAAAATTAATAAAAATGAAAAAAGTAATCATTATCACTTTATTTTGTATAATTAGCTTACCTGTTAATTCACAAATTTTAGTAGCACTTGCGTCTGGATCAAGTCCATATATTCCTAAAACAAAAGTATTAGAAAAATTCCCATTGTATCCAACAATTAAAAAATTTAACTTTAATGGAAAAGAATTAAAAATTATTTTTAGAGACATTAGAGATTCACTAAATACTCAAAAAGTTGAATGCTCAGAAATTGAAATTAAGAATAAATCAGAATTTAAGTCTGAACTTGGTGCGAAAGTAGTAAAATCCTATTTAGATTCTTTATTTGTAAATTCTAATATTAAAATAAACAATGAGAATAATGAAAATATAGTGAAAATTGAATTGAAAGTCTTAGATGGCAGAGTTGTAGGTTTTATGTTACCACAAGCTCATTCAATTTGTCAAATGACTTTTAAATACAAGCAGTTAGAAAAAAATTATTGCGTAGATTTGAAAGATGGTGATTTGAATGCACCAGTAGGAAGAACAACAATGATTTCAAAATCAAAAGCTATTACTTTAATGACTTGTGCATCTATAAGAGAAGTAATAGAACTATTTCTTGTAGATTTAAATAACTATAGTGAAAACTGAAAATAATGATTTGGAAACTCTAAACATATAAAATTCTGCCGATCTGCCAACAGCGGTTTTGCAAAATTGCGAATATTTTGCTAGCCGGACGTATTTTTTTCGCAACAATTATTATCTTAGCGGAAAGTAAACGTTTACGCACCTCGCAACTTAGCAAAGCCGCAGACGTTGGGCAAAAGGCGCGAGCACCTTTTGCCCAATGGGCGCGCCCTTCGCCCAACTCGACGCTTGAAGAAATCAAGCGACTTCGTCAAGCGCGCGCCCATTAGCAGCAAGCATTGCCCGACACCAAACAATGACAATATGAACATAGAATATAGTTTTGAAAAGCGACCAACGGCTGACCAAATAATTGAACTTTATGACAATGCAGGTTTGCCTCGACCAACTTATGACAAAGAACGAATACAGAAAATGTATGATAACTCAAACCTAATAGTAACGGCTTGGGACAATGATTTATTAGTTGGGGTTTCTCGTTCAATTACTGATTGGGTTTGGGCTTGTTACCTTTCTGACCTTGCAATTAGACACGATTACAAAAAAGAAGGCATTGGCAGACAACTTATAAAATTGACAAAGGAAAAAGTTGGCGACCAATCTATGGTTTTGCTTTTATCTGTTCCGACTGCAATGGAATATTATCCAAAAGTCGGGTTTGAAAAACAAGAAAGTAGTTTTATAATTAACAGAGAAGAATGGAGACAAAACCCATAGAGATTTTCAGTAAATGGTTTAGCGAAGAACTAAACTTGACAAAGGTTAGTATTCCATCTGCTTGTTGCTTATCAACTATCGGTATTGACAATTACCCTAATGCAAGATTTGTTGCACTAAAAGGAATTGTAAATGACAACTTTATTGTAACTGGAACTTTAACTTCCAGAAAAGGGCTTGAAATAAACGAGACTAATAAAGTGGCGTTGACATTTTGGTGGACAGAAACCGAAAGACAAGTAAGAATACAAGGAAACGCAATTGAATTAAACAAAAACCTTGCAGATAAATATTTTTCAAAACGAAACCGAGACAGCCAAATAGTTTCAATTGTTAGTAATCAAGGACAGACACTAAAAGACATAGAAATACTAAACAGCAAATACCGAGAAATAGAAATCAAATCTTCAAACCAACTTTTGACAAGACCCGAAAATTGGGGTGGTTATGAAATAGAGCCTATCCGAATAGAGTTTTTAGAATTTAAGACAACTCGTTTTCACGACAGAAAATTATATGAAATAAAGAACGGACGATGGGAAGAAACAGTATTACAACCTTGACAGAAAAAATGCCAGCTGCTAACAGCTAGAGTTTCGTTGCGTTCGTAGAACGAACAATGAAACTCGTGTTGAACGGAACCGGAGTACCTGCCGTCAACACTATGGAGTTATCGTAAAGTTTTGAGAGAGAATAGTAAGAGGATTTATAGTCCTCTTTTTTTGGGGGGTAGTTTGAGCTTGGTTTTCTCGTGTTTTGCTTCACTTTTTGGCATAAAATCCCTTACCCATAAAAATCAGTTTTCACAGGGAATTGGGTTTTGGCTACTGCCAAGATACCAAGGCGGTGGACCTCGTTGATCAAAAAACAATATCCGATGCAAGTTGCCCGTTTTGCAACACGGACATTTAGGCATAAAAAGTTTCTTTTCTGCTTTTTCAATCACTTTTACTTGGAGTTTCTCCTGCAAAAGCTTGAGCTTCCCACGTTTCCAAGTGCTGCTCAAAAAACCATAATGACGAATTTTCAACCTGATTGACCACAAACTACTAAAACAATATCTAAGAGTATTGGCTTTACATTTTGGGACTATAAAAGGCTATTTTAACACTTTTTATGGATTGTTTTATTTTAAGAATGAACAATCCATTTTTCAACAAAGAATTTTAATTGTAGTTTAAATCACATATATTTACGCTCTGATTAACAAAATTGAGTCCGTTTGAGGGTTTTTAGACGAACTGACGTTGCCAGTAATTTTACAAAAAAAACGAAAAACATAAAATATGAGAGTGATTTTTACAATATTATTATTTATTTGTTTTACATCTTATGGACAAATAACAATTAGACAAAATGAAATAATTGAGAAAATTGTTCAAAAACCAAAACCATACGATAGTTTAATAAATGTATCTTACCAAGAAAAAATTGTTGATTACAACCAATTTGTTGGACAAAAAATATTCTACATTCCAAAATCTAAAAAATATAAATTCACTAATGAGGCAGATACTCTTGTTGATTTCCTTTTAAATAAAAAATTCGTCCAAATCGAAAAAAAAGCATCATTCAAATATGAAGAACTAAATACACAATTTGCTGTTTTAGATCCAAATTCAAAATACGATACTGAATCATACAATAATGGTAACAAAAAATATTTAAGTTCAAGGATTGATTCAACTAATATTTATAACCCATATTTTATTCAACGAAAATATATTGGCGGACAATCGATTGAGGGTAATTTTTACACAAATAATAGTTCAGTTGAAGGCAAGTATTTCACAATCATAGATATTGTTAGTAAAAAAGAATATAATGACGATATTAGAGGTAAATATAGTCTAAATAGAAACATAGATTTTCAAAAATATATTATTGATGAAAAAACAGACCAAAAATTAGAAAATGTAGAAGGAAAATCTGGTTCTTTAATAATTAAACTCAAAAATGATATAACAAATGACACTCTGATTTGGAAAGTTTTAAGACCATATTACATAAATACAAGTCCTTTTATATTAGTTTCATATTACACAAAATTAAGAAATAAATATTTTGCAAAAAATTTAATTTCGCAAAGTGAATTAATTGGAATTGCTGAAATAAATACTGGGAATGAAGTAAAAATTCAAAAAGGAGAAAAATGGAATTGTACTGATTTTAGTTTTATAGATGTAAAGGATTCACCAATATTAATTCCTTTTTTTATTCTCAAAAACAATAAAGGACAAGAAATAAAGTTAAAAATCAAAGATTTAGAAAATGAAATCTTTATAACAGAAGAGGTTCATATTGAGAGAGAAACTAAAAGAAAGTTGAAAGAAGAAGAAATTAAAAAACAACAAATAGAAGAAGAAAAAAGAATTGCCAAAGAATTAGAAGATTTTAGAATAAGTTGCATCAAGAAATATGGAACAAAATTAGGGAAATTAGTTAGTGATGGAAACGTAATTATTGGAATGACAAAACAAATGTGTGAATTATCTTGGGGTAATCCAATTTCAGTAAATACAACTACAATTAAAGGATTGGTAATGGAACAATGGGTATATAATTGGAAAAATTATTTATATTTCAGGAACAATGAACTAACAGCAATACAAAATTAAAAAAACTTCCGCCAACAGCTAGAGTTTCGTTGCGTTCGTAGAACGAACAATGAAACTCGTGTTGAACGGAACCGATTGCATGCCGTAAACACTATGGAGTTATCGTAAAGTCTTGAGAGCTAATAACAAGAGGATTTAGAGTCCTCTTTTTTTTTGAAGTAAAATCGAGGTGGTTTTTGCGTGTTTTCCTTCACTTTTGGGCACAAGTTCCCTTACCCGTTAAACTAGTTTTTACAGGAACTTAAACTTTGGCCTCCGCCAAGATACCAAGGCGGCGGACCACGCTGATCAAAAACCGCTATTCGATGTAATTTGCCTGTTTTACAACATGGGCATTTGGGTAAAAAAGGCTTCTTTTCTACTTTTTCCAATACTTTAACCTTGAGTTTCTCCTGTAAAAACTTCAACTTTTGCCGCTTCCAAGTGCTACTCAAAAAACCTTAATGACGGATTATTAACCTGATTGACCACAAACTACTAAAACAATATCTAAGAGTATTGGCTTAAAATTTTGGGACTATAAAAGCGATTTTTAAAGCTTTTTATGCCTTGTTTTATTTTAAGAATGAACAATCCGTTTTTCAACAAAGAATTTTAATTGTAGTTTAAATTCTATAGATTTGCACGCGGATTAACAGAAAATAATCAGTTCCGAAGTTCGAAACCTCGTCAAGTGTCGGGACGATGTACAATTTTAAACAGCGTGGATGAGTTCAATAACTTAATGCAACTAATAAAACAATGAAAAAAAACAATTTCTTTCTAATAGCAACACTAATTATTTGTTCCAATAATCTTTTTGGACAGGCGGAGAACAATAAATTTGACCCATCATTAAATGAAGTACAAAAGTGGTTTACGGCATGGGACTTAGTTTATAATGATGTTTACGTACTTAAGAAGATAAAGCCAGTTGACTTCGTTTTGTTTGACGAAACTTATGTTTACACAACTTCAAAAATAACAGGCAAAGATGGCTTGAATATTGTTGGACCAAGTTTATCAGATATGCCTCTCACATGGACAAAGAAAATTCATAATGGAAAAATAACTTTACCTGACAGCACTGACACAGAAGTTAAAGTAATGTCATTTGCTTCTCAACTTGCAAATGGAAGCCCATATTTTGTCATGCCTTTGACGAGTTATTGGCTTAAAAATAAAGTTGACGACCACGGGATAGGATTAGAAACTTTAGTTACTTGTGTTTTTTTACATGAATTTGGACACACACAGCAGCTACAAAGCCTGAATGATATTGGTAAAGTTATGGAAGCATACAGTAAAGTCTACCCTAATGACAACTTGAACGATGACATCTTGCAATTTTACTATAAAAATGACAGTATTTATTTGAAAGATTATAAAATAGAAGCAGATTTATTTAGACAAGCTGCATTGACCCTAGACAAGAATGAACGAATTAATTTAACTAGGACTGCCCTTCAAATGCTAAAAGTAAGACAAAAAAAATGCTTTGAAAAAGATGGAAGAGATATTGCTAAAATGGATGATTTTTTTCTAACATTAGAAGGGATTGGACAGTATACCGCTTTTTCTTGGTTAATTCATCCAAAAGGTGGCAACCTTAGTATTGATAAGGCTTTAATTGGAATCAAAACAAAGTGGTGGTCACAAGAGCAAGGATTTGACACAATATTTTTACTTTCAAAATTTATGAAACCAAAAAAAATTGCGAATTATATGTTTGGGAAAGTATTAACCACATCCATCGACTTATTAGAAAAACAAGTTAAAAATTGATAATAAAGACTGCCTAACCAATAAAAACGGTTTGGCAAAAGTGTCGGTTAAGTGCTCTACGCCGAATTTTTCACCTGATTGACCACAAACTACTAAAACAATATCTAAAAGTATTGGCTTTACATTTTGGGACTATAAAAGCGATTTTTAAAGCTTTTTATGCCTTGTTTTATTTTAAGAATGAACAATCCGTTTTTCAACAAAGAATTTTAATTGTAGTTTAAATCACATATATTTACGCTCTGATTAACAAAATTGAGTTCGTTTGAGGGTTTTTAGACGAACTGACGTTAGTTAGAATACTAAAAAAACCTTAAAATATTTTCATATTAACTTTTAATGTATTTACTTTGTAATTACATTTTTAAATATATAAAATATGGAAACCGCAATCATAAAAATTGGAAACTCAAAAGGTTTACGTTTAAGTAAAACAATTTTGGATAAATATAATATTAAAGACAAAGTAGAAATAATTCTCGAAATGGGACAAATCATTCTTAAACCGATTGAAACGCCAAGAAAAAATTGGGATACAGCATTTGAGAAAATGAACAAAGAAGGCGATGATAAAATGTTGATGAATGATGTTTTTAACGATGAAAATTTCGAAGAATGGAGTTAGCACAATATTCAATTGTTTTAGTAAATCTTGATCCAACTCTTGGAAGTGAAATTCAAAAAACAAGACCTTGTGTAATTGTTTCACCTAATGAAATGAACAAATACTTAAACACAATTGTTATTGCTCCTATGACTTCAAGTTTGAAAGATTATCCAACAAGAATTCCTGTAAATCATGATGAAAAAAAAGGAACTATAGCAATTGACCAAATTAGAACAGTGGACAAAAAAAGAATCATAAAAGTTTTGGGTAAATTGAACAAAACGGAAACTAAATCCACCAAAGAAGTTATAAAAGAAACATTTGTGGATTAATGAAGTACTACCGCTAACAGCTAGAGTTTCGTTGCGTGCGCAGCACGAACAATGAAACTCCGGTTGAACGAAACCGGAGTACCTGCCGTCAACACTATGGAGTTATCGTAAAGTTTTGAGAGAGAATAGTAAGAGGATTTATAGTCCTCTTTTTTTTTGGAGTAGTTTGAGCTTGGTTTTCTCGTGTTTTGCTTCACTTTTTGGCATAAAATCCCTTACCCATAAAAATCAGTTTTCACGGGGAATTGGGTTTTGGCTAACGCCAAGATACCAAACAGGCGGACCACGCTGGTCAAAAACTGCTATTCGATGTAATTTGCCTGTTTTACAACATGGGCATTTGGGTAAAAAAGGGTTCTTCTCTACTTTTTCCAATACTTTAACCTTGAGTTTCTCCTGTAAAAGCTTCAACTTTTGCCGCTTCCAAGTACTGCTCAAAAAACCATAATGATGGATTATTAACCTGATTGACCAAAACTACTAAAACAATATCTAAGAGTATTGGCTTTACATTTTGGGACTATAAAAGCGATTTTTAAAGCTTTTTATGCCTTGTTTTATTTTAAGAATGAACAATCCGTTTTTCAACAAAGAATTTTAATTGTAGTTTAAATCACATATATTTACGCTCTGATTAACAAAATTGAGTCCGTTTGAGGGTTTTTAGACGAACTGACGTTGTGGGCAATACTTCACGAAAGTGCATATAAACGAATAACGAACTGAATGAAGACAATTACACTTCCCGACGAACTTAATATAGAAAGTTTACAACCTGTCCAGATTTTTGATTACTGTAGCTCAAAAGAAATTACAAAACAGCAAATTATTCTCAATCAAAACACATTCAGTTTTTTAATAGAAGGAAATAAAGAAGTTGTTTTTGATAACTCAACTTTATCTATTGATAATTCTAAGTTTCTGATAATGAAGTCAGGATATTGTCTAATGACCGAAAAACTTTCAGACACTCGAAATTATAGAAGTGTACTTCTCTTTTTTTCTAACGACATATTATTGGAATTTATCCGAAAAAACGAACTGAATAGAAACGAATTGAGTGTATATAAATCGGTTTATTCTTTTAAATATGATGAATTTATTCAACGATTTGTAAATAGTTTATTAGATATTTCCAAGCTTTCAAAAAATATTCAAAAAAGAATGCTTGAAGTGAAGTTTGAAGAGATAATACTTTATTTGACAGAAATATATGGTACAGACTTTTTGCAATCGTTGTCGGGAAAAAGTAATGATACATCTCAAAAATTTGTTCAAACTGTTGAAACGAACTGGATGAGCAAACTGACATTAAAAGAATTAGCATTTTTATGCAATATGAGTGTATCGACTTTCAAAAGAGAATTTGAAAAACATTATGCTAAATCGCCTATAAAATGGTTTCAAAATAAAAGATTAGAGTATGCACATCATTTGCTTTATAAAGAACAAAAAAGTTCATCCGAAATATATTTAGAGGTCGGATATGAGAATTTATCAAGCTTTATACAAGCTTATAAATCAAAATACGGAATTACACCCAAACAGCATCATAAAGATTGAACTTTTAGCAACACTTTTTGAACATTACTCCAAATTTTATTCGCATTATACCTCTTAATTTTGCTGAAAATTTAAATAGTATAAAAAAATGAAAAGAACAAATTTGATTTTAGTTTTGTCGTTGATTTTCTCAACAGTTGTTTTTGGACAAAAGACATTTACACTAAGTAGCAAAGATTTGGGTGGAGAAACTACCAAAACACAAGAGTTCAATGGATTTGGCTGTTCGGGAGACAACCAATCGCCTCAATTATTATGGAAAAATGCACCCGAAGGAACAAAAAGTTTCGCTATTACAATGTATGACCCAGATGCACCAACGGGAAGTGGTTTTTGGCATTGGGTTGTGTTTGACATTCCAGAAAACATAAACGAGTTGGTAACTAACGCAGGTAATAGTAAACTTAATTTAGCACCAAAAGGAGCCATTCAAAGTAAAACAGACTATGGAATTAATGGCTTCGGAGGTCCTTGCCCACCTGTTGGACACGGTTTTCATCAGTACATCATAACTGTTTATGCCTTAAAAACTGATAAATTAGGACTTGACGCCAATATTAATCCTGCTGTTGTAGGCTTTTATCTTTGGAATAATACTCTTGCAAAAGCAAGTATTGTAGCTTATTATAAACGAGACAAATAAGAATTAACAAAATAGTACTGCCCACAACAGATAAGGATTCGTTGGGCTTGAAAAGCCAACAACGAAGCCTGTGTTGAACGGAACCGCTTCCATTTTCACACTACTATGTACTTATCGTAAAGATTTTAGAGAGATATTCAAGAGGCCATTGCGCCTCTCTTTTCTTGGCGTAAAATCAAGTTGGTTTTAATGTGTTTTCTTTTACTTTAAAGCACAACTTCCCTTACCCATAAAATTAACTTTTACAGGAATTCGTGTTTTGGCTAATGCCGAGAAACCAAGCAGGCGGAACACGCTGATCAAAAACCGCTATTCGGTGCAAATTGCCCGTTTTGCAACACCTACATTTGGGCAAAAAGAGCTTCTTTTCTGCTTTTTCTATCACTTTTACTTGGAGTTTCTCCTGCAAAAGCTTGAGCTTTTGACGTTTCCAAGTGCTGCTCAAAAAACCATAATGACGGATTTTTACAAACCGCTTGGGCAAAATATGCAACGAAAAACGCCGGATAAACTCCTGATATGAGAGATTTGCTTTTTAAAACCATCTTGCCGATAAATGTTGCAATCAAAATCTACTCATCATTTTTTGAATACTATCCGATTTTAAAATTCGTTACAAACATCCCGTTTCCCTAAATTAATCTTTAAGAAATCTCAAAATCAGGCAGAAACAAATCCTCTAACGACATTGTAAAAAAGATCCAAGTCCCGATAATTATCAAAACAAACTGACATTGCAAATGGCATCTTAAAAAAAGTGTTTCTACATAAAATGACTATAAATAAAGGATTTTCTTTGAATTTTGAGCTAGCTTTAGTATCTTTCGAACGCGAAAAAAAATAACGAACCCTTACACATTGAAAAAATGTCAGAAGAAACGAATGATAACCTGCTTGAGGCAGATGGAAATTTAGAAAATAAAGCGGTTGAAATCGTACAATCTGAAGCAGAAGCTTTAGAAGAAACCGAAACAATTGAACCAACTAACAGTGAGATTGCTGAAGAAATTACAGAAAATGTCGAAACACTTTCTGAAGAAATTTCAACAGAAACTGATCCTATTATCGAAACCGAAGTTCAAACCGCTCTGGATTCTGAAACCCCAGCTTTAGAAGAAATTGAAATAGTTGAACGTAGCAATAGAGAAGCAACTGAGCTGGCAGAAGAAATTAGAGCCACAATTTCAGACGGTGAACTTGCAGAAACCAATACAATTATCGACGCCATTGCCGATACAAATGCCGAAGAAAGTGAAGATGAAACGCTGAAAGAGCGTTATAATATTCCAATGCTCAATTATGATGCTTTGTCTTTAGAAGCTTTAGTTACGGAATTGGAAAATTTAGTCACTAATGAAAAAGTGATGTCTATTAAGGATCACGTCGAAGAAATTAAAAAATCATTCTTAGCGAAATACTACCATCTCTTAGAGGAGAAAAAAGAGGAATTTCTTGCTGAAAATCCTGAAACAACCCAAGAATTTCAATATAGTTCTCCAACGAAAGCAAAATTTGACCAATATTATTCATTGTTCAGAGACAATAAAAATACGCATTTTAAAAGTTTGCAAACAAATTTGAAAACCAACCTTGAAAATCGAATGGCGATTGTTGAGGAATTAAAAGAGTTAATTAATCCGCAGGCAAACATCAAAGACACCTTGAAACATTTTAATGATTTAAGGGAACGATGGAAAAATGCAGGGTCAATTCCAAAGGACAAATACAACCACGTTTGGAACAATTATCATTTTCACGTTGAGAATTTCTATGATTATTTACACTTAGACAGAGAAGCGCGAGACCTTGATTTTAAACACAATCTAGAGCAAAAACAAAAAATTATTGCTCGTGTTGAAGAATTGGTTAACGAAGCTGATGTCAACAAAGCGTTTAGGGAATTACAGGATTTACATAAAATCTGGAAAGAAGATATTGGTCCGGTTTCTAGAGAACACCGTGACGAAATCTGGAACAAGTTTAGCGATTTAACCAAACAAATGCACGACAAACGCGAAGTTTTGTTTGAAAATTTAAGAGGAACTGAACTTGAAAACCTAGAAAATAAAAAAGAAATCATTACCAAAATTGAAGTTCTGGCTACAGAAAAAGTAAATGCACATTCACAATGGCTAGGTCAAATTGAAAAAGTGGAAGCTTTGAGAACAGCTTTTTTCTCTGCGGGAAAAGTTCCATCAGAAGTAAATGAAGAAACTTGGGCGGCTTTTAAAACTGCCGTCAGAAATTTTAATTCTTTCAAAAACTCGTTTTACAAAGACATTAAAAAAGACCAAAACAACAACTTGAGCAGAAAAACGGCTCTTGTTGCCAAAGCCAAAGAATTACAGGAAAGTACTGACTTTGTTGTGACTACTCCAATAATGAAGCAAATTCAGGAAGAGTGGAAACAAATAGGACACGTTCCAAGAAAATATTCCGATAAAATCTGGTTAGAGTTTAAAGAAGCCTGCAATCATTATTTTGACAAATTAAAAGAGCAAAAAAATGAAGAAAACGGAGAAGAAGTAGAAGCTTTTGATAAAAAGAAAACCTATTTGGAAACACTTAAAGAATTTCAGTTGACAGGAGACCACAAAACTGATTTGGATGCCATAAAATTACATATTGAAACCTGGAAAGGCTTTGGAAGAGTTCCTTTTCCGAGAAGACATATAGAAGGTAAATTCAATAAAGTTCTCGATGCTCTATTTGAAAAATTAAGTTTGAGTAAAAAAGACACTGAAATGATGCGTTTTTCCAATAGAATGGATCATTTATCAGAGAACAATGATACCAGAAAACTTGAAGGGGAAAAAATATTCCTAATGCGCAAAATTGATGAGATTAAGAACGAAATTTTTCAATTGGAAAATAACATTCAGTTTTTTACAAATACCAGAAATGCAAAAAAAGAAAACTCCATCGTGTTAGAAGTTCGAAAAAACATTGAAAAACACAAAGAAGAAATGGAAATCCTGAAAGACAAACTAAAACAGGTGAGAAACTTAAATTAAGCATAAACAATTGATAATCAAATATTAAACCTCATTCAGAATTCAAGAATGAGGTTTTTTTTGTGCAAAAATAGAATATGATAAATATCATTTTAATTTAAACAATTACATACTATTTTTGATTATTGAAAAATTTCTTTTCTATGAAAAACTCTATCCTCCAAAAATACAATGTGCCAGGGCCAAGGTATACAAGTTATCCAACTGTTCCCTATTGGGATGAGTCAGATTTCACCTATCAAAACTGGATTGAAACCTTAAAAAAATCTTTTGTTGAAAGTAATTCAAAAGAAGGAATAAGTCTTTATATCCATCTTCCTTTTTGCGAAAGTATGTGTACTTTTTGTGGCTGTAATAAACGAATTACCAAAAATCACGATGTTGAAAACCCATATATAGAGGCAGTTTTAAAAGAATGGGCAATCTATTGCAATATTCTTGAAGAAAAACCAATCATAAAAGAAATACATCTTGGCGGAGGTACACCGACTTTTTTCTCTACAAAAAACCTAGAAGATTTAATAAACGGTATTTTTTGCTATGCTGAAAAAGCTATAGATTATGACTTTAGTTTTGAAGGTCATCCTAACAATACAACGCGAGCACATTTGCTAAAATTGTACGAATTAGGATTTAGAAGAGTTAGTTTTGGTGTTCAGGATTACTCTCCAAAAGTACAAAAAGCCATTCATCGGGAGCAACCTTTTCACAATGTGGCAAAAGTAACGTTTTGGGCTAAGGAAATAGGGTACACTTCTATTGGCCACGACATCATTTTTGGATTGCCATTTCAAGAAATCGATGATGTCATTGATACTATTGAAAAAACAAATTCATTACAACCAGACAGATTAGCCTTTTATAGTTACGCTCATGTACCGTGGATAAAGGGAAATGGACAACGCGGATTCAATGATGAAGATATTCCAAAAGACGAAGTAAAGAGAATGTTGTATGAAGTTGGAAAGGACTTGCTTTTCGAAAATGAGTATTATGAAATAGGAATGGATCATTTTGCTTTGAAAACTGATACATTATACAAAGCATTCGAAAGCGGAAAATTGCATCGGAATTTTATGGGATACAGCTCGTCAAAAACTCAGTTGATGATTGGCCTGGGAGTTTCTTCCATAAGCGATAGCTGGTACAGTTTTGCTCAGAACGTAAAAGAATTAGAAGAATATTATAAACTATTGGAAGAAGATAAGTTGCCAGTTTTTAGAGGTCATTTATTGACCGAAGAAGACCTTATTGTCAGAAAACACATTTTGAATTTAATGTGCCAATTTGAAACTTCCTGGAAAGACAAAGCCAATTATTTCGAGGATATTCCTGAAATCTTAATCCAATTGAAAGAAATGGAAAATGATGGATTAGTCATCATCGAAAAAGAAGGGATTAAAGTTACAAATGCCGGAAAACCTTTTGTCCGCAACATTTGTATGGCATTTGACTTGCGTTTAAAAAGAAAAGCACCAGAAACAAAATTATTTTCAATGACAATCTAAGGACTATATATCAAAAATAATCACGCCTTCCAGCGTGATTATTTTTATTTTTATCCTTTTAATATATGATAGATTTCGTCCTTTAAATGCAGGAGTTTAACTTTCAACTCCTTTAAATATTCATCTGTAGTTATTACTTCTTCCGTCTTGATTGAGAATACTTCTCGTTTTGTTTTATGGTATTCATCAAATAAGTCTCTAAAATGAACATCCTCTGTTTGTAATTGTACAATTTTTTCCTGATATTCAGGAAAGACGTGTAGTAGATCGTGGTTTTCCATATTTATATTAGATTAAATTAATATTAATGACAATTAGGGGTTGATTGTACAAACAAACTCATATCTGATGGGGAAAGATAAGGAATTCCTAGCCCTAACCCTCTAAAGATAAACAAAATTCCGATAAAAACGGCAAAATAAGGAATGAATTTTTGAATTTTATTTCGAACAGACACTGTCAAAAATGAGTTGATATAAACCACACTACTCATCATTGGAACAGTTCCCAAACCAAATAAAACCATGTACAACACCCCGAGAGTTTCACTTTGCATTGCAATGGCACCAAACAAGGCTACATAGACCATTCCGCAAGGCAAAAATCCATTCAATAAACCAATGGTAAATAGTGATTTAAAACTCTTGTCTTTAAAATGGCTTCCTAAGGTTGACTTAATTTTTGAAATCAATTTGAAAACAGGTTTCGAAAAATTATATTTAGCAAAGACTTTCTCCGGTATTAAAATAATGGTAATTATTGCAATGCCGATGAATATGGACAATTTTTGTTGGATTCCGGCAAGGAATAGTCCTTTTCCCAGCAGTCCAAAAACTAAACCAATAGCGGCATAAGCAGATAATCTCCCTAAATGATAGGTAATGATTTGAGATATTTTCTTAGCTTGATTGTTCCTGTCTACAGGCAACATCATAGCAATGGGACCACACATTCCGATGCAGTGAAAACTACTGATTAAACCGAAGAGAAAAGCGGTTAAAAGCATTTAAATTACAGTTATAGACTTCAATTTAGATTTAAAATCTTTTATTTAATATAAATTATTTCTTTAGTAAGATATTGTTTCCCTTGATATTGCCATTCCATATTGATTTCCCAGCGACCGCCAACCAATCTTTTTGCAGGAATCAATAAAGAAGAACCTGAAAGTGAAATAGGAACGTCAAAATCAAATTTTTTGTTGGATGGCCTGTAAAAAGAAACGGTTCCCTTGATATCTTTTGGAATATAGATATCTGGAAAAACAATTGTAATTCCTTCGGAAGTATTTGTTATAACTGGTTTTTGAGCCAAATCAGTTGCATTTTGTATCCGAACCATTTCATCTCCAAATTTTGCATCGTGTTTATAATATTCTTCTACAACCAGTTCGTTGTCGTATTTAGAATTGGATTGCACACTTAAAACAAAATATAAAATAAAGGTAATAAATAATGCAAATGCAATTACAATTCCAGTTCCCCAATTAATTTTCATGTTGTACTATTTGTTTAGAGTTTATAAAGTTAATCAAAACTTCTTGGACTTAAAAAACTTGTTCGACTGGTTTCAATTTTTTTATTGCTATCATAAACTTCAATTTCAAGTTTTGTTTTGTCACTTTCCAATAAATTTTGATTGATTTCGATAAACAATGTTCCGTTTCTCATTCCTTGTTTTGGCACTTTTAAATCTTGTTCGCCCACTACCTTTAAAGTTCCTTTTATTCCAACTAGTTTAAAGTGAATATCATTGAAATCATTACTTGTTTTGTTAATTATTTTAAACGTATAAATATTACTGATATTATCTCCTTTATGTTGGAATAATTGTCCCGGAAGCCTCAAAATGACAGCTTCAACATCAGTGCGCAAAAACAACAATCCGGCTAATATGCCAATAAGAATGAACAATACAGCTGAATAGCCTTTCATTCTTGCCGTAAATTTGAACTTGGAATTTTTCTCAATTTCATCTTCAGAAGCAAAGCGAATCAGTCCTTTTGGTAAACCAACACCATCCATAATTGCATCACATTCATCAATGCAAGCGGTACAATTCACACATTCTAATTGCGTTCCGTTACGAATATCAATTCCTGTTGGACAAACATTCACACATTGTTTACAATCAATACAATCACCTTTTCCTGTGACTGCCCTGTTTTCTTGTTTATTGAATTTGGCTCTGCCTGATTCCTTTTCACCTCGAACAAAGTCATAGGCAACATTGATGGATTTATTATCTAATAATACTCCTTGCAATCTTCCGTAAGGGCAGGCAATAATGCAAACTTGTTCTCTAAACCATGCAAAAATAAAATAGAAAACTCCAGTAAAAATAAACAATGAAATTAAGGTGCTCATGTGATTTTCCGGTCCTTCTTCAATCATTTTGATTAATTCATCACTGCTGATAAGATAAGCAAGAAAAACATTGGCAATAGCAAAAGAAATTATTAAAAAAATAGACCACTTAAATGCTTTCTTTCTAATTTTTTCGGCATTCCATTCTTGTTTTTCCAAACGAATTTGGGCTCCGCGATCGCCTTCAATCCAGTATTCAATTCTGCGAAAAACCATTTCCAGAAATATGGTTTGAGGGCAAATCCATCCGCAAAATATTCTCCCGAAAATTACCGTAAAAAGGATGACGAAAACAACGCCAACAATCATGGAAATTACAAAGAGGTAAAAGTCTTGTGGCCAAAATGGAAATCCAAAAATATTAAATCTTCTTTCTAAAACGTTGAACATCATAAACTGATTGCCATTGATCTTTAGAAAAGGATTTGCAACCAGAATAATCAACAAAAAATAACTAACCCATTTTCTGTATTCGTAAAATCTGCCGGAAGGTTTTTTAGGGAAAATAAATTTTCTGTGTCCTTCTTCATCAATTGTTCCAATGGTATCTCTGAAAGATTTGTCCGGTAATTTTGACATTTTTATGGGTATTTATTTAATCATAAAACCTTTGTCAAAGTTAGGAACTTTGACAAAGATTATGAATTTAAAAACTGTTTATTAGTTAATAAAATATTATTTTTTTGCTACTTTACTATCTGTAGTTGCAGGAGCCGTTACAGCAGTTTTAGGTGCGCTTGGATCAACCCAAATTTCTCCATCCGGAGCTTTTGGATTTACAGGATTACTTCCTCTTAATGACAACACATAACTTGCAACAAGTTGAATGTCTTTTGGCTTCATTCCGCTTTTAGACCAAGCAATCATCCCTTTTCCGTCACGACCACCATTTGTAACAGTGTGGAAAACATTTTTGATTCCACCACCCAAAATCCAATTATCATCAGTTAAGTTTGGCCCAATTTGTCCTCCTGCATCAGCTCTGTGACAAGGTATACAATTAGCTGTAAAAATTGCTTTTCCGGCTGTTAAATCTGCTGGGGCAGTCAGTAAAGTAACTGAATTTTCATCCATTAAATCTGGAGCTGTTTTCTTGTATTCAGCAATATCAATTTGAGCTTGAGCCATTTCTTTTTTAAGCTCCATTTCTTGATTGTCTCCTCCCATTATTTCAAATCGAACCAAATACACAACTGCAAAAATGATACAACCATAGAATAAATATACCCACCAAGGCGGCAAGTTATTGTCTAATTCCTTAATTCCATCATAATCATGGTCTAACAATAATTGCCCTTCGTCTTCAATTGGCACTGATTTAGTAAGGAGTTTCATTAGATTTTTATACCAGACACTCTCTTTAAAACTAACGTTTGACGTTAATGCTAATTTTGCTTTCTGCTCATCAGTTAACAATTGATAAGTAATAGTTTCAACAGCGTTAATGGTTATTTCTATTGCTATCAGCAGAAAAAGGAAAACCAATAAAAATAAGGAAACCATAGGAAACTTTATAAAAGCAGGTTGATTTCCAGAGTCAATGAAATATTCCATAGCAGCAAAAACCGCAAAGAAAATAACCAGAACTCTTATGTATGCCGGGATTAATTTTTTCATTTTTTATATATTTTGAAAATTATATTTTTAATTATCTTTAATCGTTCAAAGGAATTTGACTCATTTCCTCAATTTTATCTTTCTTGTATGAGAAAACCCATAGGCCAAGGCCAATAAAAAAGGCAAAGAAAATCAATAATGATATTATTGGATAGGTCTCGATTCCTTCGATAGTTTCCAAATTATGTTTTATTTGCTCGAACATAATTACTGTTATTTAGTAGTTTTTACTTTGATATCAGTCCCAAGTCTTTGAATGTATGCAATTAAAGCTACGACTTCTCTTTCATTCATTGGAACAAATTTTTCTCCTCTAGCTTCTGCTTTTTTCTTACTTGCATCATAGCTTTTTACAAAGTCAGGGTCTGATTTCAGACTTTCTTCGATTTTCAAAGCCTGTGTTCTCAAATCTTTCAGTCCATTTGTAATTTGTTTATCAGTATAAGGAACTCCAAGAGTTTGCATCGCTTTCATTTTCTTTTCGGTCAATGAAATATCCATAGCTTCGTTTGCAAACAACCATTTGTAAGCAGGCATAATTGAACCCGCAGAAATACTTTGTGGACTCCAAAAGTGATTAAAATGCCAGTTATCATTGTATTTTCCTCCAACTCTCAATAAATCTGGACCTGTTCTTTTTGAACCCCAAAGGAATGGGTGATCGTAAACAAACTCTCCAGCTTTAGATTGTGGTCCATAACGTTCAACTTCACTACGGAAAGGACGAACTGATTGTGAGTGACAACCTACACATCCTTCACGAATGTATAAATCACGACCTTGTAATTCTAAAGGTGAATATGGTTTTACACTGGCAATGGTCGGAATATTGGATTTAATCATAATCGTTGGAACAATTTGAACGACTCCGCCAATTAGAATAGCAATAACAGCAAAAATTGTCAATTGGATAGGTTTTCTTTCTAACCAAGCATGGTATTTTTCTCCTTTGATTCTTCCTGCGCTAATTTTTTGTAATTCAGGAGCTTCAGCTAATTCATCTTCGATGGTTTCGCCAGCTCTTACGGTTTGAATAATGTTATAAACCAAAACCAACATTCCTGTAAGGTATAATGTTCCACCAATGGCTCTCATCCAATACATTGGCATAATTTGAGTTACTGTTTCAAGGAAGTTACCATAAGTTAATGTTCCGTCTGGGTTAAATTGTTTCCACATTGAAGCTTGAGTAAAACCAGCAACATACATTGGAATTGTATAAAGTATGATACCTAAAGTCCCAATCCAGAAATGGAAATTAGCTAATTTAGTGGAATACAAAGTAGTTTTTGCCATTCTTGGTATCAACCAATAAATAATACCGAAAGCCATAAAACCATTCCAAGCCAATGCACCTACGTGAACGTGAGCGATAATCCAATCCGTATAATGTGCAATAGCATTTACATTTTTAAGAGATAACATTGGGCCTTCAAAAGTAGCCATACCATAACCTGTAATCGCAACAACGAAGAATTTTAAAACTGGTTCTTCACGCACTTTGTCCCAAACACCTCTTAAAGTTAAAAGTCCGTTTATCATACCTCCCCAAGAAGGAGCGATCAACATAATTGAAAATACAACACCTAAATTTTGTGCCCAAGTTGGCAAAGCTGAATATAATAAATGGTGAGGTCCTGCCCAGATGTATAAAAATATCAACGACCAAAAGTGAACAATGGAAAGTCTATAAGAATAAATAGGACGGTTAGCCACTTTTGGAACGAAATAATACATCAATCCTAAAAATGGAGTCGTCAAGAAAAAGGCAACTGCATTATGACCGTACCACCATTGAACCAAAGCGTCTTGAACTCCTGCGTAAACAGAGTAACTTTTCATGGCACTTATAGGCAATTCTAAACTATTGAAAATATGTAAAACCGCAACAGTCACGAAAGTGGCTATGTAAAACCAAATGGCAACATATAAATGACGCTCTCTTCTCTTAAGGATTGTACCAATCATATTGACACCAAAAGCCACCCAAATCAAAGCAATGGCAATATCAATAGGCCATTCTAACTCAGCATATTCTTTGGAAGTACTGTAGCCTAGTGGCAACGAAATAGCTGCTGCAACAATGATCAACTGCCAACCCCAAAAATTTAGATTACTTAAGAAGTCACTAAACATTCTGGCTTTTAATAATCGCTGTAGCGAATAATAAACCCCTGCAAACATTGCATTCCCTACAAAGGCAAAAATTACCGCATTTGTATGTAAAGGTCTCAGTCTACCAAAACTCAACCACGAAATTCCGTCGGTCATGTTTGGAAAAAGAAACATAGTGGCTAAAATCAGCCCAACCAACATCCCCACAACACCGAAAACGATCGTCGCGTAAATGAATTTCTTCACAATTTTGTTGTCATAATAGAACTGTTGCATTTCCATAAATAGTCTTTGTTAATTGGTTTAAAAAAATTAAGGTTTAAGGTTGTTTTTCTGTGATTTGAATGTGTTCTTCACTAGCTTTCTTAACAAGTTCATCATCAAAAAGCATCCGAACTGAAGGGGTGTAATCATCATCGTATTGGCCTGTTTTTACCGCTCTTATAAAAGCAATAAAAAAGCCAATAGCTACTACTATACTGATGGAAATAAGTAAATATATTACACTCATATTATATAATTAAGTCGACAAAAATACTTTATTGTCCTTTTTGTAAATATGATAATTGTCATATTTTAATATTTAGTTAAAAATATAAAAAAAAATCAATTTTTAATCAATTTTTCATTTTAAGCTTCTGGCATAAAAATTACTCATTACAGTCACAAAACTAACAATTGTCACTGTACTCAAGGGCATTATGATTGCGGCTACAAGTGGCATTAAGTTGCCTGTTATTGCAAATGATAATCCCACAACATTATATAATAATGAGAGTGCAAAACTCATTTTTATGGTTGTAATGGCTTTCTTGGATAATTTGAGAAAATAATTTAATTTTTTAAACTCATTTGCGTCTAAAATCGCATCGCAAGCAGGCGAAAATACATTTACATTTTCTGAAATTGAAATCCCAATGTTACTTTGCGCCAAAGCACCCGCATCATTAAGTCCATCGCCAACCATCATTACGTTTTTACCTTCTTGCTGCAATTTTTTAATAAATTCTAATTTTTGTTCTGGCTTTTGGTTGAAAATCAATTCGGTTTCTTTTGGCAAAATGGATGACAAAGTTTCACGCTCCCCTTCATTATCACCTGACAAAACCTTGATTTGATAATTGATGCTTAAATTCCTGAAAAGCTCCTCTAACCCTTCTCTGTATTGATTATTGAAAATATACTTTCCAAAATAAACATCATTAATTTTAATATGGACAGTTGTTTGTTGAATGCTGTTTTCTTTTGACTTTCCAACAAAATCTGCTGAACCAACCTGAACTTTAATTCCGTCAATATTTGCCTGAATGCCTTTTCCTGTTATTTCCTGAAAATCGTTTATTTTTAATCTTTTAGTTTCTGGCAAAAAATCATATAACATTCTGCTCAAAGGATGATTTGATGCTCGAAGGACACTTTTTAAAATTACCAGATTTTCCTCCGAAAAAGCTTTGCCTTCATAGGAAATATTCGATTTTTTATTGGTGGTAATAGTTCCTGTTTTGTCAAAAACTATGGTGTCAACTTTAGCTAATTGTTCTATTACCAAGGCATTTTTTAGATAGAATTTCTTCTTGCCCAAAATCCGCAAGACATTCCCCATTGTAAACGGCGCTGTCAAAGCCAAAGCGCAAGGACAAGCCACAATTAAAACTGCCGTAAAAACATTGAAAGCAGTATTTGAATCAATAAAAATCCAATACCCAAATCCCGAGAAAGCTATTAATAAAAGGATTGGCGTAAAATAGCGACTGATTTTATCGGTAATGGATTTGTGTCTTTGTTCCACATTTTTTTGAAAAACATCATTGCTCCATAATTGTGTCAAATAACTTTGGGAAACCGAATGTAAAACTTCCATTTCAATCACTTTTCCTATTTGTTTTCCTCCTGCAAAAACTTTATCACCTGACTTTTTAGTAATTGGAATCGCTTCACCGGTAACAAAACTATAATCGATTTCAGCTTTGTCGGAGATTAAAATCCCATCTACAGGAATCAATTCTTGGTTTCTAATCAACAATCGGTTTCCCTTTTCGATATCATAAATTGGAACACTTTCCTCAGAAGTATCACTTTTAATCCTAGTAATTGCTATTGGAAAATAAGATTTAAAATCTCTTTCGAAACTCAAAAAACTATAGGTTTTGATTTGGAACATCTTCCCCAAAAGCATAAAGAAAATTAAACCCGTCAAGCTGTCAAAAAAACCGGAACCATAATTCATTACAATATCAAAAGTACTTCGGACAAAGAATATAATAATTCCCAAAGCAATAGGAATATCAATATTCAACATTCCCGATTTAATACTTTTATAAGCCGAAACATAATAACCACTGGCAGAATAAAGAAACGAAGGCAAGGATAGAGCAAAAATTAACCAACGAAAAAACGGTCTGTAATTGTCCAGCCAATATTCCTTGACTTCGAAATATTCCGGAAAAGAAAGCAACATAATATTACCAAAACAGAAAAAAGCCAAGCCAAGTTTATAAGTCAGACTTCTGTCAACATTGTTTTTGCCCGTTTCATAATTTTCTAGGCTAATGTAAGGTTCGTAACCAATGGAACTCAATAAATGGACAATTGTTTTAAGCGAAACTACATCAGGATTATACGTAATTCGGACTTTTTTCTCCGGAAAATTTACCTGGGAAATACTGATGCCTTTTTGAAGTTTTTGAAGATTTTCGAGAATCCAAATACATGAACTGCAATGAATATGAGGAATATTAAGAGAAACAATGGCTGTTTTATCTTCCTGAAATTCCAAAAGTTTTGAAACTATACTTTCATTATCTAAAAAATCATATTTACCACTAATATCAATCGGAGTTGCTCCAGGCGATTTTTCGAAATCATAATAGCAAGTCATGTCATTAAGACTGAAAATTTCGTATACGGTTTTACAACCATTGCAACAAAAAACTTTTTCGTCAAAGACAATTTGATCCTCTTTTATAACGCCCAGCCCACAGTGGAAACAGCTTTTTTCTTCCATAAATTTTGAAAATTTTACAAGACACAAATATACCAAGTGAGTAAATTTAAAATATGATAATTATCATATAATTTTGTAGATTTGTATTCGACCAAAATAATATTTATTTTATGGGTAAATGTGAACAATGTATTGTTAGAGAATTTAGCTCTTTAAAAGCTCTTAATAAAGATGAACTGGTAAAACTTGCTGAATGCAAAACTTCTCGAACCATTAAAAAAGGTAAACCCATTTTTGAAGAAGGAGATGTTGTAAATGGTATTTATTGCATCACTTCAGGTATTTGCAAAATGTCAAAACTAAGCGCCAATGGAAAAGATCAAATTGTTAAGTTAATCAAGGCAGGAGAATTACTTGGACAACGTTCGATGATTAGCGATGAACCCGCTAATTTGAGTGCTGTCGCTCTTGAAGATATGGAAGTTTGCTTTATCCCAAAAAGCGAAGTGATGAATATGTTTGATTCAAACAACCAGTTTTCAATGAACATGATGAAAACTATTTGTGGCGATTTAAAAGAAGCCAGTGAACATATGGTTTCAATTTCACAAAAAACAGTTAAAGAACGCTTAGCAGAAACCCTAATTTACTTAGCAGAAACTTTTGGCAAAAATACGGATGGTTCATTGGGCATTCAACTTTCTCGCGAAGAACTAGCAGGAATGATTGGAACTGCCACCGAAAGTTGTATTAGATTGTTATCTGACTTTAATAAATTAGGTTTAATTGAATTACAGGGTAAAAAAATTACCATTAAAGATTTAAACAAACTTAAGAGAATTGCGGATTAATTACTTTATTTAAAATCTAAAGTTTTTTGGCTTCGTTCCAAAATTGAAATATTTGAAAATCATAGATTTTCAATTACAATTTTTTGGCTTCGTTCCAAAATTGAAATATTTGAAAATCATAGATTTTCAATTACAATTTTTTGGCTTCGTTCCAAAA
>NZ_JADHEC010000044.1 GCF_015277675.1 Flavobacterium soyangense
TATTATATTTGACATGGATATTGTTTGTTTTGCGACTTCAAGATACTGAATTTCAGTGTCTTGAGCAATATCTAATTAATATTTTTTACTTCAAATAATTACACCCAACGGGTTATTATTAGATTGTTTTTATGAAAATCAATTGGTAAATGAAAAAAAACCAAAATACATTGTCTAACAGCAGACTTATTTTAGTTTAGAAAATCTCGAAAAAAATCTAATTAAAATTATATGGTTTTAATACAGTATTCCTCATAATATTTTCTACAAAGTGAAACTAATTTACCTACATTGGAAGCCCCTAAATTATTAATCATTAACAAGTTCCATCAGAAGGGAAAATTGTCCACCTATTTGCGACAATGCTCCATTTATGCAATGACAAGAATGTTGCACCTTTGTATTGTAGATATTAACAACATACACTATAACTATGGATACCAATGCATTAACTACGCTTGATTACAAACAATATTTTAGAGAGGGAATTCTTTATGCCCACTATAAGGAACAGATGGCAATGGATTTTATTTCGAATACTGATGTGCAAATTCAGGAATACATTCTGCTGAACCAAAGCAGAATGCGTCGCTTAGACAAGACCTATACTCCTTCAAAAGAACTACAGGAATTATTGCAGAATTTAAATCATAAAACCTATTGGTTGGTTTTGACAGAACACTGGTGTGGCGATGCTTCGCAAACCCTGCCAGTCTTAAATAAAATAGCGGAATTAAGCCAAGGAAAAATAGAATTAAGACTAGTCTATCGGGATCAAAACCTAGACTTGATGGATGCACACCTGACAAAGAATGGCAGGGCAATTCCTAAATTAATACAATTAAACGAGCATTTTTCCATAACGGGTATTTGGGGTCCCAGACCAAACGAAGCACAGGATTTAGTTAATAAATTAAAAGCCAATCCCGAAACTGCAACCACCTACGCTGGCGATTTGCATTTATGGCATGCCAGAAACAAACAGCAGGCTATGGAAAAAGAAGTCTCTAAGTTAATTTTTAAAGCAAATCTATTTTGTCCCGATTGTTTGTCGTAAATTTAAATGCTAATTAATATTTAAAAGATTCTAATAACTAAATAAATAATAAAATGGAACAAAAACTTCCCCTTCCCCCATTTACAATGGAAACTGCCTTGCAAAAAGTACAATTGGCCGAAGATGCCTGGAATAGCAAAGACCCTGAACGTGTTGCATTAGCATACACGATCGATACTGAATGGCGCAACCGAACTGATTTCGTCAACGGTCGCGAAGCCGTAATAGAATTCCTGAAAGGAAAATGGGAAAGAGAACTCGACTACAAACTCAAAAAAGAGTTATGGGGTTTTCGCAACAACCGTATGGCGGTTCGTTTTGAATACGAATATCACAATGCCGAAGGACAATGGTTTCGTGCTTATGGCAACGAAAACTGGGAGTTCGACGAAAATGGTTTAATGCAAAGACGTTTTGCCAGTATCAATGATATGCCAATCGAGGAGAAAGACAGAAAGTTAAAATAAAAGACCATGGCTAAAAATTTTGCCGCAATTGCTTATACGGATGCCGTCAAAGCCTTGCAAGAAAAACACGGCAGTCGCAACAGCTACGAACGAATGGAAAAATTTAACGTGGTTGATGGATTGTCTAATAATGAAATTGGTTTTATAGAAAATCGAGATAGTTTTTTTATGGCCTCTATTAGTGAGAATAATTTCCCGTACATCCAGCATCGTGGTGGACCAAAAGGATTTTTGAAAGTCTTAGATAAAAACCGAATTGGGTTTATAGATTTCTCTGGCAATAAGCAATACATCACAGTTGGCAATATGGAAACCAATAATAATGTGGCTTTATTTTTGATGGATTATCCTGCAAAAGTGCGGTTAAAAATCTTTGCCAAAACTGAGATTGTGGAACTCAAAGACAATCCCGAATTATTGGCTACACTTGATATAGACGACTATAAATTTCGTGCCGAACGAATGATGATTTTCCATATTGAAGCCTTTGATTGGAATTGTCCACAACATATAACGCCACGTTTTACGGCCGAGGAAATTAAAATTGCCTTAAAACCCCAGCAAGAATATGTAGCTCAATTAGAAGAAGAAAATAAAAGGCTTACCGCCAAATTAAAAGGTGCAGGATTATAAATAAACCTGTGAAATTTTCCTTAAAAAGTAATTAAAAAATTGAAGGTATTTTAACCCCTGTATTTTTTTAAATAAATAATTTAAAAGAAACAAAAATGAAAAAAATTGCAATTAATGGTTTTGGTAGAATCGGCAGATCTTCTTTAAAAGTTATTTTAGAAACTCCCGATTTAGAAGTTGTGGGAATCAACGATTTAATGAGTATAGAAAATGCCGTTTATTTACTTAAATATGACAGTATTTATGGCAAATTTGATAAAAAAGTCTCTTTCGATGGTGAATACATTGTAATTGATGAAAAACGAATTCGTTTTACGTCAATAAAAGACCCTTTAGACTTGCCTTGGAAAGAATTGGTTGTCGATGTAGTTATTGAAAGTACCGGTTTTTTTACCAATAAAATTGATGCTGAAAAACACTTGACTGCAGGTTCTAAATTTGTTGTTATATCCGGCCCGACTAAAGACACACCTACGGTTGTTCATGGTGTAAATACAGAAGACGGTAAAGTAAGCGTTTTCTCTTGTGCAAGTTGTACCACTAACAATATCAGTCCAATTATTGAAATTCTAGGACGAAGAATTGGGATTAAAAAAGCAATTTTAAATACTACTCACGCATACACCGCTTCGCAAACATTAGTGGATGCACCTTCAAAAAAAGAACCTAGAATGGGGAGAACAGCTGGTAATAATTTAGCTCCTGCCGCTACTGGCGCCGCTATTGCCACCACTAAAGCTTTGCCACAATATTTAGGTAAATTTGATGGAGTTGCAGTTAGAGTTCCTGTAGCAGTTGGTTCTATTTCTGATATTACTTTTGTTACTGAAAGACCAACAAGCGTTGAAGAAATTAATGCTATTTTAATTGAAGAAGCTCAAACTCCTAGATACAACAAAGTAGTTGCGGTAACGGATGAACCATTGGTGTCAACCGATATTATAAAAAGCCCTTTTGCCTCTACAGTTGACCTTGAAATGACTAGAGTTGTTGATGGCGATTTGGTTAAAGTAATGGCTTGGTATGACAATGAATGGGGATTTACTAATCAAATGATAAGACAGATACAAGAGTTGTAAATCAATTTAGATGTTCATTCATTAGATGTTCATTTATATAAATAACATCTAAATTAACCCTTTGGGTGTAATTCAATTTATCTAATTTTTTAACCACATAGAAACATAGATTTTCCAATTTTTGAAAGGCGTTTGACTTTGTGTTAGAATACATAGGCTATATGAACACAAGAATTGAACTATTCAACTCTATTTTTTCTATATTTCTATGTGGTTTAATTTTTTATTGAATCGATTTATTGAAATTTTTATTAATTCCGCCCAACGGGTTAAAATTAGATTATTGAATTATGAAAACATTTTTAACTGATTCAGATTATCAAATATTTAAAGAGTTATCTACAAACTAATAAAACTAAAATGAACGAACATTTACAAAGAGATTTATCCCAACTGGACAATTTACTTGAAAAAGTAAAAGAGCAAGGACTTGAGTATTTGAAAAATATTTCAAATAGAGATACTTCAACCCAAAACGTACTAAAAGGGAAACTAAATTTATCTGAAGGGGGTTTAGGCACATTAGAAACTCTTAAACAATTTAATGAAAGATTTGAGCCAATAATAGTATCAACTTCTGGACCTCGTTTTTGGGGATATGTTACCGGTGGATCAACTCCTGCTTCAATAGTTGGGGACTGGTTAACTACAATTTATGATCAAAATAGTTTTGCGACTAATGGACAAGGAGATATTTCCGCAATAATAGAGTTAGAAACGATTCAGCTAATGTTAGACCTTTTTGAATTGCCAACTAATTTTTTAGGTGGCTTTGTAACAGGTGCAACAATGTCCAATTTCACTTGTCTTGCAGTTGCAAGACAGTGGTTAGGAAAAGAATTAGGAAAAGATTTTGCAAAGGAAGGTGTTTCTGACAATCTAAATTATTTAACTGCTACTCCACATTCTTCTGCAATAAAATCACTTTCACTTTTAGGAATTGGAAGTAACAATATAATTAAAGTAAAAACATTAGAAGGAAATAGAGAAGCAATAGATGTTATCGATTTGGAAAGTAAAATTATTGGACTTTGTGGTGAACCATTTGTTCTAATCTCTAGTGGAGGAACAGTGAATACGGTTGACTTTGATGATTTTGTTGCAATAGCAAAACTGAAAGAAAAATATAATTTTTGGTGGCATATTGATGCCGCTTTTGGTGGTTTTGCAGTATGTTCAAATACACACAAGCACCTCGTGAAGGGTTGGGAAAATGCAGACAGTATCACAATTGACTGTCATAAATGGTTAAATGTTCCTTATGAAAGTGCCGTATTCTTTGTAAAGGAGCAACATAAACATTTGCAAGTTGAAACATTTCAAAATTCCAATGCCCCGTACTTAGGAAATCCACTCGAAAATTTTAGTTATCTAAACTTTTTGCCTGAAAATTCAAGACGATTAAAGGCTCTGCCGGTTTGGTTTTCTCTTATTGCTTATGGAAAAAAGGGATATCAGGAAATTGTCGAAAATTGTATCATATTGTCAAATCAGTTCGGATACTTTATCCAAGAAAGTGCACATTTCGAATTATTGGCACCCGTAAGATTAAATACCGTTTGCTTCACGTTGAAAGGCAAAGAAAATCAAGAAAAGGTAAATGCTTACCTAACATTATTAAATGATACAGGGAAAGTTTTTATGACACCAACAATATACAATGGACAAAAGAAAGGGAATTAGGGCAGCATTTGTAAATTGGAGAACAAGTGAAAACGATATTGCATTAGCGACTAAGCTAATGACAGAAATAGTTAGTAAACTGAAATAATTTTATAGGCAACAGTGACTTAGCAATAGATGTAAAATTATTGGCACAACATCAATGTAAAACTGGACTTTCATAAGTTATGTGCAAGTATATGCTAAAAACCCGCCACTTCATCACTAAGTTAAAAAGATTAAGAATTATAACAGCAATAGTTGATTAAATAATTAAAAATGAAAAAAGATAGTTACTTAAAACAAATACGTTACGAGTCTTGGGCTAATAACAGTATCATTGATGCTTTTATGAAAGCCTCTTTTCCTATGGAAAGTACGCATCAGATTATTTCCCATAATCTTAATGCCTTCTCAATATGGCTAAAACGTATAAAAAATGAAGAAGTAACAATTAAATTGTGGGATACCCATACGATAGACGAATTGAGTTTACTTAATGTAACTCTTTATTCCGATTGGAGTAATTATTTAGGTACTCTAGATGATAATGATTTCTATAAAAAAGTAAGTTTTACTTTTATGGGAAAGAAAGCGTCAATTAGCATTGAGGATTTAATTATTCATCTTATTAATCATTCGTCATACCATAGGGGCCAGGTAATTCAACAATTAAAAGGTAAATTATTAGCATTACCCTTATCGACATATATAGCTTTTGCAATAGAAACTGAAACTGATTATAAATCTTGACGAGAATGAATAATACTTTTTTTATCTAAGCATAGATTTTAAATTGTCACTAGAAAATAAAATCTTGCTATACAATAAAAGAAAGTTATGACTTTTAGCGAGAGTTGCTAGATAATTTTGCCAAATTAGAAAATGAAAAACTTAAAGACTTAGTGAATGAAATTGGTTTAAAATAAACATACAAATGAGTCTTATAACGCAAATAATAAAATATGATAAAAGATCTTAAAAGAGTTGTGGTTACTGGAATGGGAGCCATAACACCTCTTGGTAATTCTGTAGATGAGTTCTGGAAAAATAGTCTTGCTGGAAAAAGTGGTGTAGATTTAATTACGAAATTCGACGCTACTAATTATAAAACAAAATTTGCCGCTGAAGTAAAAGGTTTTATTGCAACCGACTATTTTGAAAAAAAAGAAGCACGTAAATACGATTTGTTTACCCAATACGCTGTGGCTGCGGCTGATGAAGCAATAAAAAATGCTGGACTAAACTTTGACTTAGTTAACAAAAATAAAGTAGGTGTGATTTGGGGGTCTGGTAATGGAGGCATTCAAACTTTTCAAGACCAAATCGAAGACTTCATAAATGGAGGAAAACTTCCTCGTTTTAATCCGTATTTTATTCCGAAAATAATTGCCGATATTCCTTCGGGTATTATTTCAATACGATACGGTCTACGAGGTTTAAACTTTTCTACAATTTCGGCTTGTGCGTCTTCCAATAATGCCATCATTGATGCCTGTAATTACATCCGCTTGGGAAAGGCTGACATCATTATTACAGGTGGGTCTGAAGCACCAATAAATGAATCTTCAATTGGTGGTTTTAACGCATCAAGAGCCTTATCAACAAACAATGAAAACCCTCAATCTGCCTCAAGACCTTTTGATATTCATAGAGACGGTTTCGTAATAGGTGAAGGTGCCGGAGCTTTAGTTTTAGAAAGTTTAGAGTCTGCTCTAAGTCGTGGAGCCACCATTTTAGCAGAGGTAGTCGGTACCGGAATGGCTGCTGACGCTTACCATTTAACAGGGACACATCCGGAGGGGGAAGGTGCCTATTTAGGAATGTTAGACGCTCTTGAGGATGCCGAAATTACACCTTCTGAAATTGATTATATAAATGCACACGCAACTTCCACTCACATGGGTGACGAAAGTGAGTTAAAAGCTATGTTTAGAGTTTTTGGAGAAAGAAAAAGCCTAAATATAAGCGCAACTAAATCAATGACGGGACATTTATTAGGTGCAGCTGGAGCAATCGAAGCTATTTTGTGTATAAAAGCAATTACGGATAGTATTGTGCCTCCCACAATTAATACCGTTGAGGTCGAACCAGAGTTCGCTGATAAATTTAATTTAACGTTAGCTAAAGCACAATATAAAGAAATCAGTTACGCAATGAGTAATACTTTTGGTTTCGGTGGGCATATTGCAACTACAATTTTTAAGAAATGGGCGAAATAATATTTTGTTAGCTTTAATGTACTGATTTATTATTAGAAGCTTGTTTATATTAAAAATGAAAAATTGTATCGAACGGGATATTTATTTTGGGAAATTTTTAAATAAATTTGATGAATCAAATGTTTTTATAACAACCTGCAATAGACCTATAAGTTAATTTTTGGGTCACTAATTTTATAAAATAATTTTATGATACAAGTTAATGATGCCATATCCATTATAAAAGATAATTGCTTTAAAATGGCTGCCAAGAAAATAAGAGTAAGCAAATCGCTTGGCTATATATTGGCAGAATCTATTTTTTCCCCAATAAATATGCCTCCTTTCCGTCAATCGTCAATGGATGGCTATGCCTTTTCTTATGGTGAATCAAGACGCTTTGATATTATAGGAACTTCACAAGCCGGTGATTTTTTAAATTTTGAAATTAAAAAAAATCAAGCGGTTCGCATTTTTACTGGTGCTTTTGTCCCTGATAATGCTGATACAGTTGTAATGCAGGAAAATATCACAGCAACTGAGGGAGTAATCGAAATCAATAAAATGCCTTTGCGTTTTGACAATGTGAGAAAGAAGGGAGAGCAAGTAAAGAAAGGGGAACTTGTTCTTAAAGAAAACACCTTAATAACTCCGGCTGCAATAGGCTTTTTGGTTAGTTTGGGAATTAAAGAAATAATGATTCATGACAAACCTAAAGTTGCGATTGTAGTCACTGGAAATGAATTAGTAAAAGCTGGTAAGAAATTGCCAAAAGGAAAAATATACGAAAGCAATTCAATAATGTTAAAAGTAGCTTTACAGCAAACAGGAGTTAAAAAAGTTAAAACATTTCGTGTAAAGGATAATTTTGAAGCCACAAAAACAGTTTTAAAAGATTGTCTTTCTGACTTCGACATAGTTCTGGTTTCGGGCGGAATATCAGTAGGAGATTTTGATTTTGTAAAAGAATCGCTTTTGTCAAATAACGTTGAAGAATTGTTTTACAAAATCAACCAAAAGCCAGGCAAACCATTGTTTTTTGGAAAAAAGGAAAACACGATTGTATTTGCATTACCCGGGAATCCCGCTTCTGCATTGACTTGCTTTTATGTATATGTGTTGCCGGCCATAAAAAAAATGTTGGGATATGAAGCAATTCATTTACCGAAAATAAATCGAAAAATCAGCACTGATTTTACTAATTCAACTGGAAAGGCTTTGTTTTTAAAAGCATTTTATGATGACGAAAAAGTAACGGTTTTAGACAGTCAAAGTTCGGCAATGTTGAATACATTTGCAGTTGCTAATGGTTTAATTTATTTACCTTATGATCTTGTAAATATTAAACAAGAAATGGAAGTTACTGTTTTACCTTTTAATTAATAATCACGATGGAGATTGCAAGTATTGATTATATAATTTTATTCTGTCTATTACTGGCAGTAGTCGCATTTTTATATTCTAGTGTTGGGCATGGCGGTGCTTCCGGATATTTAGCTTTGATGTCCATTTTTGCAATACCCATTACAGTAATGAAACCTTCAGCTTTGTTGCTTAATTTGTTTGTTTCGGGCATTTCGTTTTTCTTTTATTATAAAAAAGATTTTTTTAAACCCAAGTTGTTTTATCCATTCGCCATAACATCAGTACCTGCAGCGTTTATTGGTGGGTTAATTCCAATCGAAAATAATAGTTACAAAATAGCATTAGGTTTAGTATTGATTCTTGCGGTATTGAGGCTGCTTGGATTTTTCAATAACAAAGAAAGAGAGATGACAAAAATTCATATTCCATTGGCAATGGGAATTGGTTTCGGTATTGGTTTGCTATCCGGAATGTTAGGAATAGGCGGAGGTGTAATTCTAAGTCCCATTCTTTTATTTTTAGGCTGGTCATCGATAAAGGAAACTGCGGCTATTTCGAGTTTGTTTATTTTTGTGAATTCAATCGCTGGTCTTTCGGGCTATTTTTTGAGCGGCAAAAGTCTTCCGACAGAAAGTTTTTATTTAGTGCCTATTGCTGTTTTTGGAGGAATGCTAGGGGCGTATTACGGAAGTGGTTACTATTCAAACAAGGTTTTAAAGTACGTTTTGGCTACCGTAATTTTAATGGCAAGCATTAAGCTGATTGTTTAGTTTAATCATAGACCATTATTATTACGCCGTTTAACGAAAAGCTTCTTGATTACTAATTTATAAGCTGTGCCTCATCGTCGCACGACACAAAAAAAAGAAATATAAACTAAAATTATTATTAAAATAATAGAAAATGTCAATAGAAAAAGTAAATATCGCTGATAAATTATCACTTTTTAATGATTATTGGAATCCAAGAATTGTTGGAGAATTAAATGGACAACTTGTTAAACTTGCAAAATTTGAAGGTGAATTTGTTTGGCACCAACACGAAAACGAAGATGAAATGTTTTTGGTAATAAGTGGAATTTTAAAAATGGAGTTTAGGGACAAAATTGTTGAAGTCAATCCTGGTGAATTTATAATAGTTCCTAAAGGTGTGGAACATAAACCTGTTGCTGAAAGTGAAGTTTCTGTAATGTTATTTGAACCAAATACGACATTAAATACTGGAAATACAAGAGGAGAATTAACCAAAGAGAATTTGGAAAAAATTTAAAATTAAATAGCCAAAACTGTATAAAAAAACTTATCTAAAAAAACAACGAACGCACAACAGCAGTCTGGCAATGAGGCGGCTTTACGCTTAATTTGAAGTTCGTTTTGTGTTTGCGAAGTTAATGTTTAACTAAAAGTTAGGCTACCTTAATTCGGCACATCGCCAAGTTGCTAAACGTTTTTAAATTTAATCGAATGATACTACTAAAATATTTTGGCAACATCGCCGAAAAAACTAAAAGCAACGAAGAAGAAATTCCTTATTTGGATATATCTTTGAAACAATTAATTGATGAATTAGAGCAGAAGTATAATTTAGACAAACAATCTTTCAGTGTAGCCATAAATCAAAAGATAGTTCAAAATATACAAAATCAGAAATTAAAAGACAATGATATCGTTGCTTTACTGCCACCATTTGCAGGGGGCTAAATTTTAAATCATTATGGAAACCAATCGATACAGCCGACAAATCATTCTTCCCGAAATCGGGATAAATGGACAAAAAAAATTACGCGATGCCAAAGTTTTAATCATTGGTGTCGGTGGCTTGGGTTCGGCAGTTTTGCCTTATTTAGCGGCTGCCGGAATCGGTGAAATTGGAATTATGGATCACGATACTATTGATCTAACAAATTTGCAACGCCAAGTGATTTATAATACAAATTCCGTGGGCAAAAGCAAAGTTCTAGAAGCCAGGGAAATGGCCTTGGCCTTAAATCCTTCGATCAAAATTAATGCAATTGACGAAAAACTAGAAGCTGAAAATGCGATTTCCATATTCGAACAGTATGACATTATGGTAGATGCCACCGATAATTTTGATACCAAGTATTTGATCAACGATGTTTGTTGCTTAGCTAACAAGCCCTTTGTTTATGGTTCAATTTATAGATTTGAAGGACAGGTTTCGGTTTTTAATTACCAAAACGGACCAACCTACCGTTGTCTTTTTCCCGAAGAAGCAAACGAGTCAAAAAATTGTAATGATGCAGGAGTTTTAGGAGTTTCAGTTGGAATTATTGGAATGTTTCAAGCTAATGAAGTGCTGAAAATGGTTTTAGGTATTGGTGACGTATTGTCAGGTAAATTATTGGTATATAATACTTTAAATAATGAACAGCAAAAATTTGAATTTTCAAAAACACAAATAATTCCTTTAGATAAATTAAATTTCGATAACAAGTATTTAAAGAATAAAAAATCACCTAACGAAATCTTAGCTTCTCTTGCTTTGGAACAAATAAACAATCCAAATATTGTATTTCTGGACGTTCGAAATAGGGATGAATTTCCCGAAATAACAATTAAAAATAGCATCCAAATTCCATTAGACCTTTTAGAAAATGAATTGCATCAATTGGATTCTAAAACTGAATTTTTTGTTTTTTGCCAATCGGGAATCAGAAGTAAAATTGCTGTCGAAATTTTAAAAAATAATAAATTTGACAATGTTAGAAGCATTATTGGAGGTGCAAAAATGTTGAATAAATTGCTTAATAACAAAACCGTTTTGGTTTCTTAAAGTTTAAAATAATTGAAATGAATAAAAAAACAGTTTTCATACAAGGAGCAATTTCTTCGGAATTCATTGCCCAATCGATAGCTAAACATCAATCAAAACACACCATTGGCGCACACAATATCTTTTTGGGTCAAGTTCGAGCCGATAAAATTGATGGAAATATCGTTACGGCCATAGAATATTCCGCTTACGAAGAAATGGCAGATGAAGCTATGGCAATAATTAGAGAAAAAGCTTTTGCCCAATTCGATTTAGTTTGTATGCACATATACCACAGTTTGGGCATAGTAAAAACGGGCGATATATGCCTATTCGTATTTGTTTCGGCAACAAGGCGCAAGCAAGTCTATGAAGCAACGGAAACCATCGTTAATTGGATAAAAACGGACGTTCCCATTTTTGGAAAAGAAATAGTTGAAAACAATACTTTTACCTGGAAGAAAAACACTTAAATAATGGTCGATATAACTCATAAAATAAGTACGTTGCGAATGGCAACAGCAAAAGCAACCGTAAAAGTTAGCCAACAAAAAACAATGGATGCCATCCTGGATAATTTGGTTCCAAAGGGGAATGTGTTCGAAATGGCAAAAACAGCTGGATTATTTGCCGTAAAAAATACGCATCTTTCCATTCCGGATTGCCACCCTATTCCTATCGAATTCACCTCGGTGGAATATGAAATTCACAATTTAAATATCGATATTATTTTCAAAGTAAAAACGGTTTACAAAACAGGAGTTGAAGTTGAGGCCATGCACGGCGCTTCAATTGTGGCCTTAACGATGTATGATATGCTGAAACCTATTGACAAAAACATCGAGATTTCATCCATCAAATTAATCAGTAAAGAAGGGGGGAAATCCTCATTCAAAAACCGTTTTCCTTCCGCAATTAAGGCGGCAGTTTTTGTTTGTTCGGATTCAATTTTTGCTGGAGAAAAAGAAGATCGTTCCGGGAAAATAATTGTCGAAAAACTGGAAGCCTGTGGTGTTGAAACCACACATTACGAAATTATTCCTGATGAAATTGACGTGATTCAAGAACGCACCAAGGCTTTCGCCAAGGACAATCAACTCATTATTTTTACTGGCGGAACAGGGCTTTCGCCAAGAGATGTTACTCCTAAAGCATTGGAATATTTATTGGAAAGCAGAATTCCGGGAATTGAGGAAGCGGTGCGTTCTTATGGGCAACAACGAATGCCGTATTCTATGCTATCAAGAACCGTTGCCGGAACATTGGGTAATTCGTTAATATTGGCATTGCCAGGTTCAACCAATGGTGCAAAGGAATCTATGGAAGCTATTTTTCCACACGTTTTACACGTTTTTCATATTTTAAAAGGAAATAATCACGATGCAAAATGACGCTATTTTAACGGATGATTTTGGGCGAAAGCACAACTATTTACGCATTTCGTTAATCGAAAAATGCAATTTGCGCTGCACCTATTGCATGCCTGCCGATGGGATTTTGTTGTCTCCAAAGAAAGACATTATGACTGCTGACGAAATTTATGCAATAGCCAAAACATTTGTAAATAATGGTGTTGATAAAATCCGTCTTACCGGTGGAGAACCTTTACTAAGGAAGGATTTTCTTGAAATTATTGCCCAACTTGCCTTACTCAAAACCGAGATTTCCATCACCACAAACGGTATTTTGATAGACAAACATATTGAAGTTTTAAAACAAAATAATGTCAAGAAAATTAACCTAAGTTTGGACACTTTGGTTGCTTCAAAATTTCAAACCATTACGTTACGAAATCAGTTTGAAAAGGTGATTGACAACTTGCATTTACTACTGAATAATGATTTTAAAATAAAAATCAACGTAGTTTTAATCAAAGGTTTTAATGACAACGAAATCATCGATTTTATAAAACTGACTGAGTTATTACCACTATCAATAAGGTTTATAGAGTTTATGCCTTTTGCCGGTAATGAATGGGACAAGAGCAAAATGGTTTCCCAAAAAGAGATTTTAGATCAAGTTCAAAATCATTTTCCAGAATCAGATTTAGAAAAATTAGAAGACGATAAAAATTTCACCGCAAGGGAATTCAAGATAAAAAATTACTTGGGAAGTTTCGGAATAATCAGTTCCATAACCAATCCGTTTTGTGATGGTTGCAATAGAATTCGACTAACAGCCAATGGAAAAATTAAGAATTGCCTGTTTTCTAACTCCGAAACTGATTTGCTGACTGCTTTTAGAAACGGGGAATCCATTGAAAATTTAATTGGTTTTTCCATTAGAAACAAAAAGAAACTGCGAGCAGGAATGAATACCTTTGACGATATAAACAATCCAGTTTTGAATTTAAATAACCGAAGTATGATTGCCATTGGGGGGTAATTCTAAGATAGTTAATAGCGATTTAAATAAATTAATATTTTTAAGTGTTAAAGTAATTAAATGTTTTTTATGACTATTTTGCAGCATGGATATAAATGCCAAACAACTTTTTAAAATATTAAAATAATACCAAAGATTTTTTTGTCAACAGTTAATAAAAAATCTTATTTTTATAACCCCAATTAAATTAAATTTGCAGAAAATAATGTTATGTTAGACAAATCCACTTTTACTTTAATCAATCCACAAAACGGAAATTTGGCCTTCAAACTATCTACATTTGATAGCAATAGCCAGTTTAACGAAATTCAAAGACTGAATTATTTTTCACTGATTTGGATTCAAAAAGGCAAAGGAATAGTTACTGCTGATTTTTCGGATAATCCATTCGAAGAAGACAATTTATTTGCTTTTTCACCCTATCAACCATTTATGCTAGCTTCAGAAGAAAATATAGAAGGAGTTGCTTTACACTTCCACCCTGAGTTTTTCTGTATTTACAAGCATCAAGCTGAGATATCCGCAAACGGAATCTTGTTCAATAATATTTTTAAACCACCTTATGTTACTCTAGATGAAAGTTCTAAGAGCACTCTTGAAATGGTAGTTGGGCAGATAAGAACAGAAATTCAAAATCCGGAACTCTCCCAATATGAATTATTGGTTTCTTATCTCAAAATATTTTTAATTACGGCTACAAGACTTAAAAACCAACAACAGCCCGATGAAGATTTCCTTGGGTCTACGGATGCTAAAGAGCCTTATATTCTTCAGAATTTAAAGAATTATATTGAGCTGCATTTCAAGTCCAAACATTCAGCCAGTGATTATGCCGATTTATTAAATATTACACCAAAAGCTTTAGCAAAAATTACAAAAAATCACTTCAATAAAACTTTAACCGATTTAATATCGGAGCGGATTATTATCGAAGCCAAAAGAGAATTGTACCTCACCAATAAAGCTGTAAAAGAGATTGCTTTTGAATTGGGGTATGAAGATGAGCATTATTTTAGTCGTTTTTTTAAAAATAATGCTGAGGTATCACCACAAATATATCGAGACACCGTTGGTTTTGCGAGAGGAATGACTTGATAATTTAATATTAAAAATACTGGAAAACTACTGAAAGTTTTGAGATTCAAAAAATATCATTTTGAGTCCAATGCAAATCAAGAATGGTTTAAAACTTTAGCGAGTTCAAACTATAGCGATGATGTTATTTATGAAAAGTGTATATTGTTTAAAACCATGATACAAATGGACTATTAAACCCGACTCTTATTTTGTTGCTTTAATATTTACATATGGTTTTGGAAAAATTTTCCAAAATAAATCATAACATAATCCAGCTGGAGCCTCAATCGAAAAAAATAGGGCAATACTATAATAATCTATCAAGTAAGACTTAAATTATATCTTAAAAAAATTCTAAATTAATTAGAAAACCTTTTTCTATATTCTGACGGACTTATCCCTTTAAACTTTTTGAAAGCCTTATTTAAATGGCTTTCATCAGCATAATTTAGTTCGTAGGCAATTTCGCCAATACGCATATCACTATGCAACAATCTAGTTTCTATTAAACGTAACTTGTAATTGGAGATATAACCTTGTAAAGTCTCCCCTACTTGTTTCTTGAAATATTTTCCAAGGTAATCATTTGAAATACCAAAATGCGCACTCATTATTTCGCTTTTGAGCATTTTGGGTTCAAAAATATTTTGCTGAATATAATTTAATATTTCGAGCACGGTTTCTCCGGTGTTTTCTTTAATATTTTTAGGCAGTTTTAAAGCTATGTTTCTGGCGACAACAGTAATCATGGTAGTTACAATTTGTTCTATAATTTTTTGATGATACAATTGCTCATTTTCTAATTCATTAAGAATGCTTTCAACGAGTAGTGCTATTAAAGGTTTATCCGCTTTATTTTTCAAAATACAACCCGGACGATGACTTGCATTTTGAAGAATATAATCCATATGTTGCGCCATATCTTTTTCTTTATCAACTTTTGGAGAAAAAAAAGAATCCTCAAAACGAAGGAAAAAGAATTTTGTGGGTGTTGTTATTTCGAAAGAATGTGTGTCTTGAGGTGTTATTAAAAATAAATTTCCTTTACGATAATCAAACCTGTTATTACCAATAAATTGAACCCCTATTCCATCAATAATATAAATTAACTTGAAAAAATTATTAATCTCCAATACTTTAGGAAAACTATCCAATTCCTTAACATCAATTTCAAATGGATGATATAAATTTATGTTCTTCATTTTGCAAATGTACTGAATTAGTGCGAAAATGTACAATTTTACCAAGCCATTAACAGTATAAATTTGCAGTATTATAAATTCTAAAAAAAAATGAAATGAAAATTCTTATCATCGGTGCAACAGGCGCAATTGGAAAAATAGTAACTCCAGCCCTAGCACAAAAACACGAAGTGATCACAGCAGGAAGAAATAGCGGAGATATTCAGGTAGATATTTCCTCTGCAGACTCTATTAAAGCAATGTTTAATCTAGTAAAAAACATAGATGCTTGTGTGTGTGTTGCTGGTGACAGTCATACAGGCGATTTGGCAACGCTTACGGAAGAAAATTTAAATCTCGGAATCAAAAATAAGCTAATTGGACAAGCTAATCTGGTACTTATTGGACAAAATTACTTGAATGATAATGGCTCTTTTACTTTAACTTCTGGAAAAATGGGAGATAAACCAATAAAAAATGCAGCAGGTAAAGCCATTGTTAACGGAGGAATAAACAGTTTTATGATGGCAGCTTCACTAGAAATGCCAAGAGGGTTAAGGATAAATGTGGTAAGTCCTTCCAAAATATCTGACATTCCAGTAAATGACTTAATTGATGGCTATCTAAAAAGTATTGAAAACGGTACCAATGGAGAAATTATTAAAATAAATTATTAAAAGCAAAAAAGACATGATTGTTGAGTATGAGCGCAATGAAAATTAAGCCATTCAAATACAGAAAGCAGTAAGTCCGAAAATTGCATCGGTTGTTAAAAATGCAAGTACAACCGCAGAAAATGCAATACTTGTGCAAGGGAATAATTCTCATTTTGGGAAATACAAAAAAACCAAGAGAATAATACTATAGCATTCAAAGAAGAAACTGCTTTTTTTTCTAATTGTAAAGAAACAACACAAATAAGCTCTTGTACTTAGATACAATCAAATTAAATATGTTGTACCTCATTCTTCCCAAGGTGGTCAATCCACAATTGCTGAAGGGGTATGGCAAAAATTATAACGCATATTTCAAAAAAGCTATTACAATCAGAGCTAAAGATTACAGGTCCTAATTGTATCGCAATAAACAAAAACAATAAAATAAAAAAACAAATGCCACATCTAATAATTGATTGCTCAGAAAACATAATTAAACTAAAATCTCCAGAAGAAATAATGCAAAATGTACACGATTCGGCTGAATCTACAAATCTTTTTGATTTGGGTGATATCAAAGTGAGAATTAATCCATATCAATATTATAAAGCTGGAAACACAAAGGACGATTTCATTCACGTTTTTGGGAACATTATGGAAGGCAGATCTACCGCTCAAAAAAAGATGCTTTCAAAAGAAATCATCAAAAACCTGAAAATAATGTTTCCAGAAGTGACTATACTGTCAATGAACATTAGAGACTTTGAAAAAGCCACGTATAGTAATAAAGCAATGGTTTAAAAATTATGACCAGAAATTTAAATGAAACCCGAATCAGGGCAGTAAAAAAACACGGCAATGAAACGGTTTATTCAATTTTAGCCCTAATTTGCATTGCTCATTTAATAAATGATTTAATACAAGGAATTATCCCTTCTATTTATCCATTATTAAAACAAAACTATGGTTTTTCCTTTTCACAAATTGGTTTAATCACTTTTGCCTTTCAATTTACGGCATCTATTTTACAACCCATAGTCGGCTATTACACTGATAAATATCCCAAGCCTTATTCTCAAGTTTACGGTATGCTTTTTACAACTCTCGGTATAATTATCCTTTCTTATGCAAGTACTTTTAATTGGATTGTGATTTCCAGTATGATTATTGGAATAGGTTCTGCCATTTTTCATCCGGAGTCAGGGCGAATCTCAAATTTGGCTTCGGGTGGGAAATTGGGATTGGCACAATCAATTTTCCAAATTGGGGGAAATTTAGGTACTGCTTTAGCGCCATTAACTGTTGCTTTGATAGTTGTCCCCAATACCCAAAAATATATTCTTTTGTTTCTGATTGCTTCAACAATTGGCTTGGTTATTCTTACTCAAATTGCCAATTGGTATAAAGCACATTTGGTAAAAAATCATGGTAAAAAAATCATTAGGGAAAGCAAGCACCAGCTATCAAAAAAGAAAATAAAATGGGCAATTGGGATTCTTTTGGTTATTATTTTTTCAAAATTTATATATTCAGCGAGTTTATCTACCTTTTATACTTTTTACCTCATAGAAAAATTTCATCTTACAATTCAACAAGCGCAATTTCACATGTTTATTTACCTTTTTGCTTATATGCTGGGAACTATTATTGGAGGACCATTAGGTGATAAATTCGGGCGTATTTATATTATTTGGTTTTCTGTCTTCGGAGCAACGCCTTTTGCTTTGCTATTGCCCTATTCAAACCTTTTTTATACAGATGTATTAATGGTTATTATTGGTTTAATTATGTCATCCGCATTCCCGGCAATAATAGTGTATGCCCAAGAATTACTTCCTCAAAAATTAGGCATGATTTCAGGGCTTTTCTATGGTTTTGCTTTTGGAATGGCTGCTATTGGTTCAGCTTTATTGGGAATACTGGCAGATTACACCTCAATTCAGTATGTGTATCTAGTCTGTTCATTTTTACCCATAATTGGAGCTATATGTTACTTCCTTCCCAATTTGAATAAACAAAAAATAGACATTTAAAAAAATTCAACAGGGATAGTCATAATTATATTTAAGATTTAAATTTTAAATTTCATCCTCAAAAAACATTAAATTTGCTGAATGAATGAGTTTAAAGAAATCAAAAGATATGTAGCCAATTATATTCAACTTACAACTGAAGAGGAAGATTATTTTATTTCTCTATTGAGAATTACAAAAGTTAAAAAAAGGCAATGTATCGTTCAACCTGATTTTACTTGCAAATACAGAAGCTATGTGCTAAAAGGCGCTATGCGTGCTTACTTGGTTGATAATAAAGCACAAACACACACTTTAGCTTTTGCCATTGAAGATTGGTGGATTAGTGACTTTAATAGTTATATCAATCAAGAACCTGCTACTTCGTTTGTCGAAGCGCTGGAAGATACCATATTAATCCAACTTGATTATGATTCCGAGCAGTTGTTGCTTGAAAAGATTCCAAAATTCGAACGGTTTTTCAGAATTATTGCCCAACGCTCTTTTGCTTTTCTCCAAAGGCGAATGCTGTCGAACTTGAGCAAAACTGCCGAAGAGCGCTACGACGAATTTATTCAAAAATATCCAGCCATTGTTAATCGCGTTCCTCAATATGCTCTGGCTTCTTATCTTGGATTTAGCACCGTTTTTCTAAGTAAAATCAGAAACAAAAAAGCCAAATAGTTAATATCGTTTATCGAAATTTACTAAACTAGCCCGTTGGCTATGTCTCTATCAATAAATCACATTATTGATAACCTACTCGAAGTAGTAATGAAGTACCCTTTTTTAATTTTTGCTCACTCATTATCAACTTTTATAAATTGGAAAGAAAGATGCAGGAATGGGATAACCTACATCTTTCAAAACCAACAACAATTAAAATTTACTATGCAAAATGATTTTTAACAATTTCGGCAGCTTGTTTGTTAGTCTCTTCCCTATCTTTTGCTTGATTTTGCGATAATACATTACTCAATAATTTTACAGAATGTACTTCTGAAACTCCAACAAATTCTAACCACCAATTTATATATGAATCCTGAAAATCTAAACCAAAACGTTTTAGAAGTGCTTGTCTGTAAACACCAGATGTTAGAATAACACAAGCTTTTCTGTCTTTTTAAATACTTTTAAATATTTATATTTTAGAATTGTAATGATTGCTAGTAATAAGTGCTATTGGTAAACCAACCAAAATCATATGCCAAAAAATTCCAACAACTGCCAAACCTAAATCGAAAGGACCTTTTGGAATGTTTGAATTTGGTAAAACCAATAAATTCATTACCAACCAAATTCCTAAACCAAATAGTAGACCTGAGATTGCTTTGTCATTTCTTAAAACACTAAATTTTGGATAGGCAAAAAAGTAAATTGCTGCCACAACAAAAGCGATAAAATAATGATAACCCATTCCTGCAAAAATCATAGCAATGCTTCCATTAATTGCTGTTGGACCGTGAACACCACTTGCAATATATTGTAATACTTGGAACGGATTGAATCCGAACCAAATATAATAGACAATAACACCCGCTATTGCGTCTAAAGTACCGGCTACTATTCCGGATCTTAGAATTGTACTAACTGAAGTTTTTTCAGACATAATATTTTATTTCACTACTAACCGATTAATATTTTTAAACAGAAAGGGCTACTTTTAAAAGTAAGCCCTTTTTTTCATATATTTTGAGTGACAAAAAACAAAATTTATGAGTTCCAAAGATATTG
>NZ_JADHEC010000045.1 GCF_015277675.1 Flavobacterium soyangense
TAAATTTATAAAGAATGCCAACCTAAATTTTATTCCTTTTCCAATCTCAAATTAAGACCTCTGGGACAAAGCCCAGAGGTAATTAATTATTTTATTTTAAAGCTTCAATTGAGTTTTTTAATAAAGCTTTTGCATAGGTTGGGTTATGAACTCCATTACTTCTATCTTCTAGCAATAAGGCATAATTCCAAGCTGCTTGTGCCACTTTAATAGGAACGGTATTTGAAGTAAAAGCGTTTGTTGTTGTACTATAAGCTCCTTTTGACACCAACAAACCTTGTAATGTTGCCATATCTGCAGCAAAACCAGTTACAGAAGCCGGCGCTCCACCTGTATGACATGTTATACAAGCATTTGGTGTTGGATTCCACGTGTGTGCTCCATTCGTTCCATCAGTAGTTTTACCCATATGACATTTTACACAGGAAGAACCTGATCTATGACTAGCAGACTTAGGTGCTGGATAAGGAGTTGAGCCTACAATTAAAGCACCCTGAATACCTTCTAACATAGTAGATTGTGGACCATGATGAGGCCCAAAACGACTACTCAATTTTACATCACCTGTTGTAGGAGGTAATCCTCTTGGTTGGTGACAGTTTACACAGGTATTACTTGTACCCATATCTATTTTATAGGTAGGGTCTTGGTCTAAAGCAACTTTCGTAAATCCTTGTCTAAGGGCGAAATCATTACCATCTGCAACAAAATTAAAACTAGAATGCGTATCATGGCAAGTTTTACAATTAATGGCATTTAAATGGTTGCTGTTTGCACCAAGTTTAGTTGCATCAACTGGATAAGCTGGGTTTGATGGCAATCCTAAACCGGTACGTAGTGGTACTCCATTCATTTTATCAATGTATCCTGGACCTGTGTGACATTGTACACAACCTGTTCTGTTGGTGTATTCGGATGTAGTAAACTCTAAGCCGGAAGCACTGTCTAAGTGCAAAGTTTCTTTAGCATGAACAGATAATGCATAGGACGCTTTAATTGGATCTCTGTAACTATTAGAGTGACAAGATTCACAAGTAGTGGTTCCGTTAATTCCGTTTGTTCCGTTTGTTCCACCTGCACCTGTAGGTCCTGGAACAGGAATATAGTCATCGTGGGAACATCCTTGTAAGGCGAAAAAAAGAAGCCCTAAAACAACTAACATCGTTTGTTTAACTGTTTTCATAATTTTGATTGTTTAATTTATTTAAATTAATCTTAAGATAATTTTATGATATAAATTTCGATGTTATTTCATTAAAATTAGATGATAAATATCATATTATCAAAAATTAGCAATAAATTTAAGAATATCATAAAAAACAAACAGAATATATAAAAAACAAAATTTTCTTTGTTATTAAATCTTAAAATCATGATTTTTTTAAAAAAATTCTCATAAAAAGAGATGTTTTTGTCTTGTTTTTCAAAACAAAAAGAGGATTAACTCATCCTATTTTATGGAGTGAGAATCCTCTTAATCTTATTCAAACCTTAAGATTTATAGTTTTTATACGAATGTTATTTTTAACATTCTACCATCTTCTTGATGGGAATTATCCTTATATAGATAACTTACGCCTTCCCTATCTAAAAGTAATCATACCACAATAAAATTTCATGTATTTTTCTTGTTTCAAGAATTTGTAGGAAGTTTTTTGTTGAAGCCTATTGCCTGCATAATAATTGATAATACAATAGTCAGCATTGCCCCAATGAAGTTGAGCCACAAATAGCCCAGTTTTTCTTCGCCACTTGGATAAATAAAAATGGCATAGTAGTAAATTATAAAAATGGTGATTTGGCTAATAACGGCACTATAAAATATGGCTTTTGCCTGAACGTATTTTATATAAAACCCAACAAGAAAAATACCCAAAACTGTTCCGTAGAATATAGAACCTACAATATTGACCAATTGTATCAAGTTTTCAAACAAGGTTCCAATACTTGCAAAAAGGATGGCTACAATTCCCCAAAACAAAGTGAAAAATTTGGTGGCGTTCACATAATGCCTTTCTGATTTCTCTTCCTTTAAATTACGTTTATAAATATCGATGGCGGTAGTCGAAGCCAAAGCATTCAATCCAGAAGCCGTTGATGACATTGCCGCAGAGATAATCACAGCAAGCAATAAACCTATCAATCCTTTGGGTAAATAATTAAGGATGAAATGAAAAAATACATAATCTTTATCATTGGTTTCGCTATGAACATCAGCTTTCAGTATGATTTCTTTGGCACGATCTCTCAAATCTTTTTCTTTGCTGGATAAAGCAACTAATTCCTTTCGAAGAATCGGGTTGTCATAATCCTGATTGAGTTGGTCTATATATAAAAGGTTAATCACTTTCTTGTCTTCTGAAAGTGCCTCCAACTTTTTTTCCAAGACGTGATAATCGTTTTTATAAACAGATTTTTCTACAATTATTTTATTATTTGGATTAAAATTCAAAGGAACCGGATTAAATTGAAAAAAAACGAAAACCATAACTCCCGTAAGCAATATAAAGAACTGCATTGGCACTTTTAACAATCCGTTCATAATCAATCCCATTTGGCTTTCCCTAACCGATTTCCCTGATAAATAGCGTCCTACTTGAGATTGGTCTGTCCCAAAATAAGCCAAAGCCAGGAAAAAACCTCCAGTAATTCCGCTCCAAATGGTATATTTTTCTTCCGGATCGAAAGAAAAATTAACAATGTTCATTTTGTCATTTGCCCCAGCAATGTGTAACGCACTGGTAAATGTCATATCATTGGGCAAATAATGCAAAATCAGGAAAAACGTAATAAACATTCCAAACATTATGACGAACATTTGCTGTTTTTGGGTTACGTTCACGGCTTTTGTTCCTCCAGAAAAGGTGTAAATTATCACCAAAACTCCTATTGCGATGTTCATTAAGGTAAGATTCCAACCTAACAATGCCGACAGAATAATAGCTGGCGCATAAATGGTCAATCCAGTTCCCAAACCTCTTTGGACTAAAAAAAGAATTGCAGCAAGAGAACGCGTTTTTAGATCAAACCGTTTTTCGAGATATTCATAAGCCGTAAAAACCTTGTATTTGTGGTATATTGGAATAAAAGTCACACAAATAACCACCATCGCAATAGGCAAACCAAAATAGAATTGCAAAAATCCCATTCCATCATGATACGCTTGTCCCGGAGTTGAAAGAAAAGTGATGGCACTTGCCTGCGTCGCCATAACCGAAAGTCCTACAGTGTACCAAGGTGTTTCGTTATTGCCCAGAATATAATCTTCTACATTCTTGCTGCCTCGGGTTTTCCAAACCCCATAAATTACTATAGAAAGTAAGGTTACTATAAGTACAATCCAGTCAAATAATTGCATAGGTTAAGAATATAATTTCATTAGTAAACAAAAGATCAAAATATAAATAACATTAGCCACAAGAACCCAAGTGTAGCTTTTTTTCCAAGTTTTTACTTTTTTTGTTTCCATATTTAAGGCTTTAAGGCTTCACGTTTTGAGCAGGCAAAGTCATGGGATTTTGCAACGAAATCATATTGGACAATAATTTATAGGCTCCGGAAACTCCTTCGGGTAATTCCCTGAAAAAACTTAAACCTGTGTAAATATAATACCCTTTTCCGTAAGGAGCGATTAATAACGCCCCATTTTTGGGAGTTTCTCCTTTGTCATTAGAAGATAAAATTGGAATAAAAGCTTTATCAAAATCGTTGGGATAATACAAGCCTTGCTCCTGTTTCCAACCTTCAAAATCCTTTGTGGTGATCTTATTTGGGGAATTTAAAACAGGATTATTGGGTGCTAAAAACCGAACTTCGGCATTTTCTTCGGTGACTCTGTCTCGAGAAATTTTCATTGGAAACGGAGCGATATTTTCGGTTACCAAATCATTTGGATTATTATATTGCACGAGCATTGTTTTACCTCCTTTTACAAAATCAAAAAGGATGTTTTGCTTATTTGCCAATGCCTGAACCGTATTATAAGCACGAACTCCGGTCATAACCACGTCAAAATTAGCCAGTTTTTCAGGAGATATTTCTTCGGGATTGAGCAACGTAACTTTGTAGCCCATTTGCGTCAAACTGTTAGGGACTTCATCACCAGCTCCCATAATATAGGCAATTTTTTCTTCTTTAGTTTTTAAATCCAACCGGATGAACTTGGCTTCCGAAGGTTTTAATACCTGTTGTTTTGTAATATGGTTGAAGTCAATAATGATTTGCTCTTTGTCATATCGTTTACCATCAATAATGGCAACGCTTTTGGCAATAACCTCATCTGTTGAGTTTGGCGGACTTACTTCAAAATACACCGTTAATTCAGTTCCTTTTTTGTCCAATGCAAAAGGGATAGATTTTGGTAAAACTTGCCAATTTTTAGGCAATTCCAATTGTAAATCGCCTTTCACGCTATCTTTTCCAGCCTTAATTTTAACTGCTAAATATTTCTTTTTATTATCCTTGAAAAGCGAAACTTTATCCAGAATACTGGTGGTGACTTCAGGAACAATGTCCAGATAATTATACATTTCTCCTTTTACATCGTCATTGTATTTGTAAACTACGGTTCGTTCAAATGGGATTTCGACTCCGTTAATTTGAACGTTGAACACCACTTTTACCTCCCGAATAATATCTGGAATTCCAATGATTTTTTGATTAGAAACAGTGTATAATCCTTCGGTTGCTTTTTCTTTTAGCCAATAAGGTTGAGTGTATTCAATGGTTGAGGGCAATTGTAAATCAAGATTTATGAATTGTGAAATATTATTTTCTAAAGATAGGTTTTGAGATGTATTTTTGGACTCTGGCAATGTAGTTACACTTATCAAATTCATCGCAATTGGACTTCTATTTATCGCTTCAAGCTTTAATTTTACAAGGCTATTTGGCGTTGCTTCCTGATTTTGGGCAACTGCCTCAAGAAATAATCCGGCACAAGCGGCAATAGTTTTTTTGATTTCTTCTGATTTTATTTGTTTCCAATGGTTTTCATCCAAAGATTGAATTAACGAGTAGGCTTTTACCAATTCTGGAATACTCGCTGAAGGATTTGCAAAATCAAATTCAGAAGCAATTTTAGTCATCAATTCTCCAATAGGCTTACCTCCTTTTACACGATTCCAGGAAGTATCAATTCCTTCGAAAATAGAAGTTTTATCTTGAAGCGGTTTCCCATTAATGAACTCTAGATATTCGGTTTCTTCGCCACGAGTTCCCGTGCTGCCAAAACCTTGCGATTGATGGCGACTGCGACTCAAGGCAGCAATTTCCTGATTTGATTTCCCGATTAACGGATAATAAACTCCTGTTTGTATCGAAAATAAATTGGTTTTGTCTATAGCATCAAATTTTTCCTTGCTTCCGTAAAACCACCACGAAGTATTAAAAAACTGGCGTTTGGGTTGCCAAGGTTCCACTAATTTTAATTGTTCAGGAAAAATGGCAGGATTATTGGCCAGATCAAAACTTTTAACGCTCAATATAGCCGAGGCTGTGTGATGACCGTGTGTCGTTCCTGGCGAACGGTGGTCAAACCGATTAATAATTACGTCAGGTTGAAATTTCCTAATAGTCCAGACAATATCAGAAAGCACTTTTTCCTTGTCCCAAATTTCTAAAGTTTCGTCCGGATTTTTTGAATAGCCAAAATCATTGGCACGCGAAAAAAATTGTTCTCCCCCATCAATTTTCCGAGCTTCTATCAATTCTTGGGTTCTGATTACTCCTAATAATTCCCGGAATTGAGAACCTATCAAATTTTGACCGCCATCACCTCTAGTTAACGATAAATAGCCTGTTCTTGCTTTTGTTTCATTGGATAAATACGAAATCAACTTTGTGTTTTCGTCATCGGGATGCGCTGCAATATAAAGTACGGAACCTAGAAAATTAAGCTTTTGGATTTGGTTGTAAATTTCAGCCGAGTTTGGTTTTTGAGGTTTTTGGGCGTTTATTATTTGGAAAGAAAGAAGGAAAATAACGAGAGACTGAATCAAAAATTTGTGCATTTTTTAGGTGTTTAATGTGCAATGAGTCCAAATGTAGTAATTAAATAAATTTCTAAATAAAGTTTTTTATTTTCTTTGGCAAAAAAGGTGCGATTTGAATTAAAAAAAAGAAAACCAATACAGTTTCTCCTTCTTTTTACTAAAACAGAATCTTTAAACGCCAAAAAAATGAGAGGCGAATTTTAATTTAACTTCTTATGAAAACAAAAAAATTTCTTCTTCTTTTATTAAACTGACTTCGGGTTATAATTACCACATTTTTAAAAATTTGAATAAAATGAGAGAAAGTTTTGGTTTTAAAACCAAAATACAACAAAATTCTTATGCCAAATTACTCAAATATTTATAGACCTTATCCGTAGGCATTCCCATAACATTGGCATAAGAACCTTCTATTTTTGATACACCAACAAAACCTATCCATTCCTGAATTCCGTAAGCTCCTGCTTTGTCAAACGGTTTGTAATTTTCTATATAATAGCGAATGGCTTCATCAGTCAGTTCATTAAAAGTTACTTTGGTCAGTTCAAACATTACAGTTGAATCTACGTTGGTTTTAAAACAAACCGAAGTGATAACTTCATGAGTAGCATTCGACAAAGATTTTAGAATCTCAAAGGCATCTTGCGCGTTTTTTGGTTTACCCAATGCTTTATTATTGTGCCAAACAATGGTATCGCTGGTTATGAGGATTTCATTGGAATTTAATTCTCCTTCAAAAGCATTGGCTTTCAATTCTGCCAAATAGTTAGTGATTTCTTCGGCTTTAAGTTCAGGCGGATAAATTTCTTCAATTTCTTTCAATCTAATTTCAAAATCGAGGTCTAAATCTTTAAAGAATTGCTGGCGTCTTGGCGAACCCGAAGCCAAAATCAGCTTGTATTTTTGTAATTTATTTTTAAGCATTGTATTTTATGTTTAGGTTTATGACCACAATCGAAAGTATTCCAAAAAATAGAATCCATTTTAGAACGGTGCTCAAATGATAAAAATCTTTTTGATTATTTGCAGACCAAATTTTAGTTGTAAAATATAACAAAGGAGCCAATATAAAAACTAATCCGAATACTGTTCCAAAGAATAAATTTGCCGAAAACAAGTAATAATGAATGTAATAAACGATGCAAATTATTGGAATAAAAATTAGTCCAAAAACAAGTTTAGTTGTGTTTTTTGTTCCAAAAGCATTGGGTAACGTATTCATTCCTTGATTAGAATCGCCTTCAATATCTTGCAAATCTTTGACAATTTCCCGAATAAAATTGATGATGAAAGCAAAAATGGCATAATCTAAAAGTATCCCAAAAAGCAACCCCATAACAGCTCTGTTTTCTTCATTTGTCAGAGGATATAAATCGAAAAGTCCGATAATAATTACACTAAACGAAAGCAACAAAGCCACTATAATATTGCCAATAAGCAAGCTTTGTTTCAAGCTCGTGGCATAAAAGTAAAGCGTCGCCGCAATGATTATGAATATGGATGCAAAACCAGGCTTGTTAATTACATTCGATAAATAAAACCCAATTGCAACACCAATTACCGTAAAACCGATATACAGATTATAAGCCTTAGTTTCAGAAATAAACTTGCCAACAATTACGTTTTCAGGTTTGTTTTCGGTATCGGTTTCCACGTCAAGAATATTATTGATGATGTAACCTCCAGCAGCAATTGACATTGTTGCCAAAACCAATAAAACATATTGCCAATCAGCTAACGCCAAAGGAATATTTTGCAATTCCAAAAAACCGTATCTAAAAACGAACTGCATCAATCCCAGCATTAATAGGTTTTGATAGCGGATTAATTTAAAGTACTTCATATTTATGTTATGGGTTAAGGGTTAAGAGTCAAAAGTTATGGGTCGTGTAAATAATTATAATCGAAACCGAGAACTCATAACCCATAACCCATAACACTTTTTAATCTTTTTTCAGTAAATAACGAATCACGGTTTCGGCGGCATACAAACCAAATAATCCCGGCATATAACTGTTGGTTCCGTAAAAAGATTTCTTGAAATTAGAACCATCGGTCATTTTTAAACTGCTGTCATCTTGAATTTCAGAAGAAAATACCACTTTTAATTTATCAATTTTTACTTCTTTCAATCTGCGACGAATGGTTTTTGCCAAGAAGCAATTTACAGTATTGGTAATGTCTGCAACCTTTACTTTCGAAGCCTCCATCTTTCCTCCGGCTCCCATACTGCTGATGATTTTGACTCTTTTTCGCTTGGCTGCTATGATTAAATTTAATTTTGGCGTAATGCTGTCAATGCAATCCAAGACGTAATCATATTCCACGGAAACAATTTCGAAAGCACGTTCCGGAGAAAGAAATTCCTTGATTCTTGTGAGTTTTAATTCCGGATTGACATCCATTAATCGGTCGCCTACGATGGTTACTTTTGGTTTTCCTACAGTCGAATGCAAAGCGGGTAATTGCCTGTTGATGTTGGTAATATCTACAATATCGCCATCAACAATGGTCATTTTTCCGACTCCGGCTCTTGCCAAAAATTCGGCAGCAAAAGAACCAACTCCTCCTAATCCTACGACTAAAACATTGGCATTTCTTAATTTATTTAATCCTTCTTCTTTAAATAAGAGCTCAGCTCTTTCTGTCCATTCTGCCATAGTTATTTTGTTTCAAGTTTAATGTTTCAGGTTCCTAAAATCTGAAATCAAAAATCGTTAATCTACAATCTTAAATCAAAAACTTTATTATAATTATTTCTAATTATACCTTGCAATTCACTTAATTTTAATTCTTTATATTTTGCTGCAAAGGCATAAACTTCTCGAATTCCTTCCTCAATAGTATCCGTTTCCAAGAAAAATCTATCGTTTGGAATGTTTTTAAAAACCGATTCCAGTTCTGGATTTAGTAATAAATATTTTCCAAACGAAATATAAAATCCATTGCCAATTAATTGTTTAGCAACTTTTTCGTTTTTTGAAAATCCGTGGATTATCATTGGAACGGTCATTTTCAATTTTTTCTTGATTTCGATAACTTCCTGAAAAGCGGCAACGCAATGAATCACGACTGGTTTCTGGTATTTTTCGGCAAGTATCAATTGTTTTTCGAAAACGGATTGCTGCAAATCAAACTGAATTTCGATTCGCTTGTCTAATCCACATTCGCCTAATGCAAGGCAGTTTCTTTCCTGTAACTTACTTTCTATTATTTCTAAATCCTTTTGTAATCGGTTATCGTCAATATACCAAGGATGAATTCCTATGGAATAAAACGGAATTTCGGTATCGAATTCCTGCGGATATTGATTGACTAATTCCAGTACATCGGGTTGATTCGTGAATTTGTGCGTATGTAAGTTGAAGAATTGCATTAGTCGTGAAATTTCTTGACTCCTGCTTTTATTTCAATATTCAAGTCGTTTTCCAATGGCACTTTTGGACAAGAATAGCGATGACTGTATGCGCAATACGGATTGTATGATGTATTGAAATCAATTGCAATTGTGTCTCCTTTTGGTATTTTCATATCGATATATTTTCCGCCAATATAGCTTTCGTTTCCAGAAGTCAAATCTGAAAAAGGCAAAAACAAATAGTCTTTATATGCTGAATTTTTGGATAATTCTATGTTTTTGTAAATGTTCAATTTGAATGATTTTCCGTCGATAGAAAAAGATACTTCCCCATATTTTACATACATCGGCCTTCTGTCTGTCGAGGTTTTCATTTCGAAAGGTCTCTCATTTTCAGTTCTGACAAATTTTGCCACAACAAAAAATTTTTCGTTTATGGGATAGAAATCCAAGGTTTTAAAAACGGCTAAATCTTCGGCCGTCAATGGACTTGTTTTTGCATCGGCATATTCGATATTTAAATCTTTTTGGAATTTTTCGACTGAGGCAACATCAAATTTTTCCTGTGCAAAACCAAAAGTGAATAGAGTCAAAAAAACCAAGCTTAGAATTGTTTTCATTTTATAAATTTTAAGCAAAAATAGTTTAAAAGTTAGAAAGCCACAAAGTTTATATTTTGGAAAGAATAATTTTTATTTGGCGAATCCTAGCCCAGATAAAAGTGAAAATCCTTTTATTTTTTTTCTTTAAAAAAATAAAAGATTGAAACGAATAGCTGGAAGAAGCTCCTAAAAAACTTTGTAGCTTTGCAAACTAAAAATTTCTATATGCTTAGATCAGGACTTCGTAGTTATTTCAATAATTTTAAAGGCTTCAGGCGAGAAGTTTGGATTCTGGCAATCATAACTTTTATAAATAGAGCTGGCACGATGGTTTTGCCATTTTTGTCTAAGTATCTAAAAGAAAATTTGTATTTTACTTATGGACAAGTTGGATGGATTATGGTTGCCTTTGGTTTAGGATCGATGTTAGGCTCTTGGCTTGGAGGTAAATTATCAGATAAAATTGGTTTTTATAAGATTATGATTTTTAGCCTTTTTACTAGTGGAATACTATTTTTTGTCCTGCAATATATCACCAGTTTTTGGGGACTGTGTTTCGGAATGTTTACAATAATGGCGATTGCGGATATGTTCAGACCGGCAATGTTTGTTTCCTTGAGCGTGTATGCCAAACCTGAAAATAGAGTTCGAGCGCTATCTCTAGTCCGTTTGTCTGTAAATCTGGGTTTTGCTGCCGGACCTACATTAGGTGGATTAATTATTCTGGGAATGGGGTATCAAGGCTTGTTTTGGGTCGATGGCAGCACTTGTATTATTGCTATTCTAATTTTTGCATTTAGTGTTAAAGAGAAAAAGAGAATTCCGCTTGAAATAGGAGAATTACCTGCGAAAATAAACCGTAAATCTATTTACAAAGACAAACCTTTTTGGTTACTCCTATTCACCATTTTTATTGTTGCAATGGTATTTTTTCAACTATTCACGACGCTTCCTTTGTATCATCACGAAAAATTTGGTTTAACCGAATTTCATACCGGAATGCTTCTTTCCTTAAACGGACTTTTAGTTTTCCTATTAGAAATGCCTATTGTGAGCATTACTGAAAGAAAAAAAATCAATAAAATTAAAATCATTTCTTATGGTGCTTTATGTGTAGCATTAGGATATTTTATTTTACTGATTGATTCTTGGGTCTTTATTTTAGTAATCAGCATTATTTTACTCTCCCTTGGAGAAATTTTTACTTTCCCTTTTTCTAATGCTGTGGCGTTGAACCGAGCGCCAAAAGGACAAGAAGGACAATATATGGGGCTATTTACGATGAGTTTTAGCTTAGCGCATATTGTGTGTTCTAAAACCGGACTTGAGATTATTGCTCATTTTGGCTATCAAACTAATTGGATCGTTATGGGAAGTTTAGGAATGTTAGCCTTAATTTGTTCGGTTTGGTTAAATAGAATGCTATTATCAGAAAATAGAATTCCAGCATAAATTTCATTTATTTTATTTAAAACTTAAAATTTAGTTAAATAACTATAAAAATAGTTTAATAACTAAAAATATAGTTGTACGTTTGTTCTCAGGAAGATAAAATTGATACAATTATGCAAAAACTGACCAACAAAGAAGAGGAAATTATGCAAATTTTATGGAAGCTAAAAAAAGCTTTTGTTAAAGAAGTTCTAGCAGAAATTACGGAAGAGCAGCCTCATTACAACACCCTTTCAACTATTATCAGAAACCTCGAAGAAAAAGGTTTTGTATCGCACAATGCTTTTGGCAACACGCATCAATATTTCCCAATCGTAAAAAAGGAAGACTATAGAAAACGGTTTATGAACACGGCAATCGATACTTATTTTGATAGTTCCTATAAAAATATGGTTTCTTTTTTTGCCAAAGAAGAGAAAATATCAGCCGAAGAATTACGAGAGATTTTAGCTATGATCGAAAAAAAGTAATAGTATGGAAACTCTATTCTTTTACGGCATCAAATCCAGTGGCTTAATAGCAATATTTTATTTTGCCTACATTATATTGTTGCGAAAAGAGACTTTTTTCAGCAGCAATCGTTGGTTTTTATTGGCGGGATTAATCACCTCTATAGTATTACCATTAGTAGTTTTTACAAAAATAATTTGGGTTGATCCAAGTCCAACAAATATTGACTGGTCAAAAATTCCCATGACAACTCCTATCGAAAATGATGTGTTCGAAATCAATTGGTATATCATTTTTGGAATTGTCTATTCGATTGGAATTCTGGTGTTCTTGACGAAATTTGCTTTTGATTTTTATAGTTTGTCCAAGATTCTAAAAGGAAAAGCCATTCAGCAACAGGCCGATTATAAGTTTATCAATGTAGCCGAAAATGTTTCTCCATTTTCTTATTTCAACTATATAGTTTATAATTCATCGTTATACAGCGACACGGAATTAGAAAACATATTAGAACACGAAAAAGTGCATAGCGCACAAAATCATACGATAGACATTTTAATCTCAAGGCTGTTTTGTATTACATTTTGGTTCAATCCGTTAATGTGGTTGTACAAAAACGCCATCGCTCAAAATCTGGAATTTATCGCCGATAGCGAAGCTTCAAAAAAAATATTAGACAAAAAAGCCTACCAATTTACGCTTTTAAAAATAACAACGCAGGAAAATTGTGTTGCCATTACCAATCATTTTTATCAATCATTAATCAAAAAACGAATCGTTATGTTAAACAAAAATCAATCAAACAAAAGGAATTATTGGAAGTATGCATTAGCATTTCCGTTATTGGGAGCATTTATCTTTTTCTTTCAGGTAAAAGTAATTGCGCAGGAGAGAGAATCGAAAGCCACTAACATTGAACATTCAAAAACAAATGAAAATTTGGTAGATATTTACAAAATAAACAAGAATACCACAGATGCCGAATTAAAAGAAAAAATTAACGCTTTAAAGGAAAAATATAATGTTACACTTACTTTTTCAGATGTTGAAAGAAATTCAAAAAACGAATTGATTGCCATTAAAGTGGATTTAAACAAAGGCAAAGAAATTTCAAAGAAAATGGCAACTAAAGGTACTGATCCCATAAAAACATTTGGCATTATCGTTTCCAAGAATGAAAATGGATTATTAACTGTTGATTTTGGAACAGATGACACCGTGATAAACAAAAGAAGTGGCTTAATTTCTCCTAAAGCGCCTTTATCTGCAGACAAAGAAATTTTTATTAACGGTTCAAAATCGAGTCAGGAAGAGTTAGATAAACTAGATCCAAATGAAATTGAAAGTATGGATGTAATTAAAAAATCCGACAAAAGAACCATTCGAATTGTTACCAAAAATTACTCTAAAACGCTAAATGAAAATGACATTTATATTAATGACGAAAAAGCAGATAAAAACGAACTCTTGCTTTTAGATCAAAATACCATTACAAAAATGGATGTCAACAAAAATGAAAAAACAATTAGAATCACAACCAAAACAATCAATCAATCAGCAGATAATATTGATATTCCAACTCCACCAACCCCGCCAGCATTTACATTTAAAAATCCAAAACCACCTGTTTTTCCTAAAGCCCCAAAAGCTCCAAAAGGCGACCCAATAAATGGAGACAAAAAAGCTTGGAAAGAATATGAAAGCAAAATGGAAGATTTTAATAAAAAAATGGAAGCTATGGGACCAGAAATGAAAGCTTTCGACAAAAAGATGGAAGAATTTGACAAACAAATGGAACCCTTTAATGCTGCAATGGAGGATTTTGATAAAAAGATGAAAATCTACGAGCAACAAATGGAAGAATACCAATCCAAGGTCAATGCAAAAACAGAGAAGTAATATTTACTTAAACTCAAGAAAGACGGTTCTAATCAAAACCGTCTTTTTTTATATCTTTGAAAAAAAAATCATCTATGTTTAAAATATTAGCCAAAATAAATAAGATTTTCCTTCCCATTTTCACTAAAAATGGGTTGGATATTACCAAAGCCAAGAAATGGCAAATGGCAATCATTGGTTATAGATATTACGTAACTACAAGAGCATTAGATTGATGAATGCAGATTTTTGAGACATATTTTTAATTTGAGAAATATTTCACTATAATTTGACATTTAGGTTTGCAAGATTGCTAAAATTACCTATATTTGCACCCACAAAATAGGCCTTGTGGCGCAACTGAATAGCGCACTTGATTACGGCTCAAGAGGTTACTGGTTTGAATCCAGTCAAGGTCACTAAAGAATGAAAAGGGTACACGAAAGTGTATCCTTTTTTTGTAATATTTGGTTTTAAGTTCACCCAAGAAACCAAAATATTTACAAAAAAAGTTTTCAATCTCTGATTGAAAAAATTTCCATTTCCACTACGGAACTTCATCTGGATGTTGCGGAGCAACATCCAGTTCGAAAATTGTAATTAAATCAACAAAGCTAGTATGTGCATCTTTTTGTTAATACTTTTTTCAAAGCGGGACTTGGCTGGATTTTGCTCCGCAAAATCCAGCCAAGTGATGAAGTAATGGAAGCAGCTGGTTTTGTTGTCACAAAAAAGCCCTAAACACTCAACAATGCTTAGGGCTTTTGGCAACTAAAAAATGGTATTTATTTCCAACCTCCGCCCAAGTCTCTGTATATGTAGACTGCGGCATTCAGTTGTTCTTTTTTGGTACTTATCAGTTCAAGTTTAGATTCCAAAGCATCGCGTTGAGTCATTAAAACTTCAAAATAATCTGCTTTGTCAGATTTGAACAAGTCAGATGCAAGACCTATGGATCGGTCTAATGCAGCCACTTGTTGCCATTTTAAGTCATAGCTTTTTCCTAGATTATTAATTTTGGAAAGCTGACCGGTAACTTCCAGATATGCATTAAGAATAGTACGTTCGTAATTATACAAAGCTTGAATTTGTCTTGCACTGGCAGAACTATACTCTGCTTTGATTGCATTTCTGTTAATTAATGGTGCTGCTAAATCACCAGCGAGTGAATACATCAACGATTCTGGAAGTGTAAACAAAAAGGATGGCTTAAATGCATTAAATCCTATTGCAGCCGTAATATTGAGCGAAGGAAAAAATTCTGATCGAGCTACTTTTACATCAAGCTTAGCAGCTTCCAATTGAAGTTCTGCTTGTTTAATATCAGGACGATTAGCCAACAATTGCGAAGGAATTCCTGAATTTATTTCTGATGGCAATAGACTCAAGAAGTTGCTTTTGTCTCTCTTTATTTCTTGTGGATATTGCCCGAGCAAAAAGTTGATTTTATTCTCGGTTTCTTTTATGTTTTGGAGAATTCCAAACTCCATACTTTTAGAAGCCAACACCTCAGCCTGAAATTTTTGAACTGCCAATTCTGTAGTTCTGGCGGCTTCTTTCTGAATTTTTACGATTTCCAAAGCATTGGACTGCAAGGCAATGTTCTGTCTAACAATGTCCAATTGGCTATCGAGTGCCAGCAATTCATAATATGAATCAGCAACCTCAGCGATAAGGTTCGTAATCACAAGATTCTTCCCTTCAACAGTCGATAAATAGCGACTCACAGCTGCTTTCTTTGAATTGCGCAGTTTCTTCCAGATATCCACTTCCCAATTGGCATAAGCAGCCAATTTATAATCTTGCAAAACTTCTGGAACTATATGTCCAGGAGTAATTTCAGTAGAAGAATCTCCAGCTCCCTGACTGGTATATTTACCTACATTTAATACCCCTGCTCCTGCACCAATTCCTACCATTGGCAAGAGAGCGCCTTTCCTTACACGAATATCATTCTTTGCAATTTCAATTTCCTGCAAAGTAATCTGTAGTTCCTGATTATTTTTTATGGCAGTATCTATTAAATTCACCAAATTTGGATCCTTAAAATAAGTACGCCAAGGAGTAGTCGAAATATTGGTCGTATCTGTACTCTTGTCGAAAGATTCTGGAACAGATTTAATAGCAGTCGAAACCGCAGCCGCCGGAGCATCACAGCTTGCAACGGCAAGACAAATACTCAACACAATACTAAATATTTTGATTTTATACATTATGATCGATTTCTTCGGTTAATGGATTATTATTTTGTTTTTTGACCATCTTGATTTTTGCTGCAATACTACCAAATATATAGTACAGCCCCGGTATCAACAATACTCCTATAACAGTTCCCAGAAGCATCCCGCCAAGAGCAGCAGAACCAATTGTTCTATTTCCAATTTTACCTGGCCCTGTAGCAAAAACTAACGGAATTAGCCCCGCAATAAATGCGAATGAAGTCATTAATATAGGACGGAACCTTACTTTGGCACCTTCCATAGCCGCTTGCAAAATTGTTGATCCAGCTTCGTGTTTTTGGACGGCAAATTCTACAATCAAAACCGCATTTTTACCCAATAGCCCTATAAGCATTACAAAGGCAACTTGAGCATAAATATTGTTTTCTAATCCGCAGATATACAGTAATAAAAACGACCCAAAAATACCCGCAGGCAGCGATAGAATTACTGCGAATGGCAAAACGAAACTTTCATATTGTGCCGCTAAAACTAAATAAACAAAAAGTAAACAGATTAAGAAAATATAAATCGCTTCGTTACCTCGACCTACTTCATCTTTCGAAATACCAGCCCAATCAATACCAAATCCCCTTGGCAATTTTTTTTCAGCCACTTCTTTAATTGCCTTAATAGATTCTCCACTACTATATCCAGGTGCGGATTGACCACTTATTTCAGAGGAGTTAAACATATTATGTCTTGTAATTTCAGACAATCCATATACCTTATCCATATGCATAAATGCCGAAAATGGCACCATTTCATCACGACTATTTTTTACATACAATTTCAAAATATCTTCAGGCAAAGCTCTATATTCTGGAGATGTCTGAACAATAACTTTGTATTGTCGGTCGTATTTAATAAAACTAATTTCATAGTTACTACCTACTAATGTAGAAAGTGTATTCATAGCATTATCAATTGAAACTCCTTTTTGCTGAGCAATATCGTTGTCAATTCGCATCATATACTGCGGAAAACTAGCACTATAAAAACTAAATACTGATGATAATTCAGGACGTTTGTTCAATTCCTTTACAAAATCAGTATTAACCGTTTCCATTTTCTTGTAATCTCCTGAACCTGCTTTGTCAAGCAATCGAAGTTCGAATCCTCCTGCGGCACCATAACCCGGTATTGCCGGTGGCTCAAAAAATTCGAGAGTTGCACCTTTTATGTTTTTAGACTTTTCCTCTAGTTCTTTCATTATCTCATTTACAGAGCGCTTGCGGTCTTCCCAACTTTTTAGATTGACCAAACAAGTACCAGAATTTGATCCTGTCCCCTCGGTTAAAATTTCAAATCCTGCCAATGCAGATACTGATTTTACGCCCTCAATTTTTTGTGCAATTTTCTGCAATTTTAAAGCAACATCATTGGTTCTTTCTAAAGAGGAGCCGGGAGGTGTTTGTATAATAGCATAGAACGTTCCCTGATCTTCGTTTGGAATAAATCCTGATGGAAGACTATTATTTAACCCGTTGGGTGTAATTATTTGAAGTAAAAAATATTAATTAGATATTGCTCAAGACACTGAAATTCAGTATCTTGAAGTCGCAAAACAAACAATATCCATGTCAAATATAATA
>NZ_JADHEC010000046.1 GCF_015277675.1 Flavobacterium soyangense
GCTAAATATACGAAAAAAGGAGTAGAGAAAATACGTTTTCTACTCCTTTTTATAACCATTCATAAACAATTTATTACTGAAAAGACTTTTTCAGCGCCCTCAAGAAAGAGAGGGTTTTTTATTTTGCACTCATTTATCTATAATGTGGACTTATAGAGGACTTATGATGCAGTCAAGTGCGAAATATGTATTGATTAAACCTATTTTGAATAATTATACTATATCGCTCGCCTAAAATCATTTATCCATTTGATGTTTTTATGAAATTCGGGATAGTTTCGGATTTAAAATGATGCTGTTGCTGCTACTTTTTCCATTAAATTTTTAAAAAGAAAAAAAGAAAAAAAAGAAAGTCTTCGTATCAGTGGAGGTTTCAAAAGAAGTCAAGTTTTTTTGAAAAAATACTACCCGATACATCATCGGAAATGTGGGCGTGAAATCGGAATTGAATGTTGTTGCGAAACGTTATGGGTGGAGATTTTTTAAAAAACCCGTAGGGCTTGAACTTTACTTTTTGAAACCGGAACTTACCTTTACTTTCTTTTTATTTATTTTTTTTATAGCAGGATGGTTTTTGCTTGGCTTTTTTCTGGGATGCTTCTTGTGAAATAAGCAATCAAACACCCCCAAGCACCGCAAGGAATGGAGCTAAAATGTAGCGATAGCGGAATTATAGCGGAATGTATGAGGAGTGAAGGCGGCGGTGTTGCGGCAATCGAACAGCCACGCTAGACCGAGAATGGAACGTAACGATAGTGAAGTGAAATGAAGGGATAGCAGCGTGTAACGGCGGGAAAAAAATATAAGTCAGCCTTTGGCGTTCCTTGATTTAGGGCAAAGTGAAGTTTTTACTGAACGGTGCCAACCCCGATGGCTGGGCGAAAGAGCAACCGCTGAAAATACTGAGGGCGGCAGACATAATACGGCTGGAATGTAGAGAAAGGAATGAGAGAGCTTTTAGCGGAATGAAATGGAGCGTTAAGCGAACGAATGACTGTAACGAAATGAAGCGGTATTATGAATGCATAAGCCCGACCGAATGAAGGAAGTGAGCGTGTGAAGATGAGGAACGAACAGCGGAAAAATAAGGTTGCCTATTTTTTGGCTGCCTTATTTTTTTGTGCTGTGAAGTGTCTGTGGAACGGAGGAAGGCACGACCGACTGGAACAGCCGAACGGAACAAAGGGAACGCCCGTAGAGAGACCGCTTGATTGCCCGTGTTATTTGTAATGACAATGTTTCTTGAAATTGATTTATGAAAGAATTATTACTTTACCCATATTGGCTGTGTCTGCCAATTTACAGGAAACCCCATTTTGTGTACTGGAACGTTTGAATATTCTTCTAATAATTTATAGAATTTGCCTTTAATAGAACTATTTGGACTAACGTTTTCTAATGCATATAGTATTAATGAGAATAATGGAAATAACTTAGCTCTTTGATTTTCGTTAGGGATATATGTTATTGGCACGTTTTTTAAATTTTTTGGCCACAAATATTTAATCGTAATGTTGTTATTCCATAATCTAGAATGATGTGCTATTACATTTCTTATTACTGTTGTTGCTTCTAGAAAACTTGAAAAATCACTGTGAGAGTTGAACCCAAATTGTAAAGCAATTGCTGCCTTTTCTGGTAGTTGATGATCTAGATTTTTATAGATTTTAGATAGTGAACCCATCGATGCCACTTCTAATGCTTTCCAAGCTTCGGGCAGTTCGTTTTTATGCTTGTATTTATGCTCTACAATAAACTGTTCTTTGCTTCTTGTAATTTCTCCACTTAAATGACCTGCTATTGACATTTGATTTATTCCGTCAGTGAAAATGGTATAATCTAAATACCATAATGGACCATAAGAAAGTGATAGATGATAAATTAATTTTGTTCTTAAAGCAACTTCTATTCTTTCAATGGCATCAAACATAAGTAGACGTAAATATCTGTCGAAATTATATAAATTAATAACATCTTCAAAATAACTGTTGTCGTTGAATTTATGTTCTACTTTATTGGATTGCATTTCCCACCAATACCCTTTTAAACGATAATAACTTATATTTTCAAGGAAATGAGGTACTAATTCTTCCTTATGAAATAACATTCCTCTTTTTCTTAATATTTCAATTTGTTCTGTTACCGTTTTTGGGTCTTTGTTTGCCATATAGTTATAAAAAAAAAGACCAGAAGGCTGTTCTTATGGGAAGCGCTACTGGTACGATTGGGACAAATATACTACAGAAGTGTATTATTGTCCAAACTTTTTAACATTTAATCGCAGTTATCAACAAAATCAAGGTGTTGCGGAGTAGCATTTTAACACAATATAGAAACTATTACTCTAATGTTATAAAAATTTGCAATCAACAAATCAAAATTGATTGTTCTTGATATTTCCTTATGTGGTACTAATAATATTACCAAGGTTTACTTTATTTAGAATAGCAAATTTTGTTTCCAATGCTATGTAATCTTATTCTGTATTGCTATAATCACATCATTTTCTATACCATCCGCCCTTTTTAATATAATATCAAGGTAATCTACACCTAACTTTTTTCTTAACTCTTTAATGTTGTTTATCAATTCGCCATAAGGCTCAATGTTTTTGTTGTCTGATAATGTTAGTTTTCTTAAAGTAAATTTGGACAATGTTTTATATTTTTTTATATCGGTAACTAGCGTATTTATAAAGGAAATTAATTCTAAATCAATATCATCTCTTTTTACTTTTGCTAAATCTCTTAATGAGATTAATGATTTAGTATCTAACGATAAATCTGAATTTCCAGAAGCATTTTTTGGTTTGAACACTTTTATGAGTTCATAGGCAGTCCAAAACTCTTTGGTTAAATTTTGTCTTTCTTCTTCTGGAGGACATTTTGCAAATTGAATTAATTCAGGAAATGTTTTTTCTTCAATAATTGCTTTTCCATTTACATTTTTGCTCACTATTGAAAATAACGCCATCCCTTTTTTTCTTAAAACTACTGTGTTATCTTCAGTATATAATTTTGATGTTTTGGTTCTGTTCGGAAATTGACTAATTCTTTTTATAACATCCGGATGGTTCTCAATAATTGCAGCATAATCATTTCTTATTATTGTAGCTATATTTAATTCATCATCATTTTCGGGATTAGAATTTATTTTAGAAAATAATCCACTTGCTGATGGTTCTTCATCAATATCAAACATTTTTGCATCTTCTCCTAAAGCACTATGAATTAAAAATATTTTTTGTGCTGCAATTTCTCTACTTTTTACAATATCTGCGCCTTGTTCTGTGGGGAAAAAATTATAAATATATAATTCATCAAATACTTTGGCACTCATTCTATTGATACGACCAACTCTTTGTATCACTCGTGTCGGGTTCCAAGGAATGTCATAATTTATTATAACTCCTGCTCTGTTCAAGTTAAATCCTTCCGAAAGTTTATCGCTTGTAACCAATACATCGTAATCATCTACTGGATGGCTGTATTTGGCATTGAAATTTGCATCTAATTCTAATGCAAACTTTTTTGTGATTGAACCATCACAGAAAGCAACTCTTGTTTTTAGTTCGTTTTCAAAATAATCTTTTAAATGTCTAACGGTATCTGTATATTCTGTAAATAAAATTACTTTTCTTTTAGGAGTAGTTTTTTCAGCAATTACTTCTTTTATTTTATCAAGTACTTCTTTTCTTTTTGGATCATTATCTACTAACTTTAATTTGACAATTTCAGCTTTTATCTTTTCAAACAAAACAATATCACTTTGAATATGCTTTAGAAAATCGTCTTTGTATACAAATTTATTGACCTCATAAATTTTGGTGTGTTTTGGGGTTGTTTTATTAGCTGCATTTTTTTCAAAATCTAATAAAGTTTTCTCAATAGCTTCCAATGTAAAATCATCAGCTTTCTCGTCATCGTTATAAATTTGCTCTATTACTTTTCTGTCCAAAACATATTTACCTGATTTTTCGATAAATGATTTTACCATTTTATTGGTTTTCAAAAAACGGTCAATACTCTTGTCAAATGCACCAAAGGAACTCTCGAAACGTTTCACTAACAAACGTCTCATAAAGTCATATAAATTGCGTTGTTGTTGTTTGGCTCTGTTTTCTTCCTCGTTTAATTTATCGTCTTTTTTATGTTTATTTTCATATTCAAAGGGCTTGTAAATTGCACCTTTAAACTCTCCATCTTCACAAAAATAACTCGTGATAATTTTATTATAAAATTCAGATTGAGACTTATCTAATTGATAAAATAGTTCAATTGGATCTTTTACTTCCGAAAGATTTTGTATTTCTTTTTTGTACTCGTTATCGGTTTTTAGGTCTAATCTATTTCTTCTGATAACAACTGGTGTAATTACATTTTTAATGCCGTTTGCCATATCGCTAACATTGTTTTTTACAATGTTTATATCAATTGGTAATGATAATCCAAACATTTTTTCATAATCTCGCTCTGCTTTTCTTTTTTTATCAGGACTATTAGAATTATTGTTTTTTATAATGTTTGAAAGGTTTTTGAAACGATAATTATACGAATTAAATCTAGCTTCTAAATCGGTTTCAATGGTAATTCCTGATTGTCCCGGAATAATAAACAATTTCAATAACGAAAATATATCTGCTGGCGAATTGTTAAATGGTGTTGCAGATAATAAAACTACTTTTTTACTTCTACAAATATCCAACAATGCTTCATAAGCCGAAGTATCTTGATTTCTGAAACGGTGTGCTTCATCAACAATAATTACTTCATATTCGTAATTGTTTTTTCTTATACTCGCTGCAACCGCTTCTACATCGCCTGAACTTTCAATATCCCAATTGTGTAACTTGAAACGATTTTTATATTCATACCAACCCGTATTTTCTTTTTTACTTCCTATCAATCCTGGCGGGCAAAGTATTAACCCTCTTTTACCAATTTGATTGGCAATTAATGAAGCAATTACCGATTTTCCTAAACCAACAACATCGGCAATAATAACACCATTATAAGTCTCAATAACATTCAATACTTGGTTTACGGCATCCAGTTGGTATTGGTATTTTTCAAAACCATTTTCTTCTAATAATCTATCAACAGCATCATTAATTTTCTTTGCTTCTTGAAGTTCTATATAGGTTTTTAAAATCAAAGCATAAGCTTCAAAAGGCGTAACGTAAGCTGCTTGCGTTTTGTTTTTTAGAAAATCTATAATTACAGGTTTGCCGTTTTCGGCTTCAGTAATAGGTATGGCGGTTAACCATAAATCATCAAAGTATTTTTCGGCATTTTCAAAACCATAATCGCTTATTTCTACATTAAATTCTTCTTGGCCGTGTAAACCCGCCTTGGTCAAGTTACTACTTCCTGTTATAAATTCGCCTTTTCTGTTTCGTAATTCGGCATAGTTTTGTGCATACTGAAACAAATATACTTTGGCGTGGTTTGGATTTAGGGTTTTCTTAATTTCTAATCGTCCCTCTTCGAGCATTGTTACAAAAAAAGAAATTTGATTGAAAAAATCTTCATTGTCCATATCGGCATTATTGATAGCAAACCCGAGCGATTTTATGAATTGTGTAAAATGTTCCTCTTGGCTCAAACTATCGTCCGTATTGCCAATTTCTACAATTGTAGAGAGGTGTTTATCTACTTGTAAACCAACTAATATTTTTAGTTTTATATCTGCATTATTTTGCAGTTGAGCATATATTTCTTGCCAACCCGAAAAATAGAAAAACCCCACCAAAAACTTCAATTCTTGACTGGCGGTCATTAGTTTTTCTAATCTGTTTTTTAAGGAAACGCCTTGTTGGCTGTTGGTTATAAAGTTGTTTGTCATTCTCTTTTTTTGGTATTCTTTAATTTATATTACAAATTCTATTGAGCATCTTATTGAGCATTATATTTATTATATCGCAGCTTTTACTCAATATAATTATAATTACTCTTGTTGTTGATTTTCTTCATTTTCTAAAAGTGCTTTCCGATCTAAATAAATAGTTTTTGCTTCTATTATTTTCATTTTTAATTCTATACTGAAATCATCCTCATAAATAAATGAACTTATAATTTCAAAAAGTAAATCTCTATCAATAGCATTATCTGCTACATCCACAGCAATGTTTTCTACTTCTCTCATAAACCTACCTACAATAAAATCTAGTTGGTTTAATTCAAAAAAGTAGGCTGTTAATACTACCGAAGCTCTTTTGTTTCCATCATTAAATGCGTGATTTTTATTTAACGCATAAATAAATATGCCGCTTTTTCTTCAATTGTTGGATAGTACATATCGCTCTGCACAAAATCTAAAACCGCCTCTAAATGACCTTTATCTTTAGTTCCTGATAAACCGCCTGTTTTATCAATAATATAATCGTGTTCTTTTATGGCATACTCGATATCAAAATAGTTATACGCCATCTTTATCTGTCTTTAAGTCTTTTAAACACATCAATATTTTCGTCTATACGATCCTCCAGTGTTTTGCTCTTTTCTCCTAAAAATCTTTCGAAATCTGTTTTAGAGATAGTATCAATATATTGTTCTAAATTGTCGTGCAATACTCTTCTAAAGCCGTAATCTCTAGTTGCCATTTTTGTTCTTGCATCGTCAACCAATGGTTTGAATAGTGGATGTATAGCAAAACTTATTAGGAGGTTATCCATTTCAAGTTTGGAAATTTTTCTGCCTTTTTTCTCTGAAAGTAATTTCATTTCGTGAGCCAAGCCTGTTTCAAAAGAAGCTATTAATTTTAGTACTTCTGCATACATTGTGTCTCGCACATTGTCTTCGGCTTCTAATTTTAGAATGCGTTTGTATTCTTCTGATTTTTCTTTAAAAATGGCTTGATAAATCTTGTCTGTATAATAGGAATATTTAAAAGCTCCTAAATCTAAAAATTCATTCAAGGCATTAGTAAACTCTTTGCGGTACTGAGGTTCTTTGAGAATTGCATTTAAAAAATCTTCATCACGTTGGTTTATATACTTGGTAGAGCCACCCGTTTTTTGGTTTAGACTATCAATAACAATATCTAACATTCTGCTTCGTAGTGCTTTTGCCATTTCACTTTCGACCAATAACATTCCAATGTTTAATAGTGATCTAAAATTAAATAACCCAAGTTGTGGCGTTTTGCTTGATATATTTAAGTGAGGGCCGAATTTTTCTTTGAAATCTTTAAGTAATTTTCCTTTGATTACGTTATAGCCATTATGTTTTAGCTCTTGCTCATTACTTTCAAGATAGCGTTCAATAGTTACTATGTCTATTTGATAAAAGTCTGCTATTTGCTGCTTTGTAAAATAATAGTGTTCATTAAAATACATACCTGGTAAGCCAATGTAGTCTTGCAATTGTGTTAGAACCACATAATTGTTTAGTATGTTTTGGCGGTCTATATTAGAAACTGTTAAATCTTTCATTTTTGTTGTATCTTATTTTTAAACAATATAGTTTTTAGTCAGTATTTGCAAATTTTGTTAATAACTTTTTTATGTTCCCCTCATTGATGAGGGGAACATCGTTGTGATATTACCAAAACCCCTTTGTTTACTGGTGTTTCCGATTAGATTATTTTTGTATATTTTATTAACTTTTTATACTGTAAATGCATCATACCCCTGCTCACTCATCCCAAAACTAGCATCTATAACCAAAACCTCTTCATACGTGAGCTCGTAGAGTTTGTAAACCATTACATCTATCTCGTTTTCTAATGCTTTAGTGTCTAGGTTTTGTTTTTTGTCGGCGAGGATTTGATTGACTATTTTATCGAATTTTAGCATTTCAACTTCTGTAGTTATTTTTATTGGAAATTGTTCAATTTTATATTTTTTCCACATATTTGTCCCCATTCCTGATGTAGTGGAAATTTGAGCAAAATACCATTCGCCTATTTTAGAATTAAGAATAGATATTAAATATTTTAAATTTTCCCCAGACATAATAAAACAACTATCTGTAGTTAAACAGCCAGTATCATCATATGCAAATTTTCCTTTATCAGATAATACAATCCAAATTATCTTTGGTTTGTCAAAATTAGAAATGTACTCGTCTGTGGGAGAGTTGTCTAATTCAATCCAATGATGAGAACCTGCTTTAACTTGTCCTCTGTTTTTTAATTTAATTTCAAAATCTTCTAAATATTTATATATCGTAGGATAATTATTTTGGAGATTTAAATTATCCTTATATTTTGCCAAAACGACCCATAGATTAGCGTAATTATAACTATATTTTACTAGGTCTCTACCTCTTAAAATAGGTCTAATTATTTCAATATTTTTTTTGTCTTCTTTTACTAATTCATTTTTTTTGTTATCGTCAATTATAAATACTTCATTAAGACCACTCCGTATTCCATAATTTATTTTTAAATCTAATTGCTTGATTACTTTTGAATTATTTTCAATTTTCTTTTTAAGTTTTAAAGTTTCCAAATCTCCTAAAATCCAACCATTTTCATCTAATTCTTTTAGAATTATGTTTTTGTTTGCAACATATAAACTTAGACCTGAATTCACTAGTGTCCACTTAAAATAAGTTGAAAACCAGCTGGTTAGTAATATGTTCATTGACATTATTGTAATCTGATTTCATAAGTAATTCATTAACAGGTGTTTTATCGAGTAATGACGCTGATAAAATTTGTAGAATTTCGTAGATTGAACGATTGATTTTTAAATCTTTTGCAATGATTGACACCAAGCAATACGTTATTATTGCGATGTTAATTTGTATGCGAACAGCATTTTCTGTTGTTCCCCAAAAGGTTTTAACTTTCAGGTGTTGTTTAATCCATTTGAAGAATAATTCAATTTGCCAACGCTGTTTATATAATAAGGCAATTTGTTGAGCTGATAAATCAAAATTATTCGTCAAAAAGATTAGCGTTTTTTTGTTTTCAACATCAAAGAACTTCACTTTTCTTATCTTTTCAGGATAATCTTTTGAAGTATAAAAGCCATCTATTTTTCCTGTTTGGTCATAAATAACTCCTGTGGATTTATCCGTCTTTTTGGAATACATTCTTTTGAATTTTAAATTTGATTTTGCTCTAACAACAAAAAAAGCAGAAGATTTTGTAATTCGATAAAGCCTAAGATAATCCACGTAAGCACGGTCAAAAATATAATAGGCAAAACGTTCGTAATTGATTATATCCATTGCATTTACATCGTGAATATTTGCCTCGGTAATGTGAATAAACACAGGGATTTGTGTGTTAATATCAAAAAGTGTGTGAAGCTTTATTCCTGCCTTGGTTTTTCTAAAATGAGCCCACCAAAACACACTCAAGCACAAGTCAATAGTCGAAGAATCAAAAGCATAAATATTGCCTTTTATTTCAAAACTATCATTGCTGTTTTTTTCTTGAGCAATCAATATTAAATGATTGGCAAAGTCTTCAAATATTTTATAATTGCGATTTTCATTTGCCTTGGATAAATTACTTCGAGTTACATTTTTTCCAAAACCTAAATGATACGACTTTGATTGATGTGCTTCGATAACAATTATCAAATCTCGCAAGCTATCACGAGAAGATAATTGACCGAAAATCATACATAAAAGTTGATTCCAACAAGTAAAATGCCTGACCTTTTTATTACCATCATACCTTGTTACAAATCTATCAAAAACACGCTGTGGTAAAAATTAAACTAATTGAGAAAAGACATATTTTCCGTGATTCATATTCGTAAAGTTAATTTACGAACATAATGGATTCATTTCAAATCGTCACGCTCTAAAATGAGACTTAAAATACAGATTTACAATAATTTCAAAGAACTTTTTTTAATTTATAGTGGACACTAGTGACTAGAAATGTATTCAAATGAAACTTTTTAAAATGACCACACTTACCTTAAACATAAAAGATATTTCTCAAACTGCAATCATAAAAAAATGAAAACTTTTGATGTGGAAGTAATTGAGCAAAATAATAAAATTACAAATCCCGAAATAATCGAAAGGTTAGAAAAACATCATAAAAATTTTCAAGATTCAGCCTACAGAGAAGAAAACTACACCAAAGTAGATACCAAAAATATATGGGCATAGTATCTAAGTAACATAATCCTCAAAACTCCTATTCTCCTCAAAAGTCTAGGAGTTTTTTCTTTTCAAACCAATTCAATCCGCTCTATTTTTTTTCGTAAATTAGCCATTACTTAAAAAGTAAAAATATACTATTCAAATCATAATTTAAACAAATATGAAAGCAAAAAGCATTTTAGAAACCATTGGAAATACACCCGTGGTTCAAATCAACAAGTTGTTTGGAAACAAGAAAGAAGTTTGGATTAAGTTAGAAAGAACGAATCCGGGAAATAGTATCAAAGACAGAATTGCTCTTGCGATGATAGAAGATGCTGAAAGAAAAGGATTATTGAATGCCGATAGTGTAATTGTCGAACCAACTTCAGGAAATACAGGAATTGGGCTGGCACTGGTAGCCACAGTCAAAGGATACAAAGTAATTCTGGTAATGCCAGATTCAATGAGTGTAGAACGCCGAAAATTAATGGAAATTTACGGAGCTGAATTTGTGCTTACGCCTCGTGAAAAAGGAATGAAGGGAGCAATTGAAAAAGCCGCTGAACTAGTTTTGGAAACCCCGAATTCTTGGTCACCAAAACAATTTGAAAATCCTGCCAATGTTGAAGTTCACGAAAGAACGACTGCTCAAGAAATTATTGCTGATTTTCCTAATGGTTTAGATTATGTCATCACAGGAGTTGGAACCGGCGGACATATTACCGGCATAGCAAAAGTATTGAAAGCTAAATTTCCTAACTTAAAAGTAATTGCGGTAGAACCTGAATTATCCCCGGTATTAAGCGGTGGAACTCCTGGCCCGCATCCTTTGCAAGGAATTGGTGCCGGTTTTGTTCCGACTAATTACCATGGTGAATTAATCGATGAAATAATACAAGTAAGCAAAGACGAATCTTTTGAATTCGCTAGAAGAATTGCAAAAGAAGAAGGTATTCTAGTAGGTATTTCAACTGGAGCATCATTGGCCGCAGTAGCCAAAAAACTGGAAACTATCCCCGATGGGGCGGTTGTACTTACTTTTAATTACGACACTGGGGAAAGATATTTATCTATTGAAGGTTTGTTTTAACGTTAAAATTTATTACAAAGCTTCCAGCATTTTGAAGGCTGGAAGCTTTTAAAAAAAAAGCCCGTTTCTTTCGAAACGGGCTTTTTTATAAATTGAGAAAATCAATTATGCTTCAACTTCAAATGGAAGTATAGATACATATGATTTATTGTCTCTTTTCTTTTGGAAGAAAACAACTCCATCTACTCTTGCGTGTAGTGTGTGATCTTTACTAATGTAAACGTTTTCACCTGGATTATGTTTTGAACCTCTTTGTCTAACGATGATGTTCCCTGCAATAGCAGCTTGTCCACCAAAAATCTTAACGCCTAAACGTTTTGATTCTGATTCTCTACCATTCTTGGAACTACCGACACCTTTCTTGTGAGCCATGACGTATTAGTTTTATTTTGTTATTATTCTTGTGTGTCTTCTTTTTTAGCTTTTGGAGCTACTTTTTTAGCTTTTGGAGCCGCATCTACAACTACTTCTGTAGCTACCGCTTCTTTTTTAGGAGCTACTTTTTTAGCACCTGAAGCTGTAATACCTTCGATTACAATTTGAGTAAGATACTGACGGTGCCCGTTTCTCTTTTTGTAACCTTTTCTTCTTTTCTTTTTGAAAACGATTACTTTATCTCCTTTTAAGTGTTGTAACACTTTGGCTTCTACTGAAGCACCTTCTATAGCTGGGGCGCCTATTGTGATTGTACCGTTGTCGTCTAACAAATAAACTTTGTCGAAAGAAACTTTAGTTCCTTCTTCATTTGCCAAACGGTGAACGTAAACCTTTAGGTCTTTGCTAACTTTGAATTGTTGCCCTGCTATCTCTACGATTGCATACATAACAAATTGTTTTATAAATTTTTAAGGTTGCAAATATACAATTAAATATTTATTCTGCAATTAGTTACTCCAAAAAAACAGTTGAATTGTTTTACGCCTTAGTTTTCAATGATTTGAAGACGATTTTTTCAATGAAAATTGTTAAACTTGTATCAAAATCATAATGATTTACTATTCATCGTCAAAAAAAAGTATTTTTGATGTAACAATAATTGTTGTTATTTTACCCATTGGAAATAAAATTTTTTATTAATATTTATGAAAAAATCAATAATGGTATTAGGTGCTTCACTTTTGCTGGGAGGAATTGCTTCGGCTCAGAAAGTAGATTTCGAAGAATATGATTTAGACAATGGCTTGCACGTAATTTTGCATAACGATTCTTCGGCGCCAGTGGTAATAACTTCGGTAATGTACCATGTAGGCTCGAAAGATGAAAATCCGGACAGAACTGGATTTGCACACTTTTTTGAACATTTATTGTTTGAAGGGACTGAAAACATTAAACGAGGTGAATGGTTCAAGATTGTATCTTCTAATGGAGGAATAAACAACGCTAACACTTCGGATGACAGAACTTATTATTATGAAGTTTTTCCATCTAATAATCTAGAATTGGGGCTTTGGATGGAATCCGAAAGAATGCTGCATCCGGTTATCAATCAAATTGGAGTTGACACTCAAAACGGAGTTATAAAAGAGGAAAAAAGAACTGTTTTCGATAATAAACCTTATGGAAATTATATTTCCGTTGTAAAAGAAAGTATGTTCAAAAATCACCCGTACCGTTGGACAACTATTGGATCGATGAAAGATTTAGATGCTGCCACTTTAGACGAATTTAAAGATTTTCATAAAAAATTCTATACCCCAAATAACGCCGTTCTTGTTGTTTCGGGTGATTTTGAGAAAAAACAAGCCAAGGAATGGATTCGCAAGTATTTTGGCACAATTCCAAGAGGCGAAAGCTTGAAAAAACAAATTTTTATTGAAGAGCCAATAACACAAACCATAAAAGCCACCTACGAAGACCCAAATATTCAGATTCCAATGCTTGTAGCTTCTTATAGAACTCCTTCCATGAAAACCAGAGATGCAAGAATATTAGAGATGATTTCTTGTTTATTAAGTGCCGGAAAAAGTTCAATATTGTATAAAAAAATTGTTGATGATAAAAAAATGGCGCTGCAAATTGGCGCATTCCCTTATACACAAGAAGATTATGGGATGTATATTATTTATTGCCTTCCCATTGGAGAAAACACAACTGCGAGCATTTTAAAAGAGATTGACGAAGAAATTGTTAAGTTGCAAACAGAATTAATTTCTGAGAAAGATTACGAAAAATTACAAAATATAATTGACAATCAATTTGTAAACAACAACGCAAGTGTGGAAGAAATTGCAGAAAACTTGGCAAAATATTATTTGCTTTATGGTGATATAAATTTGATTAATACCGAAGTTGAACTTTTTCATTCAATCACTCGAGAAGAAATTAGAGATGTCGCCAAAAAATATTTAAATCCAAATCAAAGATTGATTTTGGATTATGTTCCCGTTAAAGAAAAAGCTCAAAACTAAGACGGCCCAAATCATGAAAAAACTAATTATCTTATTATTCATATTGCTCTTAACCGGAATTATGCAAGCACAAGAACGCCCACAACCCAAACCTGGAAATACTCCAGTAATAAATATCAAAAAACCTCAAACATTTGTATTGGCAAACGGTTTAAAAGTTTTGATTGTTGAAGATCATAAACTACCTAGAGTCATCTGTAATCTTACATTAGACAACGCTCCTTTTGCAGAAGAAAACAAAAAAGGAGTCGATGATTTGAGCAGCAGATTAATTGGAAATGGGTCTAAAAAAATATCAAAAGATGCATTTAATGAAGAATTAGATTTTCTTGGTGCCGATATCAGTTTTAGTTCAAATGGCGCTTATGCAAGTTCCCTTTCTAAATATGCTGGCCGAATACTGGAACTTATGGCCGATGGCGCATTGAATCCTAATTTTACCCAAGAGGAATTTGACAAAGAAAAAGCCAAAATGCTTGAAGGGCTAAAGGCTCAAGAAAAAAGTGTTCCGGCAATTGCCAATAGAGTTGTTAACGCCTTAACTTTTGGAAAACAACATCCTTCTGGCGAATATACCTCCGAGGAAACGCTGAAAAATGTAACCCTCACTGATATTGAAGCCAATTATCAAAACTACTTTGTGCCCGAAAATGGGTATTTAATAATCATTGGCGATGTAAAATATAAAAATGTTAAACCTATCGTTGAAAAACTATTTGGATCATGGAAAAAAAGAAATATTCCAAAAGTAATTTATGCTGCGCCTGAGGATGTCTCCTATACCCAAATTAATTTTGTGGATGTACCAAATGCAGTACAGTCGGAAATTTCATTGGTAAACACGATACATTTAAAAATGAGTGACCCTGATTTTTTTCCGGCTGCTATAGCAACTTATATTCTTGGAGGTGATTTCAACAGTTATTTAAATATGAATTTAAGAGAAGAACACGGTTGGACTTATGGAGCAAATGCGATCATTGGAGCTGGTAAATATGTTACAAAAATGAAATCTTCATCAGCTGTAAAAAGTTCCGTTACCGATAGTGCCGTTGTAGAATTTATCAAGGAAATTAAAAGAATCAGAACTGAGAATGTAAGTGATGAAGTTCTCAAAAACGTAAAAGCTGGTTACATAGGACGATTTGTAATGAAGGTTCAGCAACCCCAAGCGGTGGCACGATACGCATTGAATATAGAAACAGAAGGTCTTCCAGAAAATTTTTACGAAAATTACATTAAAACCATAAATGCAGTAACGGCTGAAGATGTGAAACGTGCTGCCAATAAATATTTTCTTATCGACAATACTCGAATTGTAATTGCAGGAAAAGGTTCGGATGTGATTCCAGGATTAGAAAAACTAAAAATTCCAATATTTTATTTTGATAAATCTGGAAACCCCACAGTGAAACCTATTATAAAGTAAAAAGTGTTGCTTTTTAAAAGAACAAAGCTATTGAAAAAGACTGTCAGAAAAGGCAGTCTTTATTTGTTAATCTATATCTGAATTACTTCTTGGCAGATAAATAAACTCCAACTAAAATAATAAAAGCACCCATAAACTGAACAGTAGTAAGCATTTCGTTATCTAACAATCCCCAAAAGAATGCAACAATTGGAATTAAATAAGTAACAGAAGTAGCGAATACCGGCGAAGACATTTGTATCAGTTTAAAAAAAAGAATATTAGCAATTCCTGTTCCTACAACTCCTAATATCATAATAAACAAAACCGAATGTTGCACTTTGTCAATATGAACTACTTCAAAAAAACCAGAGAAAAATAAAATTGAAAATGCTGGCAAAAGCAGAACCATGAAATTTCCTGTAGTAATGCTCAACGGACTCAAATCAGATAAAAATCGCTTGATAAGATTTACATTTACAGCATAACAAATTGTTGCAATAATAACCAAAATAGCATAATAATAGTTATGCCCCGGATTATTTATAGCGCCATTTAGCACTAAAAGAACACTTCCAATTAGTCCTATAAAAACACCCCATATTTGTCTCTTTTGAAAAGTAATTCCGAAGAATATAGCCCCCAAAATCAAAGTGTTCAATGGAGTTAACGCATTTAAAATAGCGGTTATAGAACTGTCAATTTCCGTTTCGGCAATAGCAAATAGATATGCTGGAATAAATGTTCCAAAAAGGGAAGTCAATGCGATATATTTCCATTTTTCTTTAGGGATTTTAGGCAAACTTTTAGACCCAATAAACAATAAAAAAATGGCAGCAAAAATAACTCGTAAAGATCCTAATTGCATCGCTGACAAGCCTACAAGACCTTTTTTTATCAGTATAAATGAACTTCCCCAAATAAACGCAAGTGCTATTAAGTAAACCCATTTCAACCGTCTTGAATCCATAAACAAAATTTTGGCTCAAAATTGTAATTATTTTATGAATTAGCAGTGCTTTTTTTTATTATTTTTGCATAGTATTCTAAAAAGATCAATCTTTAAATTTAAATAACAATGAATTTCCCTAAATCAATAATGACAATAATGCTTGCAAGCCTTATGTTTGTGGGTTGTAAAGATAAAACTACAGAAAGTAATATGCCTGTAACATCAAAAACCGAGACTCCAAAAGTAAAAAAGGAAATTGTAGCAGCAAATTTGCAAACAGCAAGTTTTACCATTAAAGGGATGTCTTGCGAAATAGGTTGTGCCAAAACAATAGAAGAAGAATTAAATGGACTTGACGGTGTAAAAATTGCAGCAGTAAATTTTAAAAAAGAGTCAGCAACAGTATCTTTCGACAAAACCGTACTAACACCCGAAGAACTTACCAAAGTGGTCGAAGCAACCGCTGATGGTAAAACATATAAGGTTTCTAATATGAAGTTGTAAAAGTTTCTTGGTTATTGGAAAATGTAAAAATTGACTGAGATAAAAAACAATTTTTATTTTCTGATGAAAACTGTCAACTTTTTCAAATCAATAGGTTCTCCATTTACATTATAAAATTCGTATTTGAATTTAATTTACCGTCAATTTCTTCAATATCAACCTGCATCTGATAAGAGCCGTCTTTCCACTCCACAATGACATCATAACAATAATTTCCAAATCCGAAACTGCTTGGAAGATTGCTCGAATAAATCATTTTTTTTGATTTAAGATATAATGTGTTAATCTCAATATTATCATAAGAACCGATCTGTTCGTTATCAATTGGCCTGCCCATAAAGTCGAGTTCCCCTTTTGTTTTCTTGGTTTTCCGTTTTTCTTTTGGCTCGTTATAAACGTCTTTAATTGAAAAAACTACATCTTTTAATGCACTTCTCCCAAGATTCAGAATGAAAAATCTAATTTGATGGCTGTACATTAATCTATGTGCCTTTTTTTGTTTCCTTCTACCGTTACTCCTTCGCCAAGATCAACATTTGTAATTTCTAAAACAGGTAAATTATGCACTGTAGATTGACTAAAAGGTTCTAAAGTAAAATTCTTTATCTTTTTTTCAGTTCAATAACATTCCTTGTTTTAGCATTCAATTCTTGGCTTAAATTTTCAATCTTTTTATTTGCTTCTTCAAGTTCTTTTTTAGCTGTTTCGATTTTTTCATTAGCATTAAAACTTCCCTCAAAGAGGAAATAGATAGAAAGTCCCATCAAAACACATCCTAGAAATGCCAGTATTAATGTTAGCATAAGTGATTTTTTTTTCATTACAAAAATCGATTAGAGAATTATTATATTCTTACCCGTTGGGTGTAATTAAACTATTTGTGTTTTAATATTGTTTATTGGTCTTTCAAAAATAAATCTATTGATGAATTGAACCAAAGTTAAAGCTGTTATTTTAGCTAAAATTCTTGT
>NZ_JADHEC010000047.1 GCF_015277675.1 Flavobacterium soyangense
AAGCCTTATAATTACAGCTAAATATACGAAAAAAGGAGTAGAGAAAATACGTTTTCTACTCCTTTTTATAACCATTCATAAACAATTTATTACTGAAAAGACTTTTTCAGCGCCCTCGTTGCGACTAATGGTTTTCTATTTTTATAAATCGAAATTTATAACTATTTCAAGCTTCCCACCATATTCTCTGGTTTTACCCAAGCATCAAAATCTTCTGGAGAAACATAACCCAAACGAACAGCTTCTTCTTTTAAAGTAGTTCCGTTTTTGTGTGCTGTTTGAGCAATTTCAGCTGATTTATAATAGCCAATTTTAGTATTCAAAGCGGTAACTAGCATCAAGGAATTGTTGACCAATTCTTCGATACGTTTGTAGTTGGGTTCGATTCCGCTGGCGCAATGTTCGTCAAAAGAAAGACAGGCATCGCCCAACAATCGTGCCGATTGCAGGAAGTTGGCCGCCATCAAGGGTTTGAAAACGTTCAATTCATAATGACCTTGCATGCCTCCAACAGCAATCGCCACGTCATTTCCCATTACTTGCGCGCAAACCATCGTCAAAGCTTCGCATTGCGTTGGGTTCACTTTTCCCGGCATAATGGAGGAACCCGGTTCGTTTTCCGGAATGATGATTTCACCAATTCCTGAACGTGGTCCAGAAGCCAGCATACGAACATCATTTGCGATTTTATTTAATGAAACCGCTAATTGTTTTAATGCTCCGTGAGTTTCCACAATAGCATCATGAGCCGCCAAAGCTTCGAATTTGTTGGGAGCGGTTACAAAAGGATGTCCCGTGAATTTGGCAATATATTCGGCTACTTTTACATCGTAGCCAGCAGGTGTATTCAATCCCGTTCCCACGGCTGTTCCTCCCAAAGCCACTTCGGATAAGTGTGCCAAGGTATTTTTAACGGCCTTCAAGCCATAACTCAATTGCGCCGCATATCCTGAAATTTCTTGTCCTAATGTTAATGGAGTGGCATCCATTAAATGGGTACGACCAATTTTTACAACATTATTAAATTCGGCTGCTTTTGCTACTAATGTTTCTCTTAATTTTTCGACACCGGGAATTGTGGTTTCCACAACAGCTTTGTAAGCTGCAATGTGCATTCCTGTTGGGAATGTGTCATTAGAAGATTGAGATTTGTTTACATCGTCATTGGCTTTGATATATTGTTCGCCTTCGCCAATAGCAAATCCTTTTAATACATGGGCACGATTAGCAATGACTTCATTGACGTTCATATTGCTTTGCGTTCCCGAACCTGTTTGCCAAATCACGAGCGGAAATTCATCGGCTAGTTTTTCAGCAAGGATTTCGTCGCAAACTACAGCAATAGCATCCCGTTTTTCGATAGTCAGCACTCCTAAATCACAATTGGCGTAAGCCGCTGCTTTTTTTAAATAGGCAAAACCTTCGATGATTTCTTTTGGCATTGAAGCGGATGGTCCAATTTTGAAGTTGTTTCTGGAACGTTCCGTTTGTGCTCCCCAATACTTGTAGGCAGGAACTTGCACTTCACCCATAGTATCTTTTTCTATCCTGTATTTCATTTTGTTATTTATTTGTGAAGTATATTTATTTTTAAGTCATTTAATTTTTCTAACATATTTTAAGAAAAAGTCGTAAAATTATTACCCAAATTTAGTGATTACTGTGCTTTTAAAAAAAAATATTATCAACTATTTATTGGTAAGAAAAAATATAAAACATACATTTGTGGCTACATTCAAAAATTCCGGAAAAAATGTTTGATTTTACACAGTATTTAGGTTTTTTACTTTTCTTAACCGTCCTTACAATAGGGTTTTGGTTAATGTTTTTCTTAGTTGGTTTCGTGTCCTATTGGGTTGGAGGTGCTACTTGGGAAGCTTATAAAGAAAGAAAAGCAAAAAAGAAAGCAGAACAATCAGTTTAGATTGATTGTCAAATAAAAAAAGGATTCGTGAAAACGAATCCTTTTTTTTAGATATTTAGAAGAGAGGATGTCTCCTAATATAATGGGGGCATCCTCTTTTTTGATATTAAGTTATTATTAGTGACCTCCACCAATCTCAATTTCATTGGCAATTCCTTGTTTTTTAAGTATTTCAAAAACATACCAGCCGTAAAAAGCAATGAAACCAAAACACAAAACAGGTACAAAATAAGAATTATGTATACCAATAATATCAGATAATTTTCCTTGTAATGGTGGGATAATACCACCACCTAAAATCATCATTACTAAAAAGGCGGAACCTTGAGATGTATATTTTCCTAATCCAGCAATTGCAAGTGAGAAAATTGAAGGCCACATAATACTTAGAAATAAGCCACCGCTAAGAAATGCAAATGTAGCTATGATGCCTGTTGTAAATAATCCTATTAGCATAGCTGCCATTCCCATAATACCAAAAATCAATAGTGTTCTTGATGGATGATCTTTTCCTAAAAAGAAACCTGCGATTTGAAAAACTATTACAAAAGCATAAGCGTACAATGGAGTTACATCTTGACCTGAGATTGCATTTGCCGCTAAAACTACTCCAAATGCTAAATAGGGAACAGCGATAAGAAGTATTTTTTTAAGTTGAGAAGATGGATTGAAAACTGAGATAGCACCTGCCCAGCGACCAATCATTAAGCTTCCCCAATACATTGACATAAATGGAGCCAATGCTGCACCTGTAATTTTACCAAAATCTGCTGTTTTTAATAATTCCCCTAGATTACTTCCTATTGTTACTTCTACTCCAACATAAGTAAAAAGTGCCAACATACCCAAAACTAATTGAGGGTATCTCATAGCTCCCCAACCTTCTGAATTTTTTTGAGCAGATTTATTTGCAAATAATAAACCAAAAACTACTACAACTAATGTAGAAAATGACAAACCTAATCCTAAGTAATCTTTACCTTTATTAGTGATAAATTGTTCAATAAAATTGGGGTCTTCATAGCGTGAAAAAATATAACCAAAAATTGCTATTAAAATAACAGTTATGACTATTAATGTAGTTTGTGCTTTGTTGGCAGATTCAAATGTTGAATCACTTTTACCAGCTGGCAGTTTTTTTGAAAAATAAAATAAGGCTGCAGCCAATAAAAATAAGCCACCAACACATAAATAAAGGATTCTCATAGAATCTAAAGATTCTGGTTTTTTTGCAAACTCAGTGATATCTACACCAGTTACTACACCGAATAAAGCAAAAGAAACAACTATTGGTCCAATTGTAGTTCCTAATGAATTAATTCCACCGGCCAAATTTAATCTGCTTGAAGCAGAATGTGGCTCACCTAAAGAGGCAGCAAATGGTTGTGCGGAGGTTTGTTGTAATGAAAAACCTAGTGCCACTACAAATAATGCAGCAAGGATTAAGGCATAACTACCTTGTGTAACTGCAAAAATCATAAAGATTGCGCCAATAGTACTTATAAGAAGCCCATTAATAATGCCCTTTTTGAATCCCCAATCGTTAAGAATGTCTTTTTTTAATGAACTGCTTAAAATAAATAGAAATAATGCACCTATGTAATATGCTCCATAAAAAGCGAAATCAATTAGCTGGCTTTGAAATTGATCTAAGCCAAATTTGGCTTTACAAAATGGGATAAATACTCCATTTGAAGCTCCGATAAATCCCCAAAAGAAAAATACTGTAATAAGCGTATAAAGCGCAGAATTGTTAGACTTTGTTTGTTCTGAATTCATAATTTTAAATTGGTTAATAGTTTAATGTGATTATATATTTGTATTGCAAGACAGTAAATATATAGGGAAAGTGAATTAAAAAAAAATAAATTGTAACAAATATTGTTAAATATATTTATTCTAAAAAGTAACGATCCGATAATCCCTATTTTAAAACCCACTATTTTTTAGTACTTTTGCAAAAATTTTATAAAATACAATTTATGTTATCTATCAATAATTTATCAGTTCAGTTTGGCAAAAGAATTTTGTTTGACGAAGTAAATACGGTCTTTACAAACGGTAATATTTACGGAGTTATTGGTGCAAACGGAGCTGGAAAATCTACTTTTCTTAAAATAATAGCTGGTGATATGGATCCTACATCAGGGAACATTCACTTGGAACCCGGAAAACGGATGTCGGTTTTAAACCAAAACCACAACATGTTTGACCAACATACAGTTCTGGAAACGGTGATGATGGGCAACAAGGTTTTGTATAAAATTAAAACCGAAATGGATGCTTTGTATTTAGATTATTCTGATGAAAATGCAGACAGAATAGGGGAGTTGCAAGTGCAATTCGAAGAATTAAATGGCTGGAATGCCGAGTCTGATGCAGCTTCTATGCTTTCCAATCTTGGAATTACCGAAGAAAACCATTACACTTTAATGGGCGATTTAGAAGGGAAAATAAAAGTTCGTGTGCTTTTGGCGCAAGCGCTTTTTGGAAATCCTGATTTGCTTATTATGGATGAGCCTACGAATGATTTGGATTTTGAAACCATTGCTTGGTTAGAAAATTTCTTAGCCAATTATGAAAACACAGTAATTGTAGTTTCTCACGACAGACACTTTTTAGATGCTGTTTGTACCCATATTTCGGATATTGATTTCAGCAAAATAAACCATTATTCAGGAAATTATACTTTTTGGTATGAATCCAGTCAATTAGCGGCCAAACAACGTGCACAACAAAACAAAAAAGCCGAGGAAAAGAAACAAGAATTAGAAGAGTTTATCCGACGTTTTTCTGCGAATGTGGCCAAATCAAAGCAAGCTACATCTCGTAAAAAGATGATTTCAAAGTTGAATATTTCCGAGATAAAACCATCAAGCCGTCGTTATCCTGCAATCATTTTTGACCAAGAGCGTGAAGCGGGAGATCAGATTTTGAACGTTCAAAACCTAAGTGCTTCCATAGAAGGTGATGTTTTATTTAAAGGTGTTGATTTGAATATGGCTAAAGGCGATAAAATCGTTCTTTTTTCGAAAGATTCTCGTGCAACAACCGCTTTTTATGAAATCCTTAACGGAAATCAAAAACCAGATTCTGGAACTTTTGATTGGGGAGTTACCACAATTCAAGCGTATTTACCTGCCGAAAATCATTCTTTTTTCGAAAGTGATGATTCTCTTGTAGACTGGTTGCGCCAATGGGTAAAAACCGAAGAAGAACGTGACGAAGTTAATATTCGCAGTTTCTTGGGAAAAATGATTTTCTCTGGAGAAGAAGCCTTGAAAACCTGTCGAGTTTTATCTGGAGGCGAAAAAGTGAGATGTATGTTGTCTCGAATGATGATGCAACGTGCCAATGTTTTGATGCTAGACGAACCTACAAATCACTTGGATTTAGAGTCGATTACGGCATTTAACAATTCACTTAAAAACTTTAAAGGTTCAGTGATTTTTACCACTCACGATCACGAGTTTTCGCAAACTGTGGCCAATAGAGTTATCGAATTAACGCCAAACGGAGCAATCGATCGTTATATGACTTTTGATGAATATCTTGATAACGAAAGCGTTCAAGAATTAAGAACAAAAATGTATTCGTAATATTTTAGACTTACGAAATTAAATTTATAACTTCCCGTTACATTGTAACGGGATTTTTTTTGCGAATTTTATGCAGAAAGCAAATTATAAATTTCAAAAAATAGTATATCTTTACATCCCAAACAACACTTCATTATGAGTCAAAAAATATTGCTCACTTCAAAGGAAGTCAATATCATTCTGCACCGTTTGGCCTGTCAGTTAATCGAAAAACATCTTGATTTTTCGGATACAATTTTGATTGGAATTCAACCACGTGGTACTTTCTTAGCGGAGCGATTAAAAGATTTGTTGGAAAAAGAATATAAAATTCCAAACATTGCTTTGGGATATTTAGACATCACTTTCTTTAGAGATGATTTCCGCAGAACCAACAAACCATTGGAAGCAAATAGAACCCAAATAGATTTTATCGTCGAAAATAAAAAAGTCGTTTTCATAGACGATGTCTTATATACAGGTCGAAGTATTCGATCCGCTTTGACAGCGATTCAATCCTTTGGAAGACCATCCGAAATAGAGTTATTGGTACTTATTGACCGACGTTTTAGCCGTCATTTGCCTATTCAGCCCGATTATCGTGGTCGACAGGTTGATGCCATTAATGATGAAAAAGTTAAGGTATGTTGGAAAGAACAAGACGGTGAAGATGCCGTTTATTTAATTAATAAATAAGAGTAAAATGAGCGAGTTAAGTGTAAATCATTTATTGGGAATTAAATATATCAACAAGCAAGATATTGACCTTATTTTTGAAACCGCCGATCATTTTAAAGAAGTTATAAATCGTCCCATAAAAAAAGTACCTTCACTTAGAGATATCACGATCGCTAACATTTTCTTCGAAAATAGCACCAGAACCAAACTCTCTTTTGAATTAGCACAAAAACGTTTATCGGCTGACGTTATTAGCTTTTCAGCAGCGCAATCATCAGTAAAAAAAGGGGAAACCCTTATTGATACCGTAAATAATATTCTTTCGATGAAAGTGGATATGGTGGTAATGCGACATTCTAATCCTGGTGCGGCTCATTTCTTGTCCCAAAACGTAAAAGCAAGCATTGTAAACGCAGGAGACGGAGCACACGAACACCCAACGCAAGCTTTATTGGACAGTTATTCCATCAGAGAAAAACTGGGCGATGTAGCAGGAAAAAAAGTGGTAATCGTAGGCGATATTTTGCATTCCAGAGTAGCACTTTCCAATATTTACGCTTTGCAAATGCAAGGTGCTCAAGTTAAAGTTTGTGGTCCAAAAACATTGATTCCAAGATATATTGAATCACTTGGAGTTACGGTAGAGCCTAATTTACGCAAGGCGCTAGAATGGTGTGACGTAGCCAATATGTTGCGTGTTCAAAACGAGAGAATGGACGTGAATTTTTTTCCTTCGACTAGGGAATATGCCCAGCAATATGGATTGGACAAAACCTTGCTGGATTCACTAAACAAGGAAATCATAATTATGCACCCGGGACCCATTAATCGTGGTGTGGAAATAACATCGGATGTTGCCGATTCTAAACAATCGGTGATTTTGAATCAGGTTGAAAATGGAGTTGCGATTCGGATGGCAGTAATTTATTTGTTGGCTTCAAAAATTCAGTAATATTCGAACCTTCGGATTTAAAATAACCCAAATTTTCTTTGTAAATTAGCTATGTTTAAATTTTCAACACAATGAAAGTAGATCAAAAAGGACATACTATTTGTATAAAAGATACTCAAGGTGATTTGGCTTCATATTTGATGAAAGTGACCCATGAGTATAAAACTTTTGAAAAATATAATATTATTATTGATATTAGAAAGCATAAAAACCTTTCAGTGGCAGCAATTAATGGATTTATGCCACTTTCAAAAATTCACAAAAAGGCCAAAAAATCATTTGTTATAGTTACTTCTGACCTTGACCATAATGCCGTTTCAGATAAACTCGCTGTGGTTCGGTCAATTCAAGAAGCCCACGATATTATTGAGATGGAGGAAATAGAAAGAGATTTAGGATTTTAAATAGGTTAATTGTTTATTCGTTTAATTGTTTAATCGAATTCATAGGACCTTTAACGATTAACCAAATAACCGATTAACCGAATAAATTTTAATTTTGAACTTAACCATCCTCGGCTGTTATGCAGCAACTCCAAGAACTTTTACGAATCCCACTTCACAGGTTTTAGAAATCAAAAACAGGTTGTTTCTAATTGATTGTGGCGAGGGAACTCAAGTGCAGTTGCGCAAAAACAAAATCAGGTTTTCGAGAATCAATCATGTTTTTATTTCCCATTTGCACGGAGATCACTTTTTTGGTTTGGTGGGCTTGGTTTCTACATTTATGTTGCTCAATCGAATAACCGACTTGCATATTTATGGTCCAAAAGGAATCAAGGAAATTATTAATCTGCAATTGCGATTATCGAATTCCTGGCCTAATTATGGGTTGCTTTTTCACGAATTAGAATCTAAAGAAAGTGAAATTGTTTTTGAAGATGATAAAGTAATAGTCAAAACAATCCCTTTAAAACATAGGGTTTACACCAATGGTTTTTTATTTCAGGAAAAAGTAGGCGACAGAAAATTAGATATGAATGCCGTTCAAAACTATGAAATTGATAAATGTTATTACCAAAAAATAAAAAACGGAAAAGACATCATATTAGATGATGGACGAGTTATCGAGAACCATAAATTGACTTTTGATCCAATTCCGGTTAAGAGTTATGCGTTTTGTTCGGACACGGTTTATGATGAAAGCATTATTCCATATATCAAAGAAGTCGATGTTTTGTATCACGAATCCACTTTTTTGGATTCAGAAGAAGTTTTGGCAGGAAAAACGATGCATTCCACAGCCAAAGAAGCCGCAACTATTGCTTTGAAAGCAAATGTCAAGCAATTGATAATGGGACATTATTCTACACGATACGACAGTATCGAACTCTTTAAAGAACAAGCCGAAACTATTTTTCCTAACATTCTTTTAGCCGATGATGGAAAATCATTTGAGTTTTGATTTAATAAATAAAAATTAGTTTGAGTATTTTTGCAATTCAAGAATAAAATAAAGCAATGGAAGATTTAAGCGATTACAGAAAATCTTATGATAAAAATGAACTTTTGGAAACTAATATTCCGGAAGATCCAATTAATTTATTCAATAAATGGTTTCATGAAGTAGAAGATTTTGGAGGCGATGATGAAGTTAATGCAATGACAGTTTCTACTTTTGGTTTGGACGGTTTTCCAAAAGCTCGTGTTCTACTCTTAAAACAATTTACCTACGAAGGGTTTATTTTTTACACTAATTACAATTCCGAAAAGGGTAGGGCTATTGCCAATAATCCTAATGTTTGCCTTTCCTTTTTTTGGTCTTCACTCGAACGACAAGTTATTATTAAAGGAGTTGCGGAGAAAACTTCGGAGAATATTTCCGATGGTTATTTTGAATCCAGACCAACCGGAAGCAAATTAGGAGCCATTGTTTCTAATCAAAGCGAGATAATTCCTTCCAGAACTGTTTTGGAAGAAGGTTTAAAACAATTGGAAAAAGATTTCGAAGGAAAAGAAATTCCAAGACCAAAATTTTGGGGTGGATTTTTAGTTCGTCCAGTAGAAGTTGAATTTTGGCAAGGAAGACCAAATAGATTACACGATAGAATTCGCTATCATTTGCAAGAGGATTATTCTTGGAAAATTGACCGACTTGCACCCTAAAATTGCAATTTACTTAGTATTTTATTAGGTCATAATTTAATCATAGCTATATTTTAATTTATTTGTAAGAAAATTATATGTAAATTACTTTTTATTGTGTATTTAGTCGATTTTATTTGTTATTTAATCGGTAATTGTTATATATTTACTCAATAAAATTATAACAACAGTATCAATTAGAAAGAATTTAAAAAGTTTGCCCCACAATCTACTTTAAAAACTTAACCTACTTTATACAAAATAATAATTGAGGATTTTGTTGTTAATTAATTAGTTAGAAAAACCGCTTTCCCTAGAAGCGGTTTTTTTATTTAAATAATTCTTAAATTTAATTTAAAAACCTTAATTTATTGTTAGATTTACGAAATAAATAAGTGATTTTTTAAATTAAAGCTAAAATTATTATGAATATTAAGTATCGGCTAACCTTGATGAGTTTCCTTCAATTCTTTGTTTGGGGAGCTTGGCTAATTACAATTGCAAATTTCTGGTTTGGGACTAAAAGTTGGGACGGGACACAATTTGGCTTAGTTTTCGGAACAATGGGAGTTACATCTTTATTTATGCCGACTCTAACAGGAATAATTGCCGACAGATGGATAAATGCAGAAAAATTGTATGGAATTTTACATATTTTATATGCTACAGTCTTGTTTTGTTTGCCACAAGTTACAACTCCAACTAATTTCATTTATGTAATGCTATTGGCAATGTGTTTTTATATGCCAACGATTGCTTTGAGTAATTCTATTTCATTTACAGCACTTAAATTGAATAATAAAGACATTGTTAAGGATTATCCGCCCATTCGAGTTTGGGGTACCGTTGGTTTTATTGTTGCTATGTGGATTACAAATTTAACAGGCAATAAAGCAACTGCCTATCAATTTTATATTGCTGGAATTGCAGCACTAATTTTGGGTATTTACGCTTTTACTTTACCAAAATGTAAACCACAACGATTAATAAAAGAAAATGCCTCGTTGGGGGAAACTCTAGGCCTAGAATCCTTTAAACTATTTGCTAATTATAAAATGGCATTATTCTTTATTTTTTCTATGTTTTTAGGTGGTGCATTACAACTTACAAATGCATATGGCGATGTTTTTTTAGATGAATTTAAAAACATACCTGAATATTCGGATTCATTTGTAGTAAAATATTCCACAATAATATTGTCCATTTCTCAAATTTCTGAAACGCTTTTTATCTTGGCAATTCCTTTTTTCTTAAGACGTTTCGGTATTAAGCAAGTAATGTTAATATCAATGTTTGCTTGGGTTTTACGCTTTGGTTTGTTTGCTTTTGGTAATCCAAATGGTGGTTTGTGGATGATTATTATGTCGTGTATTGTTTACGGAATGGCATTTGATTTCTTTAATATTTCTGGTTCATTATTTGTTGAAACAAATACGGATTCTAAAAATCGATCTTCTGCACAAGGGTTGTTTATGATGATGACAAATGGAGTGGGAGCGGTATTAGGCAGTTTTACTTCTGGTTGGGCAATAGATAAATTCTTTACCCACAATGGCGTTAGAGACTGGCACAGTATATGGTTAAGTTTTGCGGGTTACGCTTTGGTAATTGCGATAGCTTTTGCAATTTTATTTAAGTACAAACACAATCCTGATGAAATGGAAAAAATAAGTCATTAGTGAATTTTTTTATATTTTAAACCCGATAAGTTTTTGAGATTTATCGGGTTTTTTAGTTTTAGAAAGCTTCCAACATAGGAAACTGAAAGCTTTGAAAAAAATATGTAAAATAAAATGTCTTAATTAATTAAAAATGCTGGACAATTAGAAAATATAATGGCATCCCCACCGTAATATTAATAGGGAAAGTAACAGCAAGTGCCATTGGTAAATAAAGACCCGGATTAGATTGTGGTACCGTTATTTTCATTGCAGCAGGAACGGCTATATATGATGCACTTGCAGCTAAAATGGCAAACATAAATCTATTTGTAATATCTGTTGTTACTAAAGAACTTAACATCGCAAACACACAACCATTAACTAATGGGATTATTATTGCAAATAGAAATGGAAATAATCCAAAAGAAAAAAACGATTTAAGCTTTCTACCACTTGTTATGCCCATATCTAAAAGGAAAATAGCAAGAAATCCTTTAAATAAATCGTTTGTAAATGGCTTGATTCCTTCAGCTTGCTTAGCACTTGCCAAGAAACCGATAACTAAACTGCCGAGTATAAGTAAAACACTGCCATTAGTTAATGAATGTTTTATTACTTCTGGAATTTTAATGTTTTTAGAAATGCCTTCTTTGTTAAAAATTGTTAATAAAACTAAGCTAATTATTATGGCTGGAGATTCCATCAAAGCCATAATGGCTACCATATGACCATGAAGAGTTAGTTGTTGCGATTCGAGATAAGAAACTGCTGTTACAAAGGTTACTGCGCTTACTGAGCCATAAGCCGCCGCTATGGCACTAGAATCAAACACATTTAATTTTCTTTTTAGAATAAAGAAGGTATAGAAAGGTATTAGTAATGAAATACCAATACCAAATAGCATTGACCATCCAATTTCACTTGTAAATGCTTCGTGTGATAATTCTTGACCACCCTTAAAACCTATAGCGAACAATAAATATAGAGAGATAAATTTTGATGAGTTAGGTGGAATTTCTAAATCGCTTTTTAAATAAACTGCGATAATGCCTAGCACAAAGAATAATAGTGCAGGATTAGTTAGATTTTCTAGAAGTAAATTGAAGTTCATTTGTTTATTTTTTTAAATTGTTTAATTAAAATTTTATAAAGTTAGTCAGTAAAATCTAATTTGACGGTTTCTGATATTATATGGCTCCCACTATTTTTGTTTTACCTTAGCTTTACAATTCTTTTAAAATTTAGCTTTTAGCTCTTTTATGGGCAATGGTGTTTCTACTATTATTCTGTGCTACTAATTTTACAAAAACTAATGTTTACCACTGATTTTATTTCAATCATACTTTCTCCTATTGTTTCTTCTTTCATTAAGGTTAAAATAGATTCTAGACTTTCCTTTAATTTCGGAATTCTTTCCATAGCCATCTTGTCTTCTTTTCCAAATCGTTCCATAGAACTAAAATTTTTCAGTTGATGGAACTGTATTTTACTTGAATACAAATTTCTTAATAATTCAAATGCATCATCAGATGAAAAATGTCCATCTATTAAGGTTATTGTCTTACTACTGTTCATTACCATAGTTTTTTATTATTAGTTTAAAATTTGCAGACTTTCCGCTTATTTTTAATTTGACATTGCAAAGTTGTGAATTATTATTTATTAGTTTTTATTTATATTTGTAATGTAATCCATTAAAATAATTTATGAACTACACTTTAAATCAACTACAGATATTTCTTAAAATCGTACAAACGCAAAGCGTAACTAAGGCTTCTGAAGAGTTACACTTGACACAACCTGCTGTATCTATTCAACTTAAAAATTTTCAAGGCCAATTTGATATTCCCCTGACCGAAGTAGTGGGCAGAAAGATATATATCACAGATTTTGGGAGAGAAATCGCCGAAGCAGCAGAAAATATTATCAATCAAGTAAACGCCATCAACAACAAAACATTTGCTTATAAAGGTCAGTTGACAGGTAAGTTAAAAATTTCTGTGGTATCAACCGGCAAATATGTGATGCCTTATTTTTTGGCTGATTTTATGGGGCAACATCCTGGAGTAGAATTATTAATGGACGTTACCAATAAAAACAAAGTAGTGAAAAGTTTAGAAAACAATGAAGTAGATTTTGCACTGGTTTCTATTTTGCCAACTAAGCTAAATATTCAGAAACTTGATCTACTCCAAAATAAATTATATCTAGTTGGCAACACCACAAAAAAATTTGAAAAGGGTATTAAAACCAAAGACATATTCAAAGAATTGCCTTTAATTTTTAGAGAAAAAGGCTCAGGCACAAGACAAACTATGGAAAATTTTATCGAACGAAATGATGTTTCTGTTCTAAAAAAAATGGAACTTACTACCAATGAGGCTGTCAAACAAGCTTTATTGGCGGGATTAGGGTATTCAATTATGCCATTGATAGGAATAAAAAGAGAATTACATAATGATGAATTGCAAATAATTCCTGTACAAGGACTGCCTATTAAAACAATTTGGAGTTTAATTTGGCTAAAAGGAAAAAATCATTCTCCCGTTTGTGTCTCTTTTTTGGAATATTTAAAAAAAGAGAAAGAACATATTGTTCAAGATAAATTTAACTGGTATGAAGAATATTAGTTAAAGGATGGTTAGTTTAATGCAATACCCACAATAAATCCTACCCATAGCTTCTTATTGTAAATCCAAACTTCCCGATCAGAATTCAGCAGGGAATCAAATCCGACAGCAATCCCAAAACTGGCTATATTAGATTCTATAAAACCTGCAAATCCTGTTTGAATAATCATTCCACTATATTCATCGGTAACTTTATTCTGCGTGGTAAACGGACTGATTAGGGTAGCTCCGGGTCCTGCAAAAAGGCCAAAATCATATCCTCGATTATTTATTTTATTGTGACTCTTGCCTAAAGGATTCATTCTGCTTACTATATTGTAACTGTCATGCCTCCATCCGGCATATAAAGCAATATTGAAGTCTGTAGTCATTTGTCCCGGCAATCCATAAACAGATGGACGATATTTTAAAAGAATCGCGGTAATATCAATGTCAAGACTTTTTTTCTTAAAAACTATAGGGCTAACCAGAATACTGTCCGAAGGTTTTAGGGGAATAGTCAGAAATGCATTTTTTTCAGGCTGTTTTTTTGTTTCATGATATACATCAATCTTTTCATCTGTTACATCTACATAAACGTTTTGGTCACTTTTTGGTTTCGATTCAAATTTGTAATATCCACTGTTGAATCCGTGCATGGAAGCCTTCTCCAATGTATTGCATGAGGTAAGAAACACAATAAGTGCAACAGATATAATAATGTATTTATAAATGATCTTCATAAATTGAATTATTAATTAAAATAATTTCATTGTTATCCATAATTAAAAGTCTACTAAATTAAAATTAAGAGGCAAGATATTAAATTAACTAACTGTTTGCTAAAAAGTTAAATCTATCAAAGATACGATTTAATGTTGGATTTTACGAAAACTAAGCTTTTAAAACCAATGAAATTTACCTGTCAAAAAGAATAACAGAAATTGCAATCAATATTGGCAATAGTAATTATCTCTTAGTTTTTTTGTGGTTGTTGGGGAGTCATTAGGAAACCGATTTTATATGATAAACCCAAAAGAAAGGTTTTTTTGAAATTTGTCAGGATTTTAGTTTTATAAAGCTTCCAGCCTTTGGAAGGCTGGAAGCTTTGCTATCTGGTTTTTTGTGGTTTTAGGGGAGTCATTAGGAAGCCGGAATGTGGACAAACGAGCGCCAGTGGGATAATTGCATTTTGAGATCGCTGTTCGTTTGGTTTTAAATCTTGCATTTCTTAGTATTTATGCTGGTTATTGTGGCATTTTGTTGTGGGTACGAAGTCGGGAGACTTCGCACAGCTGGGGCATTTTGTTGTGGGTACGAAGTCGGGTGACTTCGCACAGCTGGGGTCATTAGGAAACCGATTTTATATGATAAACCCAAAAGAAAGGTTTTTTTGAAATTTGTCAGGATTTTAGTTTTATAAAGCTTCCAGCCTTTGGAAGGCTGGAAGCTTTGCTATCTGGGTTTTTTGTGGTTTTAGGGGGGGGCATTAGGAAGCCGGAATGTGGACAAACGAGCACCAGTGGGATAATTGCATTTTGAGATCGCTGTTCGTTTGGTTTTAAATCTTACATTTCTTAGTATTTATGCTGGTTATTGTGGCATTTTGTTGTGGGTACGAAGTCGGGAGACTTCGCACAGCTGGGTTTTTATTGCGGCATTCTGTGTGGGCACGAAGTCGGGAGACTTCGCACAGCTGGTTCCAATATCTCAAAAAATATTCAAACTTTTCTGGTGAATGAAAGTCTTCAACTTTTAACTCATCTAAGCGCTCAATCAATTTGAAATATTGCACTTGATTTATTTCTTTATCTCTGTTATATTGCTCTATTGATTCAACTCCAAATTGATCAATATCATTTATTAAAATATCTTTTTTCTCCATTTAATTAAAATTTAAAAAATATAGTTTGGAACTATCGAACTTCTATTTTCAATAAATAAATCATTAACAAAATTTGAGTTTAATACAAAATTCGCAATCTTGTAAAACAGCATACTTCGCACAGCTGGGATACGAAGTCGGGAGACTTCGCACAGCGCAGGACTTCGCACAGCGTAGGGAGTCATTAGGAAACCGATTTTATATGATAAACCCAAAAGAAAGGTTTTTTTGAAATTTGTCAGGATTTTAGTTTTATAAAGCTTCCAGCCTTTGGAAGGCTGGAAGCTTTGCTATCTGGTTTTTTGTGGTTTTAGGGGAGCTATTAGGAAGCCGGAATGTGGACAAACGAGCGCCAGTGGGATAATTGCATTTTGAGATTGCTGTTCGTTTGGTTTTAAATCTTGCATTTCTTAGTATTTATGCTGGTTATTGTGGCATTTTGTTGTGGGTACGAAGTCGGGTGACTTCGTACAGCGAGGTACGAAGTCGGGAGACTTCGCACAGCTGGGATTTTATGCCAAAAAGTGAAGCAAAACACGAGAAAACCAAGCTCAAACTACTCCCAAAAAAAAGAGGACTCTAAATCCTCTTGTTATTAGCTCTCAAAACTTTACGATAACTCCATAGTGTTTACGGCATGCAATCGGTTCCGTTCAACACGAGTTTCATTGTTCGTTCTACGAACGCAACGAAACTCTAGCTGTTAGTGGCAGTTTATTTTTATTTTTGTTGTCAATTTTGTTTTAGTATTATACAAAAGTATCCCTTCTGTACTATTATCAAGTTGCTCAATAAGTTCACCGCTGTCATTCCATATTGAAGATTTTCCTGCACATTCATAACCGCCTGATTGTCCAATAAAATTTGCCATAAAAACAGTCATCTTGTGTTTCTTGGCAATGTTAGATAGTTTATATATGTCTTCGTCAATGCCATTAACTGAATTCAAAACACTAGCTATATAGATATTTGAATTATTCTGTTTGGCATTTTCAGAATGTTTTGGATCTGATAAATCATAACAAATTGCAGGTGCAATGATGTTTTCAATATCAAAGGGAATAATAATAGATTCATTTCCAACATTAAAAATTTCTGTTTCGCTTGGGAATAAATTTTGTTTTGAGTAGGTTATACGTTCTTTATTTGGTTGAAAAATAATCATACTTATAAATAGATTATTTTCTATTTTAGTTGGTATTCCACAACCAATAATGATTTTGTGATTATCACTCAATTTTTGAAAAGTGTAAAGTCTTTTGTCTGATTGTGTAGTTGCTATTTCTTTTGCTAAATCTGGTTCATAACCTGTTAGTGAAAGCTCTGGAAATACAATAATGTCAGCACTTTGCTCAATTGCAGCTTGAATAAATTGTTTATGAATTTCAATATTTTTGTCAATGTCACCTTTTTGAGGATTTGTTTGTCCGATACAAATTTTCATTTTTGTCTGTTATTTTTTTATGATGTCTTTTTGTCAAATTGCCACTAATGGGCGCGCGCTTGACGAAGTCGCTTGATTTCTTCAAGCGTCGAGTTGGGCGAAGGGTGCGCCCATTGGGCAAAAGGTGCTCGCGCCTTTTGCCCAACGTCAGTTCGTCTAAAAACCCTAAAACGAACTCAATTTTGTTAATCAGGGCGTAAATATATGTGATTTAAACTACAATTAAAATTCTTTGTTGAAAAACGGATTGTTCATTCTTAAAATAAAACAAGGCATAAAAAGCTTTAAAAATCGCTTTTATAGTCCCAAAA
>NZ_JADHEC010000048.1 GCF_015277675.1 Flavobacterium soyangense
ATTATATTTGACATGGATATTGTTTGTTTTGCGACTTCAAGATACTGAATTTCAGTGTCTTGAGCAATATCTAATTAATATTTTTTACTTCAAATAATTACACCCAACGGGTTAATACATACTATATTATTATCCAAATATTTACAAAATAAAAGATAAATAAAAAAAATGAGTTTTAAATTCATTCAAAAACCTAATAAAAAAATGCTTTTATATGTAAAACTAAAGTCTTTTTTAGCAGAATTAAAATTAAAATAATCTAACAAAAAAAAAGAAAAAAAAATGAAAATACTAAATTCAAAGATTCACGGACTTATTGATTATGTTTTTGTGATGTTTCTATTTTCGTCGCCATTAATTTTGGGACTTCCAAACAACACATCAATATTCACTTATTTACTGGGATGTATACATTTAACCCTAACACTATTAACAAATTTTGAGTTTGGTTTAATTAAGTTAGTCCCCATTAAAATTCATGGCTGGATTGAACTAGCTGTTTCTTTTGCCCTTATTTTTCTGGCATTTTACTTAGGTGAAATTGAAAATGAATTGTCTCGAAACTTCTACTTTGCCGTTGCAGGTTTGGTGTTTTTAACTTGGATTTTATCTGATTACTCCAAAAATACCAAAGAATAATAAATACGCTTAGATAAAAATAATTATGAAAGAAAAAGCTCTATTTACATTAATGATACTATCCTTTTTTGTTAGTAGCTTAAAAGGCCAGAATAAAGATGTAAAACGACTACTTTCTGCGGTCGAATTTTCTGAAAAAATAATGACAATCACTAAACCGGTCATAATAGATGTGAGAACACGAGAAGAATTCACAAAAGGACATTTACCAAATGCTGTAAACTTTGATTGGAATAATAGTGAAAACTTTGAAAATCAAACTGCTAAACTCGACAAATCAAAACCATACTTTATATACTGTTTGAGTGGTTCCAGAAGTGCCGATGCTTCAGAAAAATTAAATAGAAATGGTTTTAAAGAAATATATGATTTAAAAGGAGGCATTTTAAAATGGAGAGCAGCAAATTTGCCACAGGTTATCGATACAAAAGCAACACCAAAAGGGTTAACAAAAAAACAATTTGATGAATTGGCTAATTCAAAAAAAATTGTTCTGATCGATTTTTATGCAGATTGGTGTGGTCCTTGCAGAAAGATGAAACCCTACTTAGAAGAAATTGCCAATAACATGAAAGACAAGGTTGAAGTCATTAGAATAAATGCGGATGACAATCAAAAACTTTGCAAAGAATTAAACATTGACGCTTTGCCTGTTTTAAAATTGTTTAAAAACAAAGAGCTTACTTGGTCTAATGTTGGTTTTATAACAAAGGATGATGTTTTAAAACAATTACAATAGGATTGTAAAATTTTGAAACTTTTTTAAAAGCAATGGAATAATTCAATCTGAATTTCAATGGTGTTAAAACGAATATGTAAAAAAAGCAAAATAAAATCATAAATTTTAGGTGATTTTATACAGCTAAAAGTCTTAATAAAATAATTAAATCTCAAAAAAATGAATACAATAAGCATACTTTATCCGAACAAATTAGACTCGGAATTTAATTTTCAATATTACACTGAAATTCACATGCCAAGATCCATACAACTTCTAAGCACACATCCTGGTTTTAAAGGAGTTTCTGTAGAAAGAGGTGTTGGAACAGCCGAAACAGGAACCGAAGTTCCCTATATAGCCTTGTGTCATTTTACTTTTGACACAGTGCAAAGTTTCATTGAGGCCTTTACTCCTCACGCTATGGAACTACAAGGAGATATGAAGAATTTTACAGAGATTATACCCATCATTCAATTCAATGATATACTGATATCCCAATAAGAAATAAGCAAACTGCAAAGAGTAAAATAATTAAAGAAAACAACATAAATACATAAATTGCCTAAAATGAAAATAAAAATATTTTTTTGTCTGATGCTATTGAATAGCAGTTTGATTCATGCACAAGAAACGATACAATTACCATTTGAAAATCCTGATAATATAAAGTGGGAAAATAAAGAAAAAGAATACTACTCTTCGATATGGAAAGCCCAAGTGGTAACAAACGTTTCCACTCCTTCTTTACTAGTTTACAGACCAGCATTAAAAATTAATAATGGGACAGCCGTAATTATTGCTCCAGGAGGTGGGTTTTATGGGCTAAGTATTAAAAATGAAGGAACTGACGTTGCTGAATGGCTTGTCAAAAAAGGAGTTACCGTATTTGTGTTAAAATATAGATTAGTACCAACTGCTGAAGATGGAGCAGCTGAAATCAGTAAAATATCTGAAAGTAATCACGCAAAATATCTAGAAGAAGCCAATAAAATAATACCTTATTCAATCAAAGACGGAACAAATGCTGTAGCATATGTCCGAAAACATTCCGATGACTTTGGAATAAGTAAGAATAAAATAGGATTTATGGGGTTTTCTGCTGGTGGTACCGTGTCATTATCTGTTGCTTTAAATAGTTCAGACGAAAGTAAAATAGATTTTTTAGTTCCTGTTTATACAGCAGCATCTTACTTTTTTCCAATGCAAGAACCAACAAAAAATGCTCCGCCTATTTTTCTGGTATGCGCATCGGATGATGGATTTGGTTTAGCGGATGATTCAATTGAACTATATAAATTGTGGCATCACCTAGGAATAAACGCCGAATTACACATGTTTGCTAGAGGATATCACGGTTTTGGTATGACAAAAAGTGGCCAACCAAAAGACAAATGGATAGAACGATTTTATGAATGGGCTCTAAATGAAAATTATATTCAAAATAAAAAATAAGGTTAATCATTAAATTAAGCCTAACTACCTTTACTCCTACTCCTTTATAAGAATTGGTCTTAAGTAATGTTACAAAAAAAACTGTTATTCCAACAGTTTTTTTTGCATAGTGTATAAACATCAATTAAATATTACGGAAAATATTATTTATTTTTTAATTGGAACTTAAAACTTTAAGAATTATGATTATTTTTTAACCTATTGTTTACAAATTATTTAAACTATTTTTCTTGTAAAAGTTGCCCAAACGCAATTTTGCAAACATCTCCTTCAACAAATATTTCGCCGGTTTTAGATATTCTAATTTTTATTGTACTAGGTCTGCCCAAAAAGCGGCCTTGATTTAAAACCATTTCAGTTTCTAATTCCAATAGATTATTTTTATGCAAATAAGCTCCAACAGGTCCGGCAGCACTTCCCGTTGCGACATCTTCATACAATCCAAGATTATCCCAAGTTCTGCCTTCCAAATTTTCGATATCTAAAACATATAAAAATTTGGCATTAATCGCTTTTAATTTTTCTTCTAAATCGGGAATTGTAATTTTTGCTTTAGCAAGCGATGCTGATTTTATTGGCATAATTAAATAGGGTAAACCGGTAGTAATTACTTGAAAAGGCATACCATCAACTTTATCTTCTTTAGTCAAATTAAAGTAACTCAAAAATTCAATTTCTTGTTGAGTTGAAAGAATCGTGCCAAACTCAGCCTTGCCTTGATTCATTTGAGCAGAGTAATAGGTGTCGTATTTTATCGTTTCTATTGCAACCGATTTCTCGTTAAGTTCGATTATCCAATTACTTTTGGCAACGCTTTTGGTAAATAAATCATGAAGAATAGCTGCAGCACCAATCAAAGGATGTCCTGCAAAATCCAACTCTTCCTCCATTGTAAAAATATAGGCTCTAAAAGTATTTTCATTAATCTGCTTTAAAAAAATACTTTCAAATTGACGCATCTCTTGGGTAACAAGTTGCATAAATCCTTTGTCCAAATCTTTTGTGCCAATGAAAATTGTGAGTCCGTTCCCAGAATAGGGCTTATTTGAGAATACATCAACATGAAAATAGTCCATCTATAGGGTTTGTTTAAAATTTTAGATAAATTAGCTAATTTAAACGCAAATTTAAGCAATTATTGTTTGCAAAAATTAACTGTGAAAATTGTCCATCAATTTATGAAAATTATCCATTTTAAAATCTTAGCACTTTTATTAGATTTGTAATGTCAACAACGACGAACAACATTAAATTAAAAATTATGAAAACGTATTACAAATCATTTGCAGTAGCTGTTCTATTTTTTATTTCAGTAGCTGCCGTAGCACAAGTGTCCTACAAAAGTATTAAAGTTGATGGATTGAATATCTCTTATAGAGAGGCCGGAAATCCTAAAAACCCAAAATTAGTCCTTCTGCATGGCTTTCCCGCAGGATCACATCAGTACCGAAATTTAATTCAATCCCTTTCAGATAAATTTCATGTTATCGCTCCGGATTATCCAGGTTTTGGATTAAGTGATATGCCAGACCCGGCAACATACAATTATACTTTTGATGGTATTTCAGAAATAGTGGAACACTTCTTGAAATTAAAAGGTTTTGATCATTACGGTTTATATGTTCAAGATTATGGTGGACCAGTTGGATTTAGAATCGTTGGTCGTAATCCAAAAGCACTAGATTGGTTAATTATACAAAATAGCAACGCTTACGAAGTTGGATTTACGCCTGCTTGGGATGGTTTCCGTGGAGCGCTTTGGAAAAACCGATCAGCAGAAACCGAAAAACCATTAGCAGCATTTTTAACTCATGACGCTATTAAAGGAATCTATCTTTTTGGAGCTAAAAACCCTGAATTAATTAGCCCTGACAACTGGGAATCAGATTATGCTTTTATGCAGCGACCTAATGCAGTTCGAGTAAATCTTGATTTGTTTTATGATTACCGTAAAAACGTTGAATTGTATCCTGCGTGGCAAGAATTCCTTCGCAAAAACCAACCTAAAACCTTAATTTTTTGGGGACAAACCGACATATTTTTTACACCGGCTGGAGGAGAAGCTTTCTTAAAAGATTTACCTAATGCAGAAATGCATCGTCTTGAAGCAGGTCACTTTGCGGTAGAAGATCATCTGGAAGTTATTTCTAAAGAAATACACCATTTTTATGCTGCTAAAGTAGCCACAGGAAAGACTAAAAAATAACATTTAGCTTCTCACCAAATAATACAAAAGCCAGAGAGTGATTTCTGGCTTTTTCTGGTTACTAAAATATTGCATTAACAAAGAATCCCATAAAAAATAAAGTGTAAGTATCAGTTTCGTGCGAATGGCAAAATAATAAACTTAAAAATAAAATGAATTCCAAAAAATACATTGTTAAAGGCGAAGGATTACCTAATTGGTCAAATCCAATAAGTCACGGTGTTGTTGTAAATAATATGTGTTTTGTTAGCGGGCAACTATCCGTGGATAAAGAGGGACAATACGTTTGCGGAACTGCTTTGGAAGAAGCAAAAATTGCTTTTAAAAACTTTTTTGCCGTATTAAAAAAAGCAAATTTCGATAATGACGACATCGTATTTATTGATATCGCATTTGACGATTTAGAAAATTTGCCTGAAATAAATAATTTATTCTGCAGTTTGTTTCCTGAAAATAAACGTCCTGCAAGAACTGTTTATGAAGTAAAAAAATTACCATTTGGAGGAAAAATAAAAGTAACAGGAACAGCAGTCAAAGTGCTAAGGAATAAAACGAATATTTGAAAGCACTTTATATAAATCACATTCTTGAAATAAATTAAACTAACCTATTTGTTATAGTAATATTAGTTTATCGTCTGAATTTATGTCGATTGACAGTGAAAGCTCATTATTTAAATCGGCTGAATCTTCTCAAATTATAAATTTAATTGAACGAAGTTAGTTTGATAAAAGAACAAGAAAATTGTTTTTATTTGTAAAAATAAAGGATATTCCCGTAAATTTATCTTGTTGCTAAATTAGTATATACAATAAAACATAAATAAACAAAATAGCCGTTTTAAATCACAAATCCTGATTTAGAATGGCTATATTTATTCCATCAAAAACAACAAATAACTATAGATGAAAACAACTAAGAAAATATTCGCCATTTCAGGAAGTACCAGAAGCAATTCCAGTAATTTGAAAATACTAAAACAAATTGCCGAATTGTCAAAAGATCTTTTCGAAGTAAAAATATTCGAAAATCTGGCAGAAATTCCTCATTTCAATCCTGATTTAGACACTGAAAATCCTCCGCAACAAGTCACCAACTTCAGAAACGAAATTCAAAAAGCGGATGGTATTATCATTTGCACACCCGAATATGTTTTCAGTTTGCCTGGCAGTTTAAAAAATGCTTTAGAATGGTGTGTTTCGACAACTATTTTTTCAAAAAAGAAGGTAGGATTAATTACAGCTTCGGCTTCGGGCGAAAAAGGGCACGAAGAATTACAGTTAATAATGAAAACCATCGAAGCCAGTTTTAATGCGGATACTTCACTTTTAATTCAAGGCGTTAGAGGAAAAGTGAATGCCGAAGGAGTTATTGTTGATAATTTAACTTTAAATCAAATTCAGGAATTCATTGTGGCTTTAGATAACCTACTTTGGAAATAAGTTTTCAATACCTTTTTATTTTTTTATGCAAAAACGTAAACTAAAAAGTCTGGGAAAATTATCCATTAACTAGCGTTTAAAATCCATTTTAAAAGATATATAACTGTCGCAACTTTGTAAAGTCAATAATGACAAACAAAATTAAAAAAAAAAAAAAAAAAAAATGAAAACATTTACAGTTCCAACTAGAGAAGAAGTTGCACCAGCAAATCAAGCCATTTTCGACAGCCTACAAAAAGCATTAGGTTTTGTACCTAATTTGTATGCCACTATAGCACATTCTGAAAATGGATTGACAAGATTTTTAGCTTACCAAAACGCTAAAACTTCACTAAACAACAAAGAAAAAGAAGCCGTGAATTTAATCGTAAGCCAAGTAAACGGTTGTGTTTATTGCCTAAGTGCCCATTTGGTTTTAGGTAAAATGAATGGTTTTTCAGAAGATCAATTGTTAGACATTAGAAAAGGTAAAAGTACTGATGCTAAATTAAATGCCTTAGTTCAATTGGCTGCCGATGTTGCCGATAACAAAGGAAGAGCCAGTTCTGAAACTATTAATGCATTTTTTGAAAATGGATATACTAATGAAAATTTAGTAGATTTGATTCTTCAGGTAAGTGATAAAACAGCAATGAACTTTTTGCATAATCTAACTCAAATTCCAGTTGATTTTCCTTTAGCTCCAGCTTTAGACTAATACATAAAACACTATATTAGATCGTTTTATAATCTTACTTAATTCAAAAAAGTCATACAATTGTAATTAGACTGCCCCCAAAAAGTTAGACTCTATTTGGGGGTATTTTTATGAAAAAAAAAGTCAAGTATGATTATGCATTCATAACTTCTTCCCAATTTGTATGTCCTGAAGATGCGTTGATGTATTCTGCTGACAGTTTAGGTATTAGGAACAATCACCACAACATCCTCCATTTTAGCAATTGGATTCATAAAAACCAAAATGAATGATTTGGGCAAAATAACCAATGCTGCAAAGCAACAACTAAGTTCTACAGATGAAAAGGAAAGTAATTGAAAATTGCCCATTTACTTGTGTTAGGATTAACCAAAGGTTTAGTGCCGGTTAGATTTGAAAAATTGCATTTTAATTATTTTTCTTTGTTCAAATGCAAAGTAGCCGGCAATATAACATTTTAAGGCACAATACTTTTGAAGTATAAAAATTATCAATTATGAAAAAACACATTTTACTACTAGCGCTCTCCTTTATTTCAATTGCAGCAAGTTCTCAGAACGAATTGCCAAAATTACCTACCGATATTTCTCCTTTATTGGTTGGAGAAAAAATACCAAACCTAAAGTTAAAATCTGTTGACAATGTTGAAGTGAATTTATCAGACTTGATTGGCAAGAAACGAACTATTTTAGTTTTCTATCGGGGTGGTTGGTGTCCGTACTGCAACATACAATTGTCAGCATTAGGAGAAGCCGAAAAAGAATTGCTAGAATTGGGATACCAAATTATTGCCGTAAGTCCAGATGCTCCAAAAAATTTGAAAGTTACGGACGAAAAAGACAACCTAAATTACCTTTTATTATCAGACAGTAAAGGAGAATTATCTAAAGCAGTAGGAATTGCATTTCAAGCCCCAGACGGTTATAAACCCTATATTTCTGATGGTTCAGATGGAATTAACACCTCTTTTTTGCCTGTTCCAACTGTATTTATTGTAAATAGTAATGGTGAAATTGAGTTTGAACATATTACACCAGATTTCAAACACCGTATTTCGACAGAATTATTAATTGCTGCGGCTAAATCTTTAAAATAAAAAAGTAATATCAAATCAAACAATTAACAAATTTAAATAATGAAACGACTTATAGTACTATTGACATTTTCTTTCTTATCTCACTCTGCATTTAGTCAGAATGAGGAAACGTCAAACAAAACAGAAATTAAACAAATATTGACAACTTTTATGGACTGTTTAGTTAAAAAAGACAGCGTTAAATTTTATTCTCTTTTTCATAATGAACCAACAGTTTGGGTTGGAGTTTTCAAAGAGAAAACACAACAAAACAGATTAAGTAAAGACAAAACTAAAAAGGGCAATTTCACAAGTACTTACAAAAAATTTTTCAGAACTATTTTTGACTTGGCAACTTATGAAGAAAAATATTATAACGTAGAAATTATTGAAGATGGTAGTATAGCCACTACAACATTTGATTATAGTTTTTGGAAAGACAATAAAAAAATTAATTGGGGTAAAGAAAGTTGGGGGCTAGTAAAAATTGATGGACAATGGAAAATAACGAGTATAATTTTCTCAGCTGAATTTGAAAGCATTAATCCAGAACCGATAAAAAAATAACCACAAAAAAGACAGTTATTGGTTAAACACACTGATTCAAAATCAAAAGCACAACTAATTATTCCATTTAATGTTGCGGGGTGTCAATTATTGATAAATATTTTTTTTAGTACACAAATAATTAAAAACTAGATATGGTATATACCTAAGTTGTTAATAAAATTAAAACTGTAAGCTAGCCGACAAATAGAAATAATAGATTCGGTTAATTTTGTATTTAAACTAATACACAAATTATGAAAAAAATGTTTTTTATGCTAATGTTTGCAATGACTGCAATCGTTGGTAATGCACAAAAGGCTCAAATCTACAGCACAAAAGCAGGAGCAATAAATGGTTATGATGCCGTGTCCTACTTTAGCGAAAGTAAGCCTGTAAAAGGAGATGCAAAATTTACTTTAAAGTGGATGGATGCAACTTGGTATTTCTCTACGAATAAAAATCTAGAAGTATTTAAAGCAAATCCAGAAAAATATGCTCCAAAATACGGGGGGTATTGTGCTTATGGGGTAGCTCAAGGTCACAAAGCACCTACTGATCCGGAAGCTTGGTCAATAACTGACGGAGTGCTTTACCTAAATTATAACAAAGAGGTGCAAAAAATGTGGACGAAAGATCAAAAAGATCTTGCTCTAAAAGCGGACTCAAAATGGTCTACTGTTAAAAATGACAAATAGTAACAAGTATATTTTAGAATAAAATTGATTAACTCAAAATTTTCAGCCTGTTCAAATAATTGAACAGGCTGTTTTTTTATACACGGATTTTTTCTATTAAATATGCTTAAATGAAAAATCTCTAAACTAATTTTAATTTTGGGAGCATTAAAAGGTAAAACGTCTAATTATGAAATATACAATGAACAAAATAAGCATTTTTAATACAAACAATTTAAATTCGGAATTTGATTTTTAATATTATTCTGAAATACACATACTAAGATCAATCGAACTTTTGGTTAGTCATCCTGGATTTAGACAGGTTTCTGCAGAAAAGAGTATTGTAAGTTTCGACCACAATTTTTTTAAAAAAGAAAGAGGGTTTAATTACAGTTTCGGCCTGTGGTTAAAAAGGAAAGGAAGAATTACAGCTAATAATGAAAACCATCGAAGCCATTTTAATGTGGATACTTCACTTTTAATTAAAGGCGCAAGAGGTAAAGTTAATTTTGAAGAGACTATCGTTAATGGAAAAACCTTAGAACAGATACAAAAATTTATTACCTCATTCGACAACTAACTTAGGAAATAAGTTTGAAAAACCTTCTTATTTATTTTGAAGCAAAAAGGAACAAAAAAAGCTTTGGGAAAATCGTCCATCAACAAGCGTTCATAATCCATTTTAAACTCCCAAAAGCTGTCGCATCTTTGTAAAGTCAATAATGACAAAATAATTAACAATAAAAATTTAGAAAAATGAAAAATTTAAAATCTTTAGTTTTAGTAGCAGTTGTGGCTTTGTTTTCAAACTTTGCTTCGGCTCAAACAGCACCAGTTGACAAAGACAAACTAGCCAATGGTGGTTATGATGTAGTTTCATATTTTACTGTAAACAAAGCAGTAAAAGGAGACAAAAAATTTGCAGTAGAATATAATGGAGCTAATTACTATTTTGCATCTGCAAAAGACCAAAAAGCGTTCAAAGCTAATCCAACAAAATTCTTGCCACAATGTGACGGATATTGCGCTTGGGGAGTTGCTGAAAAAAACGTAAAATTTCCAGTTAACCCAGAAACTTTTAAAGTAGTTAACGGAAAATTGTATTTGTTTTTTAATGGTGATTTTAAAGGAGCTCCTTTTAACACTTTAAACGAATGGAACAAAGACGAGAAAAAACAATTAGACAAGCTTGATGCTGCCTGGATGATGGTTAAAAAATCTTAATTACAACCCGTTGGGTGTAATTATTAAAACCGTTAGTTCAAGTGTTTTTTGTGAAGTAAAACGGAACAAAAAATGTATCGAGAACCGTTTTTAATAAAATTTGTTTTGTTTCCGATACGATTTTCTATCAAAAATCACTCGAACTGACGATAAATTATTATTAAAAACTAATTACACCCAACGGGTTAATTACAATTAAGTTTTAATTAAAAGCCAATAAAGGTATAAATCCTTTATATTAACTTTTTAATTTAAAAAATAAACGGCGGCAGGAAATTTATTTTTCTGTCGCCGTTTGCAATTAAAACAAAGAATCAGCAATTACATAATTATTGGAAGACTTTTAAAATTGCAAAATCCGGATAAATAGGATTTTATCAATATTAAAATATAGCATAAAACTAAAGGAAACTTTTTTAAAGCAAAAGACAAAGCTGTTGTATTGGGTCTTAAGGATTTCATCTTGTTAAATAAGAGCATTAGAAAATATTTTTTTAAGTCAAAATAAGAATTAAACAACTGAAAATAAACAGTTTATTTATTTTTAATAAATTTAAGTAACTTACAGGAAAATTATCCATTAACTTGTATATAAGTCTGAAAATATCCGACTTATCCACCCTAAATTGGGTCGCTTTGTCTGATAAACGTCAATATTTATTGTTTTCAAATTTATAAATAATTATTTACAAATCATCAATTAGTCTTTTTATTTGTGGCAAACTTTTGGCATATTTGAAGTTAAAAAACCTGACAGGTTTTTATAACCTGTCAAGTTTAACTCAATTAATTTATTAACTCGAAAGCAATCCATAAACCTGATTAGCAATTTCGATTTCTTCATTGGTAGGAATCACCAATATTTTTGTTTTTGATTGTGGAGTATTGATTTCCCTAATTTCTTTCGAACGCATATCATTTTTAGATTCATCGATTTCAATTCCAAAATACTCCATATCAGTACAAACTAACTTTCGAATATAAGAAGAGTTTTCACCAATTCCAGCCGTGAAAATAATGGCATCCAAGCCATTTAAAGCTGCAGTATAGGAACCAATATATTTCTTGATTCGGTAAGCATTCATTGCTAAAGCCAATTGACATTCTTTATTTCCTTGTCCAGCCTCAGATTCAATATCTCTCAAATCACTAAAACCAGTGAGTCCAAGCATTCCGCTTTGTTTTTGCAACATCGTATTTACATCTGCAAGGGAATACCCTAATGAATTGACCATATAAAATATAACTGATTGATCAATATCGCCACTACGCGTTCCCATAATCAACCCATTCATTGGCCCAAAACCAAGCGTGTGATCAATACTTTTTCCATCTTTTACGGCTGTCATACTGCACCCATTACCCAAATGTATGGTGATAATTTTGGAACTATTTTGCAAAAACTTAATCGCTTTTTCCGAAACATATTTATGACTTGTGCCGTGAAAACCGTAAACCCGAATTTTATTTTCCGTCAAAAGATAATTAGGCAATGCATATTTGTGAGCTACAACAGGAATTGTTTGGTGAAATGCCGTGTCAAAAACAGCCACTTGTTTGGCAGTATTGAAAATTTCTTCGGCTACAATTATGCCTTCAAAATTAGCAGGATTATGCAAAGGAGCCAATTCAAAAAGTTGTTTGATTTTATCTTTTACCTTTTCATTGATTATAGTTGTTTTCGAAAAACCTGCACCACCGTGAACGACACGATGACCTACCGCTTCAATTTCGAGTGTGCTTTTAATCACACCCACTTTTTCGTCCATCAATAAACGAGCTATTTTTTCCAAACCTGTTTTATGATTGGGAATGGGCATTGTTTCTTCAATTTTATTTTTATGGGTTACATAACTTAAATTGGATGTTTCTAGCCCAATTCTTTCAATCATTCCAGAACAAATAACTTCGCAAGAAGGCATATCAATTAATTGGTATTTTATAGAAGAACTCCCCGAGTTTATTATTACTATTTTCATTTAAATTTTATTAAAAGATTAAAAAATTGAAACATTAAAAGATTAATTTTTAAATCATTAATATTTCAATCTTTAAGTTAAAAATCTATAATCCTTGTGCTTGAATGGCTGTAATTACAACCGTGTTTATAATATCGTCAACGGTACAGCCACGGCTTAAATCGTTTACGGGTTTGTTTAGTCCTTGTAACATTGGGCCAATTGCCAATGCACCAGTTTCTCTTTGAACGGCTTTGTAAGTATTATTTCCCGTATTTAAATCAGGGAAAATCAAAACGCTGGCGTGTCCTGCCACTTCTGAATTTGGCATCTTGCTTTGTCCTACTACTGAATCTACGGCGGCATCATATTGAATTGGCCCTTCTATTTTTAAATCGGGACGTTTTTGTCTGACAATTTCAGTAGCCGCTCTGACTTTGTCTACCTCATCCCCTTTTCCTGATGATCCGGAAGAATAAGAAAGCATTGCAATTTTTGGCTCGATTCCGAAAGCTAAACTAGAATCCGCTGATGAAATGGCGATTTCTGCTAATTGTTCCGCAGTTGGATTTGGATTAATGGCGCAATCTCCAAAAATCGAAACTCGATCTTCCAGACACATAAAAAATATGGAGGAAACTACAGAAGAATTGGGTTTGGTTTTGATGAATTGCAAAGCTGGCAAAATAGTATGTTGTGTCGTGTGTGCCGCACCGGAAACCATACCGTCCGCATGACCTTTATATACCATCATCGTTCCAAAATAAGAACCATCTTCCATCAAATCTTTGGCAATTTCCAAAGTCATTTTCTTTTCTTTTCGCAACTCATAATAAGTATTCACATAATCATCATAATGTCTTGATTTTATTGGATTAATGATGTGAACTTTTGAAAAATCGAAAGACAAACCTAACTCTGCAACTTTGTTTTCTATTTGTTTTTTGTTTCCAATGATTGAAATATCGACCACATCCATGGCCAACAATCTAGAAGCTGCAATGATGACCCTATCGTCGTTTCCTTCAGGTAATACAATATGTTTACGATGTTTTTTGGCTCTTTTTACTAAATTATATTGAAACATTTTTGGAGTCATACCTTCTGCTTCAAACTTGATGAATTTTTCGGTAAGACTTTCTAAATCAACATATTTTTCGAAAGTATCAATAGACGTTTGAATCTTTTGGGTATTATTGGCATAAATTTTGGGTTTTATATCTCCAATTTTATTCGCAATCACATAAGTTCCTTCTTTCACAGCAATAATAGGCACTACTGATGAAAGTCCTTCAATTAATTTCAAAATAGTATCTTCTGGAATAATATTACCAGTCAAAATTATTCCTGAAATTGTAGGATAATTTACTGATTCATTGGCTTGTAATGCGCCAAGAATAATATCAGCCCTGTCGCCGGGAGTTATCACTAAACCATTCTCACGCAAATGCAATAAATAGTTTCTTAATTGCATTGCTCCCACACTGAAACTTGAAATTTGATTGTTCAAATAAGCCTCTCCAAACAAGACTTTGGCATCTAATTCATTAGCAATTTCCAATATTGTTGGATTGTTCAAACTCGAAATTATTGGAATAGCATTGACTAATAAACCATCTGGTAAGCTTTTTTTCAAACCTGAAGTAACTAATTTTATGTTCTCTGGCTGGACTTTATTTGCAATCACTGCTAAAACTTCGACATCTTTTACCTTGAACGAATCATAAGCAAGATAAAGGCTATCGACTAACTCCTCTAATGTTTTTCCTACTCCGGAACCTACAATTATCGCTGGAATCCCAAGATTTTTAGCAATAAGAACATTCATGTCCAACTCGATAACAGTTCCTTCTCCCGTGAAACTGGTTCCTTCGACTAATACAAAATCGAAGCGTTCTTCTAATTTTTTGTATTTTTCGATAATCAAATCGAGTACTTCACCCAGTTTTCCTTTGTTCTTCTTTTTGATTAATTTACTTTTCTTGATGGCATAAGCATCCTGAAAAGAAATATCCAAACCAAAATGGTTAATTACCGTTTCGATGTGATTGTCAATTTTTCCGTCTTCAAAATCTTCTGCGATGGGTCTAAAATAGCCAACTTTGGCTGTTTTTCCAATAAGCATACTCATTAAACCTAGGGTAACAATAGACTTACCACTATATTCTTCGCTTGTCGCGATGTATATCGCTTTATTCATTTTTGTAACTTTTTAAATTTATTCTTATCGAAATTCTATCTGAATTCCTAATGTATTTTTTTAGTTTATTCCACTTTTTAACAATCAAAACCAACGCCGCCTTTTGAAATAATAAATCATTGCCACCACGATTAAAATCATAATACCAATAATGGTATAATAACCATGTTCATATTCCAATTCAGGCATGTATTTAAAATTCATTCCATAAACACCAACAATAAATGTAAGCGGAATAAATATGGCCGAAACAACTGTCAGTGTCTTCATAATCTCATTCATTTTGTGGCTTTGAGCCGAAAAATAATAATCGGATGCACTATGAAGAGAACCCATATCTGATTCTATTTGTTCTAAAAGCTCTAGGCTTTTTTGATGCAATCTGGAAAAAAAACTAAAATTATCAATTTCAATTACATTAAAAACATCATCCTCTTTCATACTTTTTATATCGTATAAAGAATCTCTTAACGGAATAATGGAACGCTTGAGGAAATTAAAATTATCCCTGTGTTTTTCAATTTTTTCCAGAATTATCTTGTCAGTGCTATTTTTAGTTTGATTAATCAATTCCTCGATTTTATCTTCCTCATTTTCAATGGTTATGTAAAAATTTTCCATAATGGCATCGAGAAGAATGTAAAGTAAATAATCTGCTTTTTTTGTTCTGACAATCCCTGAATGTGTGCGGATTAGTTCCCGAATATGTGTAAAAAAATCAGAACGTTTTTCTTGGAAAGAAATCAAAATACCATCTTTTATCAAAAAACTAATTTGTTCTACACTAATATTATCGGTATCCTCTGCTGGCAATAATGATTTTATGTTAAAAAATAATGTGTCATGCTGTTCCTCAACTTTTGTTCTTCTATTAGTATTCAAAATATCAGCTAGCATAAAATCATCAATTTTGAAATAGTCGCCAACAGATTTCAACAAATCAATATCGTTTAAACCATGAATGTTAAGCCAATTTATTTTTTTGCAATCAATACTTTTTGCTAAATCCACAACTTTAAAATCCTCATATTCAGACAAATTAGCATCATCATAAACAAAAAGTTGCATTTCTGAATCTGTTCTTTTATGAATCCCTGTATATTCCAGATTAAAAGAATGCAACTTTCTGCCTTTCTTATATTTAATTTTTCTCATCCAAATTATTTTAAAAGCAAAATTAAGGAAATCTATTATAAAGAATTGTGATATTTATCATTTGTTGGAAATAAAAATCAAAAAAACGTCCTTTTTTTCATATGACGGTTTTCTATAATTTAGGAAGATGCAAATTAGTTTGTCTATTTCCCCAATAAAAATAATAATGGAATGTCTAATCTTTTTCGCCAAGAAATTTCTGTATGCGCTGCACCTTCAAATTTTCTTGTTTCCCAATTTTTTCCTTGAATATATCCTTTGGATTTCATCCCCTCATCCATCTGTTTTTGATAAGGCTCATACCAAGAATCCAAGGTTTCAGTACCATAATCAAAATAAATTCGATTGTTTTTTCCTTTTGGTAAATTGGATTTTAAGTAGTTGATAATCAAAGACGGGATTTTAGGATTATTCTGTTTCAAACTCACCGGAAAATGCGTTGAAAGGCAGGCAACTGCGCCAAATACTTTTGGATATTGGGTTTCTGCATAAATTGTAATCAATCCACCCATACTGGAACCCATCATATAAGTGTATTTTTTATCTTTTAAAGTTCTAAAATTTGAATCTACAAAAGGCTTTAATTCATCGACGATAAATTTCAAATATTCGTCTGCCAAAGGTCTACCATTATACTCGGCGTCTAGACTCTCTCTTAGACTTTTGTTTTCACTTTCCAAATTTTTAAAAGGCTTATTGGGTTGATATTCCCTAAATCGTTTGGGCGTATTCCAGATACCAACAACAATGGCTTCTTTTATTTTGTTTTCATTAATTAACTTAGTCATCATTTCGTCCACTTCCCATTCTTCGCCTGAAAGTCCGCGACCCCTTTCAAATAAAACCTGACCATCGTGCATATACAAGACTGGATATTTTTTATTTGGAGACATTTCATAACTTTGCGGAAGCCAAATATCCACATTTCTTGGATCTACATATTTTGATTTAAAATTTGGAAATTTTTTGATACCCAATGCTTGAGCATTAACTATCAATGTAAAAAATAAACTTAACCCGTTGGGTGTAATTATTTGAAGTAAAAAATATTAATTAGATATTGCTCAAGACACTGAAATTCAGTATCTTGAAGTCGCAAAACAAACAATATCCATGTCAAATATAATAA
>NZ_JADHEC010000049.1 GCF_015277675.1 Flavobacterium soyangense
CAATATCTTTGGAACTCATAAATTTTGTTTTTTGTCACTCAAAATATATGAAAAAAAGGGCTTACTTTTAAAAGTAGCCCTTTCTGTTTAAAAATATTAATCGGTTAGTAGTGATTAATAATTTATAAAAATTTTGGATTTCATCATTACAGTAAAAAACTAATTCTAAATAAAAGATGGAATAATAAATTGTTAGGGATTTATCATTATCAAATTTTGGAATACAAAATTAAAACAGGCTACATAAGGCCATACGTAAACAACCATAAAAATAAATTTTTAAATTCAAATGCACTAATTGCGATGATTATTCTTTCTGATGAGAAGTTTGAACTTTTGGCAAATTATCAAAAAAAAATATCTCAGGCTGATGAAATTAAAATTTTGGATATTATTTATAATAAAAAATCAAGTTTGCCAAAAAAAATTGAAGATTGGATAGATTCTACAAACAACTCCATAGTAAAATTGGGAATTAAATTAATGGTTCGTTATAGAGAACAGTTAACCAATACTCAAATTAGTTTTTTGTTAAATAATCCTGATGAAATGGTTCGAAAAGAAACTTTGTTAGCTATTAGATATTTATATATTACTGAGTCAAATTTTATTTTAATAAATCATTATTTAAAAGAAAATAATAAGCGAAATAAGATTTCTTTACTAAAAACATTTGGAGTTATTGGAAATCATGAAACCATTAATTTTTTATCCCCTTTTTTATTGAAAGAAAAGGATCTGGAAATAAAATTCGAAATGGTAAACGCTATCAACTCTATCGACAGAACTTTTTTTAAAAATTTCAAAATCGAGAATAAAATTGAAAATGACATAATAAATAGAATTCTTTTACACGTTACAAATCCTTATTTAAATTGAACAGACTAGAAAGTTTTTTAATCACATACGAGACCACCATTGGTTTTTATTCAAACAGTTATATATTATTTTATCTTTTTTTAGCCATACTTTCTTGGATTGCAATCAAAAGATACTATAATTCTAAATACTTCTTACTTAAAGAAGTATTGGTTAAATCTAATCATTCCCTTGGTGTTTCTATTGTTGCGCCGGCATTCAACGAATCAACTACTATAGTTTATAATGTTAAATCATTACTGTTTCAAGAATATCCAAAATTTGAAGTGGTTATCGTCAATGATGGAAGTACTGATAACACACTTGAACTACTAATTAAAGAGTTTAGTCTTCAAAAAGTAGACTTTTTTTATCAAGAAAAAATACCGACCCAACTAGTTAGAGGACATTATAAATCTACGAATCCTATTTATTCGAAGCTCCTAGTGGTAGATAAGATAAACGGAAAAAGTAAAGCTGACGCTTCAAATGCAGGCATTAATTCAGCCAAATACGGTCTTTTTATATGTACTGATGTTGATTGCATTTTAAGGAAAGACACGATTTCTATGCTCGTAAAACCTTTTATTGAAAATACTGAAAAAGTAATTGCCACTGGAGCAGCGATAAGAATTTCAAACTCATGTGAATTTAAAGATGGAATGCTCTACAAATCTCATTATCCAGACAACTTTTTCGCTCGTTTTCAAGAATTGGAATACATCCGTTCGTTTTTGTTTGGCAGAATGGCTTGGAGTAAAATAAACGGTTTATTATTAGTTTCGGGAGGCTTGGGAATGTTTGATAAGCAAACGGTGATTGATGCAGGTGGTTACTGGCATAAATCCCTTGGTGAAGATATGGAACTCATTACACGAATGAGAAAATTTATGCATGATAAAAAAGAAAAATTTTTAATTATTTATATTCCAGAATCACTATGTTGGACAGAGGTTCCAAGCAGTATGACCATATTTCTTAGACAGCGAGTTAGATGGGGAAGAGGATTAATTCAAACATTGTATTTACATAAAAATATAGTTTTCAACCCAAAATATGGTAAAACTGGTTTTATCATTTTCCCTTATTTCATATTTTATGAATTTGCTGTTCCAATTCTTGAAGTTCTTGGTTTAATAGTTCTTGGAATTGACATCATATTCTTTGAAGTAAATTATGATTTTTTATTTTTCACTAGCTTAAGTGTTTATTTTTTTTACATATCAATTACACTAATATCCGTTTTTTTGGATCAATTAATTTACAAACATTATACAGGTATTAAAGAAGTTCTCATATTAATAGCAATGGTCTTTATTGAGCCGTTTGTTTTTCACCCAATAAATGTGTTTGCTTCACTGAAAGGTTATTGGCATTTTTTTAGACAAAAAGAACAAAGTTGGGGAGTTCAGACAAGACAAGGATTTAATGCTTCAAATCAACAATTATGAAAAAATTAATACTAATTATTTCTTTTAATTTTATTCTAGGTACAACAATTTTTGCGCAAAAAATTGATACCGACAGCTTGTTAGTAAAAACTTATTACGAACTAAACACTTCCAAAAACTATCCAAAGGCGATACAATTGGCTCAATTAGGCATTAAAATTTCTCCTAATTATTTAGACTTTTATGTTGCTTTAGGCAGAAGTTATATGATTACTAAAAAAATAGATAGTTCCCGAATCTCTTTTAATCACGTAATAGATAAAAACCCAAAATACAAGGAGGCATTTACCTATTTGGCAAAACTTGAAATTGAAGAAAAAAATGCGCCTAATGCAATAACGGTAATTGATAAAGGGCTGACTTACTATCCCGAAGAAAAAGATTTTTATTTCTTAAAACTTCAAGCTATCAATATAGAAAATGATGAAGACAAGTCATATTCCTTTTTAACTTTTTTAACAAAAAAATATCCATTAGACACTGATTTACAACAACAATTAATTGATTTGAAATTAAAATCCATTTCTGATCGGTTTGGGATAAATTACAACTATACTGCAATTAACAGAAGTGGAATTGGCCCATGGCATTTAATTGGATTGCAATATGTTAGGGAAAGAAAAAAAGTCACTTTAATTGGGAGAATAAATTATGCCGATAGACGTGCTTCTGGAAGCAGTATCAATTCCGGTGTTCAATATGAATTAGAAACCTATTTTAAAAACAATAAAAAAAGCTATTCCTATACCGATATAGCTTACAGCAATGATATAGTATTTCCTGAAATTAGACTTGCTTACTCTTATTTTCATAATTTCAACAAAGGTTGGGAAGCCGATATTGGAATGCGATATTCACAAACAATTAATAAAGATTTGTATTCAAGTGTTATTGGCATTGGAAAATATCTAGGTCCATACTGGTTAAATCTTAGAACGTATATACAATCTGATTCCGACAAAATTCATCCGGCTATTACGTTCACTACAAGATATTACTTAAACACAAGATATGATTATGCTTCTTTTACTACTGGATATGGAACTTCACCTGATGAAAGAATAATGCAAGAACAATTGCAACAAAGAGTTTCTTTAAATTCTTATCGAATTGGAGCTGGGTATAATAAACTTTTATACCAACATTTCATTACAGGATTTCAAGCTTCGCTCAATCACCAGGAATATATTCCAAACAAATTTCAAAATGAATTTAACTTATTTTTTTCAATCCAATATAAATTTTAATGCATATTAATTAATTTTAAAAAAAAACACTTATGAAAAAAATATTAATAATTGAAGATGATAATTTAATAATCAAAATTTTAGAATTTATTTTAAAAAAAGAAGGTTATGAAATTTATATAGCAAAAGATGGTAATCAAGGGATTGAAGAAATTTCAATTGTTAAACCTGATCTAATTATAACAGACATAATGATGCCATATAAATCAGGCTTAGAAATTACGGCTTATGTGAAAAAAAACCATCCTACTATTCCAATCATCATAGTTTCAGCTTTAGGCAAAGAAGATCAAACCGTTATTGAAGGGTTTAAACTTGGTGTAGATGATTTTATAGCCAAACCTTTTAATCCAATAGAATTAGTATTAAGAGTTAAACGTTTTGTCTAGATAAAGTTTATTGTTATTCGTTAAAAATGAAGCCATTGTATAAGTAAGTTTATGCATGCCTAAAAAAAGCGTACCTTTGCACAAAATTTACGTTTTATGACCACTTTCGAACAATTTAATCTTCCAAAATCTGTACAAAAAGCAATCGATGATTTAGGAATCGTATCACCAACTCCCATACAAGAAAAGACTTTTTCTGTTATTATGTCTGGTCGTGATATGATGGGAATTGCGCAAACCGGAACGGGTAAAACATTCGCTTATCTTTTGCCATTATTAAAATTATATAAGTTCACTCCTACTCATACTCCAAAAATTGTCATTCTTGTTCCAACACGGGAATTAGTGGTTCAAGTGGTAGAAGAAGTAGAAAAATTGACTAAATATATGTCCGTTAGAACTATCGGAATTTTTGGCGGTGTGAACATCAATACTCAAAAAACAGCTGTTTATCAAGGCACCGATATTCTAGTGGGAACTCCCGGAAGAACAATGGATTTGGCTCTTGACAATGTGGTTCGTTTTGATGAAACTCAAAAATTAGTTATTGATGAATTCGACGAAATGCTAAATTTAGGATTTCGCACCCAATTGACCGCTTTGTTGGCAATGATGCCTAAGAAGCGTCAAAACATCCTTTTTTCTGCCACTATGACGGATGAAGTTGACAAAGTTTTAAACGACTACTTTAATTATCCTGAAGAAGTTACACTTTCGGCATCAGGAACACCGTTGGAAAACATCACGCAAATTACGTATAACGTTACCAACTTTAATACCAAAATTAATCTTCTGAAACACCTATTGCAAACCAATGAAGATATGAGTCGTGTCTTGGTTTTTGTAAACAATAAGAAGATTTCGGATATGGTTCACGAACGAATTGAAGAGGATTTTGATGGACAATTTGGTGTAATTCACTCGAATAAATCACAGAATTATCGTTTGAGTACGATGGCTTCTTTTCAGGAAGGAAATCTTCGTGGATTAATCACCACTGATATTATGGCGAGAGGTTTGGATATTTCGAATATTACGCATGTAATCAACTTCGAAATGCCTGAGCTACCTGAATTGTATATGCACCGTATAGGTAGAACCGGTCGTGCGGATGCTACAGGAGCAGCAATCAGTTTCATCACGCCTCGTGAAGAAGAATCAAAATTTGCCATTGAATTATTAATGGATATGGAATTGCCAATCGAGACATTTCCTGAAACAGTAGAAATTTCATTAAAACTAATCGAACCTGAAAAAGACCGACAACCGATTAAGTTTTTAATGAAAAAACAAAAATTGGATGGTGATGGCGCTTTTCAAGAGAAAAGTAAAAAGAATAAAAAAGTCAATTTAGGCGGACCTGGAGTAACCAAGAAAAAAACGCACGGTTCTGTCAACAGAAATATGCTGAAAAACCAAGCGAAGAAACGCAAGGATAAAAAATAGTTTTTAATAGCAGTTTTCAGTAGCAATAAATACTGAAAACTGCTAATAAAACTGATACCTATTTTCCAAAAACCAAACAGACAGGTGAGCATAAAGCAATTCGTTTCCCAGTATCTGTTAGGACTCCGGTGGTTTTATTTCTTTTAAAAATCACTATCTCATTTGTATATTGATGTGCCACCAAAAGAAAATTTCCTGTTGGGTCAATGACAAAATTTCGAGGCCCATCTCCTAAAGTACTATTACGTCCTTCAAATTTTAATTTTCCGCCTTTTAGTATTTTAAAGATTGAAATTTGATTAGCTTCTTTTCTGTTTGTTGCATATAAAAATTTACCATCAGGCGAAATATGAATATCGGCAGCAGTATATGTTCCCCTGAAATCTTCTGATAAAATGCTAGCCTCATCAATCTTTTTCAATGTTCCGTTTGAATACCTAAAAACAGCTACCTTTCCGTCTAATTCCTGTAATAAGTAGACAAATTTTCCATCTTTACTAAAAGTCAAATGCCTTGGTCCGCCACCAGGATTGACTGAAATCGTACTTTTTAATTTTAAAATTTCATTACCACCGTTCGGATTGTATTGGTAAATATAAACCTTGTCAGTACCTAAATCATTGGCCAAAACATATTTTTTGTCAGGCGAAAAACAAACCATATGCACGTGTGGACTTGCTTGTCTTTTTACATTAATTCCATTTCCAAAGTGTTGCGAAACTTGTTTAGCTTCGGTAAGGCTTCCATTACTATTTTTACTAAAAACTGAAATATTCCCGCCAGAATAATTGGCCACAATCACATTTTTATCATCATTTATAATGTAACAAGGATCAGCACCTTTTGAATCTTGGACGTTGATGAAGTCGAGTTTCCCATCTTTTGGATTAAATCCAAAAGCGCTAATAGTACTTTTTTGACCGTTTTCGTTTACCGAATAGACAAATCGTTTATCATTGGAAACCGTTAAATAACTAGGATTTACTACATTTTCAGTAGCATTTTTAAAATTAAAATCTCCCGTATTTGAATCAAATTCATAAACATAAATTCCCTTGTTGTCGCAACTATTGGTATAGGTTCCTATTAATAAATTGACCTTGTTTTCTTGTGCTTGCAATGTTGCTAAAGCGAAAATGGAGAGAAGAAATAAAACGTTTTTCATATTTTTTAAAGTATCGAATTGAAAAACAAAAATAAGTGATTTGTTTTGGTTTTATTACTAAACTCAATGATTAATAAACATTGTTGTCCGATAAAAGTAAATAAAAAAGAAGCCATAAAAATGGCTTCTCAATTAAAATCGTAATTTGGTTTTGCAAAAGACAAAAAACGATGAGTAAAAGTAATTATTTTTCCAGTAAATCTGTTTTCGGACAGCTGATTTCTTTAATTGACGATAAAATTATAAAAGATGCGGTCAAAAAGAACGATTCAGATAGATATGTAAAGCGTTTTAAGAGTAAAGACCATCTGATAAGTATGCTATTTTGTTCTTTTGCCAAGTGTAATTCACTTCGAGAAGTATCTGGAGCAATGCTTGGATTGTCTGGTAAAACAGAAAGTTTTCAGTTGAGTCATATTCCAAAACGAAGCACTTTATCAGATGCAAACAAGAATAGAAAGATTGATTTTTTTGAAGATATCTATAATAAGTTGTTGTTCGAGTATGGTTCGGTTTTGTCGGACAGCCGAATTCAAGATGTTCTAAAAAAGCAGGTTAAAATAGTCGATAGCACAACAATTAGTTTGTTTAAAGATATTTTGAGTTGTGTTGGAAGAAAGTCAAAAGACGGTAAAAGAAAAGGCGGAATTAAAGTTCATACGGTAATTAATGCAGATGAAAAAGTGCCAAGTTTAGTGTGGTTTAGCCCAGCGACAACTCACGACCATAATTTTTTAGAAAAGCTAAAATGCGATGACAATACCATTTATGTTTTTGATAAAGGTTATAATGATTACAAGGCTTTCAAGCATTTTACAGACAAAGAAACAGGATTTGTAACTCGAATAAAAGACAATGCAAATTATGATATTGTTACAGTAAAAGAAGTTTCAGATGAAATTCATAGCGGTGTTTTGTCGGATGAAATTATTGAAATAGAGGTTAGGGAAGGAAAAGAATCCTCAAAGTTAAAAGTCAGAAAAGTAAAATTTTATGACCGATAAAACAAAAGAGAATTTGAATTTATCACAAATTTATTTGAGTTAAGAGCTGATTTAATAGCAGCTTTGTACAAAATAAGATGGCAAATCGAATTGCTTTTTAAACAGTTAAAGCAAAATTATCCGCTGAGATATTTTTTAGGAGATAATGAAAACGCCATCAAAATTCAGATATATTGTGTTTTAATTGTCAATTTACTTATCGCTGTGATAAAAAAGAGGTTAAAAAGAAGTTGGGCTTTTTCAAACTTGGTTAGTTTTTGTAAAATCCATCTTTTCAATTATATCCATTTGATGAAATTTTTAGAAAACCCTGAAAAAGACTGGATTATTGATAAAGCTGAAATAGAACAACTATCATTTTTTTGACACCTTGTTTTAAGAAACGAGAGGTTTTTAAAAATTAAACAACTGAATAACAATTAAATGAAAAATAGAAAAAGCCGTTTTTATTTTTTATCGGACATTAATGTTTTTTAATGAAAGGTGCCAAATAATTTTGAGGCTTCATTATAACTGCTTTCAAAACTCATTGCGCTAATATTTGTGTTTTCTTTTTTTGTAGTAAAATAGGAAACTAATTTCTCAGTAGGCATATTTCCCGTTAAAACATCTCTCGCCATTGGGCAACCACCAAAACCTTGAATGGCGCCGTCAAAACGTCGACAACCAGCATTGTAGGCAGAGTCAATTTTCTCAAACCATTTATCTGGCGTAGTGTGCAAATGGGCACCAAATTCAATATTGGGATATTTAGGTATTAAATGAGAAAACAAATACTGAATCACATCGGGTGTTGAACTTCCAACAGTATCCGAAAGTGAAAGGATTTTTACGCCCATATCAGATAGTTTTTCGGTCCATTCGCCCACAATTTCCATACTCCAAGGATCACCATAAGGATTCCCGAACCCCATCGAAAGATAAGCCACGACTTCTTTATTGCTTTTATCTGCAATTTCCAGAATTTCCTGCAAAGTTACTAATGATTCAGCAATGGTTTTGTGTGTATTCCGCATTTGGAAATTCTCGGAAATCGAAAAGGGAAAACCTAAATATTGAATAGGTTGATGTTGACAAGCAGCGATTGCGCCTTGTGTATTAGCAATTATGGCCAATAATTTACTTCGGGTTTGAGAAAGATCAAGTTGTGCCAATACTTCGGCGGTATCCTGCATTTGCGGAATGGCTTTGGGCGAAACAAAACTCCCAAAATCTATGGTGTCAAAACCTACCCGAAGCAACGATTGAATGTAAGTCACTTTATTTGCCGTAGGAATAAATGTCTTTATTCCTTGCATTGCATCACGTGGACATTCTATAATTTTTATTGCTTCCATAGAAGCCCAAATATAAGAAAGTTTAAAGTCTTAAAGTTTAAAGTTTTTTTAAAATTGCTTTATTAATTTCCTTTATCAATCCTGGTCCTTCGTAGATAAAACCAGTATAAAGTTGGATTAAACTGGCTCCAGCTTCCAATTTCTCTATTGCATCTTTTGCTGAATGGATTCCTCCTACTCCAATTATCGGGAATGCTTTGTTGCTCTTTTCGGAAAGAAAACGGATCACTTCGGTCGAACGATTTTTTAATGGCTTTCCTGACATTCCGCCGGTTTCTATTTTGTTTTCAGAGTGTAATCCTTCACGTGACAACGTAGTATTGGTGGCGATAACTCCGGCAATTTTGGTTTCCTTTACAATATCGATGATGTCAAGTAATTGGGAATCGGTCAAATCGGGAGCAATTTTCAACAGGATTGGTTTTTGCTTTGGCATAACCAAATTCTGATTCTGCAATGTTTGCAATAATTGTTTCAAAGGCTCTTTTTCCTGAAGCTCACGAAGATTTGGTGTATTTGGAGAACTTACATTTACCACAAAATAATCGACATAATCAAATAGGGCATCAAAACAAATAAGGTAATCGGAAGTCGCATCTTCATTTGGAGTCAACTTATTTTTACCAATGTTTCCGCCAATTAATACTCCATTATTTTTCTTTAATCGTTCTACTGCCTCCAAAACTCCTCCATTGTTAAATCCCATCCTATTGATGATGGCGCTGTCTTCCACTAAACGAAATATCCGCTTTTTGGGATTGCCTTCTTGCCCTTTTGGTGTTACTGTTCCAATTTCGATGAATCCAAAACCAAAATTGGATAACTCTTTATATAAAGTGGCGTCTTTATCAAAACCAGCGGCCAACCCAACACGGTTTTTGAACTTCAACCCAAAAACTTCGGTCTCTAGTCGTTTGTCATTGATATTATAAATCAATTTAAAAAGAGATGAAATTCCAGGTATTTTGGATAAATTTCGAATGAGTGAAAAAGTAAAATAATGAACTTTTTCGGGGTCAAAACTAAAAAGAATCGGACGAATAAGAAGTTTATACATTATGTTGCGTGTTGTTGTGCAAAAATAGAATTATCTAATCGATTTAATAAATATTTAAACAAATTAATTTTCCTTCAATAGATTTTTGTTACACGAGAAATTCCTTTTGGACCAAGATTTCGAATATCCTTTAAAACTTCTTATGAAATGTATTTTGTATTATGTCTTCTGCAAACTGCAAACTGACCACTGCCAACTTTTTCATTACCTTTGCAAAAAATAAAACTTATGTCAAATATATATTTAGGCTTCCATTTTACGGTTGAACCAAAAGAGTTAGGTTCTGAAATTCTTATTGCTGAACTAGGAGAACTTCCTTTTGAAAGCTTTATCGACAGTGATTTGGGAATTGTTGCCTATATTCAAAAAGAATTTTATACAGAAGGAATTCTTGATGATTTATTCATTTTGAACTCTCCAGAATTTACCATTTCATATAAAATCGAAGAAATCGACCAAGTCAACTGGAACGAAGAATGGGAAAAGAATTTTGAACCCATAGATGTTGATGGAAATTGCCACGTTCGCGCTCCTTTTCACTCAAAAACAGATGCTGAATTTGACATTGTAATCGAACCCAAAATGAGTTTTGGAACCGGTCATCACGAAACGACACACATGATGATCCAGCATTTATTAGAAATGGATGTAGCCGGAATGAAAACTCTGGATATGGGTTGCGGAACAGCAATCTTGGCAATCTTAGCCGAAATGAAAGGCGCTGAACCTATTGATGCCATTGACATTGACAACTGGTGTTATTTAAATTCTATCGAAAATGCTGGACGTAATAATTGCAAGCATATTTCCGTTTATGAAGGCGATGCTGCTTTGTTACAAGATAAAAAATATGATTTGGTAATTGCCAATATCAACAGAAACATTTTGTTGAACGATATGCAAAGTTATGTGGATTGTCTAAATCCAAAAGGAACCCTATTATTAAGTGGTTTTTACGAAGAAGACATTCCGTTTATAGATGCTTCTTGCACCGAAAAAGGACTAACTTATGCTAAAAAGTTCGAAAGAAATAATTGGGTATCCTTAAAATATGTAAATTAGTATTCGAAAATAGAAAAATGGAAATTAACAGAAAAAATCATTGGGAAACGGTTTATGAAACCAAACAACCCAACGAAGTGAGCTGGACACAGGAAAATCCAAAAACTTCGCTTGATTTTATTCGGGAAACCCATTTAGGAAAGTTGGCAAAAATCATTGATATTGGTGGTGGCGACAGCAAATTAGTTGATTTTTTATTGGAAGAAGGGTATGAAAACATAACCGTTTTGGATATTTCTGAAAAAGCATTAGAAAGAGCCAAAAAAAAACTTGGTAAAAATGCTGAAAAAGTCAATTGGATTGTTTCTGATGTTACCGAGTTTAAGCCCGAAACTACTTATGATATTTGGCATGACCGAGCCACATTTCATTTTTTGACGACAGAGCAACAAGTAAAAAAGTATGTAGAAATCACCAAAAAATTTGTTGGTGGTTTTCTTGTAATTGGAACTTTTTCAGACCAAGGACCAAAAAAATGCAGTGGATTAGATATCAAACAATACTCGGAAATGGAGTTGGAAAATCAATTTTCAAACAATTTCAAGAAATTAAAGTGCATTACTGAAGATCATATTACACCTTTTGAAACGAAGCAAAATTTTACTTTTTGTGTTTTTAAAAAAATTAAATAGAACCATCTGTATTTTTATTTAACATCTAAAATTATCTAAAAATGAGTACAAAAGAAAAAATAAGAGAAAAAGTTAGCTTAAAACAAGCTACATCCATAAACAACGAAATTATAGTTTTTAATGACGATGTAAATACTTTTGACCATGTAATTGAGACCTTAATAAGGGTTTGTGAGCACACTCCTGAACAGGCGGAACAATGCTCATTGATTGTACATTATAACGGGAAATGCACTGTAAAAACTGGTAGTTATGACCAACTGAAACCACAATGCACCCAATTACTCGAAGCGGGATTAAGTGCCGAAATAGTATAGATTTTTAATTTTAATGTGGTAATTTATCTTTAAATAATCCGTAAAGGAAAGTTCCGAAAAGCGCTCCGAAAAGTACCAATATCATTGGCAAAAATCCAGCTCCAATTAATATAAAAATAGGTCCAGGACAAGAGCCAACCAATGCCCAACCCAATCCAAAGAAAATTCCACCAACCCAATACCGAGTAGAACCTGGTTCTTTATCGATAATTTCTATTGGCAATCCTTTGATATCTTTTATGTTTTTTCTTTTTATAATTTGAATTCCCACAACTCCTGTGGCAATGGCAACCATAATTATTCCGTACATGTGAAACGACTGAAATTCAAACATTTCATAGATTCTGTACCAGGAAACTGCTTCGGATTTTGTCAAAACAATCCCGAAAACAATCCCGACGAGTATGTATTTTAATGCCTTCATAACTAAAAAATTAAGGGGAAAATAAAATGAGTCATAATTAGTCCCCCAATAAAAAACCCAATTACGGCTTTTAAAGAGGGTAATTGAAAACTGCTTAAACCATAAATAGCATGTCCAGATGTACAACCGCCTGCATAACGCGACCCAAAACCGATTAAAACACCTCCGATTATCAATATTAAAATCTTTTTGGGAGATTGAAAAATAGCATTTCCAAATAAAGCATCGGGTAATAATTTCCCGTTTGGAGCATCGATACCAAGTTGTTTAAGCTGTACAATTGTTTTTGCGTTGATAACAACATTTGAAGCGTCACCCATAAAATGAACTGCAACAAAACCACCAAACATAGCACCTAAAACGACCAATAAATTCCAGCGTTGTGCTTTCCAATCAAAATTAAAAAAACCTATTTTCTTTCCCAATCCTGACATAGAACATAAGGAACGTAAATTAGTTGACATGCCAAAAGTTTTTCCAAAATAAATCAGGTTAAGCATCACCATTCCTATCAAAAATCCTGAAACATACCAAGGCCAGGTTTGAAAAATAAAATCCATACTATTTCTTTTATTTGGCGAAAATAATAATTCTACATTTATAAAGCAGAATTAAAGTAGAATTATTAAGGCATAATTGTTGTTTATGGCAGCAATACAGTTTAAATTTGCTGTTTAAATTACATTGAGAATTGTATGTGTCTAAGATTCTAAAAATCATAATTATGAAAAAAATAGCACCTTTTATTGCTCTACTAATTATTATCACTTCTTGTACAAGCACCCAATCAACTATAAAAAACATAGATGACAATGCTCCAACTCCAACATTGGGAAGTAACAATACATTTATAATAACAGAGTTCAGCAAAGACAAAAAATACGGCTATAACCCTGATTATCCTATCAATATATTTTATTATGGCGGCACTAATAACGGAAACATTAATCAAGAGCGTTTTCTCAATGCATTGGCTGGACCAAATGGAGAAAAAATTACCTATACAAAATTAGAAAGCTGCTGCCCGTTTCCAACAAAAAGAAGCGAAATGGGTGCCGGTTTACTCGATGTTTACCAATTAAGCTGGGAAGGGCAGCGAAATCCGGTTAAACTTTATTTAAATATTTATGAAAAAGGACTTCTAATGGTACCACTTGGACTTAGCCTGAAGAAAAATTAATTCTAAATCATAAATAGTAAATCACAAATCCTGACTATCTTTGCCCATTCAAAAATCTAACTATGAACATACAACATATTCCACAAATAAAACATACTGATAACGGTAACTTCTTTCTATTGGCAGGACCTTGCGCAATTGAAGGTGAAGAAATGGCGATGCGAATTGCCGAAAAACTAATTGGAATTACTGATAAATTAGAAATTCCTTTCGTTTTTAAAGGTTCATTCAAGAAAGCCAATCGCTCCAGAATTGACAGTTTCTCAGGAATTGGAGATGAAAAAGCACTGCGAATTCTCAGAAAAGTTTCTGAGACTTTTGGAGTTCCCACCGTTACCGATATTCATACCAATGAAGATGCGGTCATGGCTGCCGAATATGTTGATGTATTACAAATTCCCGCTTTCTTAGTTCGCCAAACTGATTTACTTGTGGCTGCTGCAAATACAGGAAAAATAGTCAACCTGAAAAAAGGACAATTTATGAGTCCGGAAAGCATGAAACATGCGGTGCAAAAAGTATTGGATTGTAACAACCAAAACGTGATGGTGACAGATCGCGGAACCATGTTTGGCTATCAGGATATGATTGTTGATTTCCGCGGAATTCCTACGATGCAACACTACGCAACTACAGTCCTTGACGTCACACATTCTTTACAGCAACCCAACCAAACTGCTGGTGTTACCGGCGGAAGACCTGATATGATTGAAACCATTGCCAAAGCCGGAATCGCTGTTGGTGTAGATGGGATTTTCATAGAAACTCATTTTGATCCAGCCAATGCAAAAAGTGATGGTGCCAATATGTTGCATTTAGACTATTTTGAAGCTTTAATGACCAAATTAGTTGCTATTAGAAAAACCATAAATACATTTTAATTTTTTTTACAAAATAATAACACTTTGAATTTCCATTGACCTATTTGGTCTTCATTATAACAACCCTAAATCTATCATTAATTTTAATTTTACGCAGCATTGAACAATCATTTTTTACATTCCGCATACGCATTTCTAATTTTATTTATTCCAATTAACACATTTGCACAAAACAACACTATCTTAAAAAAAAGATATACTGCTCACAACAAAGGAAAATTTACTGTTTCTTGGGGAGGAAATAGAGATAAATTTTCTAAATCAGATATTACATTCAAAGGAAATGACTATAATTTCACAGTTGAAAATGCAACCGCACATGACAAACCAAAAGGATGGCATATAGACTATATTAACCCAAATAAATTGACCATTCCTCAAACTAATTTCAAAATGGGTTACTTTATAACGGATCATTATAGTATTTCTATTGGTTTTGATCATATGAAATATGTATTCACACAAAATCAAACTGCTAACGTAAGTGGTTATATTAATTTACCTGCTGGTCAATCTGGATCTTATTACAACGGAGTTTATAATAATACCCCTGTAGATTTCTCTCAAAATGGTGCTCAGGAAGGTGGTTTTGAGAAAGGTACTACTCAGACAGGTATTCCTGCTTTTTTAATTTACGAACACACAGATGGTTTGAACTACGTCAATACAGAATTTTCAAGACATGACGATATTTCGAAATGGTTTAGTTTGCCTAATACAGATAAAATTCAAATTAATTTAACTGAAGGTTTAGGTGCAGGACTTTTATACCCTAAAACAAATGCAACTGTTTTAGGAAAAGAACGCCATGATGATTTTCATGTTTCGGGTTATGGGACATCGCTCAAAGCCGGAATAAATTTTACCTTTTATAAAAATTTTTATTTGCAAGGTGAATTAAAAGGTGGTTATATCAACATGCCGGACATAAGAACAACAATCAGTGCTGATGATACCGCATCACAACACTTTTTCTTTTTTGAAAAAATAATTACATTTGGTGGTATATTTAAGATCTAACTTTAAAATAAACCATAATAAAAAAATCTCCTTTGGGAGATTTTTTTATTGGTACAAACTTTGAGCTTCCCTTATTACATCTTCCAAAATAGCATTGTCAATATCTTCTAAACTAAAGTACCGAAGTGATTTTACGGTTTTTCTTTTTTCGTCAACAAGATAGCCTTGGTTTCTTTTTAATAGAAATCCTCTAGCAAAACCGGCGTCAATAAAGTTTTTTTTATAATTGGGAGCCAAATAACAAAACGGCTTTTTCTTATAATAAAAATAAGGGACACCCCATTTGAACAGCAGCTCCAAATCAGGCAACTCTCGTTCAAATATACTTATCAAATGCAATACTATTGATTGATACTTTTCGGGTTGACAGAGAATATATTCATCAGCGAGCTTCATATTGTAAAGATAATTAAAAAAGACCATTAATTATCCTTAAATTAGTGCTTCTCAAAACTGATACGAAATGAAAACTAAAATCGGAATTCTATACTCCACTGTAGATGGACAAACCTTGAAAATCTGTAATGCCCTCAAAGAGATATTAGTCGAAAAAGGCAATACGGTCGAAATGTACTCAATCGAAGATTTTGACAAGGAAATAACCGATTTTGACAAGTTCATTATTGGAGCAAGTATTCGCTACGGAAAGCATAATCCAAAAATTATCGAATTCATTAACAAAAACAAAGCAAACCTTAATAAAACCGAAAACGCCTTCTTTTCGGTAAATCTTGTAGCGAGAAAATTGGAAAAAGCTTTGCCCGAAACCAATCCTTATTTCATCAAATTTCTCAAAGAAATTGATTGGATCCCTAATAAATCTGCTGTATTTGCAGGAAAACTAGACTATCAAAAATATCCCTTTACCGACAGATTAATGATTCAATTGATAATGTGGATGACAAAAGGACCAACCAATCCAAAAACTAAAATCGAATATACAGATTGGGACAAGGTTAGAGAATTTGGAGTTTTAATAAACAATCACTACTAACCGATTAATATTTTTCAACAGAAAGGGCTACTTTTAAAAGTAAGCCCTTTTTTTCATACATTTTGAGTGACAAAAAACAAAATTTATGAGTTCCAAAGATATTGAAAAAAAGTTTGTCGGTCAGCCGATTTTCAAACAACTAATAGATTTTATTCCAAAAAACAAGTTTGACATTC
>NZ_JADHEC010000004.1 GCF_015277675.1 Flavobacterium soyangense
TGTAAATCATAAAGGTTGTGCATTGAAAGCTGTGGTTTCTTGTTCGGTCTCCCTCTTCGGGCTGGTCGTTGAACAATGTCGATAACTGGAACACGAATACGAACTGCAGCTCCCACCTGAGCTAAAAAATTTTAAGCGCCACAGACCTTGCCAACACGGCAAAAAATCACAAAATTAATAGGTTCGCTAGTAGAGCAATCGAAAGCGAGCCAATCAAAGCAAAGAAAAAAATAGATACAAATTTGTTTTTAAATTAAAAATCTTTTGTACGTTTGTCGTGCAAACACAGTTAAAGGACAATTCCTTTACAAATATTTATTTAACAATAAGCGAAAGCCTCGCCACGGTGCTCTGTAGGAAACGATCAGAGAATCCAGTCCTTGACTGTGTTTGCACACCTAACGTGGGGCTTTCGTGTGTAAAATATTTTCGATATGCAAACAGAAAATTTAACACCAATTGCGTTTCAGTTCAGCGCAACACGTCAAGACTTAAATAGTATCTTGATTGAAAATGAACCTTGGTTTGTCGCAAAAGATATTTGCGATATTTTAGAACTTGGTAATGTTACTAAAGCATTGTATGCTTTAGACGAAGACGAAAAGCTAACCTTACCAATTGTAAGGGCAGGTCAAAATCGAAAAGTTAATTGCATAAGTGAAAGCGGTTTATTTGCTTTGATTATGCGAAGCAACAAACCTGAAGCCAAAGCTTTTCGCAAATGGGTAACTAGTGAGGTTCTGCCAGCACTACGAAAAAATGGTTTTTATGGTAATTCCAAGAAATCAATTGATTTTATTGATGCTCGTGACATTCCTTACACGCAGGTATTGTTCAATGAAACTCCCGTGAGAACCATCACGATCAAGGAAATTCCGTATTATTCCCTCAACGATTATCACGCCGCCATCAAGTCCAGAACCGAAAGCAGTCAAGCAGCCAAAAAACTCAACAAAGTACAGCCGTTAGCGGTTAAAATATGGTTGTTTGGCAACACGCATCCTGCTTGGTTCACTACTTTACAAGGACTTCAACTTATCGCCTCGGGTTCTCGTGTGTTCCATTCGTCTAACCAATTATCTTTAGTATTATGAGAGCCACAAAATATTTCAAAAACAGTACAGATATGACTGCTTATGCAGAATTCTTTTGCAACACTCATAAAGATCGTTGGCTTATAAGAACTACACTGCGCTGCGACCACGTTTTAAACGAAAATCGCAAAGCAATTATACTCGCCAATAAAGAAACTATGGTACAGCGGCTTATAGTTTGCAAAGTGTGTAACAAGCACGGCAATAGTTATGAGACCGATTTAACACTAAAAGCGATAAATAATGTTGAACCTAAAAATGAAACGTTATGATTTGGCTAGATGAAACTGGACACATAGTAATGCGCTCTAATAGTAACTATAAAAGCGCTGACGATATTGTAGATTATCAAAAAGCAATTATTCATTTGTTACAAACTCAAGACAAAGAATGTACTAATGAAAATACCACATACAACGCATTAGATTTGCTTGAAATGATGCTTTTTGAACCCTCACAATTAAATATTGAGAATAGTATGAACGAAAAAATAAAAGAACAATTTGTAAAACAATAATTAATTTGAAAGAAAACCGCTCAAATTGGGCGGTTTTTTTTTACTTTTGAAAACAACTTAAAAAATGAAATTATGAAAAGAATATTATTGCTCACGTTAGTGTTAATTACTTCGTTATTGCAGGCGCAAAAAGCAAGTTATCAAAAATTAGATTCCCTTCAATTTATTAAAAAATGTGATAAAATTATTTTAGATACTGGAAAAGACTTTAAAGTTGTAGGTCAGGATATTTCAGAGTGGAGAAAGTATATACAATATAATAATAGCAATAACGAGATACTTTATATTGTTTATAATATTAACAGTGAGGGTGCAAATGCTGATTTAGAAATCAAAGGAGTTAAGAAATGGAATATTGATAGCGTTGCGAGTAAATATTTAACCGTTTTTGACCTGTATCAAAAGGAGTTTGACTCCAAAGCTGATAAGGTCTCTATACAAAAAAACGGAATGCCTTGGGGTGCTGCCGATACTGGAGCACGATTACGTAAAACATCTCAAGAGGGACTATGGGAAATGAAAATATCTAATTAATACAGCAAAAGCCCAGCTAAAAACTGGGCTTTTTTTGTAATAAAAAGTTTTATATTTTTGTCTTATGACACGTAAGGAACGCCTAACCGAAAGAAATAACCAAGTGCGAAAATTATTCTATGAGCTTCACGCCAAGAATAAGAAGTGGCGCATTGATGCCGTTATTGATGAAGTGGCAAACAAAATGTTTCTTGCCAGCAGAACTGTTGAAGCGATCTTAAATTATGAGGGTATTTACGGAGACACTGCACCGCCCCAAAAAGTTCAATTACAATTATTTTAAACACTTTTTAAATTGTAATTAAAAAATGTTTGTATATTTGCAGTGTATTACGTAAGTAATATAAGGGATGTGTTACCTTGGTAACTCGTACCGCCTGTTCATCCCCGCAAGGGGATGTCCCATTTTAAAACGTTTTGTATATCGTTTTTTCTCTTCCTGTAAAGAAATACAGTGCCTTTATTTTCTTTGTTTTAAGCTTTTCGATTTCCTTATAAATATCTTTCGTCTCTTTTTCGAATTCAAACAAAATCATTTCAGCTCCTTGCTCTGTTGTTGCTTTTTTAGCATATTTCAGAATATTGTTATGACTGGCCGTTTTCTTTAAGTCTGCAAAAGCTCCATCTACGAGAGCATCTGAGCTACTCACTCCAGCCACTTCTTTAAGCAGTTTTATTTGATGTCCCGCTTTGGCATACACCATACTCATTGCCTCCTCCTTTAGGAATTTTACAGTTTCATTTTTATTAATTTTTGAAGCCAAAATACGTTCTTTGTCAATGGCTAAATATCCGCCATTTTCTTTATTAAAATATTTTTTTGCGTAGGTTTTACCAAGCGATTCGTATTCTTTTTTAGAAGTAATAGTTTTCATTTCGGCGTTATAACCCGCTTGCATTTCTTTAGCGAATTTTTCGGCTTCATTTCCTGCTATTGCGCTCATTGCGCTAGCATAAGGCATTTCGCCAAACACTTTTCCGCTCAAAGCAGCATTATTTTTGAAAATGCCTTTTACTAGAATATCGGGAACTGTCTTTGTTGGCTCTTCGTCTGTTTGTTCCAATTTGCAACGACATCCCCAATCTAACGGTACGTTGTGGGTTTTCCAAAATACGTGATTGATGGGTAGAATCAAGCCATCTAATGCTTGGTGTTTTTCACGTGTCCTGGCATCGTTTACGGCGTTGTATCTTAGGTTTGGATACAAGTCTGCATCAGCTTCAAAACTTTTCCATTGTTCCACGCTATTGGCAGTTGCTACAGTGTGGTGGTATTCTGTTTTTAGCCAACGTTGGTTGTATTCTACGCTTAATTCGGTAGCTTTCTTTTTGAAATCTGACCACGATACTACTTTGCCATCTTCGGTCAATGCGCTTTCGAGTTGTGCTCTAAAACTAGTCTCTTTGAAAGCCGAAAATTTCGCAATGTCATTTTTTAAAGATTGTGCTAAATCTGCATCGTAAAACTCGGAATCACTATTGTATCCCAAATCAAATGCTTTGCCTAAATGGGTATTGTAATACTCCCAAAGAGCTTGTTTGTTTTCTTCAGAAACATTCCTGTCATCAAACAATTGTCTAAAATAATTTTCAATAAGCCCGCTTAAAATGTCGTCCTGTTTGTCTAACTGTACAACGTTGTGTTCGTGGTCGTGGTCGCAACAATGAGAACGATACGCTAATTTAAGCAGGCTTAATGCTTTTTTGCGTTGTCGGGTTTTGTTGGTGGCGGTGTCTGACTGGATGGCATTGTCTCAATTTCAACACCATAAACCTCCTCGACATATTGCTGTTTTAAGATGTAACCGTTTGTCATTAACTGGCTATCGATTTTAATTTGCTTTTCTGGGTCTTTAGTTTTTTCAATTGTAATTTTGGCATTGTCAGGAATCGAATAACCTAGCTTACGCATCGCAGGAACTAAACGTTTATTTAGGAAAGAAAGCATTTTCTTTTTATCACTTTTAATTACCTCTTCCAAAGTGTTTTCGTGTACATTTCCTTGTGCTTTAGATGCTCCGTTTTCCGTGGTCATCGTTTGGTGCAAAATTAACTTCGAAAGCTCTTTATCTAGAGCTTGAATTTTCATATAGAAAACATTGAAAGAATCTGATTTGCTGTTTTCTTTAATATCAATTTCAGTACCTAACGGAAATACTCCATAAGGTGCGCTTCCCATTTCCTCCAACCAACCCGCAACCTCATTTTTTACGGTTTCACTTTGACTGGCTACTTTGGCGATACGAATCGGAACACCAAATAACTCTTCAAATTCATCCCACGAACCCCACGAATGACGTTTCAAAATGGTGTAAACGGCTGCCTTTTCTAATATCCCAATATTACTGTAAAACTTAGCATACAGTAAAATATCATCCACTTCGGAAACATCTAAACCTTTATTACCGTTGATGTCATACAATAATATTTTTTGTCCAGGAACAAGCAAGCCACGGTCAATCATTTCAACCTCTTTTATATTGCCTTTTTCAAAATCTTTAATCCATAAAAGCCCTTCGCCCTTGTAGGTGGTTTTGTGCGCTTCCTCTAAAGTATAATCAAACCACTCTTGGTCTTCAATTAAAGCGGTCAATTTATCGTCCTTAATACCATCAATCGAAAAAATGTAATCTTCGTTGATGGTTCTCAAGGTTCTATCCTCGGTTACGGCAGTCAAATGTCCATCGAGCATAATATCGTCATAGACTTCCTGCATCGGAAAGAAGCGAGGGATTTCCGACTGATAATAAGCATATCTTGCCGCTTGCCAATCGTTGATCTCTTTCCGCCATAATCTACGTTGACGGCGGATAACGTCCACCATTAAATTGGTTATTTTGGTAATGTCTCCAGCATCTACATTGGATAAGCTTACTTTTTTGCCAATGGCATTTCCCGAAAGATTGACTTTGCTCACTTGCCTTTTTGCGTTTGCTATGTTTCTATTTTTTAAACTCATTTTATCGTAGTGTTTTATCTAATTCTCTTTTTATTTTATCCGCAATTTGTCGGTTTAAATACTCTGATTTTCCAATAAATTGACGTTTCGGCATTCCGTCTAGTCCTTCATTGTGTCGTGCCGCATAAGGCTTGTAGGTTCTAAAAACTACCGTTTTACTTCCTTGGCTTACGCTGTATTTAAAGGAGTTTTTAAGTTTGTCGCCCCCTGTATTGAAACCTACTAATATGGCACGGTCTGCGTTTCGACTACCGTATCGGTTTAGGCTTCCTGCACGTCCTACACGGTTTGTTTTATATCGGGTAATGTCGTTGCCAAAGCTGTCGGTTGTTTTTCGAGCATCCCACTTTTTGGTAGAAGTATCAGTAAAGCCCTGGTCTCTGAAATTTTTATCAATAAACTTTTTGCCTTCCACTCCCATAACTCGCAAAGCTTTGTCGGGAATATCTTTGGAAGCTCGAATTAAAAGCCTTTGTAAATCATTGAAACTACCAGCCATTTTGGTAGGTTTTGCGACTTCCGAGCTTCATAAACGGCACTTCGCTGTCGGGCGTTCCGTCACCATCCGAATCAATCAATTTAGGTGGCAAATCGGGTTTTATTTTGCCAGTCGAAACCTTTTCGAGCCATAACATTGCTTCATCATATCGAAGCTTCGCAACCTCATTCAGTTGCTTGGTTCTACGGGTGTAAATTTCAAATAAGACAATCCCTTTAAGGTGTTTTAATACTGTAAGATTTCGTGCGTCTCCTGTAGCTCCAAAAACAGCCGCAGTATCAAAATACTGAAATAGATAGCCACCCATTACATCGATACTTTCCGCAATGATTTCCTCGACAATAGAATCATCATTATTGATTATTTTATTGATGATTTCGTCTAGCCCTACGGTTTTTAATTCTGATTTTTCTAAAAACATATCTATGGTGTTTGAGTTTGAAAGCCTATTTTTTGTTTTGTATATTTTCCGTTGATGGGGCGATATATGAGGGTTGAAAATGAAATCTTGTAACTCATCATTTCGTCGGCTTCGTCAACGGTTTCCTCGTTGGATAAATCCAATTGTTTGAAAGTATCGCCTCTTAATCCTTGTAATTTTTCTACAATAGAATCAATTACATCAATTTCCATTAATCCGTGTTCGGGGTCGGTAGTTCCGTTATGCTGATCCATCCATCCATCTTTACAATAAAAAGTAATATCGACTGTGGCTTTTCCTTCCTGCTTTTGTTCTACCATTGTTTGCCACGTTATCGCTTTGATTTCAATTAAAGCCGCTGTAAAATAACTAGGATAGTTTTCCTTTGGATTAGTAAATTGTTTGCGCTGTAAATCGACCAACTCCAAGACTGGTAATTCGGCTAAAGCTTCTTTTACTTTTATAAATAGTTCTTTTCTGGGCGTCATACTCTTCGGGTGGTTTTACGTTTCCCGATTACGGGTTTTTGGTTGCTTTCCTCTTTTTGGCTGTAGCCAAATAATAGCCGTCCTTTTCGAACACATTGTTCTAAAACGTCCAAAATGTCATCGGGTGTTTTGCACCCTTTTTCAAAAGCGACAATATGCTCAATGGCTTTGTCCATATCCATAGTATCTTTTAATCGCTCGTCAAATGTGATTAAACCACGCATAAACGTACTGGTCAAAGTGGCATCAATTCGGTCGTGTTTGTCTCCTGATGCGTGGTCAGGAAATGGAATGTCAACCGCATTGTTTTCTTCACAGGCAATTAGCCAATCGGTTTCATAAACAATTTCTTGTGCTGCTGTCGCATCGTAATAAGAGATAATTGACATTCCTTTGGCGTTATATTTTTTCTGCCATTCGTAGTGCATATTCATTGCCGTTGGTCGGTCAATTTGTTGGTTGAAGATTTCTAAAACGTGCGCTCTTCCTTTCTCGATAGAAACAACTCCACCCGCTTTATAATCGCCGCCGTCCTTATATGATAAATCCCAAAACTCAATCAATCCTTCAAAGATTTGATTGCCGTGTGTTTTCTTAAACCTGATCCATTCTGCTTTTATGCGTTTTCCCTCCTCAACAGGATTATTAAAATCCTCTCTTTGGCTGGTGTGATAATCGGTATCGGCAATGATGTCTTTACAATCCTGTACGCTGTAGCGTTCTGGCCAACTCGGTTTAAAGTTGGCATCGCAAAGGTTAACCGTACTAATTTTAAGGTTTGGCGACTTCTTATTTTTTTCGGCATAGCCGTCAACGATTCCGTTTTTTACGATGTAGTTGTTTGCCATCACTTGGCGAAAGCGTCCTTTTTGTCCTGCCTTACCTAAATCGCCCGTGAGCTTCTGAACGTTCTCTTTGGTAATATCAATGTTCTTGGCTTGTTTTCGGTCTTCTAAGTCGTCCATTGAGGCAAAGTCTGGACGGTTGGCATTGTTACGCAAACCTCTAAATGGTTGGTTCAATCCCAAGGCTTTGAACATTTTTTTGTCGTTGGTTTCAAACTGACCGTCTGCCCAAGAACCGTATTGCATTTGCATTCCAAAATCTTTGATGTACCGCTCATTACTTTCCAAATGCAGTTGCACATCCGAAAGTAAAAGTTTACCAGCATCTAGCGTACGCCCGATGATTAAACCAAAATTAACCTCATTGTTTTCTTTGAGGTGGCACAAGTTACCTACATTAGTATGTATCGACTTGGCAGCACCACGAAACCAACGGCGTTGCTGTTTGATTAAAGGATTTTTAAATAGTTCGATATAACTCGTTAAATGAAACTTGGCACAAGGTGCATCTGCTAAAGCTAAAAGAGAATTCACGCCATAGTAATATTCAAAAAACTCCAAATAATTTTCGGGTTTTAAAAGGCGTTTAATTCGGGCTTCCTGTTCAGCTGTGGTTTCCTTAAATAAGGATGCACTCGAAAGCAACTGGATTCTTTTGGATTCCAAGTTGTATTTTTCAAGGGCTTGTTTGAGTTCCGTTTTAGTCATTGCTCACGAGTTCGTTGATATATTTGTCAAAATGTATCCTAATGGTCTGCAATAGTTCTAAAATTTCATCACGCTTTTTGCCCGTGTTGTTACCCGCTTGCACGACCATAAATTGGCTAAAGCTGTCAAAACTTTCCATTGTGTGAACTGCCTTTTTTCGGTCATCATCCATACGGTCAAAAGCGGCTGAGATTTTAGCTAAATCATCGGCTTTGTGCGCTGGTTTTTTACCGTCACGAATATCAAGAACATACTGAAGGATCAATTTTTTAATTTCGCTAGGACGTATGGCAAAAAGTTCTTTTTCATTATCCCAACAATGAAGCTCACGCCAGTTCCCGAGTGTTTTGACACCAACACCCAGTATTTCAGAAATGTTGGTTAATGAAAATCCTTTTACAAACAAATCTTTTGCCTGTAATTTTTTGTAGTCGCTTTGAGCGGCAGTCATTCTGCCTTTGACTTTACTTGTAGTATCCATCGATGTTCAGGTTTCCGTTTTCCTCAAACTTTATGTTATTGATTTTCATTCCATCATACTCTAGGTTCTTTTTGGCATCAATCAAAAAAGGTGTGAAGTCGTCGTCGCTTAACATTCGATTAATACCCACGCCAAGTTCAGGGAATTCTTTGAATTCGCCTTTAGTTGCCATTAAGATGTGTTCTTGGTGTTGGTTGTCAGAATACCCCAAAACGAAGTCACCATTTTGCAACTTCAAATCGCCGTTGTTGTCTAAAATTATATCCGTCATAAGGGCAAAGTTCTACATATAAAGCGCATTGAAAAAAAGCAATACCAAAGCTTGTATTTATTTAATACAAAGCTTGTAGTTATTGAGTACAAGGCTTGGAAACTGGTTTTTTTTTACTTCAAAACCTCCCCAATTTTGCCTTCGAAACGTTACCAAAACCAAATTAAAAACAGCCAATGCAACACGACTTCATTATTAATACCGAAAACGTAAACGGCTATAATTACCGCATTTTGACGGATGGTATTGACTACACTCAATATGAGCGCAACCCTGTTGTCTTATACCTACACGATAGGGATAGTTACAGAAATAAAGGCACTGAGGTTATTGGTCGTTGTTTGAAGTTGTTTAAAAAAGACAGCCAATTAATAGCGACAATTGAATTTGACGAAAACGAACCTTTTGCCAAAACAATAGCCGATAAGGTAGCTGGTGGATTCATTAGAATGGCATCTATGTATGCGGAAGTAATAGCCGCATCCTCAGAACCCGAATTGGTATTACCTGGACAACTCTATGAAACGGTGACCAAATGTAAACTAGTGGAAATTTCGATAGTTCCCATAGGCGGAAATGATGACGCTTTGAAATTATCCAAAAATGACGGAAACGTGAAACTGAATAAATTGAACATAAAAAAAGAAGATATGTCTGAATTAAAAACAATTGCCCTAGCCTTAGGGAAATCGGCGGATGCGTCCGAAAGTGTGTTACTTGACACGATTACCCAAGTAAAATTGGAAGCCTCGGAAGCGGCGACTGCCAAAGCGAAGGTTTTAGAACTGGAAGCAGAAATCAAAGGAATTCGTTTGAGCGGTGCAACGGTACTGGTGGATCAAGCCATTAAATTAGGATTGATTCCAGAAGCTTTGAAAGCCTCACAATTGGGTGCTTTTGAAAATGACTTTGAAGGTCAAACTGCCATTTTATCTAAATTGATTACGGATAAAGAAGCGGCAAACGGTGGCACTCAAACCAAAGTGAAAGAAGTGGTTTTGGCGGGTAAATCGACAACTGGTATTACTACCGATGATGTTAAAGAATCGTTTGATTATTTGCAAAAACACGACACCGTGAAACTGGCAAAAATCCGAGAAGAAGATCCGACAAAATATGCGGAATTAGCCAAGGCATACGCTAACGGTGTACGATACACTAAGTAATAATAAAAATTAATCCCAAAAAATAGATTATGGCAGGTTTACAAAAAGAAGTATGGATTGCAGGTATTCAGGAAAACCCAATCCCAGATAACAGTTTTGTTTTTGCATCTACGGACAAATCCGAGTATGTAGAAAACAACAAATTACACCTAGCGGAAGCGGGTATTGAACCAGGAGTTCACGAGAACTACTTTGCAGGTTCTGAAACGGATTTGCCATTGGCAACCATCACAGACATTCCTAATGAAGTGGTGTTGAATACCTACTCTACGGATAGAACTCGTCATAGAGATTTGCAGGAAGTGGAATTGCAGTACAACAAACGTGCTTCAGTTACCAATCGTCACAAAACGGCTTTGGCTAAAAATATGGGTATTCGTGCCGCATTCGCTTGGTCTCCAGCTACGGACGATACAAACAACAAAATTGCGGTTGTTGGTGGTGGAAAGTTCTTAGATGCTATCATCGATATGCAAGCCTTTTACAATGGTTTGGACATCTATGATGGTTTGAACATTTGTTTGACTGCCGAGCATATGGCGATTATCAAAAAAGAGGACAAAGTCTTGTACAAAGAAATCTTGAACACGTCAGAAATGTACGGTTTCAAAGTGTACCGTTACAACAAAACGGCTCTTTACACGTCTGCTAACGCTAAAAAACCTTTTGGTACAGTAAAAGCAGCGGGTGACAAAAATTGTTCTTTCACTTGGTGTACTAACGAAGTGTTCAGATGTTTTGGTGATACTGAAATGTATGAAACGATTCGTTCTGCAGCTTCACAAGCTGACGAAATATCTTTTGCTCAAAGAGCTCTTGTGGGTAACATTCGTGCAACCAATCCTAAGTATTTAGGAGCAATCTTGAGCTAGTATGGCAAAAGCAAAAGAAGTAGCAACGGCATCCCAAGCGGATGCCATTGCTAAAACCGTATCGGACTATTTTGACCAAGTAGGCTCAAAAGATGAAGTCTATTCTACAGCAGACGGAAATGTGTTTGAAAACTTCGGTTTTGCACAAAATCACGCCACGACTTTGGAGGATAAGAACGTAACGCCACATACTAAAGCAACTGCGATAGAAGTGATTGACGAAGAAGAAGTAAAAGAGTAATGAGAGCAATAAAGTACATAGCCATTCATTGCACAGCCACTTCTCAAAATACGAGCATTAGCGCAATTCAAAGCTATTGGAAAAATCAGTTGGGCTGGAAAATGCCAGGCTATCACTTTATTGTCAAGCCTGATGGTGAGACGGTTAATTTATTACCAATAGAGCAGGTTTCTAACGGTGTAAAGGGCTTTAACAGCCAAACAATCAATATTTCTTATATAGGAGGAATTGATTTGAATAACGCACCTAAAGACACACGCACACCAGCACAAAAGGCTTCTATTTTGAAATTGCTAAAAGACTTCAAACAAAAATTTCCAACCGCAACAATTCAAGGGCATCGGGATTTTCCTAATGTGCATAAAGCTTGCCCAAGTTTTGACGCTAAAAAAGAGTACAAAGATGTATAAAACACTAGTTCTTTTAGTTTGTTTTTGTTGTTTTTTGACTTCCTGTCGTACTACACGGCAGGACGTTCAAAAAAGTACATCGACAACTGAAAGTATCGTTCAGGAGAAAGAAACATATCGGGATACGGTTCTTTACACTCCAAAGGCTGAAACCAGTCTTAAAATTCCCGTCGCTGAATTGGTAATTAAATCGGGTTTAAATACGGTTTCAAAGCCTAAAATATTTAGCCAAAAAAACGGCAACGCTACCGCTAAAATTATAATTCAACACGACACAATAACGGTATCGGCAACCTGCGATAGTCTCGCAATGGTAGCCAAAATAAAAAAAGAAATTTACAGATCAGTGAGTGAAACTGCTCGATCTGATGTCGAGAATAACAAGAGTAAAACTGGATATACGGTTTTTGATATTGTTCTCTGGTTTATTGTCGGTTTATTCATTGGAGCTGTAGTGGCTTTCATTTTAAAAACATTGAAAATAGTATAGTATGGGTTTACCAAATATTACATTCAACATTTCAAGCAATGGCTTGGGATTGCCACAGGCAGAAATTCAGAAGATACCAGGATTCGTATTATCGGGTGTAACCGTTGCGGGAGCTAATAAAGTAACCGTTGGCACATCTTATCAAATATTTTCTTTGGAAGAGGCTGTTAACCTTGGTATTACTGAAGGCGGAACTAATGACTTTGCCTATCAACAAATCGCCCAATTTTACGGCGAAGCCAAAAAAGGAGCTGAATTGTGGTTTATGCTTGTTCTTGCTGCGACAACAATGGAAGATCAAGCGGATTTAACTAAAGACTTTGCTCGAAAATTATTGAGTGATGCCAAAGGTAAGATTCGCATTTTAGGACTTTTGAAAAAATCAGGAGCTGGCGAAACAATAACCGAGGGCTTAGATGCCGATGTGCATTTGGCGGTAGTCAAAGCTCAAGCTTTGGCGCAAGATTTTGCAGACCGTTTCTATCCTGTTCGTGTCTTAATTTCGGGTAATAAGTTTAGCGGTGTGGTAGCTGATTTGAAAGATTATGCCACAACAAACTATAACAAAGTGTCTATTTTGTTAGCCAATACGGACGGTTCAAAAGATGCATCTATCGGCTTGGCTTTAGGACGTTTGGCGAGTACACCAACACAAAGAAAATTGAGCCGTGTAAAAGACGGTGCTGTAGAGCCTTTTGCAGCTTATTTTACAAATGGAGCTACCGTAGCTACTTTGGACACTGCTTGGGATGCCATCGATAATAAGAACTACACCTTTATGCGAAGCTTTGCCAATTTATCAGGCTTTTACTTCACTGGAGATAAAACCTTGACTTTGCCAACAGACGACTTTAATAGTTTGGCTAGAGGCTTGGTAATGGACGAAGGCGTTTTAATAGCATACACGACTTTGGTACAAGAGCTATCTGACGAAGTTCCAGTAACCGAAGCGGGTACGATTCATCCCGCCATTATCAAAGGTTGGCAAAATGCCATCGAAAGCCAAATTAAATCCAATATGGTAGAGGTTGGCAAACTTTCGGGTGTGAGAGCATTTATTGATGAAAATCAAAATGTTCTGCAAACAAATAACGTCAATGTGGCTTTGCAATTATTGCCTGTTGGCTATTCTGATTTCATAACGGTAAACATTGGTTTTACCACAACACTAGAATAGTATGAGCGATTATAGTAGTAAAAATTATTCTTGGAATGACATTTCGATTGCCATAGGTGGTCGCATCATCGAGGGAATTGAAGACGTAGAATACTCAGCTAAACAAGAAAAATCTGTTTTGCGTGGTCGTGGCGGGAAAGGTCATAAGATTACTAGAGGAAACAAGGACTTTGAGGGCAAAATTAATTTGTGGCAATCCGAAGTGGAAGCGATGATTAAGGACGCACCAAACAAAGATATTTTAGCCTTGAGCTTTGATATTATTTGGTCTTTTATTCCAGACGATGGCGGTGCAACCGTTACGGACGTGCTAACAACTTGTGAAATTACCGAGTACAAAAAAGCAATGAAACAAGGCGATAAGAATATGCTTGTAGAGCTACCTTTTATTTTCTTGGACGTTAAAAACCAACAATAGTCCTTCGTCTCCGCTCAGGGTGACATAAAAATGTGAAAAGCCATCCAGCTGATGGATGGCTTTTTTTTACAAAAACAAACAACAAACAAAATGAAAAATTACGACGAACAAATTAAAGTGTGGAAAGAACAATACGGTACTATTTACGCCTTACCGATTGAAGACAAAACTGCCTTTTTGCGTGAACCTAAAATGAAAGATTTTAAGCGTGCTTTTACGGTAATGCAAAACGATGGCGATTTAGCTTTTGGTGAGCAAATGATAAATCTATTGTTTATCGGAGGTGATGAGGAAATCAAAACCAATGATGAGTATTTCTTTCCTGCTCGAAAAGAAATTAAAGAATTCTTCAATTTTGAAGAGGCTGAATTCACAAAAGAAAAAAACAACACGATCATAACCATTGGCGAAGCTCGTTGCAAAGTTCGAATCATTACTCGTGATGATTTGAAGATAGCAGAAAAGGAAAATCCAAGCGGAAAACCTTTTGTTACCCAAGAAAAATTATTTGATCGGGTTTGCATCGAAAAAGATGAAGCTTTCAAAGATAGAGATAACGCTTCGTTGCGTTTCCCGCTTTATCAAGCTATTGAAAAATTACAAAATCAAAAAATTGCCATCATAAAAAAGCTTTAGACAGGGCTGTCATTGATAGGAATGATAAGTCCGCTTTTGATTGGGTTACTCAAACAAAAGAAAAGTTATACATTGATTTTAGGCTGTTAGATGCCTATTTAAAATATTATATGCACATCAAAAAACCGCACAAATTGAGCGATGTTGATTGGTGTGAAGAGGTGCAAAACCTCCATTTTATCCGAACTAAAGAAAAAGAATCCTCACAAGCCTAAACGTATGAACGCCTACGAATTTATATTACAAATGAAAGATTATGCCAGCTCCTCGCTTAGAAATATAGCGGCTAGTGTGGGTATGACTGACAGTAAAACAAAGAGTTTGAACGATACTTTTAAAAGTACCGAAAAGGCGTCTAGTTCTTTCAGTTCCACGATGGGATCAGGTTTTAAAAGTTTGATAGGTTTGGTTGGTGCTTTAGGAATATCACTCGGGGTTATCGGCTCGATAGGTGCTGTTTTTAATATGGGTGTCCAGATGGAACAAACCAATATCAAGTTCGAGGTTCTACTCGGTTCTGTCGAAAAAGCCACGGGTATGCTCAAGGAGTTAAACGGTTATGCCGATGCCACGCCCTACAGTAATGAAGGAATTATAAAAGGAGCTGAAACGATGCTTGCTTTTGGAATTGCTCACGAAAAAGTGATGCCCAATATGAAAATGCTGGGCGATATCGCTATGGGTAACGAGGAAAAACTTTCCTCTTTGTCTTTGTCTTTTTCGCAAGTCCAGGCAACTGGTCGATTGATGGGGCAAGATTTATTACAAATGGTTGGTCAGGGTTTTAATCCACTTCAAATAATATCCGAAAACACGGGTATTTCAATGGGGAAATTAAAAGAGAAAATGGAAGCTGGAGCAATTTCTTCTGAAATGGTTTCGGAAGCTTTTCGACTTGCTACTTCCGAGGGTGGAAGATACCACGATATGGCTAAAAGAATGGCTGAATCTGCGGGAGGAAAATTCACGACAATGATTGGAACATTTAAAAATCAAATTAGTCAGGTTGGAATGGCGTTTGCCGAATGGATTAAACCCCTATTTGATATTGGTACAGCTGTAGCTTCAAATATCATTCCTTTTGTTAATTCAATTATTGACGTAGTTAACTGGGTAGCTCAAGCTAAACCGTTGCTATTTTTATTTGCTTCAGTAATTGCCACCCTAGGGATTAATTTCATTGCCACTAATGCCGCCTTCTGGTTATTCTCTGTTCAATTCTACGCATACAGTGCGGCGGTTTGGCTTGCAACTGCCGCAACATCTGCCTTTAATTTTGTTATGAATATGAATCCAATTGCAAAAGTAGCACTGGTAATCGGCATTTTAATAACGGCTGTTATGGCATTATGGAATCATTGGGAAGGCTTACGAGGTGTCGTAATGGGAACCTGGGAAGTGTTGAAAGGCTTTGGAACGGCGATTAAAAATTATGTGATTAATCGAATTCAAGAGCTGCTTTCAGGAATTACCGGAATGGGTAGCGCATTAAAAGCATTCTTTAGCGGTGACTTTAAAGGAGCTTTTGAAATTGGCAAAAAAGCCGTGGGTAATTTGATGGGCGTTGATTCTAAAAAGAAATTGCTGGACGATGGTATGAAAGCCGCCAAGTCTTTTTCTAAAGGATATAATGACGGGGTTAAAATGAAAGCAGTGGAGGCTGGAGTAGATGTTAAAACAGGAAAGCCGAAACCAAAAGATGTTTTAAAACAAGATAAGTCTGCGGTTTTTGCCGATTTGATGAATGATACTGGCAAAGGAAAGGGCAAAAAAGGTAAAGGCGATAAATCGGATAACATCGTTTCGGGGGGCTCTAAAATGACTCATATCACGGTCAATATTCAAAAGCTTCAGGACGACACAAAAATATTTGTGGATAGTACCGAAAAAGGTATTGAACAATTGGGCGAAAAAGTACAAGAAATATTATTGCGTGCCGTGAATAGTGTGAACCAAATGCAAACGAACTAATGGCAGAATTTAACATCAAAGAAATATTGGTTCGTGCATCGCTTGACTATATCGGGCCTCAATTTCCGTTATGGTGGAAAAAGAATGCCTCCAGATATAAGTTGCCCGATTTATTAGGTATTAACGCCAAGCATTTAGCAGGGTATAAATATTTTATGACGCTGAAAGTGTCGCACAAAGGTCAGGAATTCACGTTTCCAAATGAGCCGATAGTTTCCATTGGAATGTCTAAAACCATTGTTAAAACGGCTACGGTTGGAAAGAAAAAGAAACGTTCGGTTAAGGAATACATTACTACGGACGACGAAGTGATTACAATTAAAGGGGTTTGCATTGATTTGACCGACCCTGAAAAATATCCAGCCGATCAAGTAAAATTGCTGAATGATCTATTTGAAATAAATGAAGCGGTTGATATTGAAGATAACGCCTTTTTTGAACTCTTTGGTATTCGAAAAATTGTTTTAGAAAGTTTGGACTGGGACGAGATGATAGGCGAAAGCGGAATGCAAAAATACACCATCAAAGCCCTTGGCGATGATGATTTCTTTGCAGACTTAAACGAAAAAGATAAAAACAAAACCAATCTATTGAGCTAATGTACATACTGGATGGAAAGGTAGAAATAGGTGACTACATCTTTAATGCCGTTCACGGTATTGAAATTACCAAGTCCGTTGAGGAATTGAGTGACACGGCAGTTATTAAGTTACCTAGTCGTTTTAAAATCCGCCAGAATGGGGAGCGAAAATTTACGGAAGAGGCGATAAAAGTAGGCGACAAAGTAGTAATTACACTGGCTTATGAAGGTGTTTATTCAGGAGTTGAATTTACAGGTTATGTAAAAAAGATAAGTCCAAAAATACCCATTGAAATTCATTGCGAAGATGCTATTTGGCTGTTGAGACGAAAAAACATTAATAAAGTTTGGGGCAAAACATCGATAAAAGAGGTTTTGCAGGAAGTGATAAAAGACACTCCGATTGAATTGTCACGGTTTATGAAAGGTCAGGACATTCCCCTGGACAAATGGATAGTTCGAAACGCCAACGGCGCACAAATATTGGAAAGTTTTAGAAAGGATTTGGCTCAAACTGTTTTCATAGATGACGAAGGTAAATTGTACGTAGGATTACAACAGTTGACCAATATTGGAGAAACGGTGGTGTATGATTTGAATTATAATTTGGTTGAGAATAATCTTGAGTTTAAAAGTGCCAACGAAAGGCGCATTAAGATAAAGTACAATTATATGAATCCTGCCACGAACAAAAAGGAGAGCTTTGAGTTTGGCGATATGGATGGCGAACAAAGAGAATACACAACCTCAGTTGTCTCCGATAAAAAGCAACTGGAAGCGATGGCAAATACTGAACTTAAAAAACTAAAGTATGACGGTTTTGACGGTGATGTGGTTAGTTTTTTAGTACCATTCGCCACCAGAGGAATGAAAGCTAAACTAATCGACGAAGATCATTTGAACCGTGAAGGGAATTATTTTATTAAAAAAGTAGTCACAAGTTTTGATACTGGTGGAGCTAGACGAAAATCAACATTAGGCAATAGATTATAATGGACGAATTAACCGAGGCATTTAGAAAACTAAAAAAAAGGGATGTCGATACGTTCCCCGCTGTTGTGCTTTCGGTCGATAAAGAAAAGGGCACTTGCACGGTTAAGGCGGACGATTTGGAGTTTGAAGATGTGCAACTATCGGCGATACTGGACGGGAATAATAAAAAGTTTTATTTGTTTCCTGCTGTTGAAAGCTCGGTGTTGGTTAGCCCCATAAATGAAGATTTACACCGATTGTATGTTGAATCTTATTCTGAAATAGAAAGCTTGGATTTGACTATTAAAACGGTTCAATTTCGAGTAGATGAAACGGGTTTTTTGTTGAAAAAACAAAATGAGTCCCTCAAAAAGTTGATGAGTGATTTGATAGATGCCATCAAGGCAATGAGTTTTACAGTTAACGTAACTGGTTCTGCGACCGCTCAAGCGGGTTCGACAACCGCATTAAGTAATACAGCTCAATTTACAGCTGTTGAAAATAGATTTAATCAGTTTTTAAAGGATAATTAAATGGAGTTAATTTTTAGCAATATCGGAATATTATTGAGTGCCATTGGTGGAACTGGCTTGTTTACTTTTTTGTTTACCAAAAGGAAATACCAAGTTGACGTTTTACAGGCGCAAGAAAATGCGGAAACAACCGCAATCGAAAACGACATTAAGTTGTCTGGGCATTATAAAGAGATTTTAGACGATTTGAAAGTCCGATACGAAACCCGTTACAAGGAGTTCGAGGATTTGATGAAACGTAAAATTGATATGCTGGAAGAGGAATTGGTTTTAAAAGACCGAAAAATAAAATTGCAACAACAGGAAATCAACGAGCTGAAGAAAGAAAATAGAACATTAAGAGCCAATGCAACTAGTCGTAAATCATAATCAATCGCTTTTAGACCTAGTGATTCAAGAAAACGGCAATGTTGCTACTGCTTTTGAATTGGCACTATTGAACGGTATTTCATTAACCGATCCATTGATTCCTGGACAAGAATTGAACTTTGTGAAAAGCATATTGGCAGACGATGAGATAGTATCTTATTTTAAAAACAAAAAAGTAAAAATAGCAACAGGCTTTCAAAACAACGAAACTCTATTGCCACAATTAGGCATAGGACAAATGGCAATAGGCTCAACATTTATAGTAAGATAATGGCACGAAAAATAGAGGTAATACAACAGGAAATTTTTGACAATATCGCTGCAAATGAAAATTTAGCGGTACTGACATCAACTAGTAAAGTGTCAGTGTATCGCCTAATTGTGTTTATAGTGGCATTTTCTATTTGGACACTTGAAAATCTTTTCGATACTCACTTAAAAGAAGTGAAAGAAGTTATTAAAAACGATAAATCGCATCGCCCGAGTTGGTACATCACCAAGGCGAAATCTTTTCAATATGGATTTCCATTGATATTTGACACCGATAAATACGATAATACTGGCTATACGGATGCACAGGTCGAAGCTTCAAAAATTATAAAATATGCGGCTGCTACACCCAATGCAGGACAGGTATTGATTAAAATAGCAACGGAAACGGGTGGGGTTTTGTCCCCAGTATCGAATGCCCAAAAAATAGCATTCGATGCTTATTTTAAAGAGATTGCTGATATGGGTGTGAAATATATCGTCGTAAATCACTTGCCGGATATTCTTTTGTTGAACATTCAGATATTTCGGGATCCACTGGTTTTGGATGCCAATGGAATGAGTATTTTAAATGCCAATTATCCCGTTCAAGATGCCATAAACGAGTATATGAAGGAATTGCCATTTAATGGCGAATTGGTTTTAGCTCACCTCATTGATAAGTTACAGCTTGCTGACGGCGTGGTTATTCCGAATCTTGTTAATGCCGAATCCCAGTCGATTGACATTAACACGGGAGTTTATAATGCGGCCGTTCCGATTACCGTAAAAACAATCCCGGAAAGCGGGTATTTCTCGATTCCTGATTTTAACAACATAACGTATGTGGTATAAAGTAGATTTTGACAAACTCATTCTTTTACTGCTTCCCACTTTTTTAAGGAAGCCGGTACTTTTTGGTTATCTCAAGGCTTTGATTTTGCCATTGTCAGGAAGTGAAAAAAGCTTGTACTATCGATGGTCGAATGTGCGAGACGATAATTTAAAAAAGCTGTCCTACAACTGCCAACGCTGTTATTTTCGTGGTGCATTGAATGACAAATTTGACCCCGTTTTGAGGCGAATCACATTTGAAGATACTTTGAGCTTGGAGCAAGATTATATCTATACACAAGCCGAAAATTTGGACGTGTATTTGGGCACGATGTGGCTAGAACAAGATTTTAATTATGCCGGTTCAACGGTTGATTATTTAGTGATGGTACCAAGGGACATAATGAATACCAAACTAAACGAAATAGTGGCTTTGATTGAATTTTACAACCTAGCCGGTAAACAATATCAAATAATTTCAATATGAATAAATTAGAGGTAAATCAAGTAGGTGGCTTCCCGATGACCACCAGAATTTTGGACGAAATCCAGAAGGCGCACGCCGTTTTTAACTCGCTTGGAGGCTTGGCCGGAAACTTTACCATTATTGCGGGATGTGTCACTGTTGGCTCAACAGTTGGCGATGGCTTTGTTTTTATTAACGGAGAAGTGTTTGACTTTAAAGGTGGTTTGGCTCAAAGCAAAGTAATCATAAAAGAAGTTGTAGAAAATTTGACGTTCCAAAATGGAAATGCCAATCCGGTTATTAAAACCCGTTACGTGACTTTTGGAACTGGTGTAGGTGCTTTTAATTGGGCTGATTTTAAGCGGCCAATTGAGACAAAAGAAATAAGCGCCTTGATCCAGAGAATTGAAGATTTGGAAGCACGTCCGTTGGTGGGTAATATTCCTATTGGTTTGATCGCAATCTGGGGTCAAGCTGCTAATTTGATTCCTGTTGGTTGGGAAGAATATACAGAATTGTCCGGAAGAGTTCCGATTGGTTTTAGTAATGATGCAGAATTTGACGTGGTTGGAAAAACTGGAGGGGCAAAAAGCAAAACCTTATCAGTTTCCGAAATGCCAGAACACGACCATGCTATTGGAAATTCAAGAAGAAATACAGGCGGTGGTAGCGGAGGTGACGAAAACCACCCTACATCATTTGCAGGTACAAGAGACCATATAACGGATAAGCAAGGCAGTGGTACCGCCTTTTCTATAATGAATCCATTTAGAGTAGTTCATTTTATAAAATATAAAGGATAATGGCAACAGATAAAAACACGATTAAAAGCTGGTTTGAAAAAGACGACAGGCCTACACAAGCGCAATTTTGGGCTTGGATAGATTCTATTTGGCACAAGGATGAAAAGATACCCATCACGGCTATTGACGACATTGAAAATATTTTGCAGCCCAATGCGAAAACTATTCTTATATCAGATACTTATTCTAAAAGTAATTATGAATGGAATGTAGTTCCTGGAGATAACTTAGAAGAAGGAATTGGTAAACTAGCACACGCATTAGATTTATTGCTACTAAAAAACTCAGGATTTTTAAACGTGTTTGTGAAGTCAAATAATTTACCTATACACGGAGAAATAGAAGTAAGAAATGCGGGTACAAATACCATTGTATTTTCTGGAGGTACTTCTTTCGGAACATTAAGCAACGAGTTACCTATTGGAAAGTATGATGTTACTATAATTGCTCCTGGTTATGATTTAATTTCAACCACAGTTGTCGATGGTAGTTTGGTAGATAATATTACACAAGGCACTACTTGCAAAAACATTGATATTAATGCTTTTGACTCCAATGTGACTTTCAACATTAAGCCTAGTTTTGCTCCAACAATAAATACATTCACTATTAACGAAGGAGCTGTATCTACAAGTAATAGCGCATTACGTTTGAATATAGGCACTGTTGGAGTTGTTAGTGAAATTAGTGTTTCTAGGCTTGAGTCTATGGTAGGAACTACTTGGCTACCATACACTGGTGGCGATTACAGTTATAATTTTCCTTACGTTGATAACATTCAATTAATTTTATTTATAAAAGTTAGAAACGTTACCGGGCAAAGTAATACAATGACTGCATCTATTAATGTAGTCAACGGACTTGTAAGAAGTGACAGTGCTAAAACTTATAATTCTATAGCAAATTGTATAGATGACATTCTTGCTGAATACCCTACAGGACTGACGAAAGACGTTACCATTACAGCTACAGATGAAGTTGTGAATGTGAATACAGCTAGTCTTACAGGAATGATACGCTATATAGAAAGTTGGAATGCTGGATCAAATTATTATTTACACATCAAAGGCCAGAAAAAGTTTACCATAGATTGTCAAACTGGAGGAGCGTTTAGGATGTTGAAAGTTGATAATATTATCTTTTCTGGTATTAATTTTATAAACGTTTGTAATTATCACGAGTATTCTAAGCCAGAAGTTCTATCGGCATTATATATCCAAAGTTGCAATAATATAGCAATAGACAATTGTACTTTTGACGGTGTTTACCCTAAAAATCCAGCCTTAGAACACGGAAGATACGGCATAGTAGCTATAGATTGCAACTCGATAAATGTAACAGAGTGTGCTTTTAGTAAGTTTGGATTGAGAGCATTAGACATTCAGTTTGTCAAAGTGTTTTCTCTTCTTAAGACAACAATTTCTAATTGTACAATTATTCGTGACAGGATCGGTCAACCCGCTATTATAGAACTAAAAGAAGTTGATATTATCAAGATCGAAGATTGTGTACTCGACGGTGCATTGGCCGATACGGTTATATCTGGACTTAATGTAAAAAGAGTGTTTATTAATAGAACGAAATTAATAAATTGCCCTGGAGAAATTATATCGCTTTTTAACACAAAAAAGTCTGAAATTCTATCCATTAAAAATTGCCTCATAAAAAACAATCTTTATCAAGTTTATTATCCTTGGACAAAACAAAACGTTGAAATAGACAACATTGAAGTTGTAGAGGTAATTAATTGCAACGTGAAGTTATCTCCTGTTAACGGAAATAATATGTATGCTAAATTTATACGAGCGAATCAAAGAATAGGAACGTTGAATTCTTTTAACAATGTATTTGAAATTAGCATGCCTAGCTTTACTAATAATGTGGCTGACGCTGGTTTGTTTGAAATGCCCGTATTAGATGCTTTAAATTCAAACTATAATATTTACAAAGACTATAGCACGAATGCAGATGCTATTTCTAATAATATCTTGAACGTAACTAGTACAAGTTCAATTGTTAAATTATCAAGAAGTAATTCATTGACAAAACTAAGGGCAGCACCATATCTTCAAGATATTAATTCTATAGTTGTGTCAACTACTATTTCATTATACACTAATGATGATGAAAGTTTGCCGCTTCCTGTTATAACTAATGCTGGGATAAATTCATTGATACTGCCAAAGTTCGATATAAAAAGATTTGTTAAAACTGGAAACGGAAATCCGGGAGCGTATTATTTTAATGGAGTTGTAGGAACCAATCAAGTTGCGATAGAATATGCAGGAATATATACTCCTACGAACTCCAATTTTCAGGAAACTGATTTGAACTACATTGTAAACTCAGCAGCTCTTACGCTATTGTCTGTCGATAAGTATGATGATTACGGACTATACAAGTGGACATTTTCTTCAGCTGGAAGCCCTGATATAGTAGCAATTGGGCATGATATTTCGGTTGCTTTATTTTCGAATAACAATTCAAATGGAACTTACATAGCTAACAGATCTTATGCTCTTAACATAGAAAAAATTTAATTAAATGACACTATATTCTCAAGCTTTTTTAGTAAAACAAGCACTACCAGTGCCGGGTTTTGATGTATCAAATTATTTCCCTGTTGTAGGCGACACAGTTTCATTGACAAATAAATCGATAGATAATGACGTGAATTTATGGACGATCAAAGACGGAGTGAATACTAATAGAACCAGCGCAACATTAAATGAAACCGTTACAATTTTAGCACCTGGAGGTAATATTCAATCATTAAAAATCAGTAACACGGTAAAAAGTCTGGTTGAATCTACTGAAACTGTGTACGGACTTTTATCGCCAACCGAGCCTTATTATACCATATCGGTTTCAAACAAGGTATGTAGAGTTGGAGATTCTGTTACTATAACCCCGACTAGAATTTATCCACAAGTTATCGCTAATGCGCACACTGTTAAGTTAGAGTTGTATGACGCTAATACAGGCGCATTGTATCAGACAATAAACAATGTTGTCGCTCCGGTAAGCGTTAATTTTGCTTATAGAGGGGCCTTTAACATAGTATTGACGGCGACTGAAACAAGTAACTCAAGAACGACAGTGAATAAGCAGTTTCGAATAATAACTGTCACTCCAGCATTAGCACTTAGAGCATCAGCTATTGAGTTTACGCTAAAAAGTATCGAAACTTTTACTATAGAAGATCCGTTAGGAACTACTATAAATACAATTTCAGGGACAAATGTTCCCGCAGGTTCTACAGTTGTATTAAAATTTCCTTCGAGTCATGACCCTAATCATAGGTATAGGATACAGGGATTGAACCTAAAAGGTACGCTCGCCAATCCTATTATAATTACTATTGATTCCACTACACAAATGCTGATAAAATACTCTTCGTACTGGGGTATAATTTTACAAGGGTGCGAACATGTTGTAATTGATGGCAAAGGGTATCAAAACATAGATTTAGGAATTCACGTTACAAAGCATGATAATTATGAGCAAGGCAACACAGCAATTCAGATTACAAGTTTAAGTAATTTTATTGAATTGCATAATCTTGAAGTTAGTAAACCAAGTTTTGCTGGTATTTTTTGCAAAACAGATCCTGACGTGAATAATCCAGCTACTTTACGAGGAAATTTCACTATGCAAGACACTAGGCTTCACAATAGCTATGTTCACGATACCGCAGGCGAGGGTATGTATTGGGGCTATTTTGATAATTCTGAACACACAAAGAAAAACTCAGCTGGAGTTGATGTGACGTATAGACCGCATAATTTGAACGACACGAAAGTTTATCGAAACCGTTTTGAAAGAACGGGTTGGGATGGCTTACAATTAAACAACGCTACAGGAGCTACTGAAATTCACGACAATGTTTTATTAGATTGCGGAAAAGCTAGTGAGCCCGACCAAAACACAGGAATGTCTTTAGGACTTGAAGGTAAAGTTTTTAACAATTACATCAATAAAGTTGGAGGGGCTGGAATTCAGTTTGGAGCTTTAGGCCCAGTAGACATTTATAATAATGTCATTGTAAACATTCCAGAAGGCTCAGCAGCTTTGTATTTACTGAATAGCAAAGACGTGCCTGAGCAAAATGTTGGTATAAATTCTAATGGAAATTTTTACAATAACATACCTATTAATGTATATAATAATAATCTAATTACAACTGGGAATAAAGCAACAGTTGGAGCTTACAATGTTTGTCAGCATCAAGGATTTGTTTTTAGAAACAATGTAGTATCCTGCGCTAATGTTTCAAGTAAATTTGCGGGTCAAGAAGCCACAACTTTAGCCGTTTGGGAAGCTAACGCATTGAATAACGTAGTTTTGAATTTGTTAGATACAACTGCCCAAAAGTTTGGTTCAATATCAAAAGGCAATTTTAATATCTATTCCGACTCATCTATTGCATCTGGAGGTTCTGTTTTAGGGGAAATTTATGATTTCAGAGGCTTTAAAAATTGGACAGACAACGATAAGTTTATAGGTGCTTACTCAGGAGTAGTTAGAGTTTCGAGTTTCTTCTTGCAGTTATCATCTATAGCTATTAATTCAGGTGCTTTGCTTACAGATGCAACAGCCGTGAATGTAGTTATGACTTTTTTAGGAAACCCTACTCATTATATGATTTCTGAGAGTTCTACGTTTGTTGGAGCTTCGTGGGTAGGCTACACAAGTAGTACTGTACCATTCACGTTGTCGTCTACTCAAGGATTGAAAACAGTTTATGTTAAAATTAAAAACAATAATGTGACAACGGATGGAGTAAGCGATACAATTACCTATCAGGCAGGGAGACAATTTTTAATAGACTTTGCTTCAATTACAGTTTATTCAAAAGCAACTACCTATTTAGGCGCAGCGGCAACTTGGAACACTTTTAACTCGCCTGTAAATTTAATATCAGCCAGCTCAATTCCTGTTGGTCAGTCACTTTCAAATTTGAAGGACACGAAAAATGTAGCGTCAACTTACGGGTTAATTGTTACTGACGCATTTGACGGGGTCGATAGTAACATTACCTTACCTGGTACGCAATTTCCTTATGAATATAACGCTGTTAGATTTAACTGGCTTGTTTCGGAAACTCTTGGTAATAAAGGTAGTTTTAACATTACAGGGCTTGACGATACTAAAGACTACGACATTATACTTTATGCACATCGTAATGCACTTACTTCAACTTATAATTTTGTAGTAAAAGGTGTAGCGCAAGCGTTTTCATCTAGGCATACCGATGGTACTGGCGTAGTTGATAATCAAGCTATTTACAACAATGTCAAGTCAGTAGGTGGAATAATAGGTATTGATGTAATTACTACAGCTGCTACCAGAGGCTTCCTTGGAATTTTAGATATAAGAGAGAAGGTGTGAATAATTTAAACGTGGTTTAAAGTGTGATTAAAAAGGCTTCGCGATATGTGAAGCCTTTTGTTATATTTGTCAAAAAAATGGAAATTTTGATTTACAAAAATGGAAATTTTGATTTTTCGATTATATTTAGTATACACTTATCATCTCGACGTAAAATAAAAAAACTAAAATTTTAAAAATAATGTTAAGTAAAGAACAAATTATTTCCGACAGTAAAGAATTCAGTTTATTCTCCTGGTCAGCCCAAGCAAGTGTAAATCCAATTGCTATCGAAAGAGCTGAAGGTGTTTATTTATATGAAATTGGAGGAAAAAGAATCATTGATTTCTCCAGCGGATTAATGTCGGTAAATATTGGTCACGGAGATCAGCGCGTTACCGATGCTGTTGTGGAACAAATGCAAAAAGTAAGTTTTGTAACACCAACCTGCACCACGGAAATTCGTGCCAAATTATCAAAAAAATTATCAGAAATCTGCCCCGGTGATTTGAATAAAGCTTTTTTTACTTTATGCGGGACTTCTTCAGTAGATAATGCCATCAAATTAGCAAGACTTTATACCGGAAGACATAAAATTATTGGAAGATATAGAGCATTTCACGGTGGTTCCATTGGCGGAATGTCCGTAGGTGGAGATCCAAGAAAACTGGCCAACGATTCGCAACAAATGCCAAATGCAGTTTTATTGGACGATCCCTACTATTTCTTTGGAATGAAGGATTTAGACGATGCGACAAAATTAAATTTGAGTTTGGAATATGTAGAAAGAGTCATCCATTTTGAAGGCAAGGCAAATATTGCAGCCTTTATTTTTGAAGGTGAAAGCGGTTCTTCGGGTTGTTTACATTATCCAAGCGGCTATTTAAAAGGGATAAAAGCACTTTGTGAAAAATACGGAATCTTATTTATTGCCGACGAAGTGATGAGCGGTTTTTGCAGAACCGGAAAATGGTTCGGATTTGAAAATCATGGTATTATTCCGGATATGGTTTGTATGGCAAAAGGTTTGACGTCTTCATACTTGCCTTTGGGCTGTTTGATGGTTTCAGATAAAATTGCGGCCAAATTTGAAAACACACCAATGATGATTGGATTAACTTACAATGCTCATCCAGTATCATTGGCAGCATCATTGGCAGTAATTAACATTTATGAAAGCGATAAATTGATAGAAAACACCCGAAAAATGAGTGCTTATCTGGAGTCTAAAATAGAGGAAATGAGAAGTAAACATCCAAGCATGGGAGCTTTTAGAAACACAGGACTTCTGGGTTGTTTGGATATTTTAAAAAATAAAACCACAGGGGAATTAATTGCTCCGTACAATGCAGCTGGAGAAGATTTGAAAGTTACCAATCTAATTGCGACCAAAGTAAGAGAATTGGGATTATATACTTTTGTTCGTTGGGGTTATATTTTTATCGCTCCACCATTGTGTATCAACGAAAAGGAAATAGACGAAGGATTGGCGATTATCTCACAAGCATTAAGTATTGCTGATGAACATTTAGTACATTAATGTAATTATGTTTTTATAAAAAAGCTCTAAATCATTTAAGATTTGGAGCTTTTTTTAATTTGAAAATATAAACTATTTATCTAAAACCACTTTATAACTTGAAGAAGTTTCGTTTGTTGAAACATTAATAATATAAAGACCATTTGCATTTCCTGATAAATCAATACTTTGGCTAGTTTCTGATTTTGAAGAATCTATTTTTAATGATTTCACTATTTGACCCAAAACGTTTACTACATCAATATTACTCACGGGAATATCATTGTACTGAACATTAATAATCCCATTACTCGGGTTAGGATAAATAGCTATTTTTGTTTTGTAAACACTATCAAGACTCAAAGCTGATGGAGTCCAAGTAAGAGTCATAGCAGATAATGGCCCGGCATTAGCAGGATTAGTGGTGGCTATTGAAGCACCTTTCGTAAAAGAATAGCCCGTATTTATAAAATCATGAGTATCTGGGGTACCATCAATCCAAGCCATTTCTACCCATACTTTATAACTACCGTCTGGTACTAAAACTGGAGTTGTTGCACCCGTTTTTCCATCCCAAGAAACCGAATATGGCCCCCAAGCTAATGGAGCAGTACTTGAAGTACGTGTAGCTCCAGTAATTGCATTTATTGTATTGCCAGTGGTAGCATCTTGAACACCACCATTACCATTAGTGGCGATTCCATTTGCGCCAGATTTAAGACTAAACTGAGGTAAATGGTCACTTGTACCGTCTCCAATATAAAGTAAGTTCGTTTTTATGAATATACCTACAGCATTTTCTATCCATACTGCATCAACCTGCTTTGTCGCTGAACCTTGTTTTACTGTTGTAAAATTAAAAGTCATTGAACCTGCTGTTTGTGCAAATAAACTTGCTGAGAAGAATAAAGCAAAAGCAAAAAGTGCTAGAGAGAGTAATTTTGTTTTCATAATATTATGGTTTATATGTATTCAACACGCAATGATTAATAAACAAATTTATTGACTATTAGACCTTTATACAATGATATTTATCATATTTTAAAGTTTTAAGCAAACATTAATTATCGCAACTAATTAATAATTTGTTAAGTTTTTTAAATTGAGCTATTCTTAATCTCCATAGAAAATTCTATATTTACCATCAACCAAAATTGGAGCCATTATGAAAAAAATTGGAGGCTTACTAAGCCTATATTTCTTTTATTCGGTATCGATATATTCTCAACAAGAACCAATTAAAATTGAAGGCGAAGCGCAAGGTACGACCTATCACATTACCTATTTTGACAATCAAAACAGGGATTATCAGCCAGAAATAGTAAAGATTCTAAAAGATTTCGACTTGTCGGTTTCTACTTACATCCCTAATTCCATAATTTCGAGAATTAATTCCAATGAAAAGAATGTCATTGTTGACAAATATTTTATGGCTTGTTTTAATAAAGCCAAGGAAGTATGGAAAAATACTAATGGTGCTTTTGACCCAACTATCTATCCACTGAGCAATGCTTATGGTTTTGGACCTGGTAAAAAGCAAAAAATCGAAAAAGTCAAAATTGATAGCATGCTTCAATTTGTTGGATTTCAATTAATCAAATTAAAAGGCAATAAAGTTGTCAAAAAAGATCCGCGAGTTGCCTTGGATTTTAATGCTTTTGCCCAAGGATATTCTGTTGATGTGGTTTCGGATTTTTTAAATTCTAAAGGAATCTTGGCTTACATTGTTGAAATTGGCGGAGAAGTATATGCCAAAGGCCGAAATTCAAATGGCGAGAATTGGAAAATTGGCATCGAAAAACCCATTGAGAACAAAGAAACCGGAAACTCATTAAAAGCAATTGTGAAACTCGAAAATTTGGCTATTGCCACCTCTGGAAATTATCGTAGATTCATTATTGAGGATGGTGTGAAATATGTGCATCATATAGATCCAAAAACTGGTTATCCCACTAAAAATAATTTATTGAGTGCTTCAATATTTGCAAAAGAATGCATTACATCAGATGCGAATGCCACAGGGGTTTTAGTTCTTGGACTTGAAAAAGCAAAAGTGTTTTTGAAAAAACATCCAGAATTACAGGCTTATTTGATTTATTCTGATGAGAATGGAAATTATCAAGTTTATGAAACACCCAGTTTAAAATCTATTATTACTGAAACAAAATAATAAAAAAGCTTCAATAAAAACTGACCAATACTTTTTTTCCTTAAATAAAAAAAACAATTATTTGTCTAAAACAATTTTTTAGTTAGAAGCCCCTTTATTATTAGAAACATTAACCCGTTGGGTGTAATTATTAAAACCGTTAGTTCAAGTGTTTTTTGTGAAGTAAAACGGAACAAAAAATGTATCGAGAACCGTTTTTAATAAAATTTGTTTTGTTTCCGATACGATTTTCTATCAAAAATCACTCGAACTGACGATAAATTATTATTAAAAACTAATTACACCCAACGGGTTAACTTATACAAATTTTACGAAAAATAAAAACGAAAAATTTAGTCTCTTCAATTTAAAAATTACAAGGGAATATTTCCGTGTTTTCTGATAGGCGTTACACTTACTTTATTTTCAAGCATACTAAAAGCTTTTATCAATTTGCGTCTGGTGTCTTGCGGCAGGATTACCTCATCGACAAAACCGCGTTGAGCCGCCGTATATGGATTGGCAAACAAATGAGCATATTCGCCTTCTTTTTCTAAAAGTTTTGCACCTGGATCTTCGGCTTCGTTGATTTCTTTTTTGAAGATGATTTCTGAAGCTCCTTTTGCTCCCATAACTGCGATTTCAGCCGTTGGCCAAGCAAAATTCATATCAGCGCCAATGTGTTTTGAATTCATTACATCATAAGCTCCACCATATGCTTTTCTTGTAATTACTGTAACTCTTGGTACAGTAGCTTCGCTTAGAGCATACAATAATTTTGCTCCGTGAACAATGATTCCTTCCCATTCTTGGTCTGTTCCGGGTAAAAATCCTGGGACATCTACCAAGACCAGCAATGGAATATTAAAACAATCACAAAACCGAATAAAACGTGCTGCTTTTCTAGAACTTTTTACTCCTAATACGCCAGCCAAAAATATAGGTTGGTTCGCAATAATTCCGATGCTTCTTCCTGCAATTCTGGCAAATCCCACAATGATATTTTCGGCATAATTTTTATGAATTTCAAAAAAGGAATCTTCATCGATAATCCCTGAAATTACTTCGTGCATATCATACGGTTTGTTTGTACTATCTGGAATAATAGTTGCTAATTTCATTCTCAGTTCATCCCCTAAAACATAAGGCAATTGTTTTGGAGTTTCTTTATTGCTTTGTGGCAAATAACTCAACAAACGCTTCAAATCTTCTAAACATTCTACATCATTACTCGATGTAATATGTGCCACACCTGACTTGGTCGAATGTGCACTAGCTCCACCTAATTCTTCCGAAGTTACAGTTTCGTTGGTTACGGTTTTCACCACATTTGGTCCGGTTACAAACATATAACTGGTGCCTTCAACCATCATCGTAAAATCAGTCATCGCAGGAGAATAAACAGCTCCACCGGCGCAAGGTCCCATTATAGCTGAGATCTGAGGAATTACTCCAGATGCTTGTACGTTTCTGTAAAAAATATCGGCATAACCGCCAAGAGAACGAACGCCTTCCTGAATACGCGCCCCGCCTGAATCATTGAGTCCAATAATAGGCGCACCCATTTTGACTGCCATATCCATAACTTTACATATTTTTTCGGCATGTGTTTCTGACAAAGCGCCTCCAAAAACTGTAAAATCCTGAGCAAAAACATACACTAATCTTCCGTTTATGGTTCCGTATCCTGTAATTACTCCGTCGCCATAATAGAGTTCTTTTTCCATTCCAAAATCAGTAGTTCGGTGGGTAACCAACATACCAATTTCTTCAAATGAACCTTCATCCAATAAATAATCTACCCGTTCTCTTGCTGTTAATTTTTTCTTTTCGTGTTGCTTTTCTATACGTTTTAAACCTCCACCCAAAAAAGCCTGGGCAATTTTATCGTTTAACACTTTAATTTTATCTTCCATGGCTTATTGAATTGGTAAGCGTAAAACTTTTTGATCTTCAAAATACTGTTTCAGTGCTATAAGAGCCGCTATTTCAGCTTCTTTAGCCTTTTGAATTTTTAATATTTCTGGGGAATAATATTTTTTTACAAAGTTGGTGTCAAATTTACCCGAACGGAAAGCTTCATGTTCGAAAACAAATTTCCCGAAAGGCAAAGTGGTTTCCACCCCTTCAATTTTGTAGTTTTCAATCGCTTTCAACATTAATGCAATCGATTCTTCTCTGGTTTTTCCATAGGTAATCAATTTAGACAACATTGGATCATAATAAATGGGAATGTTCATTCCTTGCTCAAAACCATTATCTACACGAATTCCTTCACCCACTGGCAATTGATACACATCTAAATGCCCAACGCTTGGCAAAAAGTCATTCAGAGTATCTTCGGCATACACACGCAATTCCATGGCATGACCTTTTATCACTAAATCTTCTTGCTTGATTGTTAATGCTTCTCCTCGAGCTACCCGGATTTGTAGTTCAACCAAATCAACACCTGAAATCCATTCGGTTACAGGATGTTCCACTTGCAAACGAGTGTTCATTTCCAGAAAATAAAAATTGTCATTTTCATCGTATAAAAATTCTACGGTTCCGGCTCCAAGATAATCGCAAGATTTAGCAACAAGTACTGCCGCTTCTCCCATTTGTTTTCTTTTTTCCGGAGTCAATACTGAAGAAGGTGCTTCTTCAATTACTTTTTGATGGCGACGCTGAATACTGCATTCTCTTTCGAATAAATACAATACATTGCCGTGACTGTCTGCCATAATCTGAATTTCGATATGCCGTGAAGAGGCTACATATTTTTCTATAAAAACCGAACCATCTCCAAAAGCTGCAACCGCTTCACTAATGGCTCTATTCATTTGGGATTCGAAATCACTTTCCTTTTCTACCACGCGCATTCCTTTTCCTCCACCACCGGCAGAGGCTTTAATCAAAATAGGAAAACCTATGGAAGTTGCCGTTTTTTTGGCTTCATCAATATCAATAATAGCGTGATCAACTCCCGGAACCATTGGAATATTATATTTCATAACTGCATCTTTAGCGGCTAGTTTACTTCCCATTATTTCGATGGCTTTTGATTTAGGACCAATAAAAATAATATTATTCAATTCACATTCTTGGGCAAATTCAGCATTTTCGCTAAGAAATCCATAACCTGGATGGATCGCATCTACGTTTAGAGCTTTAGCAACTTCAATAATTTTACTTCCTAATAAATACGATTGATTGGATGGTGATTCTCCAATCCAAACGGCTTCATCGGCAAATTTTACGTGAGGTGCATTTCTGTCGACAGTTGAATAAACTGCAACAGTTTTTATTCCCATTATCTGGGCAGTTTTCATTACCCTGATGGCAATTTCTCCCCTATTGGCAACTAATATCTTTTTCATACAACTATTCAAATTCAATTAATAAATCCCCTTTTACCACTGAATCACCAACGCTAATTGCAATTTGTTTTATAACTCCTTCGCGTGGCGAAAGGAAACTATTTTCCATTTTCATAGCAGTAAGAATCAATAAATTATCGTTCTCTTTTACTGTCTGTCCAATGACAACGTTAATTTCAAGTATTAATCCTGGCATAGGAGCTTTAATAACATTAATTTGTTTAGTAATTCCTACCTCAAAACCCATTTCTTTAATTAAGTTGTCCAATGGATTTGAAATAGCAACATGATAAGTGTTGTTATTTACCTTGACTTTGTATTTTTTTTGATTGAAATAAGAAGAGACAATTTCAGCTTTGTAAGGGAGATTTTGATGCAGAATATGAAATTTATTAGTTTCTACACTCACTGCATCTAATTGTGAGATACTTTCTTTCTCAAAATCAAAAGAAAAAGCATCATTAACATTTACTTTATAACGAATACTCATTTGCATCTATTTTATAGTGCAAAATTAGTCAAAGAAAACGTTTTCGTAACTGAAAAATAAAAGATTTTTGAAAAATTAATATAGTTTTTTGAAAAAAAATTAACAAAACTAATAATCCATATTCACTCAAAGTATTCACATGTTTTGAATTTCAAAATGATTCGAAATCTTCATATGAATATTTTATTCAAAGACAGGATATAAAATTTGGTTCTTTTAATTTAAAAATATTTTTAGAAAGAATTATTCTTATTTCTAAAAACGTTGTCAACCAATTCAAATAATTTTTCTCTATCAATGGGTTTGGTTATGTAACCATAGAATCCGGCATTATAAATTCTAGCTTCATCTTCAGTTGATGAATAAGCAGTTTGGGCAACTACAATCAATTCTGGTCGGATCACTTTTATTTTTTCTAATGCCTCAAAACCGTTCATAATAGGCATTTTTATATCCATAAAAACTAAATCAATATTTGGATTAGCACTACAGATGTCTACAGCTTCTTGTCCGTTTTCGGCTCTGAGAATAGTATAATTACTGGGTTCTATGATTTTTTGAAATAACATGAAATTAAAAATATCATCTTCAGCGATTAAGATGGTTTTCTCTTCGTTCCCTTTTGAATCAATAGTAATTATTGTGGATTTTTTTATAATTCTTTGCTCTTTATCGTATTCCAAAGGAATCGAAAATAAAAAAGTAGAACCTACATTAACTTTAGATTCTAAGGTGATTGTTCCTCCCATCATCTCAACATAAGCTTTAGAAATTGCCAATCCTAACCCTAAACCTCCGGCCTGAACAGATAAGTCGCTATCCACTCTTTTGAAACGATCAAAAACATATTCATGATTATTTATATCAATGCCAATCCCAGTGTCTTGTATTTTAAATAGGATTTTGGCATTTTTTTCGTCAATTTCATAACCAAAAGCAACATAACCTTTATCGGTAAATTTAATGGCATTATTAACCAAATTAACAAGAATTTGTTTTAATTTTATTTCATCAGCAATAATATTATGAGGCACAGATTTGAGATCTTCAATTATTCTGAAATCTATTTCTTTAGACTTTGGAATAGTAATTTTTATAGTTTCATATAATTCATTGATGCAAGTTTCTAAATTTATAGTAGTCAAATTAGGCGTAACTTGATTCGATTCAATTTTTGATATTTCAATAAGGTCATCAATTATTAAAACCAAATTATTTCCGCTTTTTTGGATTATTTTTAAAAATTCTAATCGTTCTTCTTTTTTTAATTTAGTATTAATTAGTAAATCCGTAAAACCATTAATGGCATTCATTGGCGTTCTAATCTCGTGTGATAAATTTGCCAGAAAAGAGGATTTAAGTCTATCACTTTCTTCCGCTTTTAGTTTTGCTTTAATTAACTCTGTTTTTTGCTCATTGTTTTGTTCAAAAAGGTTGCCTATATACCTAAACTCACCAGTTGTTGATTTTAATTCTTGTATTGCTTTTTTATTTCCGGTTTCTAGAATATTTTTTATTAATTTGAGTGGAGAATAAACCCATTTTCTTGTGTAAATAAAACTAACTATAAAATTTATAAAAAAACCAGCGAATATCATATAAAGGATCGTTACCACGTTTTCAAAGTAGACATCATGATTTCGCTTGAAAAATAACTTAGTTACCATATTCCCTTCACAGTCATTTAATACAATTGTGGCAAAAATGTGATGCTTATCATTTTCAGATTTCTGAACATTTTCAATAAAATTAATACTCGAATTAGTTAAACTTTCTAAATTTAATAGGAAATTTTTATCCATAAGTCTGGCCACAAAAAAATAGCCTGACGGTCTTGTTTTATTTTTAAAAGGGTCATTCGATGGATGGATGGATGCCCCAAAAACTTCAATGATTCCCTCTGGAATTCTCATGTAAAACCTACTTAACCCAGATTTATTGAGATTTAGCATTGCTTGTTTGGGAACAAAATCAATCGATTTTATTTTTGAAGAGGCTGTTCTAATAATAAATTTTCCATCTTGGTCGTAAGCACCTAAATAATCTACCTTATATATTTCTTGTTCATTTCCTATGGTTTCATTAAACCAATTTGCATCTCTAGTCTTTATAAAATTTAGAAACTCGTCCCAATTGGTATCATTATTTATGGCTACCGTTATGGGTTTTGACTCTAAAATTAACAAACTTTTTACTTCACTATAAAATTGATTATTTGAAGCAGTATAAACTTGCTTTTCAACTTTCCCAGTATAGAAATAAAGAGCAGAATATAGGATTATAAAAAAAACACTTGATGAAAGAAACAAGAATAAAATTTTGGGGTAGGTTTTCTTTAATAGGGTTCTCATTAGAATTTGGGCATTAAAAATGAAATTTATCTAAAATAATAGATTAGTAATCTTCGACAAATCTAATTTAAAAAAAACATTTAGCCTAAATTATCTTTAAATTAGTTTTATTACAATTAATTATGCTTAAAGACTCTTAATTAATCGTTTTTTTTTACAAAACTAATAATCCAAATTCCCTCAAAGTATTCACAGGTTTCGAATACCAAAACAATTCAAAATCTTCCAAATGTGTTTCAAAATCAGATTTTATTTCTTGAAATGTGTATGTTTTAGATCTGGAAACCGAAATTTTTTCAAGGATTTGAACCAGCCATTCTCCTTCTTTTTTATTGGTTTGAATGGTAAAACTTTCTTTCTTGTCGTGAAGAGTTAAAGTCATCATTTCCCAAGAATTTCCTTTTTTGGATTTCGTGAAATAATCTACAAATGGCTTTCCTCCCAGCCAAACGATTTTGGCAGTCGATTTGATATTAAAATCCTCTTCTTCCTCTAAAGCATTGGCAATAAAATCAACATGAATTTTTGTTTTCGGAATTTTAAAATCGAACCACTCCTGCAATTCATATTCAAAACAAATGCCGTGCATAAAATTGAACAATGATTTTTTTAATCCAAAACTGAATTTATCGTGGTCGATTCCTGTTTTATCAACATAATTAATGTCGTTATTGGCAAAAGTTCCAATGGTTTCTGTTTCCTTCACAACACCAAATTTCTCTGGATACATTCCCACAGGACTGTGTGCCGTCATTGCAAATTGATGCCAAAAACCCGATTGTAAAACTCCAACTTCAAACAATTGTCTAACCATTTCTAAGCTGTCAACTGTTTCCTGAACTGTTTGCGTAGGATAACCGTACATTAAATAAGAATGTACCATGATTCCCGCTTCGGTAAAATTTCGGGTAACTTTTGCCACTTGTTCCACCGTTACGCCTTTGTCTATCAGTTCCAATAATCGGTCCGAAGCTACTTCGAGCCCACCCGAAACAGCAATACAACCGGACGCCTTGAGCAACAAACACAAATCTCCAGAGAAACTTTTTTCGAATCGAATGTTGGTCCACCAAGTCACAACTAATTTTCTACGAAGGATTTCAAGTGCCAAAGCTCGCATCAATTTAGGCGGAGCAGCTTCGTCTACAAAATGGAATCCGTTTTCGCCAGTTTGGGCAATCATTTCCTCCATTCGATCACACAATAAATTGGCAGCAATGGGTTCGTAAATCTTAATATAATCCAATGAAATATCACAGAAAGTGCATTTTCCCCAATAACAACCGTGCGCCATCGTGAGTTTGTTCCATCTTCCGTCGCTCCACATTCGGTGCATTGGATTAACGATTTCGATAACCGAAATATAGTTGTCCAAAAACAAATCTGAATAATCTGGCGTACCAACTCCGGATTGTTTGTAATCAGGTTTTAGGGAATTATTTTTATACGCTACTTTTCCATTTTCAAGAAGAAAAGTTCTTTTAAAAAAGACTTCGACAGGCTCAGTCTGACAAACTGCTTCAACCAGTAATTCCACTGGTAATTCGCCATCATCCAAAGTAATATAATCGAAAAACTCAAAAACACGAACATCCGAAAGCGAACGCAATTCGGTATTTGCAAAACCGCCGCCCATTGAAATCTTGATATTTGGATGGTATTTTTTTACATATTGAGCGGAACGAAAAGCCGAGTATAAATTTCCAGGGAAAGGAACGGAAATCAAGAATAATTCAGGTTGGATGGTTTCGATTCTTTCCTTCAAAATCGAAATTAAAATATCGTCAATATAAGTGGGTTCCTTTTGTAAAGCTTCATATAATTCGTCAAAAGAATTAGCACTTCTTCCTAAACGTTCAGCGTAACGACTAAAACCAAAATTTTCATCGACACATTCGACTATAAAATCCGAAATATCTTCGAGGTATAATGTCGCCAAGTGTTTGGCTTTATCCTGCGTTCCCATCGTTCCAAAAGCCCAATCGAGTTCCTCCAATTGTGCAAAACGGGATGCTTCCGGCAAATAATCTTCTTGACAAATTTGCAATGCCAATGTTGGATTTTTTCCTTGCAAAAAAGCAATAACCGAATCGATGGTCTTAATGTATTCGCCTTGTAAAGCTAGGATTCGTTTGCAGTTTTCGGTGGTTGGTTGTTGTCTGTTGGATTGAAATAAATTTTGTAATCCATCTTTCGAAAACAATTTCAAAATCACTTCAATGCCCAAATCCGCTTGAGTTGCCTGAATGTTTTTAGTATTCAAAAACCCTTTGATATATGCCGTTGCTGGATAGGGTGTATTCAGTTGGGTAAAGGGTGGCGTGATGAGAAATACTTTGGTTTTCAAAAGGGAATTGTTTTGTGCAAAAGTAAACGAAATTTAAAACTATCACATCTTAATTTGTCAATTGAGATTTATATATTTGTTTAACTATACAACCTTATGAGAAAAACCTTCTTTTTGATTATAATTTGCTTGAATTTCTCTATTAATGGATTTTGTCAGGATTTTCAATGGGCAAGACAGATAAAAGGAATAACTTATGATTATAATGATTTAGCAAATTCGACCGATGTTGATGCTAACGGAAATAGTTATACTGTAGGACGAACTGAATCACCATTATTTGACATTGACCCAACAGTTTCTGGAGTTGAAATTATTGACAATTTCAATATTCAAAATTTTGCTGGAACTTATTTAGTTAAAGTTGATAGTAATGGCAACTATTTATGGGGGAAAACATTTGGAACTATTAAAAGAGGAGATAATGCATATGATGTTAAGATTGGTAAAGATGGTAATATTTATGTTCTATTAACTTTAGAAGAACTCAGCATTAGTAATCCAAACATTATAAATTCTTTCATCACAATAATCAAAATAGATCCAAATGGCAATGTTTTATCAACAAAAAAAATTCAACAAAATTATGGATACAACAATGTAATTTATATTTCCTCTTTTGATTTAGACAATCAAAACAACATTTTTATAAGCGGTAAGTTTCTTGGAAATATTGCTATTGATTCAAATAATCCGAGCTTAAATTTAAGCTCAAATGGCATTGGCAGCTATCTTATTAAAATAAATAATAATGGAAATTTTGATTGGGTAAAGCAGTTTAGTGACGATGCTATTAGTAAAGTTATTGTTAGACCAGATGGAAATGTTAATTTGTTTTTAATGAAATCGGGGAATTCTACTCTAACTAATATAGACAATTTAAATAACTCGATAATCTGGCAAAAAACCTTTATTAATCAAGGATTTCGTTCTTTTCACATTTTTGAAAAAGGCATTGTTATTCTTGGTGTTAAAAATTATTATGACACAGTCGATGTTGATCCTTCGTCAAGCGTTTTAAATATTTCAGGAAATAGTACCAATTCTATAATTTTTTTAAATTTAAATGGCGATTTTATTGATGTAAAGCAATTTTTTGACCCCCCAAACGGAATGATAATATTTACCGCAGTTACAACTGATAGTAATGGCAACTATTTTTTTGCTGGAGGTTTTAAAGATACTATTGATTTAGATCCATCTAATAATATATTTGATTTGACGTCTGAAAAAGGAGTGTTTTACTTAAAACTAGATGCAAATAGGGATTTTGACACTGCAATTAAAATAGAGTCTAGTTATAGTATTTACGTTAAAGGGATTAAAGTTGTAAATGAAAATAATTATATAATTGGAGATTTTCAAGGGTGGTGTGACTTTGATCCTTCGACTACCACACAATATCCATTAGAAACCATAAATAGTAGCACTATAAATAGCGACGGTTTCATCCTAAAACTTGGTCCTTGTGACAATAGTAAAGTCGTTGGAGACAACAATCAATATTTTTGTTCGGCTTCAAATCCAACGATTAGCTCTATTAGTCCAAACTCAAGTTCAATAAAATGGTATGATTCTTTAAATTCTACTACGCCATTATCAAAGACTTCACTTTTATTAGATAATAAAAAATATTACGCCACTCGAAAAAACGGAAACTGCCCTGAAAGCACTGATCGATTAGAAGTTACAGTTCACATTACATCAAGTCCACAAGCTCCATTATCATTAAGCCCTAAATTTTGCCTAAGTGATAATGCAAAATTAGTAGACGTTACTATTTTAGGTCAAAATATAAAATGGTATGCAAACGTAACAGATGTAACAATTATTCCAATTACGACCTTGTTACAAAATGGCATTACTTATTACGCATCTCAAACTATAAATGGTTGCGAAAGTGAAAGAACTCCAATTATTGTCATTGTAAATAACTTAGGAACTCCAACCACAACTTCCCCACAAACTTTCTGCATTCAGCAAAATGCTACTTTAAGTTCAATTGCAATCACAGGACAAAACATAAAATGGTATGATGTCTTGACAAACGGAAATTTATTAGCAAACACCACTTTATTACAAAATGGAATTACCTATTACGCCTCACAAACCGTAAACGGTTGCGAAAGTGAAAGAATTCCTGTTTTAATAAATATTCAAAATACACTTGCTCCTACTGGAGATTCAAATCAATCCTTTTGTACATCACAAAACCCGACAATTGCCAATATAATCGTTACAGGAAATATAATTAAATGGTATGATTCTCTAAGCAATGGTTCTTTGTTAACTCAAACCACAAATCTTGTTAATGGAAAAACATATTACGCATCACAAACTACTACTAATTGTGAAAGTGAAAGATTTGGAGTCAGCATTTCAATAGTAAACACACCTTCAGCTCCAACAGCAAATACAAATCAATCCTTTTGTAAAAAGGAAAATGCATCATTAAATACGATACAAATATCAGGACAAAACATAAAATGGTACGATACAAATCTTACCGTAGCTACTTTGCCCAACACCACATTATTAGAAAACAATAAAACCTATTATGCTTCACAAACAATAGGTTGTGAAAGTGACAGAACTGCAATTATAATTCAAGTGTATGATACCCCATTACCAACACATAACACTAATCAACAATTTTGCATTGATGAAAATGCAACTCTTTCGAATTTTAATATTGCAGGTTCGAACATTAAATGGTATGATGAATCAACGAATGTAAATATTTTAGCTGAAACCACTTTATTACAAAATGGTAAAACCTATTACGCTACACAAACACTTAACGATTGCGAAAGTGAAAGATTGGCTATTACTGTAAAAATTCAAGATACACAAAGACCAATTGCAAATTCACCCCAAACATTCTGCATTCAAAAAAATGCAAAAATTAGCGATATTGCCATTTCAGGACAAAATGTAAATTGGTTTGAAAGTGCTTATTCTTCAATACATTTATCAGAATCAACTTTGCTTGAAAACGGAATTACCTATTATGCTTTACAAACTATAAACAATTGTAAAAGTGATAGAATTCCTGTTTCAATTATTATTCTCGATGCCACCTCTGCTGACTGTATTAATTTTGTAGATGAACTTCCATATCCAAAATTCTTCACACCAAATAATGATGGATACAATGATAATTGGACAATTGATTTTGCGTACTTAGCCCCAAACACAGAAATTAAAATATTCGACCGTTATGGAAAACTGATCAAAATTTTAGTCTCTAATACGAACAAATGGAACGGAACTTTCAACGGAGCCGAACTTCCTGCAACCGATTATTGGTTTGTTGTAACAAGAGCCAACGGTGTGGAATATAATGGACACTTTAGCTTGAAACGTTAGTATTTTTATTAAAACAGATGATCCTTTTTTCTTATCAACAAAAGCGAGAAGAAAGTCATCACCGCAGCAGCAGATAAATAATAACCCACATAGGTAATTCCAAAATTTTTGGCAATCCAAATAGCGATTATGGGAGCAAAAGCAGCGCCAAATATTCCTGCAAAATTAAACGTGAGCGAAGCTCCTGAATATCGCACTTCTGTTGGAAAAAGTTCCGAAAGAAAAGTCCCTAGCGGTCCGTAAGTCATTCCCATCAATGCCATTCCCAAACATAAAAACAGCGTGATTAAAGTCGTATTTCCGGAACCAAGAAGCGAAGAAAAAAACAATCCAAAAATAGCAATGGCAATTGAAATAATAATTAACACCAATCTTCGACCAAATTTATCTGCAAAAACGGCTGAGATTGGAATTGAAATTCCAAAAAACACAACCGAAAAAAGTTGCATAATCAGGAAATCACGTCTTGTAAATCCCAAATCTGTGGTAGCCCAACTTAAGGAAAAAACAGTCATTAAATAAAAAGTCACAAAAGTGGTAACTGCAGCCAAAGTTCCAAAAACAAGTTCGCGTTTATATGAGTTCAGCAGGGTAATCATTGGGATTTTAACTTGTTTCTTAGTTTCTAAAGTCGCCAGAAAAGAAGGAGTTTCGGTGATTTTTAATCGGATATAAAATCCAATCACAACTAAAATAGCACTTGATATAAAAGGAATTCTCCAACCGTAATCAAAGAATTGTTCGTTTGTCAAAGTATCACTCAACAAAAGGAAAGTTCCGCCGGAAAGTAATAAACCAATAGGTGCTCCAAGCTGAGGAAACATTCCATACCAAGCACGTTTTCCCGGAGGCGCATTTTCTATTGCCAATAAAACAGCTCCACCCCATTCTCCGCCAAGTCCCAATCCCTGTCCAAATCTGAAAAGCATCAATAATAAAGGCGCAGCGATTCCTATACTGGCATACGTTGGTAAAAACCCAATGACAACAGTTGAAATTCCCATCGTCAATAAGGCAACAACCAAGGTGGTTTTTCGTCCAATTTTATCTCCATAATGTCCAAAAACAGCAGAACCAATAGGACGAGCAAAAAAAGCAATAGAAAAAGTAGCCAGAGATTCTATCGTAGAAATAGTAGGGCTTGACCCCGGAAAAAACAATTGCGGAAAAACTAAAACAGCAGCATTAGCATAAATATAGAAATCAAAAAACTCAATGGTGGTTCCAATTAAACTGCCAAAAAGTACGTGTTTTAATGAATTTACCTTATCAGGATTAGAATTTTCTTTCATAAGAGTATTGTAATATTTTGATAAAAATGATGCTAATTTTCGAAAGTAACAAATATTTAGTTCCAATAATTTGTGGTAATTTAGCATAAAATAAATTTCAATATGCCAACCGACTGTATTAACTATCAAAATTCCGGGTATTTCTCGTCTTTGATGAATGATTATTTAGATCAAAAACCTAATTTGCAATCCCTTTACAATCGATTTCCCAATCTTGAAAATTTTGAAGCACAAATTCAGGAAAAACAAGAAAATTTTAATGCCAAAAACAGAACTGTATTAGTTTCGGTTTTGCAAGAGCAATATTCAAAAATTGCAACTTCAGATTTGACCAAGCAAAACATTGAAGCTTTGGCCAATTCCAATACTTTCACCATTACAACCGGTCACCAGTTAAATTTGTTCACTGGTCCTTTGTATTTTTTGTACAAAATAATTTCGACCATCAATTTAACCAAGCAACTCAAAACCAAATATCCATCGCAAAACTTTGTTCCCATTTATTGGATGGCAACCGAAGATCACGATTTTGAAGAAATCAATTATTTCAATTTCAAAGGTCGAAAGTTTCGCTGGAGCAAGGGAAGCAAAGGACCCGTTGGACGATTATCCACTGAAGGTTTAGCTGATTTTTTTGAAGTGTATGCGAGTGAGTTGGGCTCGGGGAAGAATGCTGATGATTTAAAAAAAATGTTTCAAGAAGCTTATCTCAATCATTCCAATTTGGCGGAAGCCACACGCCATTTGGCAAATACCTTATTTGGAAAATATGGATTGGTCATTCTTGATGCTGATAATCAAGGATTAAAACAAATTTTTATTCCTTATATAAAAGAAGAATTAATTCACCTAACGTCGTATAAACACGTTCTGGAAGCTGCAGAAAAATTAAAAAACTACACTATTCAAGTCAATCCCCGTGAAATTAATTTGTTTTATCTAGAAAACGATTTGCGGGAACGCATCATTCTTGAAAACGAAAAATACAAGGTAAATAATACCCAAATAGAATTCACGGAAAGCGAAATTCTCTTGGTATTAGAAAACCATCCCGAAAAATTTAGTCCCAATGTGATTATGCGTCCGTTATACCAAGAGGTGATTTTACCCAATTTATGCTACATTGGCGGAGGCGGAGAAATCGCATATTGGCTAGAACTGAAATCTTTTTTCGATGCCGTGAAAGTTACTTTTCCAATACTTTTATTAAGGAATTCTGTTTTATTAACAACCGAAAAACAAGTTGCAAAAGCAGATAAATTAGGATTAAGTTGGAAAGATTTATTTTCCAAACAAAATGATTTGGTTAATGTAAAAACAGCTCAATTATCTGAATTTCCAATTGATTTTTCAATTCAAAAAGAAAACCTAAAAAAACAATTTGAAAACTTATATGAAATAGCACGTCAAACCGACAAATCCTTTCTTGGCGCAGTAAAAGCCCAGGAAGCTAAACAAATAAAAGGCTTGGGAAATCTTGAAAAAAGATTGCTAAAAGCCCAAAAAAGAAAATATTCTGAAACATTAGAAAGAATTATAGATTTGCAAAACGAATTGTTTCCCAACCTAAGTTTACAGGAACGCCAAGCTAATTTTTCGGAATTTTACTTAGCGGATGGTGAAAATTTAATTGAAAAGTTGATTCAAAAATTGAAACCTTTGGAAGCTAATTTTGAAATACTAACACTCCATTAAAAACAGAAAAAAAACATTCTATTTCAATCAAAAACTAATAATTAAAGAGCGTTTAACTTCACTGGATGTATTCAGAGGATTTACTATAATGATGATGACGATTGTCAATAATACTGGAAGTTGGGCGTCAATTTATCCACCATTAGATCACGCCGAGTTGAACGGCTGCCCCCTTACAGATTTAGTTATTCCCATCTTTATTTTTATAATGGGAACAGCTATTCCTTTTGCAATGCAAACAAAAACTTTCAGTCCTGTTACGTTCAATAAAATAATAGTACGTTCACTGTGAATATTTTGTTTGGGATTATTCCTGAATTTTTTAGCAAAATAGAACTTTTTGGGTTGGAAGGAATTGCGTTATCAATAGGTAAATTAGTGCTGACTTTTGCAGTCGCTTATGCATTGCTGGGAAACTTTAGTACAAAAATTAAAACGGTTTTAGTTTTTTCTGTTCTTGGTATTTTACTCTTTTTAGCATATAGCAGATGGACTTGCTTTAGTAATTCTAGGATTAATATGGAATATTGTGTTTCCTATAAACAAATCACTTTGGACTAGTTCTTATGCCTTATTTACAGCGGGATTAACAAGCCTTAGTCTTTTATATTATTGAAATTGCTGATTATAAAAAATGGGGTAAGCTATTCTTAATTTGGGGATTGTGTTCTTCTTTTTAGGGATAATTCCAAGAGTGCTAACGATGATAAAAGTAAAACATCCTGAAATTCCGAATGAACCATTAGGGTTTCAAAGCTATTTTTATAATTATGGCATTACCCCTTTATTCGAAAACCCAATGAATGCCTCATTGGCTTATGCATTAATATAAGCTCATTTTTGGTCCTTTATTTTATGGATTTTATATAAAAACAAGCTGATATTCAAAGTCTAATATTTAGAAATATCCACGTTAAAACCAAATAACAACCATTTTAATTATTGATTTATTAAAATCAATTCATAAAAAAGTCTATTTTTGCACAAAAATTAAAAAACTAAAAAAAATGGCAACAAATAGAACTTTTACAATGATTAAACCTGATGCGGTTGAAAATGGACACATCGGAAATATATTGGCAATGATTACAAATGCTGGTTTCAAAATAGTTTCATTGAAACTAACACAATTAACTATTGCTGATGCACAAGCCTTTTATGCTGTTCACGCTGCAAGACCTTTCTACGGAGAATTAGTAGAATTTATGACTCGTGGACCAATCGTTGCCGCAATTTTAGAAAAAGAAAATGCTGTTGAAGATTTCAGAATTTTGATTGGAGCAACAAATCCAGCTGAAGCTGCTGAAGGAACTATCCGTAAAGCATACGCTACTTCTATTGGCGAAAATGCAGTTCATGGTTCTGACAGTGATGAAAATGCAGGTATTGAAGGTACTTTTCATTTTGCAGGAAGAGAGCAATTTTAGTATTCAGATAGCAGATTTCAGATAGCAGAACGCAGTTGGAAATCTATAAAATACAAATCCCATCCTGATTTTTTTATCTGGATGGGATTTTTTATTTCTGAAATCTGCAAACTGAAACCTGCAAACTGATTATCTCAAAACAACATCTTTAACAACATCACGTTGCAATTCTTCGTTAATCATGGCAACAATCTTTGACTTGCCATGACTTAATTCTTCTCTCAAAACCGCCGAAGAAAGCTCCACATACAAAGTGCTTCCTTTCAAAACCACGTTCTTGGTATAATGATTTACGCCATTGCCCATAAGGTTTTTCCAGGCATCTTTGACATCGATTCGGTCAATTCCGGGTTGCAGTTTGTTTACTTGGATAATTTGTTTCAAAACATCACCAACAGTGCTTTGATTATTTAGTCTTTTTGCCATCGCCTTCTAAATTTATTGGTGCTGCTTTTTTATAATGATATTCCTTATTTTCGGCATTTTTAAAAACTAATTTATCCTTTGAAACCGTAATTAATTCCTCAGACCATTTTGCATAAGGCGTCGCATAATCAAAGAAAACTTTATCATTTTTAAAATGTACAGCTACAGCTTCTTGTGAATCATTCACTAAAAAAGTGCCATCCAGTTGCGGCATTACTTTCTTCCTGAAACCGGTGTTGTTTTTACCGATTTCGAAATAATCATAACTCTCGTTTATTGTGTAATTTTTATCTTTTCCTTGATCAAAAACAACCTTCTCAATTTCCCAATAACCATTAATTTTGGATATATCCGACGGCAAAATCTTTTGCTGACAAGAGACTAAAAGAAATGAAACAAATAAAAACCCAACTATATTCTTCATCTTTGATATATTATTTTCTGATTGTTATTCCGAGAAATGAAACGATCTACTTTGATTTTAGAATCAAAAAAACTTATTATTTTCTTCTACAAAGTTAAGCTTCTTAAACTCAAATAAAAGAAAAATAAATAAAACTCATTAAACTATTTTATATATTTTTGGTCTTACCATTCAAAACAATTCACTAGAATATGTCTAAGATAAACTATAGTTTCTTAATTACATTATTGTATATCAGCTGTAGTTCTGAAAACGTACAACTGACATCTCCTTCAACAGAATCAATGTATTTTCCTCCATTAACTGGCAATGTATGGGAAACAAAATCAATTGCAAGTCTGGGTTGGAAACAAACGGCTGTTCAACCACTTTTGGATTATTTGGAACTCAAACATTCTAAAGGCTTTATCATTTTGGTCAACGGACGAATCGTTTTGGAAAATTATTTCAACGGGCATTCTGCTTCGACTAGTTGGTATTGGGCAAGTGCCGGCAAAACTTTAACTTCAACTATGACCGGAATTGCTCAACAGGAAGGTTTAATAAACATAAACAACAAGGTTTCTGATTATATAGGAACAAGTTGGACAAGTCTACCATTGGCAAAAGAAAATTTAATTACAAATAAGCATTTGCTCACCATGACTTCTGGTTTAGAAGATATTGCCAATGGTGATGCAGTTGATCCTGCCAGTCTAACTTACAAAGTTGATGCAGGAACCCGTTGGGCTTATCATAACGTATATGTAAAACTGCAAGATGTTATTGCTCATGCAAGTGGTCAAAGTTTTGAAAACTATTTCAATGCAAAACTAAAAACAAAAATAGGAATGGATGGATTGTGGTTTACTTCCGGTAACAACTCAGTTTTTGCCAGTACAACACGAAGTATGGCCCGTTTTGGCTTACTTATGCTGAACAAGGGAAAATGGGAAAACAACATAATTTTAAATGAAAATTATTTCGATGAAGCTACAAACACCTCCCAAAACATCAATCTCTCTTATGGCTATTTATGGTGGTTGAACGGTAAAACGAGTTATCATTTACCTCAATCTCAACTACAATTATCAGGAAGTATTATTCCATCCGGCCCAAATGATATGTTTATGGCTTTGGGTAAAAACGATCAGAAAATTTATGTGATTCCAAGTAAAAAAATGGTAGTCATCAGAATGGGAGATCCAGCTGACAGTGTAAATCTGGCTTTGTCTGATTTTGATGAAGTGCTTTGGCAAAAAATAAATGCTTTATACCAATAGAAATATTATCTATTTTTTTTGCTTATAAAAAAACCAACAATAAAGAAAAAAGCTCCAAAAAAGAGCAAAATATAATACAACACCATGTTTTTGTCCCTAACTAAATTAGACAAAACAAAGCATATAACACTTATTAAATAAAGGTAAATGGGACTGATACTTTTGAAGGAAGAAAAATTCATTGAACTATTATTTAAAAAAACTATCTACGAATTCATATTTATTAAACACCTGCAAATCTTCGATACCCTCGCCAACTCCAATGTATTTTACAGGAATTTTGAATTGGTCTGAAATCCCGATAACAACACCGCCTTTGGCAGTTCCGTCGAGTTTTGTAACTGCAAGTGAAGTCACTTCGGTAGCAGCAGTAAATTGTTTGGCCTGTTCAAAAGCGTTTTGTCCAGTTGAACCATCAATAACCAATAATACATCGTGTGGAGCATCGGCAACCACCTTTTGCATTACACGTTTTACTTTTGTCAATTCGTTCATCAGATTGACTTTATTGTGCAAACGACCCGCTGTATCTATGATAACAATGTCGGCATTATGCGCAACCGCTGATTGTAGGGTATCAAAAGCCACGGAAGCCGGATCGCTTCCCATATTTTGCCTTACGATGGGAACGCCAACTCTGTCAGCCCAAATTTGCAATTGATCTATAGCTGCGGCACGAAAAGTATCGGCTGCACCAAGAACAACTTTATAACCTGCTTTTTTGAATTGGAATGCTAGTTTACCAATAGTAGTAGTTTTTCCAACACCATTAACGCCAACAACCATCAAAACATAAGGTTTTGTATTGATTGGAATTACAAATTCAGTAGCTTCTCCGGAATTAGTTTCTGAGAGTAAACCTGCTATTTCTTCATGAAGAATTCTATTGAGTTCTTCAGTTCCAAGGAATTTATCTTCAGAAACACGTTTTTCTATTCGGGTGATGATTTTTAGAGTTGTATTCACACCAACATCTGAAGAAACAAGGATTTCTTCGAGATTATCCAGAACCTCATCATCAACCTTTGATTTTCCTGCCACGGCTTTGGTTAACTTGGAAAAGAAAGATGTTTTTGATTTCTCTAGGCCTTTGTCTAAAGTTTCTTTTTTCTCAGAAGAAAATATTTTTTTAAAAAAACTCATTATGGTATACGGTTTGCGATTTACGAATGGGCATTCAAAATGATTAATCTATTGTAATTTAGACAATAAGTTGATAGGAATCCATTTCGACGGTAAATATAAAAAATAAAAAAGCTACTTCCGAATGAAAGTAGCTTTTCTATATAATGCTATCGTTAATTATTTCTTTTTCAAGAATTCATCAACTGCTTCAGGAGCCATAATAGATTCTACGAATGTATATGCGCCAGATTTTGGAGATTTTACCATTTTAATGGCTTTTGATAATCTCTTAGAAGATGTCTGTAAGGATGCTACGGTTTTCTTTGCCATGATTCTATGTTATTTGTATTTTAATAAATCTCAAATGTAACATCTAAGATTATCTTAAAATCTCTAATTATTATTTAATTTCTTTGTGAACTGTTACACGTTTCAAGATTGGATTAAATTTTTTAATCTCTAATCTGTCTGGAGTATTTTTCTTGTTCTTTGTTGTGATGTATCTAGAAGTCCCTGCAACACCTGATGTTTTGTGTTCAGTACATTCTAAAATTACCTGTATTCTATTACCTTTACTTTTCTTTGCCATCTTGATATATATTTAGGAATGGATTATTTAATAAATCCGCCTGCTTGTGCTTTTTTCAAAACTGCAGCGATTCCATTTTTATTAATTGTTTTTACCGTAGATGCAGCTACTCTAAGAGTAATCCATCTATCTTCTTCTGGAAGATAAAAACGCTTTTTAACTAAGTTTACTGAAAATTTTCTCTTAGTTTTATTCATAGCGTGAGAAACGTTATTTCCTACCATCGCTCTTTTACCTGTAAGGTCGCAAACTCTTGACATTATCTTATCTTTTATCGTTATTCAAATCGAGGGTGCAAAGAAAAGAAAAATAAACCTATTTAGCAAAAAAATTATTGCACATTTTTTAAAATTTCTTTCCGTAACATTTCTAAACTCTTCATCACGGTTCTATCTACCACTTTTTCACGGGGTTGACCAAAATTAAATTCTTCAATTATTACTTCATTTGGTGTTGCCAGTGCAATGAAAACAGACCCTAGCTCAGCATTTGAATCCCCTTTTGATGGTCCAGCATTTCCCGTGGTGGCAATTGCATAGTCAGTTTTCATCATCTCTTTCACATGAATTGCCATTTGCTTTGCCACTTCAGCACTTACAACGGAATGTTCTTTGATCAAATCTTCAGAAATTCCTAAAACAGCAATTTTAGTTTCGGTAGCATAAGAAACTACGCTTCCTTTAAAATAATTTGAAGCACCTGAAACTGAGGTTAAAACCTGAGCGATTTTTCCTCCTGTACAACTTTCAGCGGTCGAAACAGTTTTGTTTTGTTGCGTCAAAAGCCTTCCTAAAACCGCTTCAAGGGTTTCATCATCATCAAAACCCACAATAAAATCCCCAATTATTTTAGATAAAGAAATTACATTTTCTTCAATAGATTTTTCCAAAATGTCTTTATCAGTTCCACGGGCAGATAGTCGCAAACGCACACTTCCAAGACTTGGCAAATAAGCAAATTTCACAAACTCGGGCAAATTATTTTCCCAATTCTCGATGGTTTCAGACAACAAACTTTCACCAATTCCATAGGTCAAAATTGTTTTATGGACGATGTAAGGTCTTTTATATTCAGTTACAATCTTTGGAATAATCTTATTTTCGACCAAATATTTCATTTCAAAAGGAACTCCCGGAAGCGAAATAAAGACAGTGTTTTCTTTTTTCATCCACATTCCTGGTGCTGTTCCCACTTGATTGTGAAGTACAGTACATTTTGAAGGTACTAAGGCTTGGTCTTTATTGATTTGAGTAATTTTACGTTTGTAAAAACCTTCGATAAGTTGTGTAACATGTTGGAGAACCTTATCATTAACAACAAGCTCATCTTCAAAATAATCACAAAAAGTTTTTTTGGTTATATCATCCTTTGTAGGTCCAAGTCCGCCAGTAATTATAATTAAGTCGACTCTATTTTGAAACTTTGCAAAGGTATCCAGAATGTGTTGCTTATTGTCACTAATAGAAATCATTTCGTGAATTTCAACACCAATTCTGTCTAATGATTTAGCAATAAAAGCTGAATTTGTATCGACAATTTGTCCTATTAAAATTTCATCGCCTATAGTAATTATGGCTGCTTTCATTTTCTATACTGATTTAATATATAATTATGGGAATAGGTAAAAACTTCAAAAGTTTTGGTTTTAAAGAAATAAAACAGTGAAGAATCTATCTACAGGTCAAAGTCTTTTTTTAACTCTTTTACAGCATCTTCAACTTGATGTTTAATGCTCTTAAACGTTTCTTTTATTTCTTTCTTTTCACCTTCAACTTTAGTCCAAGCTTCGACTTGAAGAATTTCTTCAAAAGCTACTTTTAAACCAAGTAAATCAAGTGTTGGTTTAACCTTATGAGCATAAGCATAAGCGTGCTTATGATCTTTCTTCTTGATTCCTTCCTTGATTTCTGCTAAATCTTCCGGAACTTCGGTAACAAATAATGTTACGATTTGCTGAACAAATTCAGGGTCGTTATCTGAAAGTGCGTACACTTTTGCTAGGTTGTAATGTAGTGCCATTATTTTATTTGTATTCTAAATAGTTTATGTCCTTCTAAAAATCCTTCTAAAACATCTTCCGGTTTTACAACTGCAACTCCTTCAGGAGTTCCAGTAAAAATAATATCACCAATTTTCAAAGTAAAATATCGAGAAATAAAAGAAATTAGTTCGTCAATTTTCCACAACATATTACTGGAATTACTTTTTTGAACGGTTTTATTGTTGTTCGTCAATTCAAATGTAATATTTTCTAATGAATTAAATTTATTTTTTGGTAAAAACTCTCCTATGACTGCTGAACCATCAAACGATTTTGCTTTTTCCCATGGCAATCCTTTGGTTTTTAATTGCTCTTGCACATCACGAGCTGTAAAGTCAATTCCCACACTAATTTCATCATAATACTTATGAGCAAACTTTGCATCAATGTGTTTACCAACTTTATTTATTCGAACAATTAGTTCGATTTCGTGATGAATATCATTTGAAAAGTCTGGAATTACAAAGGGATGTTGCTTTAATAAAACTGCCGAATCGGGTTTCATAAAAATAACAGGTTCCGTTGGTCTTTCATTTCTCAACTCTTCAATATGGTTGACGTAATTTCTCCCGATGCAGATAATTTTCATAATTTGGGTTTTGGGTTTTGTGTTCTGTGTTTTGGGAATTTCTTGCTCCCAATTCCTAAAACCTAACGCCTATTTTGTGTTTAATTTTCTCAACTTGATGGCTGTCAGAACTTTTTTGGTGTATAAAGGAAAATCAGCATTTTGTATCCAACTGAAATAACCCGGCTCTGCTTCTAGAACCTTATCTACTTTAACTCCTTTGTGTTTTCCAAAGGCAAAAATTTCACTGCCATCTTCATCAAACGCAATCATTCCAGCAAAATCTGCAATTTTTTTTCTGGTGGTGAATTCTGACAAAGATTTTATGTCGTTTTCAAGTTCCGGATAACGGTCTAATTGGGCTAACATAATTTCATAAGTCGCCATGGTATCGGCTTCTGCAGAATGCGCATTTTCGATTTTTTTGTTACAATAAAATTTCAAAGCCGCACTCAATGTCCTTTCTTCCATTTTATGAAAAATAGTCTGAACGTCTACGGAAACTCGATTTTTCATATCAAAATCAACTCCAGCACGAAGCAATTCTTCGGCCAATAATGGAATATCAAAACGATCCGAATTGTAACCCGCCAAATCCGAGTCTTTAATCATATTGTAAACCTGCGAAGACAAGGCTGCGAATGTTGGTTCGTTAGCTACTTTATCATTGCTGATTCCATGAATGGCTGTTGATTGTGGAGGAATTGGAATAGTTGGGTTGACCAACCACGTTTTACTTTCTTTATTTCCGTTTGGAAAAACTTTAAAGATTGAAATTTCAACAATTCGATCTTTGGCGACATCAATTCCGGTTGTTTCTAAGTCGAAAAAACAAATTGGTTTGTTAAGCTTGAGCTCCATTTATAAATTTTAGAATGACAAATATATCTTTTTGAACTTACCGTTCATCGATTAATTAAAAAAGTTTTGGACAAAAATTAAAAACCCGACAAGTCCAAAAACGATCGGGTTTATACATTAAAAACTCACATTTAACTAAAAATCCCTGTCAATATCAAAAGCCTCAAGATAATCAGCAACGCGTTTCACAAAACTTCCACCAAGTGCTCCATCAACAACGCGATGGTCGTAACTGTGAGACAGAAACATTTTTTGGCGAATGCCAATAAAATCACCTTCGGGAGTTTCGATAACGGCTGGCACTTTTCTAATGGCTCCAAGAGCAAGAATTCCTACTTGTGGTTGGTTGATAATTGGAGTTCCAAAAACGCTTCCAAAAGTCCCCACATTGGTAACCGTATAAGTACCTCCTTGTGTATCATCTGGCTTTAATTTTCCTGCTTTTGCTCTGCCTCCTAAATCATTCACGGCTTTTGCCATTCCAACTAAATTCAATTGATCCGCATTTTTAATAACTGGAACAATTAAGTTTCCATTTGGTAATGAGGCCGCCATTCCTAGGTTTATATTTTTTCTTTTGATGATAGTATCGCCATCGACAGAAATATTCATCATCGGAAAATCTTTCAAAGCTTTGGCAACAGCCTCCATAAAAATGGGAGTATAAGTCAGCTTCTCGCCCTCTCTTTTTTCGAAAGCCGTTTTCACTTTTTCTCTCCATTTTACAATATTCGTCACATCGACTTCGATAAACGATTGTACGTGAGCAGAAGTTTGCACCGATGCCACCATATAACCCGCAATCAGCTTGCGCATTCTGTCCATCTCGATAATTTCGTCGCCTCCGTTTATGGAAACCGGCGTGGCCGTCCGTGGTGTATTGATTATAGTTTGCGGCTGAAGAGCTGGTTTTACAGACTCAACTGCACTTGGTGTTTCAGAACCCTTATTTTTAATATAATTTAAAACATCTTCTTTAGTAACTCTTCCGTCTTTTCCTGAACCTGAAATATTTTCTAATTCAGCAACCGAAATACCTTCTTCTTTGGCAATATTTTTTACCAATGGAGAAAAGAATTTTTCAGACGATGAGAAATTAATTGGAGTTGATACAGTTTCTTTGGCAACTTCAATGCTTTTTTCAATTGCCACAACTTCTACCGGAGCAGCAACCTCTTGTTTCGCTATTTCTGATACTAAATCGCCTTCGGTTTCGATAATAGCAATAGTTTGTCCTACTTGAACCAAATCATCTTTGCTAAATAATTGTTCCACTAAGACACCTGAAACTTCGCTTGGTACTTCGCTGTCGACTTTATCAGTTGCAATTTCGAGCACCGCTTCGTCGGCTTCAATTTTGTCACCCACTTGTTTTAACCAATTTGTAATGGTTGCTTCTGCAACGCTTTCTCCCATTTTAGGAAGTTTCAATTCAAATCTTGCCATATTATTAACCTAAAAGGTGATTTTGATTTTATGAATGCAAAATTAGTAATTATTTTTAGTTTAAGTCACGAATTTAGCTCATCGAATATTATTTAATTTGGGATTCGCTAATTTACAATTTACAAATTTACAAGAATCCAAAAATACTAAATATTAATTACTTCACCTCTATCAAAACTACTGTTGCTACCAGTCACAAAATCAGATGATTTAGAAAGAATTTTAAAAGTATAACCCATGTTTTTATTGGCTTCGAAAGCATTAATTATGGTCTTAAAATCGAGATAATTTTGATCGAAAATAATTTCCGCAGTAGATTCTCCCGAAAACGATTGCGTAATATTTTGAAGTTCCACCAATTTTTTAAAATGATTTCCTAATTTTTCTCTCAAAATTTCATTGTCAGAAACAAGAATATACTTTTCCGGATTTGGCTTTCTTTTGGGTTTTCCTTGAAACATCTTGACCATTGAAAAGAAAACAATTCCCATTTTCATAAAAACCGAAAACAAAAAAGAAACTCTGAAATGCTTTTTATAGAAGAAATTCATAGCTTGCTGATTCCGTTTCATATAGGTTCCATCTTTTACGGTACTTTCGCCCTTATAATGTATGACTGAAGTTTCGTGAAAATAATAATTTGATTTCCCTTTTTTTAACACCATGTATGATAAATCTACATCATCAGAATACATAAAACAATTTTCGTCAAAACCACCAATTTTATTATATAAATCCCGTTTCATCAACATAAATGCACCCACTAGAATCTCAACTTTTCCAGTTTCATTTTCTGATAAATGTTGGGCGTAATAAGTGCCAAAAGCCTTTTGAAAAAGTTTATACAACCCTGTAATTTTTGTAAAAGCTACAAATGGCGTTGGAATTCCGCGTTTGCTTTCTGGGAGAAAATTTCCTGTTCCATCGATGAGTTTTACACCAACAATTCCTAATTTTTTTTGTTCTTTGGCAAAAGCCAATACTTTCGAAAAAGTATCTTCGGCAACAACGGTATCGGGATTAAGGATGCAAATGTATTCCCCTTTTGCTTGGCTTACGCCAATGTTATTCCCCATTGGAAAACCTAAATTTTCCTTGTTTTCGATGAGTTTCACGTTTGGAAAACGTTGCTTCATCATTGTACAGCTATCGTCTTGAGAATTGTTGTCGATAACAATAATTTCAGCATCAATGTTTTCAATAGCCCTTACAACGCTGGAAACACAAAGCTCCAAAAAGTGGCGCACATTATAATTGAGAATAATGATGGATAGTTGCATAAGGCAAATATAATTGAAATATAATAAACAAAAAAAGCTGTTTCAAAAAGAAACAGCTTCAATGTATTTAAAAATTGTAGGAATTTTAATTTCCGGCCTCTTTTTTGGCGTCATGCACCATCTTGTCATTTGCCAAAATTGCAAATTCAACACGACGGTTTTGAGTTCTTCCTTCTGCATTGTCGTTTGATGCAATAGGATTAGCAATTCCCAATCCAGTTGTTTTAAAACGTGTACTAGCCAATCCGTTTGAAATTAAATAATTTTTAACCGATTCAGCTCTTTTTTGAGAAAGAGTAAGATTAAATTCTGGACTTCCAGTACTGTCAGTATAACCATAAATTTCGATATTGGTATCGGCATATTCCTTAAACACTGGGACCAATTTATTCAAATTTGCTTTTGCAGTTGTTGTTAAAGTAGCTTTACCGGTGTCAAAACGAACTGCATTTTCATTTAAAACCAAACGAATACCTTCTCCAACTCTTTCAACATCTGCTCCCGGCAATGCTTGGTCAATTTCTCTGGCTTGTTTGTCCATTTTATTACCAATCAAAGCGCCTGCTCCGCCTCCAACGGCAGCTCCAATAAGCGCACCACCAGCAGTGCCAATACGGGTATTATTTCCTATTATTGCTCCAATTAAAGCTCCTGCTCCTGCTCCAATTCCTGCACCTTTTTGTGTGTTATTTGCGTTTTTAACCGAGTCACAACTTGTAAAAAGTGTGGTCAACAAAAAAAAAGTGACTATTCCTAAAATTGATATTTTTCTCATAATTATTTTAATTTTAATTTGTTTTTATAAATTGGTATGTGACTTCTTTATTTTGACCACCAACATTGATAGTATCTACTAATTGAAATGAAGTTTCTGTTTGATTTGCCACTCGCAATAAATAACCCTGAGTGACTTTTTTAGATTTTGTCCCTGCTTCTACAATTTTAAGCACAAAAATACCCTCTTTGTTAATACTCCAAACAATTGGAGAACTGAAAGCTGGACAACCTGCTTTTGTCAAAGCCATATTTCCTTTATTATTGTTCGAAATAAAATGCCAAGTACTTCCAACAAAACATTTAGAATCAGCTATTTGAAAAGAATTTACCACAATATAATCGGAACCGGGATAAGTAACGCTAGTGATTTTCCAATCTCCTTTAATACCAACTTGAGAACTTTTATCCAATTTTGTACTTGTAACTGGCGTGCTTGTTCCTGATGTACTTTTACAAGCAAAGAGCAAAATAGCCACTACTACTAATGTAATTGTTTTTTTCATTTTTTTAAGCTTTTTAAGATTAAACTAGATACAAATTTACAATGTCGATGGCTAAAAAAGTTACAAAATAAAAGTATTTTATATCAAAATTAACGTTTCCGACATTTTGTCACTTTAGCCTTAATTGGTATCTTATTTGAGTAACTAATTTGAAATTGTAAAACTAAAAAATTAATAAATATGGCAACTGGACAAATTAACGTTTCGGTAGAGAACATCTTCCCTTTAATCAAGAAATTCTTGTACAGCGATCACGAAATATTTTTGCGTGAATTGATTTCGAATGGAACAGATGCTACCTTAAAATTAAAACATTTAACAAGCATTGGCGAAGCAAAAGTAGAATATGGCAACCCTATTATTGAAGTAAAAATCGACAAAGAAGGCAAGAAATTGCATATTATCGACCAAGGTTTGGGAATGTCTGCCGATGAAGTAGAAAAATACATCAACCAAATCGCTTTTTCCGGTGCTGAAGAATTCTTGGAAAAATACAAAGATTCTGCTAAAGACTCAGGAATAATTGGACATTTTGGTCTTGGATTTTATTCTGCATTTATGGTGGCTTCAAAAGTGGAAATCATTACTAAATCTTATAAAGACGAACCCGCAGCACATTGGATTTGTGACGGAAGTCCCGAATTTACTTTAGAACCTTCAGATAAAACCACTCGTGGAACTGAAATTGTTTTGCATATCGCTGAAGATTCATTAGAATTTTTAGAAGAGTACAAAATCAAGGAATTATTAAATCGCTACAACAAGTTTATGCCTATTCCAATTAAATTTGGAACCAGAAAAGAAAAAATCGAACAAAAGAAAGGCGAATTTGTTGAATCAGAAAATAAAGAAGAAATTTTTACTGAAGTTGAAGTAGACAACATCATCAACAATCCAAATCCGGCGTGGACAAAACAACCTACAGAGTTATCGGACGAAGATTATAAAAGTTTCTACCACGAATTGTATCCAATGCAATTTGAAGAACCTTTATTCCACATACATTTAAATGTAGATTATCCTTTTAACTTGACCGGAATTTTGTATTTCCCAAAATTGGGTTCCGATTTACAAATCCAGAAAGACAAAATACAATTGTACCAAAATCAGGTTTATGTTACCGATAATGTCGAAGGAATTGTACCTGAATTCTTGACGATGTTAAAAGGGGTTATTGATTCTCCAGACATTCCTTTGAATGTGTCTCGTTCCAGCTTGCAAGCCGATGCCGCGGTGAAGAAAATTTCAAATTACATTACCCGTAAAGTAGCTGATAAATTGAAATCCTTGTTCACAGAAAATCGGGAAGAATTCGAGAAAAAATGGAATGATATCAAAATCGTTTTAGAATACGGAATGCTTTCTGAAGAGAAATTTTATGAAAAAGCAGGCGCTTTCGTTTTGTACCCAACAGTTGACGATAAATACTTTACTTTAGATGAATTGAAAGAAAATTTAAAGGAAACACAAACTGACAAAGACGGAAAATTGGTTGTTCTATATGCCGGAAATAAAGAAGCGCAACACTCTTATATAGAAATCGCCAAGGAAAAAGGATACGAAGTATTGCTTCTAGATTCGCCAATTATCCCGCATTTAATTCAAAAAATTGAAGGCGATAATCAAAATTTAACTTTTGTCAGAGTCGATTCAGATCATATTGATAATTTGATCAGAAAAGAAGAAACTACCATTTCTAAATTATCAGATGAAGAAAAAGAAAGTTTGAAAACAGTCTTGGAAGGTTTTGTTCCAAAGCAAAAATATTCGGTTCAACTGGAAGCGATGGACAGCCAAGCAGCACCTTTCATCATCACGCAACCAGAGTTTATGCGTAGAATGAAAGAAATGAGCAAATCAGGCGGTGGCGGAATGTTTGGAATGGGAAATATGCCGGAAATGTATAATTTGGTGGTAAACACTAATTCAGATTTGGCTTCCAATATCTTAACAACCGAAGACAAAACAGTGCAAGAAAGTTTGGTGAAACAGGCATTAGACTTGGCAAAACTATCCCAAAATTTATTAAAAGGCGAAGAACTTACGGCTTTTGTAAAAAGAAGTTTTGAAATGATTAAATAAGAAATTTATATTTAATTGAATAAGCTAACCTGCGAGTGAAAACTTGCAGGTTTTTTCATTTATAAGAATTGTACGCTTTTCAAAAAAAAGACACTATCCTAAAATGAGTCTAAATATTCAGATTTCTAGATTATTTATTGAAAAAATTCCAAAAAAAATCCTAGTAAATATTCAGGTTTTGCACTATCTAATGTATGAAAAGCAACTGATATAGAACAAACTCCGAGAAGTTTATATCCATAAAACCAATTGTTTTGTGAAGTACAATATCCTTTTGATGGAGCTATTTCAAACTCATTTTTACATATTTTAATTCTTTGATGACGAGAAAATTTGCAAATCCCTAAAGGTATACTGTCAACAATAAAATATTAAACCAAGCACAACTACTTCTAAATCAGACTTTTTTATTTCTACCAACATCTGATTTATATTCTAATTCACAATTCAAAGAACTTATAACTTATAAATAATTTTTAACTATATTTGTTATAGATACTGGTTAGCTTTACAACTTCAATGTGCTTATTTTTAGTATTTTGACTAACACTTAGTCAATTTATTTTATTTAAATAATTCTAACTAACGGGTTAGTGTTTGTTAAATTATAGCATCCTATTAAGTAAAAACTAAAGTTTTAACCCCCTTAGATTATCTTACTTTTCTAAATACTTTTCTAACCATTTTGAAATTATCCCGAGAAATTGCACTTCATCAAAGGGTTTTGATAAATAGTCATTCATTCCAACTTTAAAACACTTTTCCTTTTCTCCTTTTATAACGTTGGCGGTTAAAGCGATAATTGGTATATCTAATTTTAATCTTTGTCTAATAATTTCTGTTGCATTATAACCGTTCGATACCGGCATTTGTAAATCCATTAGAACAAGATCACAGTCATTATTTTTTAAAAAATTTATCGCCTCTTCACCATCTTCAGCTTCTGAAACAAGAACCCCAAATTCATTTAAAATCAGTGCCGCTACCATCCTATTCATCACATTATCATCAACTATCAATACTTTTTTATTTCTAAAATTTTTAGTAGTTACAACAACGGTATCTTTTTTTGGCACATCTAATTCCGTTCCTTTTTCCAAAGTAAACCTAACAAATATTGTTGTTCCTTTACCTTTTTCACTTTCTACCAAAATCTCACCTCCCATACTATCTATTAAGTTCTTAGTAATACCCATCCCTAGTCCTGTTCCTCCAAATTTTCTGGAAGTGGATTCATATTCCTGACTGAATTTTTTAAATAAATCTTTCAAAAAGGATTGATCCATACCTATACCAGAGTCTATTACCTTTAGTTCAAATTCTTGAGAAGTATCATTGTCTTTTATAACATTACAGCTAATATCGACACTTCCAACAGTTGTGAATTTTATTGAATTAGAAACAAGATTTAGCATTATTTGGTTTATCCTAAATGGGTCCCCTATTAGTATGGGAGACAATCGTTTATCATAAAAAGAATTTGTTAATAAAAGACCTTTTTCTTCAGCCTTGTACGCCATTACTTTCATGACATTTTCTAAAACCTGTTTAGGTGCAAATCCTATTTTTTCAAAGGATAGCTTACCTGCTTCGAGCTTTGCAATATCTAGAACGTCGTTAATAATCACTAATAGATTTTCGGATGCATTTGTAATATTGCCAAGATAAATCCGCTGTTCATCATTTAAATTTGATTTTAGTAATTGACGACTCATTCCCATAATGGCATTCATTGGAGTTCTTATTTCATGACTCATATTTGCTAAAAAATTATGTTTAGTTTTAGCTAATTCTTCTGAAACCTTTTTTTCTTTCTTTAGTTCTTTTTCTGCCAAAATACGTTTAGTTATATCTACAGCAAAACCTATAACATAAGGATCTTTTCCAGGTTCCTCTTTTAAGTAATTATTATATAAAGTATAAACAATGTGTCCGTTTTTGTGTAAAACCCTGAAAATTCCGGTAGCTTCTTTGTTGATTTTAATTTTATTTAAATAAGTTTTTTTAAATAATAGTTTATCTTCATCAAGCATGAAATCCGTTAAGGAATGTCCAATAAATTCCGTATCGGTATATCCAAATATTTTACAAATCATAGGGTTTGCATTTAGGAATCTACCCTGCAAATCGTGCGTAGTTATGATGGCAAGACTGTTATCAATTATCTCTCTGTATCTTTTTTCACTTTCTTCTATTTGCTGTTGAATATTTTTAATATCGGTGATATCTACTCCATAACCAATTATTAGTTCTACTTCATTATTGCTATTAATTACAGGATACATATTTCGTAATATATATTTGCTTGTCCCGTCTGGTTGTTTTAATTCTTCCTCCCAAGTTTTTAGCTCTTTGCATTTCATAATACTATCAAATAGTTTTCTTCTTCCTTCAAGTATACTTATGGGTTTATTTCTCTCTTTAATATAATCTTCATCTTTTTTGCCAATAATCCATTTTCTCAATTTTGTATCACTGATACCCATCGAATTAACATATAAGTAACGATGTTCCTTGTCAAACACGGCAATATCTGAAGGAATATTATCTAAAATCTTTTCATAGAAATCACGAAGTTTCTCTAGTTTTGTTTCTGCTTCCTTTTCTAATGTAATATCTTCTTCGATAGCAAAAAAATTAGTCACATTTCCTTTTTTATCAAAAATTGGCTGTCCCTTGATTCTTATCCAGTAACCTTCTCCTGATTTAGTATAATTATAGACTTCACAAGCAAAAGGCATTGAATTCATTATCTGACGCCTCATATAAGCTACTGTTTCATTATCCGTTTCTGCACCCTGTACAAAAAGGCCTGGTTTCATGCCTTTCATCTCAGATAAATTATAGCCCGTTAATTTTTCATAGGCCCTATTTACCCAATCTATATTTCCTTCAGAGTTTGTAATAATAACAGCATTCACTGTTTCTTGAACAATAATTGATAGCTTTTCTAATTCTTGTTTATATTTTTTTTCTTTCGTAATATCCCTTCCGTAAATATTTATATATTCTTCATCAAGCATTGCCACACAATCAAAAGAATAATCTATTTTATTTGAACTCGCTTCAAAGCTCCATCTTTTCGTTTCCTTATCAATTCCTGCTACAATTAATTTAAAAAAATCATCATTACGATAGATTTCTCCTTCATATTCAATAAAATCCAGATTCGAAGCTGCCGGATTATTTTGCAATAAATCTCCTTGATAATTAATTCTTATATTGGGATCTGGGTTTTGTTTAGGAAATAAAGCAATATCATAAACCTCCTTATTTGCTTTCTTTAATTCATTTTTTTGATTAGAAATTGTGGCAATTAACTCCTTTAAGTCTTCATTTGTAATTTCAACCGTTTTTAGTACGTGAAGTAAATCAATAAGTGGATCATTCATTGCGAAATCATTAATCATCAAATTATTTTCTCTTAATTGTTCCATAGAATCAAACCAAGGTGAACCTAAAAAGAGTATTTCTTGTGTTTCTTCCATATATTCAAACTGACCTCTTAACTTCAATTTTTTGTCCGAACTTAATTCCATCACTACCAATTGATTTTGTAATGCGATCAAATCTTCAAATGAATTTATAAGGGTAAGCGGCCTAGGGATTGAGAAAAACTGATTGAAATTAATTATTTTTTGTATATCACATAATTTGCCTAAAGATTTACCTGTAGACACAATCTTCAAATCCCGATTTATTAAAAAATAAAAAGGAAAAAGTCGATTAAATTGGGTTTCGCTAAAAGAAAAAGGAATTTTCATGGTTTACCAGCTTACTTTAAATATTTCGTGGGTATTTCCATCATCACGACTCTGCATTAATTCTATCTTGGAATCTATCATATACATTTTAGACAATCCAACAAGCAATCCTCTTACAAATTCCTGTAATCCTTCACGTTTAGAATGGTAATGTATATAAATAGAGTTTTCTTCTATATTGCTTACTTTAAATTCGGGCGGAGTTAATTTTGGATACATTAACATAATCCTGTTATGGAATAAAGGAAGATTTATTAAGAATTCTTTCAAATTATTTCCTCCCGCTTCCATTAAACCTCCATATTTTTCTTTACCCGTTTTTAACACCCACCATTCACCAAAAGCATTTAAAACCTCACCGACCGAAATATTCAATACTTCTGCAGCAGCCCCAGCTAGTTTATAGGTTATATCATCGTCGTACGGTTCGTTACTCAGAAAAAAATCAACATCAACCCCACTTTTCTCTCTTACTTCTTCCCATTTTTCAGCCCCAAAATTATCAGTTACCAGATCTTGAATGGCTTTGTTTACAATCCCGTACATAATATGTTTTTTTATAATTTATAAATTAATTTTCATTAAGATTGTTTCTAATTTACAGTTAGAAATATAATTGTATATTTTCAGACAAACATCTTTTGTCTTCAAGTTACATGCAATCAAATACTTGTCATTTTATATTTTTAAAAATTGATGTTGCGAATTTCTGCTTTTGCAATATCTAATGAATAGATTCGGAATTTCACTAGTAAGAATCCGTTTATTTTTCGAATTTAGAATATTGAATTTCACTGTTTTGATAAAGATCTAATCATTTCTTTTTTATTCTAAATAATTATGCCCAATACGTTATTATAATGCGAATTATAAATTCAATTCATTTTCTCTAAGTTGAATTACGGCCTTTTCTAAGACCTCTTTTATGACACTAAAAAGAGTTGTTATTTGTTCTTTATCTTTTGTTTCTTTAGCAATTTTTTCAAGAAGTTTTATATCTTTAATTATACTTGTTATTCCTAGACTTTCTACGCTGGGTTTTATTTTATGAATCAAACGATTTACTTCCATAAAATCATCTACAGGTATTGCTGCTGAAATTTTTTCTATAACTTCTGTTGTTTGTTCTACAAAAACACCTATCATTTTACCAACAAATTCATTGTTTCCTCTGCTTAAATTAAGTAATGAAGTCAAATTATAGAGTTGATCAGATGTTGATGACCCTTGTGGTAGAACTGTTTTAGGAATGGATGTTTTTTTATTCGTAGTATGTTTTGCAATTGTTTCTATTAAAATATCTTCCTCAAATGGTTTTGTGACATAATCATCCATTCCTGCTTTACGACATTTGTCGATTTCGGTTTTAAAGGCATTAGCAGTAAGTGCAATAATAGGTGTAGAAAGATTTAGTTGATTTCTTATGATTCCTGTTGCTTCAATACCTCCCATTTCAGGCATTTGTATATCCATAAGAATGACATCGAATTTGTTATTTTTCAATATTTCAATAGCTTCAACCCCATTTTCAGCTTCGGTTACTTTACAGTTGTAATATTGCAAGGAATTTTGAGCTACCATTCGGTTTAAATAATTGTCTTCAACCAAAAGAATTGATATATTATCTATACTCGAAACGGGGTCGTCAATATCCATATCATCCATGAACTGATTACTCCCTTTTGGATACTTGATATAAATATGAAAAGTTGTTCCAACATTTTTTTTACTTTCAATTTCAATTCGTCCGTCCATTAATTTAACAAGCTCGTAAGTTATTGACAGACCTAAACCTGTTCCTCCATATTTTCTGGTGACTGCTTTATCTTCTTGAGAAAATTTATTAAAAATAGTTGCCATATAACTATCTTCCATTCCTATTCCTGTATCCGATATTGAAATTTGTATTTCTTGGGAATGAGCACTATCATCAACGACTTCACAATTTATTGAAATGCTGCCCTTACTGGTAAATTTTATGGAATTTCCAACAAGGTTAAATAGAATTTGTTGCAATCTAAGTGCGTCACCTTTTAATACTTTTTCAATTTTATTCGAAATGCTAATGTTATAATCCAATCCTTTTTGTTCCAACAATGGTTGAAGCACCGTTACTACATTTGAAATGGATTTTTCAAAGATAAAATCTTCAGATTCAAGCGACATTTCACCTGCTTCAATTTTTGAAATATCTAAAATATTATTGATAATTGCCAATAAATGTTTAGAAGCAATAGAACTGTTATCAACGTATTTCTTTTGAAGTTCTGTAAATTCTTGCTTGTCTAATTCTCTTAAAAATCCAATAATCGCATTTAGCGGCGTTCTTATTTCGTGACTCATATTTGCCAAGAATGTTTCCTTGGCTTTTGAAGATTCTAGTGCTTTTGTTTTTTCCTTTTCAAGATCTAACTCCAATTGTTTTTGTTCGGTAATATCTAAATGAATTCCTATAGATCCAATTACATTTCCTTTGCTGTCAAAATTGGGCGCTCCACTAATTGCCCACCATCTTAGTTCTCCTTTCTTATTTTTAATAGGGAGTTGACAAATTCCTAAAGCCCCTTGTTTTTTGAGTTTATTTTTAGTTTTAACAGCGTCAAAATCATCTCCAAAAACAAAAAAATCTGATGAATTTTTACCCATAAGTTCAATCATTTCATAACCGGAAATGTTAGCAAAACTCTGGTTTACATATTGAATGATCTCATTATTATCCACTTCAAGCAATCCAAGGTTCATATGGGCAATAACATTTTTATATTTTTCTTCTTGAATTTTGCGGATATTCTCTGCTTCCTTTTTTTCAGTAATATCTTGAATAAACAAACAAAAAAAGTTTCCTCCATTTTGATTGATGGGAATAATTGAGCAATCCATTGTTAGCTCTTCTCCATCTTGTTTTATACCAATTAATTCAATATGTTTTTTTAAAGTTGCATCGTCGTCTTTTCTTATTCGGTTTCTGTTTTCAGCATCATAAATGTTTTTGTTCTGATAAGGGAGTATGGTTTCAATTAATAGTTTTCCCATAATATCTTCTGATTTCCAGCCAAAAACATTTGTCGCCTGACGATTCCAAAAAGTTATTTTTCCTTCATTGTCAACATTAACTATTGCATTGAGTGAAGAATTCATTATTAAACTATTTCGCTGCTCACTTTGTTCTAAAAGTTTTTGATTTTGCATCCTTTGTGTAATATCTGAATATTTCCAGAGGTGTCCTTTGTATTCATTGTTTAGAAAAATGGGGATATAATCTCTTTCAAGAAATCGATTATCTACCGTTTCCATAAGCTCACTTATAACAGGCTGTTTAAGATTCATTAATTCATTTATTCTGGGAACAAAACTTTCAGAATCTTTAAATAAATATTTATCCTCTTCAAAAGATTTTGAAAAATCTACTCCTTCCATACTTTCAGCAGAAAAGGATTTATTTTTTAACTCCCAAAAAAGTTGATTAGAAAAAAGTATATTCTGGTTTTCATCTTCTACAAGAACACCTGAGTTAAGGTTTGCCAATAGGGTTTTAAATAACTCCGCAGTCTCATAAATTTGAATTTCGGCTTCTTTCCTTTTGGAAATATCCTGAAGAAAAGCACAAAAAAATGTTTCCCCATTTTTAGTAATTGGTGTGATAGTAATCTCAGCAATAAATTCTTCTCCAGCCTTGTTCACCCCAAAAAGCTCTACCTGTCTATTCAGGAAATCACTATGCCCCTCAACTAAATACTCATAAATGGATTGATCCCAAAGATCTTTGTTACGAACTGGAACCATGAAGTCAGTAAATACTTTACCTAATACTTCTTCTTTTTTCCAACCAAAAACAGATTCTGCCTGATCATTCCAGAAAGTTACTTTCCCTCTATCATCAACAGTAACTATGGCGTTCAATGCCGAATTCATTATGATTTGAGTACGCTCTTCACTTTGTTCTAAAAGTTTGTAATTTTGTATCCTTTGCGTTACATCGGTATATTTCCAAAGATGTCCTTTGTATTCATCGTTGATAAAAATCGGGACATAATCCCTTGATAAAAATTTATTGTCAAATGTTTCAAGAAGTTCGTCAGTCACTAATTTTTTTTCCCTTAAAATGGTTTCGATTCTGGGACTAAAAGATTCTGCATCTTTAAATGATTCATTTGATAGTTCTGCCGAATCATTATTGTCAATGCCTATCATTTTTTCAGGAGATAGTGGAATTGAAAAAACATCGCAAAAAAACTGGTTTGTAAACATTATTTTTCGGTTTTCATCCTCAACCAAAACACCGGATTGGAGATTGGCTAATAGGGTTTTCAATAATTCAACCGTTTGTAAAAGACTTTTTTCGGCTTTTTTTCTTTTGGAAATATCCTGAAGAAATCCACAGAAAAAGGTTTCTCCATCTTGTGAAATTGGAATTACAGATGCTTCACTAAAGAACTCATTACCGCTTTTGTTGAGTAAAATAAATTCTACTTGTTGATTAAAATAGGTTTCCTGACCGTTTATTAAATAGTTTTCTATTACAGAATCCCATTTCTCTTTGTTACGTATAGGAATAATTAAATCAATCAGGTTTTTTCCTAATACTTCCTCTTCTTTCCATCCAAAAATAGTTTCGGCTTGGGGATTCCAAAAAATAATTTTTTTATTACTATCAATTGTAATTATTGAATTCAGCGAAGAATTCATTATTAAACGATTACGCTCCTCACTTTGTTCTGCAAGTTCTTTACCTTTTACAATTTCAGCTTCGGCATTTTTAATTTCAGTAACATCAAAGCGAACTGCTAAATATTGAAATGGCTTTTTATTGGCGTCTAAAAAAGGGACAATTGTAGTGTCTACCCAATAAAAATCTCCATTTTTCTTTTTATTTTTAATTAATCCTCTCCATATATTACCAGTTGAAATGGTTTTCCATAGGTCTTTAAAAAAGGCTTTCGAATGAAATTTTGAATTAACAAGCTGATGTGTATTTCCTACCAATTCTTCTCTGTTAAACTCTGATGTTTCGCAAAATTTATCGTTTACGGCTTTTATAATTCCCTTTTCATCAGTAAGAGCAACAAGAGCAGATTGATCAAGGGCAGACTTGTAATCTTCAAGCTCCTTCATGTTTTCCAAAAGCGCTGTTTCTGTTTCTTTTCTTTTTTCAATTTGAGCCCTTAAATATTCTGAAACAAAAAGCAAATCATCATTATGGTCATACCTTATATCGTAATCTAAATCATCCTTATTAATGCTTTTGTATAAATTATTTGCTGCTATTTGTTTAAATTCAATTTCTTTTTTTAATTGGTTATTTACTTCGTGATATTCTTTTTCACTTTCTATAAAGGAGTTATCCATTATTTCTTTATCTCTTTCAAAGGCTAAATACGAATCATTAACAGATTCAAAAAAGGCCTTAAAAGATGGGTTTTCAAAACATTCAATTGTTAAATGTTTTTTTATTTGTTTTTGTAAAAGCTTGTGATATTTGTTGTTCATACTATTTCATTTATGCCAGTAATGGTCATCGTTTGATTTTGAAGTTCGCAATTTGCCATTGGATTAAGCGGAGAAATTTCGCCATAAGAATAAAACCCTGTGAGCATTGTACCAGTTCCAAATATTTCTGAAATGGCTTCAATTTCTTCATCGATTCTATTAGGCATAATTAGTTTTCTGCCCACACAACTAATTAGGATTGCAATTTTTGGTTTGCTTTTTACCATTTCTATACAGGAATCTGCGGCATCACTAGCCGCGTCAATTAGTCTATCTAAATTAGCTTTCATAAACCGGACTTTGCTTCCTTCAGGAATATCTCCGGCAAAGGTTATTGATTGGTTCTCATTGTCAATAGAAAGTATGGTTCTAACGACGGTTATATTATCGTCATCAAACTTAACCGACAATGGAAAAAGAAGGGCTGAACCAGGCAGTTCGTCTGCATATTTTCCTAAATACGTTTTGTATAAAGTAAGTGCATTATTATTGTCTATTTCAAATAATGTGTTTGCTTTCGATTTTGTAACGGTTTTTTCCAGTCCAAAGGATTCCCAACCTCCAAAAGAACCGTGAGACAACACTAACTTATCACCATAAAAACCAATGGCTATTATTTTGCCAATTTGTGGAACTTGATTCAAACCAACAAAAGTTTTTTCAAATTTACTTCCGTCTCCAGCTAAACCACCGGTAATAAGGACATCTTTCTTTTTTGAAAAATTCATCCCTTTTACCAGCTCGCTGCCATTTACTTTTCCTCCATCAGAAAGCACGAAAATTAATCTTAAATTTTCTTGAGGCAAATTCTTTATCAAGGTTTTACCTGCTTCATAACTGGATTCGAAATCTTCAATGCTTATTTCCGAAGTTTTTAAGGTAGTAGTTTGAAACTGGATTGCCACAAGTGAAATGGTATCGTCTAAAACCTCATTTTCATATATCTCTCCTGCCGAAGAACACAAAGCAATTTCGGCATTTGGAAATTTATTTTTTATATCAAAAAAGGATTTTTCTTGAGACACTAATACACTTGAACCAAATCCAATTACCAATTGGACTTCTTCAAAAATTAGACTTTCATCATTCTTTTCCTTACAGAACGAATGGTTTTTATATAAGGCAGATGCTGTTTTCATAGTAGTTTAGGATTCTCGGAAGATTGGGTTTAATTGTAGAGGTTGACTTGCCAATGTCAAGTTTTTTTTGGTTTTTAAAATATCATTTTTGATTCTTATTGAGATAATTCAAAATGATTTCGGCAGTATATTCTTTTATGTTTTTCCTTTGAAAGAAAAAAAGTATTGTTAATATTGTTAAAAATATGGTTGTCTTCTATCAAGAAAATTTTTAAGAAATTCATAGGTTAATTTTGATTAAAGTGGCAATTCAATAGTTTACTAAATTACAAAAAAAATAAATAGAAAATATTTTTTTATTTAAAACAAAATTCTATTAAAATAGAAACTAAAAAAGGCACCATTTTTAAGGATATATATTTTTATTGGATTAGTTCAAAAAATTAGAATCCATTCTTAGTTAATACCTTGTTTATAATCGATTTATGCTTTTTTTAATGTAGTGTATTTTGTTTATACAGAAAAACGAATTCTATTTATTTACATTAACCTTTTTTAATTAATTGGATTTTAAAACTCATGAAATCTTTCAATTTTATAAATGGAAAATTTTTGAACTTCAAAGTTGTTTTGATTCTCAGTCCACATCAAAACGACATAAAAACAGCCATCATTTACTTTTTTTTTAACCATAATTTAACTAGTATTAATTCAAATATAGGCTTTTCATCGATAAAAAACATCTCTTTAACGATTATTAAATCATCAAACAACTGTCTATCAGTGTATTAAAAAAAACCATTGTATTAAAAAAAAATGTATATTTAAAAACAAAATAACCCCATAAAAGTTTATAATTATGAAAGTAACAATTGTTGGAAGCGGATATGTTGGACTTGTCACAGGCGCTTGCTTTTCTGAAGTAGGTATTAATGTTGTTTGTGTTGATATTGACAGTAAAAAAATTGACAATCTCAATAAAGGCATAATACCTATTTATGAACCTGGACTTGAAGAAATGTTAATGCGAAACATGAAAAAAGGTCGTTTGAGTTTTACTACAAATATTGCAGAAGCCATAAAAGACTCTGAAGTACTTTTCATATCAGTGGGTACACCACCTGATGAAGATGGAAGTGCCGATTTGAAGTATGTACTGGCAGTAGCCCGTGATTGCGGTAAAAACATGGATGATTATTTGCTTGTAGTTACAAAAAGTACTGTGCCAGTTGGTACTTCTGAAAAAGTAAAAAATGCTATTCAAGAGGAATTGAATAAGCGAAAAGTAAATATTGCATTTAATGTTGCTTCTAATCCTGAGTTTCTTAAAGAAGGAGCTGCGATTGCTGATTTCTTGAAACCCGACAGAATTGTAATTGGATTAGATAGTCAAAGAGCTGAGGATCTCATGAAAAGCTTATACAAACCTTTTACCCTTAATGGTCATCCACTAATTTTTATGGATATTGTTTCGGCCGAGATGACAAAATATGCTGCAAATGCAATGCTTGCCACTAAAATTAGTTTTATAAATGATATTGCAAATCTTTGCGAAATAGTTGGAGCTGACATTAACTTGGTAAGAAATGGTATTGGTTCCGATTCTCGGATTGGAAACAAATTTATCTACCCAGGAATTGGTTATGGAGGGTCCTGTTTTCCAAAAGATGTACAAGCATTAATTAGAACCGGAAGTGAATACAAATATGAACTTCGAATTCTTAAAGCTGTAGAAGACGTAAACAATGATCAAAAGTTAGTGATTTTTAATAAGATTAATAAATATTTTAATGGAAATTTAAACGATAAAACAATTGCAATATGGGGTCTATCTTTTAAACCTCAAACAGATGATATGCGCGAAGCACCAGCTTTAAAAATAGTTAAAAAACTACTGGAAGCCGGCGCAAAAGTTAAGGTATATGATCCAGTGGCTATGGAAGAAGCTAAACATCATTTTGGTGACAGTATTTCTTATTATGATGATCAACATGAAACTTTAATTGATGCTGATTGTTTGGCTATCCTTACAGAATGGCCAGAATTTAAATTTCCTAATTTTAAAATCGTAAGCAAGTTGTTAAATTCTCCTGCTATATTTGACGGTCGTAATATTTATGACAAAAATGAAATGAGAGAACATGGTTTTGATTATTTCTGTATAGGAGTTGACACAACAAAAAATCTCATTGCTTCTTCTTCCATTAATTAAACAATGGCAAGAAATCTTAAAAAAAACAATTAAATTTCTAAAAGAAATGATTACACCTAAAAAAATTCTTGTTACCGGTGGTGCTGGTTTTGTTGGCTCCCACCTATGCGAACGCTTATTAAAAGAAGGTAATGAAGTTTATTGTCTGGATAATTTTTTTACAGGACAAAAACAGAATATTTTGCATCTGTTAGACAATCCATATTTTGAATTGATTAGACACGATGTTACCGCTCCTTATTTTATTGAAGCCGATGAAATTTACAACCTTGCATGTCCTGCTTCGCCAATACATTACCAGCATAACCCCATTAAAACTATTAAGACTTCGGTTATGGGTGCTATCAATATGTTAGGACTTGCTAAACGAATAAACGCAAAAATACTGCAAGCATCTACAAGTGAAGTATATGGCGACCCTCATATTCATCCTCAACCAGAATCCTATTGGGGAAATGTTAATCCAATAGGAGAACGCTCTTGTTATGATGAGGGAAAACGCTGTGCAGAAACTTTGTTCATGGATTATCATAAACAAAATAATGTTAAAATTAAGATTATTCGGATATTCAATACATATGGTCCAAAAATGCATCCTGATGATGGAAGAGTCGTTTCTAACTTTATCGTTCAAGCTTTAAAAAACCAAGATATTACTGTTTATGGCAAAGGTCAACAAACAAGAAGTTTTCAATATGTTGATGACTTGGTAGAAGGAATGATAAGAATGATGGCATCGCCAGATCAGTTTACAGGCCCAGTAAATATGGGGAATCCCAATGAATTTACAATTCTTGAACTTGCTGAAAAAGTAATAGAACTTACAGGGTCAAATTCGAAAATTATTTATAAACCGTTACCTTCTGATGACCCAATGATGCGACAACCAGACATTTCTCAGGCAAAAAAAGAACTAAAATGGTCACCGAAAATAGAATTAGATGAAGGCCTAATAAAAACTATAGAATTTTTTAAATCAGTCATATAAGTTAATGTATCTTTAGCTTTAGTATGATAAATTTGTAATTAAATCCATAATCTTAAAAAAAGAATTGTAGACTTTATTATTAGTTTCATTAAAGTCAATTTAAAAAAAAAGTGTAAATCTAATATTAAAATAATTATGCAATTATCTGAAAACCCAAACCCGCAATCAATCAAATTATATGATCTTAAATTGATTCATAAAATGTGCCGTGGAGATGAAGAAAAGATTTTAAAAATGGTTGAAGTTTTTATTAACCAAATTTCACAATCTATTCAAGAAATCATGACCGCTTATTCTGAAAAAGATTTTTTAAGAATTGAAAAATTGGCACATAAAATAAAACCAACACTAACTTATTTTGGCACTACAATATTAGAAAATGAATTACTAAGTTTAGAAGAATTGGCAATAAAAAAATCTGAACTATCTGAATTAGAGTTGAAAATTCTAAGTTTTAAAAACCTTACAAAGGAAGTTGTCGACAAAATGAAGAATGATTTTAATATAATTAATTAAGAAAATTATGAAGAAAAAAAATATTAGTGGTGGATGATGAAAAAAGCATCTGTCTTTTATTAGAAAATTTCCTTTCTCAAGACTATGATGTTGTTTCAATTAATGACGGTCTAGAAGCTTTAGAGTGGCTTGAAGAAAACCTTCCTGATTTAATAATAAGTGATATTCAAATGACTAACATGGATGGTTATGAGTTTTTGACTAACGTTCGTCAGCGAGGTTTTACAAGACACACTCCCTTTATAATGTTGTCTGGTAGATCCGAAAGTAAAGAACGCATAAAGTGTTACAAACTAGGTGCCCAAGATTATTTAACAAAACCTTTTAATCCCGAAGAATTAGAAGAATTGGTCAAAAAAAATCTTTTCCCAATTCACTTTGCCATAGAATGGTAATGCTGTAAAAATCGATATTCCCAAACTATCTTAACCGAACATACTTAAATAATTATGGATCCAATTTTAAATATACTATACATTGGCAACTCTCCAGAGTATTTTCAAGTTATAAATCATAATGAGAAAATGTCGCTGATAGCCATAGAAAATAGCATTCAAGCTACCAATTATCTTAGTTCGAATACGCCACCCGATGCTATAATTTGCAATTATAATTTACCCGGAAATAATGGGTTGTTTCTATTTGATTGGATAAAAGAACAAACAGAATACAATGCAATTCCATTCCTTCTTTTGGCAAAGGAATTTAATAGTGATATTTACAAACTAGCATTCAAAAAACAAGTTGACGATTATTATGTGACCTCGGTTACAAATCCAGAAGACATCTTACATAGGATCGAATTTCTTAAGCTTAACAAAAAGGCTGCGAAAACATTAAAAATGCCTACGACAAAAGAAGATACTTATCGAATGCCTGTTTCAAAACGTGTTTTCGATATTTTTGTGGCATCATCTGTATTGTTAGTGGCCTCCCCTTTTTTATTGCTAATATTACTTGCCATAAAATTAGAATCAAAGGGTAAAGTCTATTACATTTCGAAAAGAGTAGGTAGAAAAACTTTTGATTTTTACAAATTACGCTCTATGCGAACCGGTTCAGATGAACTCTTGAAAAAGCTAGCCAAAGAAAAAAATCAATACAATACAGAGCAAAAGCCTACCACCAATTTAGCAAACATGTTATGCCCAAGATGCAGCAAATTACCCAAAGGAGAAACTTGCTCACCTGCAATGTATATTGACACGCATGAAATTTGTGATTACTGGTTTAATGTCCAAAAAATTGAAGCTGCAAAAAACAATTCTACATTTGTTAAAATCGTTGATGATCCTCGAGTGACAAGAGTTGGTAAATTTATAAGAAATACCAGTATCGATGAGTTACCGCAACTTATTAATGTACTAAAAGGTGATATGTCTATAGTAGGCAATAGACCTTTACCCGTTTATGAAGCAGAAATGCTTACAGCTGACACATTATCAAAACGATTTCTAGCTCCTGCCGGAATTACTGGTTTATGGCAGGTGGAATTGAGAGGAAAAGGTGGCAATATGTCTGAAGAGGAACGAATGCGTCTTGACAATGAATATGCTGAACATTTTAGAGGTGATAATTTCTCCTTTTGGTATGATATCAAACTCATTCTACGTACTATACCTGCCTTACTGCAAAAAGATTCTGTTTAAAATAACAAAAAAATGAAACTACTATTAAAATCTATCTTTATATTATACCTAAATATTTTCTGTATTGAGTATACATTGGCACAAACAACTTCACAAGAAATTATGCCAACAAGTACAAATGAATTCAACTTACCTCCAATTAAAGCTGTAATAGATTCAGTCCTAAAACGTAATGGAATGGTGCGATTTAGAAAACAGCATGTAGAAGTGGAAGCCAATAAGCTTAAATCGGAAAGGATTTATTGGACGAGAAACTTGGGTATACAAGCCGACAGCCGTTATGGCACTTTTGATAATACTTCATTAAGTGCTGATGGAAGTACTTCTACTACTTATATAAACACAAGCACAAAACAATGGAATTATGGTGTTGGACTCTATCTTAAATTTCCCGTATTCGATATATTAAACAGAAAAAATCAAATAAATCTTGCCAAAATGGAGCTTGAAGAATCCAAAAGTATGGTGCAATTTCAAGAAGATGAGATCAGACAAACTACTATAAAATTATATCAAGACTTAATTTTAAAGCAAAAATTACTTCAAATAAAATCCGAAAGTTTAGGCAATGGAAAGGTCAATATGCAAATGGTCGAAAAGGAATTTAGGAACGGTTTAGTTCCTGTGGCAGAATATGTTAGAATAACTAGTATGTCTTCTAATATGGAGTCAGACTATGAATCAGCTAAATCGGAATATTTAGTCGCCAAACAAATATTAGAAGATATGGCAGGATTTGTATTTAATGTAACACCTTCAAAATAAAATAATGAAAATAATTGAATTTATACGACTAATATTGAAGCATTTGAGGCTATTGCTAATTGTGCCACTATTACTTGCTTCATTAGTAATACTACTTACCCTTAAGCCACATTTCGAATTTTCATCCCAAACGCTTTTATATACTGGGCTTGCTTCGGGTTCTTCTATTGAAATGGATAAAACATTTAATTATCAGGCAACCAATACTGCTTTTGATAATTTAATCAATATTATCCAATCAAGAGAAACTCAAGAAGAAGTAGCCATTAGATTATTAGCACAACACTTAATGCTGCCTAAGGCAAACCCAAAATACATTTCGTCTGCCAATTTTGATAAATTAAAAGTAAAAATCCCCCACGAACTTTATGCTTATGTAGAAAAAGGCAAGAATTCAGGTGGTAATTCAATCGCACTAAATACTTCAGAAGGGTTGTTATTTCCTCCAGAAATAAATCAAATCAATTATGAAAAAACCGTAAAAAACCTAACTGCCTTAAAAAATAGTAGCAACACCAATTTTGTGTACGAATTACTAAATTTTGAAGATCCTCATTATTCAATTAACGCAATATCTTCGGTAAAATCTTTAAGAATAGCTAATAGTGATTTAATAAAGTTGACTTATCAAGTTGACGATCCCGGTATTTGCCAACAAACACTAGCCATATATAATGAAGTTTGTATCAAAAATTATAGAAATATTAAAGAAAATAGATCTGATGCCGTCGTAAAATACTTTGAAGGCCAACTCGCAAACGCCAATGAAAAATTAAAAAATGCCGAAGACAAACTCCTTGAATTCAATAAATCGTACAACATCATCAACTATTATGAGCAAAGTAAAGCGGTTGCGAATGTGAAGGAAGATATGGAAGTGGAATACAACAATAAAAAAGCAGATTTAGCAGGAATTGAAGCAGCAACTAAAAGATTAGAAAAAAAATTAAACATTCAAGATGCCATACAACTAAAGAGCAACAGCGTTCTTGAAAAAAAGAAACAATTAGGCGATCTTAATTATAAAATTGCCCTAACGCAAGCCGAAATAGAATCCAGTAATGACGAATTAAGTAAAGTTAGAATGATTGGATTAAAAAAACAATCCGAAAGTTTGAGCAATGATATTAAACAAAGTATAAATGAATTGTATTCCTATCAAAACACAGTCGATGGATTGCCTGTAAGCAAAGTACTCCCAGATTGGATGGCCAATACGGTCGAATCTGAAAACATCAAAGCGAAGCTTAAAGTGATGGATGTGGACAATAAAAATTTTCAAAAACAATACGAAATATATGCTCCAGCAGGTGCAAATATCACCCGAATTGAAAGAGAGATTTCGGTTTCAGAACAAGGTTACATAGAAATTCTTCACGGTTTAAATTTGGCTAAACTTAAATTACAAGACAATGCATTATCTTCTAACGTAAAAGCAATTGATCCTCCTTTTTATCCCTTATCGCCAATGCCTACCAAAAGAAAAATACTCATTATCGCAGCAGCGTTTTTGGGATTTATTCTAACTTTTGGAATTATAATAATAATGGAATATTTTGATGACACCCTAAAAAATGCTAAAAAGGCTGGTGAAATATTGAAATTGCCTTCTTTAGGAATGATGCCTAAAATTTTACTCCATCCAAAAACCATCAATTTACCATTCATTCAAAACCGATTAATTGAAATTATTACTCAAAAAATAACACAATTTTTAAGTAAACAAAGCTCTGAAAATGCTGTAAAAACAATAGTTCTTTTTAGCACGCAGAAAATGGAAGGCAAAACTGTTTTTGCAGGTAATATTGCCCGAGAACTAAAAAAAGAAGGAAAAAGAATACTGTTTCTAAATTATTCTATTGAGCAACAAAATAGTAAAAAGGAAAGAAAATTTCCTTTTTTGAATAGACTTTTAGGCTATCCAGATCCAACAATTGATTTTGATAATTCTTTTCTATCAGATGTAACAACTTATCTGGAGCCTTCTGAATATTGTACTTATACAATAGATGAGAGCTTTTATAAAGCAAAAAACTATAAAGATCTTCTTGAGCAAAATAATATAAAACTTGATTTTACTCCCGATTATGTTATCATTGAATTACCGCCAATAATCTATAACAATTATCCATCAGAGTTATTTACGCATTCTGATATTGACATTCTTGTTTGTCGTTCCAACAGATTGTGGTCTGAAGCCGATCAATCAGCATTAAATGATTTACTCCCTATTTCGGGTTCTAAAATGCATTTTGCAATTAATGGCGTTGAACTTAAGGAAGTTGAGTCGCTATTAGGTGAGTTACCTAAAAAAAGAAGTGAATTTAGAAACAAAATAAAAACGATGTTCCAGTTTCAATTTTTTACTAAAAATCAAATATAATTAAGTACCCTAATGAAGAAACTTAAAAAAATTGTACGGGAGGATAATTTTCTGTCTTTGACAGGAAATATGGTTATCGCAATTTTGGGTATTGCAGGATTTGCATTGCTTACCAGAAGTTTGTCTTTGGAAGTTTTTGGACAATGGGTTTTGTTTATCACCGCAGGTTCCTTTGTCGAAATGTTTCGATTTGGTATTACCAATACGGGTTTAATTCGCTATTTGTCTGGTGCAGATGATGCTTCTAGAGTTAAACTAATTGGCTCTAATGCTTTGATAGGTTTTGGAGCAACGGTTTTAATTGCAATTGTTTTAATCGTATGTAATCTCATTTTTAAAGAAGCCATTGGCAATTCGGGTTATAGTCTGTTTTTCAAATGGTATCCATTATTAGCGTTTTTAAATCTGCCTTGGAATAATGCCCTCGTAGTTTTGCAAGCCGATAGAAAGTATGGAAAAATATTAGTAATCAAAGCGATAAATAGTGGGGCCTTTTTTCTGGTACTTTTAGTGAATTTCTTTTTTCTAGATATGACTTTAACACAATTAGTTTTTGCACTTCTAATTATCAATGCTTTCACCTCATTTATCAGTATAATTGCTGGTTGGGATGGAACAAAACACATAACAAGTGCCACTGCAGAAACCAATAAAACCTTATTGCATTTTGGAAAATACACCACTTTTACACTAATAGGAACCAATCTTTTGCGCAGTGCCGATGTCTTGATTATTAGCCTTAGTCCATTAGGTAATGCAGCTGTAGCACTTTATAGCATCCCATTAAAACTGACAGAATTGCAACAAATTCCTTTGCGAAGCTTTGTAGCTACAGCATTTCCAAAAATGTCTAAAGCAAGTGTTCATCATCAAATTGAAGAGGTAAAAGATTTGTTTTACTCCTATGCTGGTGCGCTTACTTATTTGTTCGTTTTTATAAGTTTATTCACTTTTGTTTTTGCCGAATTTTTTGTGTTTTTACTTTCAGGGAATCAATATTTAAAAACAGATCCAATTACAGGATTTAATGTAGTCAATATTGTTCGGGTATTTTCAATTTATGGCTTATTATTACCCATTGATAGAATGACAGGCATCGGTTTAGACAGTATTAATAAACCTAAAATTAATGCTTTGAAAGTGTTTTTTATGGTTCTTGCCAATGTCATTGGAGACCTCATTGCCATTTTTATATTCAAATCATTACTCCTTGTTGCGGTTGCATCCATACTATTCACAGTAATTGGTATTTGGATGGGAATGTACTTTTTAGATAAAGAATTGACATTATCGTATAGAGAAATTTTTTCGAGCGGATTAGATTTTTATTCCACTCTAATTAATAAAGCAACCAATAACCGCTACGAAAGTTATTTTAAGGTGCATAAAAAAGTGAACTAATGATAAGTTTTAATTCAAACCCTTTTGATAAAAATTCTGGTTCAGCTAGTATCACTAAACCACGGACATTGCTACTATTATTAATAGCAGCAGTCCTATTTGCTGTAATTATAGCTAAATTAGAAATTGTTGGTCTAGGTATTTTGTTTGCACTAATACTAGGAGGTATTTATTTGTACAAATTATTTACAAATCCTATACTAGGTTTTTTTACAGCAATTGGACTTAATTTTATAGTACTGGGCATCGCGCGCTATATTCCAGGATTACCATTAGGTTTTGGCATAGATGGCATTCTTATTTTGACCTATTTAGCTTTGTTTTTTTCAAGATTCAAAGAAAGAATTGATTGGTCTCCAGCTAATAAAGACCTTACCTTTTTAGCAGCAATATGGTTGTTGTATTGCATATTTCAATTAGCAAATCCGGAGGCTCGAAGTGTAGAAGCTTGGATTGCTGGTAGAGGTATTGGGTTTTATTTCTTTTTGTTTATTCCACTAACTTTTATGCTTATTAATACCAATAAAAAATTAGACTTATTCCTTTACGTTTGGGGTGTTTTTTCGATTCTTGCCTCAATGAAAGGAATGATTCAATTGTTTGTTGGAGTGGATGCAGCGGAGCAAGCCTGGCTCAATGGTGGGGCAGCCCAAACGCATATTTTATTTGGTAAGTTAAGGATTTTTTCCTTTATGAGTGATGCAGGACAATTTGGTGCAAACGAAGGATTGGCTGGGGTAGTTTTTATTATTTATTCTATGACTAAAAAGGGATTGTCTAAAATGTTTTTCCTAACGGTTGGGATTTTAGGAATATATGGAATGATGATTTCGGGCACAAGAGGTTCAATAAGTGTGCCTATGGCAGGATTTATGACCTATTTTATTTTGAGCAAAAATTTGCGTGTAGTCAGTTTGGGCTTTACTCTAATACTTTTTTTATTTGTTTTTTTCAAATTTACTATGATCGCTAATGGAAATGATCAAATAAGAAGAATGAGATCTGCTTTTGACCCCAACGAGCCTTCTTTGCAAGTACGACTTAAGAATCAAGAAATTCTGAAAGGATATTTAGCCTCAAGACCTTTTGGAGGTGGTATTGGTCACGCTGGAGACAAAGCACAACGGTTTTTGCCTAATGCATTTCTTTCTCATGTAGCTACAGACAGTTGGTATGTTATGATATGGGCCGAGATGGGCATTGTTGGATTAACAATTCATTTATGTATTTTGTTTTTTGTTATTGGAAAAGCGTCATACAAAGTAATGTTTAAAATTCGAGACCCTATAGCAAAACAAAAACTTAGTGCACTTATTGCTGGACTGATGGGAATATTGGCGGCGTCTTATGGAAATGCTGTATTTGGCACGATGCCTACCGCTTTATTAATGTATGCCACGATTGCCATTATTTCTAATCCAGAAACCTTTGACACACCACTGATTGAAGAAGGTGATGCGCAATTAATTAAAAGTTAGAAAATAAAAAAATAAAGCTACTGCGAAAAAAACAAAATTTAAAACTGTAAAACCCCAAATCATGAACTACAGAAACATTAATAATTTGAATAATATCATCATCAAAAGATTAAATACTATTCCTCTAGATTTCGACTTAATCATTGGAGTCCCATGAAGTGGCATGCTGACAGTAAATTTGTTGTCGCTATACTCAGTAAGCCATACACTAATATTTATTCCTTTGTATAAAGTAATATTTATAAGGATGGCGCAAGAAGTAAATTATTAGATATTTAATAATTTAAAAAAAAATTGGCGATAGATGATAGTATAGCAGCGGGGTCAAACGTACCGGCATGTGCCAATATGTATTCTATTAATATCTATTTGCCCACTGCCGATAAACTTGATTAAGGTTTTTTTGATTTAGAAACAAAGAAAAAATTAAATTTAGAACAATCGAAATTAGTAGCTTAAGTATGAGAGAACTTCCATTAGTATCTATTATAACAGTTAATTATAATGGAACAGAAATTACAGATCATTTTTTAAACTCATTGTTGCAAATTTCATATAAAAACATAGAAGTTTTTGTTGTTGATAATGCTTCGAAGGTTTTACCCGATGAACTTAAAATAAAATACCCATTTATCAAATTAATTAAAAGTAAAACCAATGTAGGTTTTGCAGCAGGTAATAATTTAGGAATGCGAGCAGCAAAAGGTAAATATTTTTTTCTTTTAAATAATGATACTGAGGTTGCACCAAATTTTTTGGAACCAATTGTTGAGTTAATGGAAACCAATGAAAACATTGGTATCGCATCATCTAAATTGCTATATTACAGCAAACCAAATACCATTCAATACGCAGGTCATAATGGAATAAATGTATATACAGGAAGAGGTTTTGTAGTTGGTTATTTGAATACAAATTCTGAAAAATATAATACTTCATACAAAACGGAATTAGCACACGGTGCAGCCATGATGATTAGTAGAAAGGCATTGAATAAAATAGGTTTAATGGCAGAACTGTTCTTTTTATATTACGAAGAAATTGATTTTTGCGAAAGGGTAAAACAAGCCGGTTTTGAAATATGGTTTTGTGGTCGTTCAGTGGTTTATCATAAAGAATCAATGTCAACGGGTAAGTCAAGTCCACTAAAAACATATTATTTAACGCGCAATCGATTAATTTATTCAAGGCGAAATACAAAAGCATTTCAACATTACGCGTGCGTTTTATTCTTCTTATTTATTTCATTTCCAAAAGGAGTTTTGGAATTATTTTTTAAAGGCGAATTTACATTACTAAGCGCTTTTACAAGAGGGGTAATTTGGCATTTTAAAGGAAATGACATTTACAATAATGAAGGAATTATTTACGATGACTTTTAATTATTTATTGTTCAAAGTAACCGTTATCACCACAAAATTTAACAAGTTTGCCATATTAATTTCAACCAATTATTAGACCTTTAGAAATAGTAAAAAATAAAAATTTAATTGATGTATTATGATATTATTTAATTTGATAGAAACCGTTTTTCTTCTCCTGTTTGGATTGGCTACGTTGTATATTTTTGTGTTTTCAATCGCAGGTCTGTTTTACAAACAACCTACTTTTATATCAAAAGGAAAACTGAAAAAAATTGCAGTGCTCATTCCGGGATACAAAGAAGATGAAGTCATTATTGAGGTAGCCAATTCGGCATTATTACAGGATTATCCCTCCAATCTTTTTGATGTAATTATCATCGCAGATTCTTTTTTAGAAGAAACGCTCCAAGAATTAAGAGCATTACCCATAAAACTGATTGAAGTTAGTTTTGACAAAAGTACCAAATCCAAAGCGTTGAATAAAGCGATGGCTTCCCTCAACGAAAATTATGAGATTGCCGTGATTTTAGATGCCGATAATTTAATGGCTCGTGATTTTTTAGGGAAAATAAATGCCGTTTTTGAACACGGTTATATTGCTGTACAAGGGCATCGAACAGCAAAAAACACAAATAATTCTTGGGCAATTCTAGACGCAGTTAGTGAAGAAATAAACAATCATATTTTTAGAAAAGGCCACATAGCCTTGGGACTTTCGTCAGCTATAATTGGTTCGGGAATGGCTTTTAAATATGATTATTTTAAATCGCTGATGTCAACAGTTACAGCAGTAGGTGGTTTTGATAAAGAAATTGAATTGAAAATGCTAAAGGCTGGCCACAGAATTATTTACCTTGACGATGCTTTAGTTTATGATGAAAAAATACAAAAAGCAGACGTTTTTGGAAATCAAAGAAGACGTTGGCTGTCTGCACAATTGCATTACTTCAGAAAAGATTTTTTGAATGCGCTAAAAGACCTTCTATTAAAAGGAAATATTGATTATTTTGACAAAGCAATTCAATTTATTCAGCCACCAAGAGTTTTATTATTGGGTGGCGTCATTGTTTTTGGAGGATTATTTGTGGTAAGCAATTATTTATTTGACAATGATATCATATTTACTTACAGTTGGGGTATAATTGCAATAGCCTGTGTTTTGTCATTCCTTTTTTCAATACCAAAATCATTTTACAATTTAAAAACACTTCAAGCTTTGCTGAGTTTACCAAAAGGAATGCTTATGATGTTGTTGTCTTTACTAAAAATAAAAGGAGCGAACAAAAAATTTATTCATACCAAACATGGCACTACCATTTAAAAAAAATATTGGATTAGCTTCAATTTTTATGTACAAAGTATAATTTTCCACAAAAACTAAAATAGTATGAAAATAGGAATTGAAGGTCAACGTCTTTTTCGCAAGAAAAAACATGGCATGGATATGGTGGCTTTGGAATTGATAAGAAACCTACAACTTATTGATACCGAAAATGAGTATTTCATCTTCGTAAAACCCGATGAAGACAATACCGTTTTAAAGGAAACCCCAAATTTTAAAATTATTGAACTTGATGGCGGTTCTTATCCAATGTGGGAACAAATAGCATTGCCTAAGGCGGCCAAAAAATACGGTTGCGAGATTTTGCATTGCACCAGTAATACAGCTCCCATTTTTACTGACATTCCATTGATTACCATACTGCACGACATCATATATATGGAGAGTAGCTATTATAAAATATTGACCGGAAGTGCAACACCTTATCAAAAATTTGGCAATGCTTATCGTAAATTAATTGTGCCGTGGGTCGTGAAGAAAAGCGACAAAATAGTTACCGTTTCCCACTTTGAAAAAAATAGAATTGGGGAATTTTTTGGAATGAAAGACGACATACGCCTTACTGCAATTTATAATGGTGTTAGCACGCATTTCAAACCAATTACTGATGCATCCGAATTGAAGAGAGTTAAAGAAAAGTATCACCTACCGGATCAGTTTTTCTTTTTTCTTGGCAATACAGATCCTAAAAAAAACACCATTGGCACCTTAAAAGCTTTTTCAGATTTTTTAAAGCAAAGCAAAACCGATTATAAGCTGGTGATGCTGGATTATGACACACACGAACTCGAGAAATTATTAATCGAAATTGGCGACAAAGACTTCATCAAAAACATTGTGTTAACAGGATATGTAATCAATACCGATTTGCCGGCCATTTATTCTTTGTGTACCATTTTTCTATACCCCTCTTTAAGGGAAAGTTTTGGTATTCCAATGCTTGAAGCGATGGGTTGTGGTGTTCCTGTAATCACCTCCAATACTTCCTCGATGCCAGAAGTTGCTGGTGATGCTGCCCACATTATCAATCCCTACAATCCAGAAGAAATCACGCAGGCCATTATCAAAATTCTTGGGGATAAAAGCTATTATGACACACTTTGCAAAAAAGGAATTGAGCGAAATAAATTATTTTCTTGGAAAAATATGGCAGAGCAAGTTCTTGTATTGTATAATGAAATAAATACACAACATCATGATTAAGGGTCAAGACATTATTGTAATAGGAATACAGGCTTGGGACATAGAAATAGGCAGTAATTGCAAAAATATTGCCGTAGAATTTGCCAAAAACAATCGGGTGCTTTATGTAAATCCGCCGATGATGAAATCGACGGAACGCAACGACAAACACAAAGAAAGTATTCAAAAAAGAATCCGAATCAAAGAAGGTTTAGAACCCGATTTAGTCAAAATTAGTCCAAACTTGTGGAATTTGTATCCAAAGCATACGATTGAATCTATTAATTGGCTTCCATCTCATTCCCTTTTTAAGATTTTAAACAAACGAAATTCACGACGGTTTGCCAATGATATTCTAACTGCGATTTCCCAATTAAATTTTAAAGACGCTATACTATTTAATGATAGTTCAATGTTTTTAGGACAGCATTTAGGGGAGTTTTTGGAGCCAAAAGTGTATGTTTATTATATGCGCGATTATCTTGTAAAAGTACCGTATTGGCAAAAACATGGTGAGCGTTTAGAACCTGAAATTATCAAAAAAGCCGATGTATTGACCACCAATTCTGAATTTTTCTCCGACTTTGGTTTGCAGCACAATCCGAATAGTTTTATGGTCGGTCAAGGATGCGATGTTTCGCATTTTAGTGACGAAGATGATGCTATAAAAATCCCAGATGCATTCAAAGACATTCCAAAACCTGTAATTGGCTATGTTGGCTTTTTGACTTCGCTTAGACTAGATATTGATCTGATAGAACACATTGCTAACCAAAGACAAAACTGGAGTGTTGTTTTAGTAGGTCCAGAAGACATACATTTCAAAAATTCAAATTTGCATAATTTACCTAATGTTTATTTTTTAGGAAGTAAAAATGAATCAGAATTGCCAGCTTATGTAAAAGGGTTTGATGTAGCCATGAATCCACAGTTAATCAACGACTTAACTGTAGGGAATTATCCTCGAAAAATAGACGAGTATTTAGCGATGGGGAAACCTGTAATCGCAACCAAAACAAAAGGTATGGAGATGTTCAAAGAGTTTGTGTACCTTGGTTCGACAAAAGAAGAATATATTGTTTTAACCGAAAAAGCTTTAACTGAAAATTCTGAAGAACTAGTGTCAAAAAGAATTCACTTTGCAAAAAGCCATACTTGGGAGAACAATGTTAAAGCCATTTACAACGCAATTATAACAGCCACTAAACACAAAATAAAATGGGATTAAAAGAAAAAATAAAATCGAATGAATCATTAAAAAAACTTGTTCATTGGTCTATTATGATTCCAAAACAAGCCAGACCAAGATTATGGGTCAAATGGTTTGTGAATCCATTTTTTCATAAAAAAGGGAAAGGTGCTCGTGTTAGACCAAGAACGAGAATGGATGTTGTGCCTTGGAATAAATTTGAATTAGGAATAGATTCTACAATTGAAGATTTTTCGGCAATAAACAATGGCGTTGGCGATGTTATTATTGGCGATAGAACAAGAATTGGTTTAAGCAATACCATTATTGGTCCAGTAACGATAGGGAATGATGTTAGACTAGCTCAAAATATAACACTATCTGGCTTAAATCATAACTACGAAGATGTTAGCCTTCCCATTCATGTGCAGGGAGTTTATACTTCTCCCATCATCGTTGAAGATGACTGCTGGATTGGAGCCAATGTTGTTGTCGTAGCCGGAGTTACTATTGGCAAACATTCGATTGTGGCTGCAGGATGCATTGTTACCAAAAATATTCCGCCGTTTTCAGTTGCTGTGGGCAATCCAGCAAGAGTTATAAAAACGTATAATCCTGAAACGAAGACTTGGGAAAAAGTTTAGAAAGCAATTATAAAAGAATCAAAATTTAATTACATGAAAGCACAAAAAGATACAACTATAGAAACGCTGAGAGGTGCTGTTATCATTTTGGTAGTTATAGGTCACGTTATTGGATCGGCCTCAGATGGTGGTATGAAGGTTAGCGATGATTCTTTTTTACGTTATTTCTACTACACATTTATAGACCCCATACAAATGCCACTTTTTACTGTCATTGCTGGCTGGGTTTATACACTAAGACCTGTTGTTCGTGAAAAAATAAATGATTTTATACAAAAAAAAGTATTGCGAGTCTTGGTTCCAATGCTAGTGGTTGGAATCTGTTACTTTTTGCTACAATATTTTACACCAGGTACCAATAACAAAGGAAATCTATTAGATATTTGGAAATTATTGATATTCCCTTACACCTTGTTTTGGTATTTATACTCACTTTTTCTGGTTTTCGTTATCATCGCTTTTATCGATTCTTTTCATAAAATGAATACCATAAATAATTGGCTTATTATTTTTTGTATATCCTTTTTTATGTTATTATTAAGAGATACTATTATTCCTTCCGAACAACCTAATTATTTCAGTTATAAAGGTACGATCTATCTCTTGCCTTGTTTTGTTTTAGGAGTTGGATTAAATAGATTTAAAGCCTTTTTCCAAGGACGAATTATGAAATATTCCATTCCTATAATTTTAGTACTTTGTGTTATCATCCAACAATTATCTTGGTTCAAAGTCATCGATTATTCGGTTCATAAAGATACTATTGTTGGCTTACTTATCGGACTTTTAGGAACTATGATGCTACTGCGATTTCATCTAAAAACAAACTGGTTAATCTGGTTTGGAGGATTTGCCTATTCCATTTATTTATTTCACGCCTTTGGAACTGCCGGCGGAAGAATTATTCTAAAGAGATTTGACATCCATTCATCGGCTTTGATTTTTATAGTTTCTTTAACTGCTGGCTTATTATTACCTATTGTAGCAGAAAAAATTCTAGATAAATTTAAAATAACAAGGATGCTATTTCTTGGAAAAAGTTAATATCCAAATATGACTTAAAAAATAATACTAACCTACTAAACTAAACTGCTATGCAAATATTACAAATTACCTTTTGGATACTACTTTTTATAATCGTATACACTTATGTGGGTTATGGTATTTTATTGTACCTCATTATTAAAATCCGTAGGGCTTTTAAAATTGGACAAAAACCAATTCTTAATCCAGATTATGAACCAGAAGTTACCTTATTTATAGCCGCATATAATGAGAAAGACTATGTTGAGGCAAAGATGAAAAATTCATTAGAACTAGATTATCCAAAAGAAAAATTAAATATCATTTGGGTTACCGATGGTTCCGATGATGGCACACCAGATTTATTGCGCCAATATCCCAATACAACTGTTCATCATCTAGACGCAAGAAATGGAAAAATTGGTGCTATGAACCGCGGAATGGCATTTGTTAAAACGCCTATAGTAATTTTTAGTGATGCCAATACGGGACTTGGTAAAGAATCCATACGACGTATTGTGAATCTATTTGCTTCGCCAAAAGTAGGTTGTGTTTCTGGCGAAAAAAGAATCATCAGTAAAGAAACTGATGTTGCTTCTGGTGCTGGTGAAGGTTTATATTGGAAATACGAATCTACTCTAAAAAAATGGGATGCTGAACTATATTCCGTTGTAGGAGCAGCGGGCGAATTGTTTGCCATTCGAACCGAATTATACCGTCATGTAGAGCCTGATACTTTGCTGGATGATTTTATAATTTCATTAAGAGTCGCACAAGATGGCTATACAATTCAATACGATCCAGAAGCTTATGCTATTGAAACGGCTTCTGCGAATGTAAAAGAAGAATTAAAACGAAAAATCCGAATTTCTGCAGGTGGAATTCAAGCTATTGTGCGGTTGCGCTCTTTGCTCAACATTTTTAAATATGGTACACTTTCATTCCAATACATTTCTCATCGTGTGTTGCGTTGGACATTAACGCCGCTTTGTTTGGTTATTTTAATTCCGTTACTGTCTATTTTAGCATTTAATGAAGGTGTTTTTAGTTTTGGACTCTATGCCACCTTATTCTGGTTGCAATTGCTTTTCTATGTTGCGGCTTTAACCGGTTGGTTCTTGGAAAATAGAGAAACTAGGATAAAAATGCTATTTGTTCCTTACTACTTTTTCATTATGAATTTATCGGTTGTTTTAGGGTTTTTCCGCTATATGAAAAAATCGCAATCGGTAAACTGGGAACGATCAAAACGAGCTAGCTAAATAAAAACACCCTTAATCTAAATATAAAAAAATACTAAAGATGAACAGAAGAAGTGCCATCAAAGGAATTTTAGCAGTAGCAGGACTTGGTTATGCTTCTGTAATTGGTGTAAAATATTTCATTGGACAATCGAACAAAGACAGAAGAAAATTAAAAGCGCAAGCGGCGCTAATTGCCGAATTAACAAACGTCATCATCCCTCCAACAACAACTCCGGGTGCAAAAGAAGCATTGGTACACGAATTCATCATTAGTTATATGGAAGACTGTTCTTCCATGAAAGAATACAATAATTTTACAAATGGATTGACCGAGTTGCAGGAGAATTGTGTTAGCAATTACAACAAATATTTTGAAAACTGTACTGCCGTTCAAAAAAATGAAATTGTTAAAGATTTAGACAGCGACTCGGGCTCCACAGGAATAATATCTAAAATTAGTAATAAGTTACAAGGACGCTCTTTTTATGATATTTTAAAATCTCTGACCATCGAAGGCTATTGCACCTCCGAAATGGGCGCAACACAACACCTTGTTTACCAACTCATACCGGGTAAATACAATGCGATTACGCAATTAAGTAAAAATCAAAAATCCTGGGCAACAAAATAATTAGACTATGATAAATCAAACACCAAAAAACACCTTCGATGCTATAGTGGTTGGCTCAGGAATAAGCGGAGGTTGGGCTGCCAAAGAGCTCACCGAAGGAGGTTTAAAAACTTTGCTATTAGAAAGAGGTCGCAATGTGCAGCATATCATCGATTATACAACTGCTTTAAAAAGTCCTTGGGATTTTAAAAATAGAGGGCATTTGTCCGAAAAAGAATTAGAAGAAAGACCTGTTCAAAGCAGTCACTGTGATGACACCAACAAACATTTTTATGTTAACGATAAAGAGCATCCTTATACTCAAGTTAATCCTTATAAATGGATACGAGGTTACCAGGTTGGTGGTCGTTCCTTAACTTGGGGACGCCAATGCTATCGTCTTTCGGATTTGGATTTTGAAGCCAATAAAAAAGATGGACACGGCGTTGATTGGCCTATTCGATACAATGATTTGGCCAAATGGTACGATTATGTTGAAGAATATGTAGGCATTAGTGGTCGTGCAGAATCATTGCCACAATTGCCCGATGGTGTTTTCTTGCCACCAATTCCGATGAACGCGGTAGAATTACATTTACAAGAAAAAATAAAAGCAGCATATTCAGATCGGGTTATTATAAATGGTCGAGTTGCTAATTTAACCGAGGCCAAAAACGGCAGAGGTCCGTGTCAATATCGCAATTTATGTAGCAGAGGTTGTCCGTTTTCTGGTTATTTTAGCAGTAATTCATCAACATTATTGGATGCTCAGGAAACTGGTAATTTAACCCTTCGAGCAGATTCTATTGTAAAAGAAGTGATCTACGATGAAACGCAAAAAAAAGCAATTGGTGTTGTGGTCATTGACGCCATAACTAAAGTTGAAACTAGTTATTATGCAAAAATAATTTTCTTGAATGCTTCAGCCATTGCGACAGCCGCCATTTTACTGAATTCTGTTTCGCCTTCTTTTCCTAATGGATTGGGCAATTCTAGTTTACAAGTTGGACATAATCTAATGGATCACGTTGTAAATGAAGGTTCTTATGGAACATTTGACGGTTTACAAGATAAATATTATGAAGGCAGATCTCCAGGGACAATTTACATACCAAGATTCCAAAATTTAGATACTAAAACTAAAAAAACCGACTTTGTCAGAGGTTATGGTATTCAAGGAAAAGGTGATAGAGAAAACTGGCAATCAGTAGATACAGTTGGTTTTGGAGCTTCTTTGAAAGCTTCGTTGGCAACTCCAGGAAAATGGGAGATTACTTTAGGCGGACGAGGAGAATCGCTTCCCAATTACGACAATAAAATCACATTAGATCCTGAAAATGTAGATCAATGGGGACTTCCAATAATCAAGGTTGACTTTAAATACCGAGAAAATGAACTGGCGATGTTGGAAGACATGACCAAAGCCAGCGAGGAAATGCTTACAAAAGCAGGGTTTAAAAATGTTGGAAGTTATAGAACGTATCCTGCTCCAGGTTCTGCAGTACACGAAATGGGAACTGCCAGAATGGGACACGATCCCAAAACATCGGTTTTAAATAAAAACAACCAAATGCACGATGTCAAAAATGTTTTTATTACTGATGGAAGTTTTATGGCATCGTCAGGTTGTCAAAATCCTTCACTAACTTACATGGCCATTACAGCTAGAGCATGCAAATATGCACTTGAACTTTTCAAATCAGACAAATTATGAAAAAAATAAAATTATTACTGTTCTTTGGCATCGTTTGCTTTACCATTTTACTAATAACCTCCTATATAATTAAACGTCCTTCTTATACTATTAAAACCGCTGGAAAGCTATATATTGTTAATAAACGTAGCAGCAGCATTACTGTTTTCGATTTGAATCAAGGCAAAGAAATCACAGAAATTCCTATTGACGAAGAACCTCACGAAACAACAACTTTGAACGACAAAAGTAAAGTTGTAGTGACAAATTATGGAACGCTCGAAGTTTTAGGAAAAAGCATAACGGTTATTAATGCAAAAACCAACACAGTAGAAAAAAAGATTGAGCTCGCGGGAAGTATTGCGCCACACGGAATTGCTGCTTTTCCAAAATCCAATAAAGTCGCAGTTGTAACAGATATTGGCAATAACTTATTGGTGGTTGATGTACAAAAAGGAATAATCGAAAAAAATATTCCTACGCAACAAGTTGTCAGCCATCTTTTAGTGCTAGATCCTACAAAACCTTTGGCGTATGTAAGCAACATAAATTCAGGCTCTGTAAGTGTTATAGACCTTGAACTCGAAAAAGTAATTAAAATAATTTCTTGTGGCCAAGGCACAGAAGGGATTGATATTACACCCGATGGAACCGAACTATGGGTAACGAATGGTAAAGACAATACTGTCTCAGTTATTAGCACCGACAGCTACAAAACAACACATATTTTAAGAACTGGAAAACAATCTTTACGTTTAAAATTTACAATTAATGGCAAACAATGTCTGGTAACGAACGCTCAAGACGGCACTATAACGGTTTATGATCAAAAGTCTAAAAAACAAATTAAAAAAATAATGCTTCATGGAAAAGCCAATCTTGTCGAAAAAATATTTTATCATACGCCACGTCCGGTTGGTATTTTGATGCATCCCAATGGATTTTATGCTTTTATTGCCAATTCTAACGCAAATAAAATTGAAGTAATTGACATGCGAACGCTAACCGTAGTAAGTAATATTGGTACAGATAAAATTCCAGATGGAATGACATTTGTGAAATAGAATAAGCATTAAAATGAAGATATTCTGCTTTGAATTATGCAACTATTGAAGAATTTAACAATCAAATTAATTACAAAAATGTAGCCTAACTTAATCTGCTCTTCTTATTTGCATATCCAATAAGAAATTCATATTTAATTGAATAAGCTAACCCGCGAGTGAAAACTTGCAGGTTTTTTCATTTATAAGAATTGCATTTTTGAAATAAAAAATGCCGAACTTTGAATGTATAACAATAAAAATTTTAACAGCATGACCCTACACATAGAAACTCCCGCGCTACTTTTCTCCGCAACTTCATTGATTTTATTGGCTTACACGAATCGATTTCTTACGATTGCCTCTATTGTGAGAGAACTTAAAAAAACTTACGATAAAGAAGAAGATAAGAGTATTTTACTTGAAATAAAAAATCTAAACCTGCGATTGACACTGATTCGAAATATGCAATTGTATGGTGTTCTGTGTTTGTTTTTCTCCGTTTTCGCCATGCTTTTGCTATTTTTGGAACAACAATTATTCAGTATTTATCTTTTTGGATTAAGTTTACTTACGTTGCTTATCTCTTTAGGAATATCGTTTTGGGAAATCAGTATCTCTATCAATGCCTTGCGTTTGCATTTGAGCGATTTGATGGATAAAAAAGAAATGAAATAATGAATCAGAATAATGAAAAAAAAGAATTCTACAGATAAAAAATACCTTTACAAGTTGGCTTTTGGGTTAGCTTTTTTCACGATTATATACAACATCATAGAAGGACTTGTTGCTGCTTATTTTGGTTACGAAGACGAAAGTCTAGCATTATTTGGTTTTGGAATAGACAGTTTTATAGAAGTAATTTCCGGATTGGGTATTGCTCATATGGTGCTCCGCATTCAGTCAAATCCTAATAGTAATAGAGACAGTTTTGAAAAAACTGCATTACGAATTACTGGTTTTTCATTTTATGCACTAGTCATAGGAATGGTAATATCTGCTATTTATAACATTTTGACAGGAAACAAACCTGAGACCACTTTTTGGGGAGTCATAATTGCTCTTGCTTCCATCATAATAATGTGGATTTTAATTATTGAGAAGAAAAAAGTGGGAAAACTATTAGATTCTGATGCCATCCTCGCTGATGCTGAATGTACAAAAGTTTGCATTTATATGTCTATCGTTTTACTTATAAGCAGCGGAATATATGAACTGACAAACTTCGCTTATATTGACAGTTTTGGGACACTAGGACTCGCTTATTTTGCATTTAAAGAAGGTAAAGAATGTTTCGAAAAAGCGAAACACAACAAATATTGCTCTTGCGAAAATGACTGAAATTTGAATAAGGATCAGTTAAAAGTTTTGTTCTAAAAAACTGAAACCGGTACTATACAACTCATAACTATACCCTATTTTTACACCTCATTAAATAAAATAAAAATGTCTGATATTTCTTTAACAGAATGGGTAGGTTACTTAGCTTCATTAGTATTAATGATTTCATTTCTAATGAAAAATATTAATACATTACGAATAATAAATTCAATTGGCGCAATATTATTTGTGGTTTATGGCATTTTGTTAGTAACATCATGGCCTATAATTATCACCAATACTTTCATATTAGGAGTAAATATTTATTACTTAACAAAACACTACCGAAGCAACTGATTTCAATTATCATCGAGATAATTAATATTAATCGGCTACGATTAAAAAAGATGATTAACTGTGTTTTGCTTAATAATTTAACAAATAATTTTTGTTTAGATAATTTTTTAACTTAATTTCGTTTTAATTAACAATCTAAATTTAACATTATGAGAAAATTATCAGCAGAATTTTTTGGAACGTATTGGTTGGTGTTTGGAGGTTGTGGCAGTGCTATTTTTGCTGCCGGAATTCCTAATTTAGGAATTGGATTCGTAGGGGTTTCTCTTGCATTTGGCTTAACAGTTTTGACAATGGCTTATGCAGTGGGCCATATTTCTGGAGGTCATTTTAATCCAGCAGTTTCTTTCGGATTATGGGCAGGAGGCCGTTTTTCTGCCAAAGAATTAGTGCCTTACATTATTGCACAATGTATTGGAGCTCTTGCAGCTGCTGGGACATTATTCGCTATCGCTTCTGGAAAAGCCGGTTTTGCAATTGATGCTACTAAAGCTGGTGCTTTTGCCTCCAATGGTTTTGGTGCGTTTTCTCCTGATGGTTATTCTATGCAATCGGCTTTTATAGCAGAATTTATGTTGACACTATTTTTTCTTCTTGTAATTCTTGGCGCAACTGATAAATTTGCTAACGGAAAATTTGCTGGGATTGTCATTGGATTAGCTTTAACATTAATCCACTTAATCAGTATTCCTATTACTAATACCTCTGTAAATCCTGCCCGTTCTTTGTCTCAGGCATTATTTGTAGGCGGCGAGCCATTATCTCAAGTTTGGTTATTCTGGCTTGCGCCAATATTGGGTGCTATTGTTGCTGGTTTGATATATAAAAATCTACTCCAAGATCAGGCTGTAGCATAGATTCAAAATAATGCTTTTTTTTAAGAGAAAAGCAAAGTTAAAATCTTCGCTTTTCTCTTTATTTTTGCAATATGAATTCAATTTTTCAATCAAAACCGACAACTCTAAATATATTAATGCTGAAATCATTTATTATCGTCATTTTTTTTGACAAAAAAGAGGCGGATGCCATTTTTGCTCAATTAACAACAGATATTCCTTGGCAACAAAACAAGATGAGATAAAAGTTTATGGAGAAATCCATCAACAACCACGTTTGACAGCTTTATTTGGAAGTTTATTACTAATGAAAGGAACAACCCAGCATTTCTGGAAACACCAAATTCCGAAAACGTCAAAACCAATCGGTTCCAGAATAAATCTAACATTCCGAATAATTGAATAATTAAGCTGTAATAAAAATCATTAGATTTGAAACCAAATATTTGAATTATGAATGAAATCGTTTCTTACTTTTCCGCTATTCCGTCATCCCATAGAAGTCTAATTCTAGTAGGCGGAATAACTATTTTTTGGTTGATAGAAAATGCTTTTCCTCTTTTTAAGTTTACTTATAAAAAATGGCATCATGCAGGAATAAATTTTTTCTTGACTTTTACAACCATCCTTATTAATTTTTCTTTGGCTTTTATTTTATTAAAAACTTCAGATTGGACTATTGCCAATAATTTTGGCGTTTTACAATGGCTACCAACAATGCCTTTATGGCTTTACGCCTTGATTGGCTTGCTTTTGTTAGATTTAATCGGAGCTTATTTGGTTCATTTAATGGAACATAAAGTCAAATTCCTTTGGCGATTTCACTTGATTCATCATACTGATACCTGGGTCGATACAACTTCGGGAAACAGACATCATCCTGGAGAAAGTGTCATCCGTTTTGTGTTTACAACTCTTGGCATTTTAATAGTTGGTGCACCAATGTGGCTCGTTTTTATGTATCAAACAATATCCGTTGTTTCCACACAATTTACTCATGCAAATATTGCGTTACCTAAAAAATTTGATGATTTTTTGAGTTATTTTATCGTTTCACCGGATATGCACAAAGTACACCATCATTACGCATTGCCATATACTGATAGTAATTACGGAAATATTTTTTCGGTTTGGGATCGGATATTTGGAACATTTATGACACTTTCAAAAGATAAAGTCATTTACGGAATTGATACTTATATAAAGCCCGAAGAGAACAATCAATTGAATAATTTATTAAAAATACCATTCCAAGAACAACGTTCTGCAGAAAATAGCTAAAAACCATAAAAAAAATTGGTTTAAGATAAAAAGTAATTATTTTTTTTATTAATATTGGTCAATAATTTGAAAAAAAAATCTATTAATCATTAACCCTTATAAATAATTGAATTAATTTTCACCTAATGAAAAAGAGTAACCGCACAGAATTAAATTGGGAACAAACAGAAAAACTTGTTACGTTTGCCTTAGAGGAAAAAAACCCTTTTGAAATCATCAAAAAAGAATTTGGCTTAGCCGAAAAAGAGGTTCTTGAGATCATGAAAAAAAAGATGCCCGCAGAAAAATTTGAAATGTGGAAAAAGAAAGCTTTAGCAAGTAAACCTAAACCTAAACCTGCTAAAATTGATGATTTTGATGAAGATTTAGACGGCAAATATTATATAAAAAACAAACTTGATTAAAAATCAAACTCCTGAATCACAGGAGTTTTTTTTATTAATCCTTTTTTATGCCCATAAACACTTTTATGGGTTGTAACAATTTTATCCTTTCAAAGTCATATAGACAAACTAACAATCAAAATAAATGAAAAAAATAATTTTTGCATTTGCATTCGCTTCAGTTATATGGAGCTGTAAAACGACAAGTTCTACTGTTGCTACTTCTGTGAAAGAAGAAGTTCAGATTAACATTAATCTAAATGACATCAAAGACGACAAAGTTTTGGTTACTGTAAAAACTCCAAAAATTAAAACAGATGAAATTACTTATCATATTCCAAAGACCGTCCCAGGAACCTATTCAGAAGATAATTTTGGAAGATATATTGATAATTTAAAAGCCTTTGATAAAAAAGGAAATCTATTGACTGTAAAAAAAACAGACGAGAATTCGTGGACTATCACCAATGCAAAAAACTTGGATAAAATCACTTATTGGGTAAACGACACTTTCGATACAGAAAAAGGCAAAGGTTTTGGCAGTGAAGATATATTTTCCCCTTGTGGTTCAAATATCGATGCTGGCAAAAATGTAATGCTCAACACACATTGTTTTATTGGTTATTTTACGGATTTTATGTCAGTTCCGTATCAATTAACCGTTTTGCATCCAGCAGGGCTTTGGGGCGCAACGTCAATGATTGATAAGGATTCAACTGACACAAATGATCTGTTTGTAACCTCGCGTTATGCCGAATTGGTTGAAAATCCAATTATGTATTCAAAACCGAACTACACCACTTTTGCCGTTGATAATATGGAAATTCAAATTGCTGTGTATTCTCCCAACGGAAAAATAACTGCCGAAAATATTACGCCTGAAATGAAAAAGGTAATGACAGCCCAAAAACATTTTTTAGGTTCGATAAATACTACCAAAAAATACAGCGTATTGTTGTATCTGTCTACAATGAAAAATGATGCTCAGGGTTTTGGAGCACTGGAACACCCTACTGCAACCACTGTTGTTTTACCTGAAATAATGCCTGCAGAAGCATTGACCAAAGAGTTAAAAGATATTGTTTCGCATGAGTTTTTTCATATTCTGACCCCTTTAACCGTTCATTCTAAGGAAATTCAAAATTTTGATTACAACGCTCCAAAAATGTCAGAGCATCTATGGATGTATGAAGGTGTAACGGAATATTTTGCCAATCTTTTTCAAATAAATCAAGGATTAATTGACGAGAGTGAATTTTATACCCGAATAGCAGAAAAAATCCATAGAGCCAATACAATGAATGACACAATGCCATTTACAACAATGAGTCGCAATGTGTTGATTTCACCATATAAAGAACAGTATTTAAATGTTTATGAAAAAGGGACATTGATTGGAATGTGCATAGATATAATCATCCGAGAGAAAAGTAATGGAAAAAGAGGAATTCTTGATTTAATGCAAAAATTATCAAATGAATACGGGGTTTCAAAAGCATTCAATGATGATGAACTTTTTGCGAAAATCACGGAATTGACTTATCCGGAAGTTGGTGATTTCCTGAAGACTTATGTTTCAGGACCAACACCTATTCCATACGCCACTTATTTGGCAAAAGTTGGATTAACAAACTTAACTTTAAAAAAACCAGCCAGTATATTTTCGAAAGGAAGAACAAGATATATCTCCGTTGATAAACAAACTAAGGAAATTATTGTTGTTCCAAATATTGAATTAAACGAATTCTTTACAAACCTAAATCTTAAAGGTGGCGATGTTTTGATGGCTGTCAATGAAAAACCATATTCACTTGATAATATCTATGAATTAATAGGTGACAGTTCAAAATGGAAAGAAAACGACGCAATTTCCGTAAAAATAAAACGTGATGGAAAAGAACAAACCATAAAAGGAATAGTAAAACTTCCATATGAAGAAATAGAAAGCCTTGAAGCAACTGACAAAACAAAATCAGCACTAAAAGAAACTTGGTTAAAAGGATAAAGAAAATCATTAATACATAAAATCCCAATTTATTACAAATAGATTGGGATTTTTTATGAAATCACCATTAATAAGTCGTTTGCGCAAGCAAACACAAAAAAAGCAATACCATATATGACCGCTAAAAAATAACTTATACATATATGAAATTCCAAGAGCACAATAGTTACTATTTCCAACAATTTGCTTTATTTTGCAAAAAACAAAAAAAACAATGAAAAAATTCATTCTTGCCTTCTTTACACTTCTAATTTTAGCTTCTTGTAATAAGGAAGTCTCAAAAACAAATCTACATCTTACCGGAAATATCAAAGGTTTAAAAAAAGGAACTTTATACATACAAAGAGTGGTTGATACAAGTCTTGTTGCAATTGACACTATCAACATTGATGGAAATTCAAAATTTGAAACTGATGTAGACTTAAAATCATCCGAAATGCTGTATTTATTTTTAGACAGAGGTGTCACGAATTCAAAGGACAATAATATTCTATTTTTTGCCGAACCCGGAAAAATGAATGTTGATACCAATCTGGATTCTTATCTTTCCAGTGCAAAAATAACTGGCTCAAAAAATCAAGAAAAATATGAAGAGTATCTAAAAATAAACACTCGTTTTAGAGATGAAAATCTTGATCTAATAGAAAAAAAATTCAATGCTATCAAAAGCAATAACTCGAAAGCTTTAGATAGTATAAATGCAAAACAGGATAACAACACCAAACGTAAATATTTGTTTGCCACTAATTTTGCCATCAATAATAGAGGATATGAAGTGGCTCCGTATATTGCCTTGACAGATATTTATGATATCAATATCAAATATTTAGATACCATTCAAAAATCAATGTCACCAAAAGTGGCACAATCACTTTATGGTAAAAAGTTGACCCAGTATGTGGCAAAAATTAAAGCCCAGAAATAAACATAATTTAGCTCTATAAATTCAAAACCCGTCTTGTTTCAAACAACAAGACGGGTTTTATTATTAACAGGAATATTTATCTAAGACCAACCGTAATAGCGGCAATAATCACACCTGCAAAAATTAAGGCATAGAAACATAACATAATTACTGCCAAAACTCCAATAAACTTATAATGAGATTTCAAATACCCGAATGATTTAGCTAGTTTTTCCGAATCATTATTGCGAAAAGCAAACCTTAAATTAGAAGCAAACCTATTCAAATAATATATTGGAAAGAAATAAAGTGTGGCAATTATCAAATATAAAGCTGTTATAAATGAACCTCCCATAGACATCATATTGCCCATTTCCCTACTCATATTACTCATAAATGAAAACAGTGTTCCTGCAAAAATTGCAGCCAAAACAATGAAGCTAATTCCTATGTAACCTAGAATGGATAAAAAATAAGCCCATTTTGCTGCTTCTTTCAGAAATCCTTTTGCAGATTCATTTAACTTCAATTCAAAATCATCAATCGTAGATTCTTCTGATGGTACAAGCATTTCTTTCATATCAATTTTATTTGAGTTAGATTTCAAATTTAATGAAAATACAAAAACAATATAGATTTAAAATTAAAAAACCCTAATTACTTGCAAAATAAGTAGTTAGGATTTAATTTTAAACTTAAATGTGACCACGGCGGGATTTGAACCCGCACGCCCTTGCGAGCACCAGCCCCTCAAGCTGGCAAGTCTACCGTTTCTCCACGTGGCCTAAAAAAATATAGAGACGTCTGCCTCAGCGAACGTCTCTATATTTTTTGTGACTCGACTGGGGCTCGAACCCAGGACCCCAACATTAAGAGTGATGTGCTCTACCAACTGAGCTATCAAGTCTTTAGACTATCAAGATTCTTTTAATGTATGCGTATTATATTGTGACCCGACTGGGGCTCGAACCCAGGACCCCATCATTAAAAGTGATGTGCTCTACCAACTGAGCTATCGAGTCAATGATTCAAAAAACGTATGCTATAATCACAAATTTGTGACCCGACTGGGGCTCGAACCCAGGACCCCATCATTAAAAGTGATGTGCTCTACCAACTGAGCTATCGAGTCATTTCGTTTCTTGAATGCGGGTGCAAATATAAGGTCTTATTTTTAATTTTTCAAAGCTATTTTATTATAAATTTGTCTTTTTTAAACAAAACTACTTAACGCCTTAGTATATAAGGTTTTATTCAAATGAGAAAAATTATTTTATTAGGTTATATGGGTTGTGGAAAGTCTACAATTGCCAATAGATTGTCAAATAGTACTAATATTCCTTACATAGATTTGGATAAAATGATCGAAGAGCGAGTAAACTTATCCATAAAAGAAATTTTTGAACAGCGAGGTGAAATTTATTTCAGAAAACTGGAGCGAGACGTTTTTATTGAATTATTGAATGCTCCCGAAAATTTAATTATTGGTTTGGGAGGTGGAACTCCTTGCTATGCCAATAATCATGAATTATTAAAAGGTGAAAACATTTTATCTATTTATTTAAAAGCTTCGGTTGAAACTTTATTTGAAAGATTGATTTCCAATAAAAGCAAACGACCGATAATAGCAGATAAAAACGATGAGGAAATGAAGGAATTTATAGCCATACACCTTTTTGAAAGAAGTTTTTATTACAACCAAGCACAATATAAAGTGAATATAGATGGCAGAACGAAGGACGAAACTACCCAGGATATTCTAGCTATTTTAGCTTAAATAAGCATAATTATCGCCATTTTCATCAAAAACAACCTGAACATGTTCTAATGAAGAGGTAGAAAGTGAAATTCCTTTAAAATCAGCTTTTACTGGGTATTTTTTGTGATTTCTATCCACAAGGACAGCCGTCTTGAATTTCTTTAAAGGCACGTCAAGAAAATGTCTGACGGCATATATTAGGGTGGTTCCGGAATTCAGCACATCATCCACAAGAATCAAACCTTTATTGGTGTATTCTTCTTTTGTTAACGAAGTGTTTATTGGTAATTCAGGATTTTGTTTATTGATTCGAACCTCACAAAGTGAAACTTTCAGAGTTGAAATTTTATTTAATGCATCCGCAATTTTTTTTGCAAACGTAAATCCATTCGAAGCAATTCCTGCGATAACAATTTCTTCTTCATCTACGAATGTTTCATAGATCTGGTAAGCAATTCTTTTTATGGTATGCTCAATTTCCTGATTCGATAAGATGATATTCTTACTCATTGCAATATTTTTTTCAAAGATAAAAAGAGTTCTTTCTATTTTATTAGTTTAACCGAATTAAATGTGGTTTATGTTTTTTTTAAATGAAATTGAATGCTTCATTCTGTTTCTTCAGCGTCAGTTTTAATTTCATTGCCAAACTCATCAATATCGCGTCTGTCTTTTTTGGTAGGTCTTCCTGTCCCGTTTTTCCGATAATGTTCTTTCGATAATTTCAGTAATTCTAAATGCTCATACACTTCAGCCGGCGTTTCATTTTTTCTATAAATATCAACTAGTTTAGCACCCACGCGATTATCCGGAATGTCCAGCACAGTAATTATTTGTGTGATTTGGTCTTTTCTAAAAGTGATCTTATCGGTAGGAAAAACCTCTTTCGAGGGTTTAGCAACCAGGCCATTTACAGTGACATGATTTTTTTTACAGGCCTCTGTAACCATATTACGGGTCTTATAATATCGCACACACCATAAATATTTGTCTATTCTCATAAATTTTCCAAAATCGAAGTTAAATTGTTTACAAAAATAAATCAAAATTGTATCTTGCGCACTTAAAAATTAGCAATAATGAACAAATTTAAGTTTTATTTTATTCTATTAATTACAACGGTTTCTTTATTTTCTTGTTCTAAGAATGATCCTAATACACCCGTCGAGCCACCGAGAGATTATGCTACACAATATGCCGTTGATATTGTTGACATTGAGGAATACTTAAACAAAAATTATATAACCGTTGTAAATCATCCTGGTTTTGTAGATGATCAGAATGTAACGATAACAAAAATTGACGCTGCACAACCATCCATTATGTCCTATTTGAATTCCGCCACTTATCCTAAACTTTTGACTAAGGATATAAGCCAAAATAACATAATTTATAAATTATATTATTTAGTTTTAAGACCCGGAGTAGGGCATTCTCCTTGTAATGCTGATGGTGTAATGACATCTTATAGAGGGGATTATTTAGAACGTACGGGGTCTACAGGGTCTACTGTTACAACACTTACCGCTACTAAATTTGAAGAAGTAATTTACCCTCAGGCCATGATAAGTTTGTTTACCACAATATCAGGATGGAGTGAAACTTTTCCAATCTTTAAAACAGGAACATATACAGCAAATGCCGACGGAACTATAACACGCAACGATTTTGGTGCTGGTGTGATGTTTCTTCCTTCTGGATTAGCCTATTATAATTCCGGATCGGGTTCAATTCCTGCTTATTCGCCTTTAGTATTTAGTTTTAAATTATATGAATTACAAAGATTAGATCAGGATAATGATGGAATTCCATCATATCAAGAAGATCTTAATGGAGATGGTTATGTTCGAACTTTGGCTACTGGTGTTGTAAATCCTGATGACACTGATGGAGATGGAATCCCTAATTTTTTAGACGTTGACGATGATGGAGACAATTATACCACAAAATTGGAAATTACAAAACCAGCAGGAACTAATTCTGGTTTAAGTGCTTATTTTCCTTATGATCCAATTGTAGATAACCCTCTGACAACGGCTATTGAAACCGAAACAAAAGGTATTCCTGAATATTCAGCAGCAGGAACTCCGGATTATACAACTCCTACAAGATTAAGAATACATCTTGACAAAGCGCATCACACTGCAAAACCATAATTTTTTGGTGAAGTTGAATCAAATAAAAAACCTCGAGAGACTAAACTTTCGAGGTTTTTTTATGGTGAAAAATAAGCAAAAATCTTATTTTCTCTTAATCACTTTTTCTACAGCAGCTACAATCGCCTGATTGTTTAACTTGTATTTCTCCATTAATTGTTCTGGAGTTCCGCTTTCGCCAAAACTGTCCTGAACAGCAACAAACTCTTGCGGAGATGGATTGTTCAAAGCTAATACTCTGGCAATGCTTTCGCCAAGACCACCAAGAATATTATGTTCTTCGGCAGTAACCACACATTTGGTTTTTGCCAATGATTTCAAAATCGCTTCTTCGTCTAATGGTTTGATGGTATGAATATTGATTACTTCGGCAGAAATTCCTTTTGCTTCCAAAGCTTCGGCTGCAACAAGCGCTTCCCAAACTAAATGTCCTGTAGCAATAATCGTTACATCTGTTCCTTCGTTTAATAGAATGGCTTTTCCAATAATAAATGGTTCGTCAGCAGGCATAAAATTTGGCACCACCGGACGACCAAAACGCAAATAAGCAGGGCCGTGATGATCTGCTAGAGCTATTGTTGCAGCTTTTGTCTGATTGTGATCACAAGTATTGATTACAGTCATACCCGGCAACATTTTCATTAGTCCAATGTCTTCTAATATTTGGTGAGTTGCACCATCTTCACCCAAGGTTAATCCCGCATGAGAGGCACAAATTTTTACGTTTTTATCAGAATATGCCACTGATTGACGAATTTGGTCGTAAACTCTTCCTGTAGAAAAGTTAGCAAAAGTTCCCGTGAATGGAATTTTTCCGCCAATGGTTAATCCCGCTGCAATCCCAATCATATTGGCTTCGGCAATCCCAATTTGGAAAAAACGCTCCGGATGATTTTTCTTGAAATCGTCAAATTTTAACGAACCAATTAAATCAGCACAAAGTGCCACCACTTTTTCATTTTTTTGACCTAATTCAGTCATTCCCACTCCAAAACCGGAACGAGTATCTTTACTTCCTGTATTTATATATTTTTTCATTTTTCTTAATTGAAAGATTTAAAGATTTTAAAATTGAAAGATTTAGTGTTGAATCTGAAATCTATAATCTAAAATCTACAATCTGATTTAGTAATCGCTTTCGCCTTCAGTATAGTTTTGACCCAAAGCATTTTCGAGTTGTGCATCATTTGGTGCTTTTCCGTGCCATGCGTGACTGTACATCATAAAATCTACTCCGTTACCCATTTCTGTATGCAATAAAACACAAACAGGTTTTCCTTTTCCGGTTCTAGATTTGGCATCAGCCATTCCGGCGATAATCGCTTCAATGTCGTTTCCTTTTTCAATTTCCAAAACATCCCAATCAAATGCTTCGAATTTAGCTTTCAAACTTCCCATTGCCAAAACTTCGTCCGTTGTTCCGTCAATTTGTTTTCCGTTTACATCGACTGTTGCAATCAGATTATCCACTTTTTTAGCAGAAGCATACATTATGGCTTCCCAGTTTTGACCTTCCTGCAATTCGCCATCTCCGTGCAAGGTGTAAACCAAATGGTTGTCTTTGTTCAATTTTTTTGCTTGAGCAGCACCAATGGCAACTGATAATCCTTGTCCCAAAGAACCTGAAGCAATTCTCACACCTGGTAATCCATCGTGAGTTGTTGGGTGACCTTGTAATCTAGAATTTATTAGACGGAAAGTAGCTAATTCCGATACTGGAAAATAACCACTTCTTGCCAATACGCTGTAAAAAAGCGGAGAGATATGACCATTAGATAGGAAGAATAAATCTTCACCAATTCCATCCATATCAAAACCTGGTTTTCTGTCCATTATGTTTTGGTACAAGGTGACCATAAACTCAGTGCAACCAAGAGAACCTCCAGGATGACCTGAATTAACAGCGTGAACCATACGAAGAATATCTCTTCTGACTTGGATAGTTAAATCGTTTAATTGTTGTGTGTTAGGCTTCATTTTATATGTAAAAGTTAAACTGTTGCAAATGTAATTTTTATTTTGCCGTAAGACAAATGATTTTCGGAATAGTTATTATGGGTTATGAGCATAAAAAAAAGTCCTAAATAAGGACTTTTCAATGGGAAAGAGGACATTTAAAAACTATATTTTTGCCTTTTCGAGGGCAGTATATTTTTTATTTAATTTCTTTGTTCGTTATAATTTACTTTGAAGACTATACCAGCCTCCGCCATTGTATACCTGAGTGAAACCATTAGCCTTTAAAATTCCTTTTGCAGATGCACTTCTCATTCCCGAAGCACAACAAGTAATTACGGGTTTATTTTTGTCTTTCAGTTTGTCCAAGTTGTTTCTTAAAGTATCAACTGAAATATTGATAGATCCTTTTATGTGACCGCCGGCAAATTCGGCTTTGGAACGAACGTCCAAAATTATTGCCCCATTTTTTACCAATTCGGCATAGTTTACTCCTGATCCAATTCCGAATAATTTTTTTAATGTGTTGATCATTTTTTGATTATTTGCTTAAAGATTTATAATAATTTACGTTTAGCCATGAACCGCCATTATAACATTCGATGCCATATTGTGAAAGGAAATGATGCGCTTGACCACTTCTTCCGCCTGATACACAGCACAATATTAATGGGGCTTTCAGTGCTTTTAATTCTTCTATTCTTTCCGGGATTTCACTCAGGGGAATGTTGATGGAATTGGCTACATTGCCACCCATAAATTCTCCATAAGTTCGTACATCCACTATTGTACCTAGATTTTCTTTTATTAATTTTTCTATATCCATTTTTTCAACTTTCAATTATTTTACACTTTATAAAGTGTCTTCTGCATTATTATAATGCAAAATAAATGCAACGATTATACTTTGATAGTAACTTTAGTTACACAAGTTGAAATTTGTTTTGTTACAATAGAAATGTTTTTACAAAAACAATAAATTTTTTAAGAATATTCATAAAAAAAGCCCGTAAAACAGGCTTTATTTAAAACAGTATATAGCGAAATTACCACTCATCATCTAAATCTGCTGCATCAATATTGATGTTTGATAAGGCAATTTTAGTTAAAGCCGCATCTACTTTTTTCTCTTCGGCTAGTGTCATTGCAATCAATTCTTCTGCTTTTTCTTCTCCAAGTGTTACTGCATAAGCGTGCAAAGTCCCGTAAGTGGCAATTTCATAGTGTTCAACTTTTTGTGCAGCAGCTATGATTCCTGCATCACGAACATCGCCCAATTCAGTTTCACTCATCATAATTTCACATTCTTTTATCAATCCTTCCATGGCTTTACATTTTTTTTCATCCGCTTTATTTCCAATGGAATCAAATGTTCTTTCTAAACGTGTTATGTGTTCTTCCGTTTCGGTCAAATGTTTTTTTAAGGCTCGAATTAGTTCTGGGGAGGAAGCATTTTTTGTCATTTTTTTCAATGCCGGAATCATTGATTTTTCTGCCCAAAACATTTCTTTCAATTCAGCTTCAAATAAATCTCTTAAACCTTGTGCAGCATTCGATTTTGCTTTTACAATTCCTTGTTTTTTGATAATCGTTTCCATAATAGTTAATTTAAAGATTAATTTTTCTGTTTGTAATATCGATTAGATACCAAATCTGATTCGGATATTAACGATTTTTAATTTTATAAAATTACCAATATTATTTTTAAATACCTGTTAATTAACTAATTATAATTAAGAATTCTTTTAGAAATGAAAAAAATAATTTTTGAATTGTGTTTTTAGATTAATAATTTTCCCTTTTTTGAATTAAAAACTCCATCTGCTTCTTATAAAAATATTGGTTTCTAAATTTTTATAAGAGTTCGCTTGGTCTGCAAAAAAAGATTGCGCCATAAAATCCAAATCAAAATTTGTTGCAACATTCCAAGCAAAAGAGGGAATTAGAATCAGTGTATTCTTCACAGGAGAATAAATAAAAGAGAAGTTAAATGAGGAAATAGGTGAGATTGTTTTCAGGGCCATGAAATGAAAATTATATTCGAACGGAAAAAGCATTTTGGCAGATACATTAAAGTTATAAATGCCTTTACCAATCATAAAATCATTCGTGTGATTGCTGTTGTAAAGCATTGTGAGCGCTAGATACCAATCGTTTTTGTAGGTTTGGTCAACCATTAATGACAAGCAGAAATTTTCGGATGAATCCAATGAGTTCTGTTTTGGAATAAAATAACTCATCTCCCCTTTAAATCCTGCCTCTTTGATACTTCCTGCCCAACCTCCGCCAACTACAAAATCGGTTTGGTAAATTCCGCTTAAAAGTTGGAAGTCATACTTTTTTCTATTCCATTTGTAGAGTACCGCCGCAATTTGCTCCTCACTGTTTTTGCTGGCTTTGTAAGCCAATTCGAATGAAGTATTATGCTGCAAATTATGTTGGATTCTAACAGCATCGCTTCCCGGTCGTTCTTCATAATCGAATTCCAACAGATTAAAGGCATTGAAAAGGTCATTTGGATTCCAGACGTTGTTAATTCCCCAATTGATGCGCTGTCTTCCAATAATAACTTCCCATTTTTCATCGGAATATTGCAGCAACATCCGGTCAACTGTCGATTGTGCCACGAAGGATTTTTCGTTTACCCATAAATGCGAAAGATCAAAAAAGCCGTTATCTTGGTTGATGAGGCCTCCAAAATTTGGTGTTTGTTCTATTTGTTCACCATAAAAAATTCGGTTGCGAACTTCTAATCGTCCAGAAAATTTAGGTGCAATATTGAATTTAAAATTCAGCCGATTATGAATAAGATTTGTCGAAGCATTGGAATCAATTTTCTGGACGAAAGTCGTGTTTTGAATGTACTTGATATAGCCTTGAAGTTCTACCCACGATGGTTTTGAATCATTGGTTTGAGCATTAATTAGGATGCTTGAGAAGGATAAAAATAGTGTGAATATGTATTTAGTATAGTTCACGATTTATTCTTAAAATAGTATGGTTATATATGCTCGACAGTCGTTGGTGCAGTATCGGAAACAATTTTCCCGTCTTCGAGCGTGATGACTCTTCGGGCGCGGTTGATAACTCTTTGATCGTGAGTCGAAAAAACGAAAGTCATATTTTCTTCCTGATTGAGTTTTAGCATCATATCCAATAAATTTTCAGCCGAAACCGAATCAAGATTTGCTGTAGGCTCGTCGGCCAAAATAAACTGCGGCTTTGGTGCCAATGCTCTTGCCACGGCCACTCTTTGTTGCTGACCACCCGATAATTCTCTGGGTCTTTTATTGATTTTATCTTCCATTCCAATTTGTTTCAGCAATTCTAAAACCCGTTGTTCTCTCTCTTTTTCAGGTCTTTTCTGCAAAAGCATTATGAATTCAATATTTTCCTTGGCGGTAAGCACCGGAATTAAATTGTAGGATTGAAACACAAACCCAATGTTATTCAATCGGAAATCTACCAATTCATTGCCTTTCAAAGCGGTAATATTGGTTCCGTTAATCTCGACAAAACCTTCGGAAGGAATATCCAAACCACCAAGCATATTCAGCAAAGTCGTTTTTCCGGAGCCCGAAGGTCCTTTGATGGCCGTGAATTCTCCCCGTGAAATATGCAGGTGAACCTTGTTTAACGCATAAACTGGAATGGTTTTTTCATCGTATATTTTCGATAAATTGTGCGCATCAATTACTGTTTCTCTCATCGCAATTATTTTTTTAAGGATTCGGCGGGTTTTAATTTCAAGGCTCTTTTTGCAGGAAATAAGGCCGAAAAGAGCGCAGTCAGTATTATTAAAATCACAATATTTCCAAATTGGTTCCAAGTCAAAGTAGGATAAATAATGGAGCTGTATCCAAAGCTGGAATACACTTCCGAAAATTCGCTAAAGTTGATTCCTGTTTGATTTGTTATTCCAATAGTGGCAAAGGCAAGTAAAATTCCTATTGGGCAGCCGGCAAGAATCAGGAAAAAAGTTTCTAGAATAATCATCATAAAAATTTTGAACTTATTCATTCCCAAAGCAAGCAGCATTCCAATTTCTCGTGTTCTTTCCAAAACCGACATCATCATCGTGTTGACTATCCCAAAAGCCAAGGCAAGCAAAATAATTCCCATAAAAATATAAACCATTTGGTCTCCAACAGAAACCGTTAATCCAAGTTCTGGCGAAATTTCCATCCAGTTTTTGATTTCTGATTTAGGAAATTGTTGGGACAAGTTTTTTTGAATTTCTAGTACAGATTTACTCGAATGTAGCAAGACTGCAATTTCATTGATGGCTTTCGGAATTCCGGCTAGCGAATCCACATCGGTGATTTTCACAAAAACATTGGCATCATCATAAGGACCGTTTATGGTTTTGTAAATGGCACAAATCCGGAACGCAGCCGATGCGAGATTGCCCTCTCTATCCTGAAAAGTCAGAATAGTTTTCTTGTTTAAATTGAGTTTTAGTTTCTTGCGGAGCTTTTCGCTGATGAGTATTTCATTCTCTTTTTTTGGATTAAAATAACTCCCTTTTATTATTTTTCCTTTGAGGTTGGTTAGCAATTGTTCTTCGGCTGGCATCACTCCGTTTATAGTTATTCCGCTGCTTCCCGAGGCTGATGCTATCATTCCCTTGATAATAACTCGCCCGGCTACAGCTTTTATTTCTTGCTTATTGGCAATTTTTTCAAGCATTTTCCTGCCTTCGGGCAAATAATATTTTATTTCATAATCCTTTCTGAACTCGGGATGATGCAACTGAATATGGGATAATTCACTGCTAATAGCTGAATTGATGCGTTGTTCAATCATTCCGTTATAAAAAGCCATCATAAAAATTCCGGTCCATAATCCAATGCTTACCGCTGTGATGATAATGAGGCTTCTTTTTCTGCTCCTCCAGATGTTTCTGCTCGCTATTTTGGTCAACATTTTCATTTTACTTTTATTTTTTCATTGCATTAACAGGATTTAAACTACTCACAAACCACAATGGATACAAGCCAATAAGAGTTGCCATAAATAAAACAATCAACGATTGGGTAAAAAATATACGCAAATCAAATTCAGCCGGGAATAAGGCTTCGAAGCCAAATTGCTCGTACGCTTTTGCAATTTCACCGCTAAAACGGATTGGTTTTTCCTGTAAATAAATCACTGATGGCATACTGAGCAGTATTCCTAAAACAACGCCAAGCAGCGTAATCAGAAAGGTTTCGCCCAAAAGAATCATTTTTAATTTGCTTTTTTTCATTCCAATGGCGATGAGCATTCCAAATTCATACATCCGTTCGACGGTCATCATTAAAATGGTTCCAAAAAGTCCAAAACCGATGATGAGATACAATATTCCCGAAAAAATGTAAAATGAAAAACCATCTGCTTTGATGTGGTTCGAGATTTCGGGCATCATTTCCTGCCAAGGCATTACTTCGTAATTTTTTCCAATCGATGGCTGCAGGTTTTGGACAATGGCATTCATTCTTTCTGGATTGTCAATTCCCAAAGACAAGGAAGTGAGCCTATTTTCGGCACTCAAATAATATTGAGTTGCTGACAATGGCAAATAGACAAAAGCATCATTCATTTGTGGCGAAGCCAGATGCACAATGCCTTTTATCTTGAATTTCCCCGCAGCCATTACACCGTGATACCCTTGACCAAACAATACAATGGTGTCGTTTACAGAAGCATTAATCCTTTTTGCCAGACCTTCTGCAAGAATCACAACCTCTTCCCTATTTTGAAAATAAGCCCCTTTTATGATTTTGTTTTTTAGTTGTGTCAACTCATTTTCCTTTACGGCATCTGTGCCCACGAGCATACATCCTTTGGTTGAATTTCCTTTTGAAATCAGGACAAAAGTTTCCAATCTAGGAACGATTACATTTATTTGGGGATTTTGTTTGAGTTTTTTAATTAGGGAATTATCCAAAGCAAAGCAATTGTCGAGCACTTGTTCGTCCCAATATCCTTTTTGATGTATTTGGACATAACCCGAATAATAACCCACGACGTTTTTGATTAAATTGTTGAAAACGCCATTCTGGAATGATTTCATTATAATGGCAAACAAAACGGCAAACGCAATCGAAGCCATTGTGATTAGCGTTCGGCGGCTGTTGCGCCAAAGGTTTCTCCAGATTAGTTTCAGTATCATTTTACTCTGGTGATGTTTTGGGTCGTGAAAAACAAATCCTCTATTGGAGTGTCAAAAACAATCGAATTGTAGATTAATACGGTTTTGTTCCCTTTTTTGTTGGCAGGAACCATTTCCATTTTTCCGGGCAATAATCGTCCGCCAAACATTTTTATGTCACTACAATTCATGGTGTTTATCAACACTTTGTCTTCGTCAAAATACTCAACGTGAAGCATCATAAAATCCTTTTTGTCAATCGCCATAATGACTTTTCCCCAGACGACTGCTGATTTTGGTTTTGGTATCAACTGAATTTTATAGCATTCCCTTCCATCAATAACGACTTCTTCTAAAAACGAATGATTGTAATCTTCCAGAATGGAGGCTTCTTTGACCAAATCATCATTGGTAAAATCAGTTCCCATCCAGCTTTGGCTCATCATCGATGGTGGCATTTTGATGTTCCGTTCAATGGAGGGAATCCAGTTCCAGACTTCTTTGTTTCTTTTTAAAAAGACCACTCCTTTTTCTTTGGCCGGAGCCAAAACCAATGCTAAACTCAGATTATTGCCCTTTGTCCAGCTTTTTACTGTCATTTCCCGAGACCAAGTGGGACGAATGATTTGAATGGTGATGTTGGCAATTGAGGTTTTACCTTTTGCCTTTTCGTCAGCTTTTTTTACAATGTCTTTTGCGTCTTGGCCAAAGGCTGAAAGGATAAACAGTAAATGAAAAAACAGAAGAAATAGCGTCTTTTTCATAACTAACTTTTTTAAAGGTAAAAATGCTAGATTGTCACTCTCTCAAAGGTAATTATATATCCAATAAAACACAACCAAAAGCAGCATTTATTTGTTAATAAATACTGATTTACAGTTTGTTACGATGCGCTTCTGTTTTGAATTTTTTTATTTTCGAGTAATAGATAAAATTAATATTTCAGGTTTGAAATATTGTTCCTGTTCCGGATGAAGTTGTTGAATTTTTTTGACCACATCCATTCCTTTGGTAACTTTTCCGAAAGCGGCAAAACCTTGTCCGTCTTTGTTTCTTTTGCCTCCAAAATCTAAAGAAGGTTGGTCATTGATGCAAATAAAAAAACTGCAAGTAGCCGAATCGGGTATGTCTCTCGCCATAGAAATCGCTCCGTTTTTATGAAGAACTCCTGTTTTTGAAGTTCTTTCGAGTGGAATCGCTGCAAAGACTTTTGTAGAATCGACTTCACCTCCTTGAATCACCTCAATTTTTACAGAATCTTTAGCCTGATTGTTTAAAGTTACCGAACGAAAAAAAGTCGTGCTGTCATACAAATGGGCATCGACATATTTCAAAAAATTGGCTACAGTAATGGGAGCTTTTTTTGGATATAATTCGACGGTAATGTCGCCCAAAGATGTTTTAATGATACAAGTTTCCTTTTTTTGTGCGGAAGCATTCGTGATTGTAAAAAGTAAAACTATTAATGTTAGGAAGAATTTTTTCATCGTTTTGTCAGCTATTAGATACTTTGCCCGAAAGTGAGCAAGTTGTTGTCTGGGTCAAGAACTGAAAATTCCTTTTGTCCCCAAGGTTTTATTTCTAATTGCCCATTGGGATGGATGCTTGTTTTATTGTCCAATACCGTTTGGTAAAAGTTGTCAATATCATTTGTTCTGATATAAACTTGTCCGTAGTTTTCTTTTGGATCCAGCGTTTTGAACTCAAAAAAATGAATTTGAATGCTTTCTTTTTGCATCATTAAATAGCCATCATAGTCAGCATTTCCAAAATCTTGAAAGCCTAGCTTGTCACTATAAAAGTTTCTTGTTGCCTTTTTGTCGCGCATTGGTAACTTTGGATGAATGGCTGTAAGCATTTTTATTGCTGTTTTTGTTGTATGTAATTGAAGAGTTGGAGTGGGCACGGATTGCAAATCCGCGCTATCGGGGTAAGCATATTTGATGAATTGAATTTTTATTTCAGTTATTGTTTTTTATTTGTTTTTGTAACAATTAATAATTGAGGAGTTAGAGCGGGCATTGACTGCAAATCCGTTCTATTGGCATGTATTGCTTTATTATTTCTACTCCATTCACTCCAAGAACCAACATATAGTTTTGGAATTTCCAAGCCAGCATATGCGATTGCTAAAAGGGAATGACAAGCTGTAACGCCCGAACCGCAATGAACAATTATATTTTCGGCTTCAACATTTCCAAATATCTTTTCATACTTCTCTTTTAGCAAATTCGGAGATAAAAACAGTCCGTTTTCGTCTAAATTTTCAGTAAAAGGGACATTTATTGCCCCTGGGATATGTCCTGCAATTAAATCAATTGGTTCAATTTCGCCATTATATCGCTCAGCGTCACGAACATCAATTACAATATGATTTTCGTTTTGTGAAACTTTTTCAACTTCTTCAATTTCGGCAATTTTTAATTTCCAATTAGTAACTTTATATGTTTCGGTTTTATTAATAATTTCTGTTTTTGAACTGATTGGAAAGTTATTCTTTTCAGCTTCTTGAATTCCACCATTAAGAACTTGGACTTTTTCATGACCGATAGATTTCAACATCCACCAAAATCTTGCCGATGCATTTGAGCCATTTTTGTCATCATAAATTATGATGTGACTTTTTGGTGAAATTCCAAGATTTGATACTGTTTTTGCAAAATTTTCAATTTTCGGTAACGGATGCCTTCCGCCAATTGACAAATCATCATTAATTTCGGCAAGTTGCGTGTTCAAATCTATAAATATTGCCCCTTCTAAATGTTTTGCTTCATAATTTAATTTCGCGTTTTTTCCATTACTAACATCTACAATAATTAAGTTTTCAGATTTATATAATGTCAGCAATTCTTGTGCTTGAATAATTGGAGAAATATTTATAGTCATTTTTTTTATTTTATATTTAAATGAAAATGTATCATTTTTTACAAATTATTGAGTGAGTTTTTTTCTTATTCCATTTAATCTTTGAATTTACTGGAATATTGTTGTTTTAATTGCCGTTGACTTTAGTCAACGGAATTTATAGTAAATATTGAATTGGCTTTAGCCAAAACAGTTATGCAATTTTGGCTAAAACCAATAAATGCAGCTTCTAAAAGACCTTTGGCTAAAGCCAAAGGCAATTGAATCCAAAAGAATTGACTCTCTTTATAATAGTGTTTTCAAAGATTAAATGGTATTATTCCAATTCTTTTATGCCTTCTCCTTCACAAAACCATCAATCACTTTTTGGTAATAATCATAGGTAGTTTTAGCGATAGATTCCCAACTGAAAATTTTCAAAACACGTTCTCTTCCAGCTTTTCCCATTTGGGTTGCCAAGGTTTCGTCTTCTAGCAAAATATTAATTTTGGCTGCAAAAGCTTTCTGAAAAGCTTCTGGATTTACAGGATTAAAATCAGTTCTGGAAACACTTTCGAGTGTTACTAAATAACCCGATTCTCCTTCGACAATAATTTCTGGAATTCCCCCTACGTGGCTTCCAACAACAGGCGTTTCGCAAGCCATCGCTTCGAGGTTGATGATGCCAAACGGTTCGTATAAAGATGGACAGGCAAAAACACGGGCGTGGCTGTACAACACTTTTATTTTTTCACGTGGCAACATTTCCGAAATTAAAATCACACCTTCTCTTTCTTTGCGTAAATCGGCAATCAGGGCTTCGGTTTCGAGCTCGATTTCTTTGGTATCTGGAGCTCCTGCGCAAAGCACGATTTGGGAGTTTTTGTTAAAATGTTTGGCTGCGGCAATCAATTGCGAAATCCCTTTTTGACGTGTAATTCGTCCCACAAAAAGCACAAACGGAATGTTGGGATTGATGCCATATTCTAAAAGTAAATTGTTGTCAAATGTTGGCTGATAAAATTCCGGATCAATTCCGTTATGAATTACGGTCACTCTTTCAGGATTGACGCCATAGGCTTCGACGACATCTTCTTTCATTTGTTGGCTTACGGCAATAATTCCATCGGCGGCGTTGTAAGCACTATTTTCTATCCAACGCGAAAGGAAATAACCGTTGCCTAATTGTTCCACTTTCCAAGGACGATGTGTTTCTAAACTGTGAGTGGTTAAAATCAAAGGCGATTGCAATAATTCACGCGTCATAATTCCGGCAAGATGTGTATACCAAGTATGACAATGAATGACATCGGCCTCAGGTGTGGCTTGCGACATTTCGACATTTCGACTCATATTGTGAAACATTTTGATGTGCGGATTGGCATCATCGACCATTTTGGTTAATGAAGAATTAATTCCACGAACGTGCATTGAATCGGTATCCACATTTTGGTCGCCAAAGCAACGTACTTCAACTTGTCCTAATTTGGCTAATTCCTGGCTTAAAAAATCAATGTGAACACCAGCACCACCATAAATATTAGGTGGGAATTCATTGGTAAAAAGAGCTATTTTCATTTTGATGGGATTTATTTTTGTGATGGTAAAATCAAACTTTTTTGAAATCAAATATAATAAATATAGCGTATCTATAACGAAAGCTAATATATGAATTAGTTAATAAATTTTAAAACCTGCAAAAAATAAAAAAAAACCGAAAATTACTTTCCGATTTTCAAGTTAATTTATTTTTTTAATTGGTCTCTAAAAATTTTTTCGAATTTTTCAATTTTGGGTTGAATTACCATTTGGCAATAGGGTTTGTTTTTATTGTTTTCGTAGTAATTTTGATGGTAATCTTCGGCTTTGTAAAATTGGGTTAATGGTTCCAAAGTAGTTACAATTTGGTTATTATAAACTTTTTCGGCAGTTAATTGATCAATAATAGAATGAGCTTCATTTTTTTGCTCTTCGTTTGCATAAAAAATTACAGAGCGGTATTGGGTTCCAACATCTGCACCCTGACGGTTTAAAGTTGTCGGGTCATGAACAGTAAAGAAAACTTTAAAAATTTCATCTAGGCTGGTAACTGTTTTGTCATAAGTGATTTGCACAACTTCTGCATGGCCTGTTCTTCCGGTACAAACTTCTTCATAAGTAGGATTTGGATTTTTTCCTCCGGCAAATCCTGAAACTACAGATTTTACTCCTTCTAATTTTTCGTAAACTGCTTCTACACACCAGTAGCAACCTCCGCCAAGCGTTATAGTTTCTAGATTGTTATTGCTTTTATTTTCTGAGATTACTTCATCCGGCACAAAATCTAATGCTATTGAATTCATACAATATCTTTTGCCTGTTGGCGCAGGTCCATCATCAAAAAGATGCCCTAAATGGCCATCACATCTGCCGCAAAGTGCTTCAATTCTATTCATTCCATACGAATTGTCTTGTTTGTAAATTACGCTGTTCTTGTTTTCCTGTTCAAAAAAACTTGGCCAGCCGCAACTACTGGCAAATTTCTGGTCAGATTTAAATAATTTATTACCACAAGCGGCACAATAATATGTGCCTTTTGCATCAGAGTTCCAAAGTTTTCCTGTAAAAGCTCTTTCAGTATGAGCATTTCTTGAAACAGCGTATAAGTCTGGGGACAATACTTTTTTCCATTCGGCATCAGTAATATGGAGTTTTGTAGTGTCAGTATTTGAATAATAAAGGTTTCCTGGTTTGCTGATTGAATTTTTCATATTTGAGGGTTTTTGTGTGAAGTTTTGATTGTTTGCTGCTTGCCTACAGGCTTGGAGCATAAAAAGAGATATTATAAAAACAGGCTACGAAATCGCTTTTTTGGTTTTCATTTTGATGATTTAAATTTTAAATTTAAAGCTTTAAAATTAATCTATTCGATGATTAAACCCTCGTTAAACTTTTCATAAACTTTCTACAATCACATAATCCATTTCTTTTTTTGTATTTTTGACAAGCTTAAAAAGATATGAAAGAAGAAAACGTAATATTAGTAAATCAAAAGGATGAGCAAATAGGCTTGATGCCTAAATTGGAAGCCCATGAGAAAGCACTTTTACATCGTGCTTTTTCGATTTTTGTTTTAAATGATAAAAATGAAATAATGCTCCAGCAACGAGCCAATCAGAAATACCATTCCCCTTTGTTGTGGACAAATACTTGTTGTAGTCATCAGCGCGAAGGCGAAACTAATATTCAAGCAGGAAGTCGAAGATTATTTGAAGAAATGGGTTTTAAAACTGGTTTGAAAGAGTTATTCCATTTTATTTACAAAGCACCTTTTGATAATGGATTGACAGAGCACGAACTCGATCACGTTATGATTGGTTATTACAATGATGAACCAAAAATTAATTCAGAGGAAGTAGAAAACTGGAAATGGATGAGTATCGAAGACGTGGTAAAAGACATTCAGTTGCAACCCGAAATTTACACCATTTGGTTTAAAATTATTTTTGATGAGTTTTATCATTTTTTAGAAGAACATAAAATTTCTAACCTCTAACTTCAACATGAGAGTAACCATTTCAAGAAAAGCCCATTTTAATGCGGCACATCGATTGTATCGAAAAGATTGGACTTTCGAGCAAAACGATGCTGTTTTTGGCAAATGCAATAATCCTAATTTTCACGGGCACAACTATGAATTAATTGTTAGTATAACTGGAAAAATTAATCCCGAAACCGGTTATGTGATGGATATTAAGGATTTAAGTGATTTGATTTTAGAAGAAGTAGAAAAGCCTTTTGACCATAAAAACCTGAATCTTGATGTTCCCGAATTTGAAAATCTAAATCCAACTGCCGAAAATATTGTGGTAGTCATATGGAATAAAATTAGAAAAAGGATAAAACCGGAATTAGATTTAGAAGTTGTTTTATATGAAACGCCTCGAAATTTTGTAACTTATAAAGGAGAATAATGGGACTACAAGTAGGAGATAAAATCCCCAATTTTTCAGCAAAAGATAATGATGGTAATGATTTTGAAAGCGCATCCATCATTGGTAAAAAACCTGTTGTTTTTTATTTTTATCCAAAAGACAATACGCCAGGTTGCACCGCTCAAGCTTGCAGTTTTCGAGATAAATATGAAGATTTTAAAGATTTAGGAGCCGAAGTTATTGGCATCAGCAGTGATAGCATTGCTTCTCACGAAAAATTTATTCAGAGATATAAGTTACCCTTTATTTTGCTTTCGGATTCTGATAAAAAAATTAGGAATCTTTTTGGCGTAAAGCCTAATTTATTTGGTCTTCTTCCCGGCAGAGTAACATATGTGGTTGATAAAAATGGAATAATCCAATTGGTTTTTGATAGTTTAGTGGCTACAAATCATATTCCCAGAGCATTAGAAATAATTAAGAAATTAGTATAAATAATGAATTATAATATATACCCATTACAATTTGAGCCCATTTTAAAAGAAAGAATTTGGGGCGGAACGAAGTTAAAATCAATTCTAAATAAACCCATTATTTCTGATATTACTGGTGAAAGCTGGGAAATATCAACTGTTGAAGGTGATGTAAGTGTGGTTTCTAATGGAGTTCTAGCAGGAAAATCACTCAACGAATTGATTGATTCATATCCGGAAGATATATTAGGAACGGACGTTTACAAGCGATTTGGCAAACAATTTCCATTACTTTTTAAATATCTTGATGCTCGCGAAGATTTATCTATACAAGTACATCCTAATGATGAATTAGCCAAAAAGCGTCATAATTCTTTTGGAAAAACTGAAATGTGGTATGTCCTGCAGGCCGATGAAAATGCCAGAATAATTGTTGGATTTAAAGAGAATTCCAATGCCAATGAATATGTTGAAAATCTAAAAAACAAAACACTGCTTACTATTCTTGATGAGGTGAAAGTAAAAAAGGGAGATGTTTTCTTTCTGGAAACCGGAACGGTTCACGCCATTGGTGCTGGATTGGTTATTGCCGAAATCCAGCAAACATCGGATATTACGTATCGTTTGTATGATTTTGAAAGAGTTGACAGTCAGGGAAATTCAAGGGAATTACATGTTGATTTAGCTTTAGAAGCTATTAATTACAATAAAATAGATACTGAAAAAAGTTACAACACCACTCTAAATCAATCAAATACCGTTGTGAATTGTCCTTATTTCACCACTAACTTTCTACCATTAGATGGAAAAGTTGAAGTAAACAAAACGGGAAATACATTTACGGTTTATATGTGTGTAGAGGGTAATTTTGAAATAGAATGCAACAATACAAAATTTCAATATAAAAAAGGAGATACTATTTTAATCCCTGCTAGCTTGAAGGCTTTTATTCTCAATGGAAAAGCTTCAATTTTAGAAATTTATATTTCATAGTCGGTAATAGAAAGATTATATGTACTTTTGCAATCGCAAATTAAAATTAAAAAATAAAATGGCAAACGTTAAGAATTTAAAAAAAGACATCAACTACGTTTTAGGAGATATTATTGAAGCAGTTTACTTGTTTGAAATTTCTACTACAGGAAAACCAACAACAGAAACTAACGCTTTAATCGATGAAGCAATAGCAGCTTTTGATACTTTGATTACAAAAGTAAACGCTAAAAAAGTTGAAGATAAAAAAGCCCACTTCAAACAAATCAATGTTGAATTGGAACAAACTGCAAATCAATTGATTGCTAAAATCAACGAATTACAGTAAAAAAAGTCAATAAAAAGGTCTGATTTTTTTTGGAAAATTAAAATTCAGACTTATATTTGCAAACGTAATGAGTCGCCAGCGTAGCTCAGTTGGCTAGAGCAGCTGATTTGTAATCAGCAGGTCGTGGGTTCGAGTCCCTCCGCCGGCTCTTTAATAAAACCATCTAACATTTGTTAGGTGGTTTTTATTTTAGAATACTTTGGAATGAAAGTAAATAGAGGATCAATCGGGATTTTTTAATTTTAAACCTAAATTATTTCAGTATTTTAAGTTTAACCTACTTAATTTTCATTGACTTATTAGCAAAGCTATCATAATGATATGGACTTTTCATTAATTCTGGATTTGGATAAATAAAGTTTTTTTGCCATGTTGAAAAGCAAAATAAATTAAGAAAAAAAAATTTAAAATTATTTTGAATAAAAAATAATAAATTAGAAATTAAGGTGTTATCAATATATAAAAGACAAATAAATTTGCTTATTAATTACAAAAGCATAACTTAGCCCACACATTATCAAAAGTTTAGCATAAATATGGAAAAAATTGAAACGACATTAAGAAGCAATTTATCGGCATTTTTTTTCTTAACATTTATATTATTGGGCATATGCAATGCAAATTCACAAACTGTTTTTTACGACTCCGTATGTAAACAAAAATATGCGTTGATTGATGTTCATAAAACTTACGAAAGAGTCATAGACAAAGGCTACGATTCTATTGAAATGTTTGAATACTTAGGGAATTATTATTATGAAAGTAAAGATTTTGAAAAATCTAAACTATACTTTGACATCTTATTCAAAAAATACAAATTGTCTCAGATTTCTCCAAAAAGTATAGCGTTATACAAAACTCTTTAATACTAGTAAAATTAAAATACAACAAATAAAAAATGCCTCAATAATAACAATATTGAGGCATTTTCATCAGAACTAATAATCTTGGAATCCTAAATTAATTAATTTAACTATTTTCCTTTTGTAGCTTTCTTCAAATCATCACCGCCTGGAATTTTCATTTTATCTGTAAGTACAGAAATTTCACTTAGGTTAAAATTACCTGTTAATGACATCAATACGGTTTGATTTTCCTTGTTTCCGCCTTCAATAAACATCAAAAGTTCCTTGACTTGATTGTCATTTACTCCGGATTTTACCATTATTCTTACGTTTTTTCCACCATCATTTACACGCATCAATTCCTCTAACCCGGCAGTTTTAACGTACTTGTCCGCAGACAATTTCATATCAGCAGAAACTCGGGTACTGGTTGTTGTAAACACTTTCAGGTTATCCAGCTTTTTCATCAAGTCAAAATACTGTTGGGTTTCCTTGTCATTGGAATCTACTTTTACGCTTCCCATCATTTGGAACATTTTCTTATTGACTATTATCGAAGTCACATCGTCTTGTCCGTCATATTTATCGAAAGCCGATTGGGCAAAAAAAGCATTGGAAACTAATGTTACTACTACTGTTATTATAAATCTTTTCATCGTTATTGTTTTTATTGTTGTTTAAAAATTAAGTTTTTCGAATTCTCGTATTCCTGAATGTATTGTACGCTTTCAATTCCGGTATTTAAATGGGTTGATAGCATTGATAATGCTTTTTGTGTTTCTCTGAAAGCAATTTCCGGATTGTCATAAGTTCCTAAATCCGTATCTTGATTTACATTATTGTAATTAAAATAACTATATGTCCCAATTCCCAGCAAAACAACAACCGAAGCAGCAATTGACAACCAAGTCAAATTTCGTTTTGTGGATTTTAATACCATTTCCTGCTCAAAATTTTGCTCTTTAGCCAGTATTAAATAATCAAAAAGAGGTTTATATTGTTCTATATTTGGTGAAACATTTAACGAAGAAAAATAGTCTCGCAACTCTATCTCCTCGGAAATACTGGTTTCTCCCCGAAAGTATTTTTCTAAAAGACTTTCAATTTTATTTGATTCCATAACTGTGTGCTTTTGTCAAATATTCCCTGACTGTTTTTCGTGCTCTCGAAAGTGCCACGCGAATGGCAGTTTCATTCATATCCATTATTTTAGCAATTTCCTCAAATTCATATTGTTCTATATCGCGTAACTGGATAATCAATCGTTGTTGGACCGGCAATTGATTAATGCTCTTTTCAACCCAATCCAGGCTGTCATTGTCTTCCAATATTTTTTCAAAACTTGGCTCATTATTGGCAAAATCAGTATTAACAATTTGGAGATTTCCAACTCTTTTAGATTTCAATTGATCCAAACAATAATTTTTTGTCATCGTCATTGCAAAGGCCTCAACATTATTATAATCATCTAAATTTTGGTTTCTGCTCCACAATTTTACCAATACTTCCTGAGTCGCATCTTCCGCTTCTTCAGAGCTTATGAGCAATCGCTTTGCCAGTCTATAGACTTTGTCTTTGAAAGGAGCAATCAATTTCACAAACTCATTTTGACCCATAAAAAGCATCTATTAAAACGGTTATACAATCAAGACGAATCTAAACTATTTTTGTTACAAATTATCATTAAATAAAACTAAAATAGGTATTTTTACGTTCAGTATATTAAAAAAGAAATATGAGAACAACCTACAAATTTATTATCGCCTTGCTTATAGCCTCTTTTACTTTTCAAAGTTGTCAAGACAATGACGATGTAGCGGCTCCAAAGAATTTAGAAGTTCAAAATTTTATCTGGAAAGGCCTAAACCTATATTACTTATGGCAAGCTGATGTCCCAAATTTAGCTGACGATCGATTTGCAACTCAAACACAGTTGAACACCTTTTTATCAGGATATCCCGTTCCAGAAAACTTATTTGACGCATTAAGGGTAGATAAAACTATCGATAGATTCAGTTGGATTGTGAGCGATTATTTAGAATTAGAAGGACAACTTCAAGGAACGACAAACAACAATGGAGTAGAATTTGGTTTAAGCTATAAACCGTCAAGTACAACCGAAATAATTGGTTGGGTTCGTTATATCATTCCAGGTTCTAATGCTTCAACAAAAAATATCAAACGTGGCGATGTTTTTTATGGCGTTAACGGAACCCAACTTACCATTAGCAATTACGAGACATTATTGTTTGGTTCAAACAATGACTATACCCTGAATCTAGCTGACATAAACGGCGGTGCATTTACACCAAACGGAAAATCAGTCGCCTTGACGAAAACCATTTTAGATGAAAATCCTATTTTTTTAAATAAAGTAATTGCTTCAGGTTCCCATAAAATTGGATATTTAATGTATAACGGATTTTATGCCAATTACGACACCCGACTCAATGATGCTTTTGGCTCGCTTAAATCACAAGGAATTACTGATTTAGTGCTTGATTTAAGGTACAATGGAGGTGGTTCAATACAAACTGCAGCCAGATTAGCAAGTATGATTACAGGAACTTTCACTGGGCAAGTTTTTGCAAAGCAACAATGGAATGCTAAAATAGAATCGTATTTTGCAGCCAACGACCCTGAATCTTTAAAAAATTACTTTACCGACAAAATAGAAACTACCGCCATAAATAGTGTTGGTATGACAAAAATTTATATTCTCACTTCAAAAAGTACTGCTTCTGCAAGTGAATTAGTGATTAACGGACTGAAACCCTACATCACCGTTGTACAAATAGGAGATGTTACTGTTGGAAAAAACGTTGGCTCAGTTACCTTATATGATTCCCCAACATTTGGAAAAGAAAACAGAAACCCAAACCATCGCTACGCAATGCAGCCCATAGTTTTGAAAATTGTTAATGGTGTAGGTTTTGGAGACTATCAAAGCGGTTTAATTCCTAACTTTGAATTAAAAGAGACTTTAAGTACTCTTGATGTTCTTGGCAGTTCGACAGAGCCTTTATTGAGTCTTGCCATTGCGAAAATTACGGGAACAGCCAAAATTAAACAATACACACCCGGAATTCAATTTGATTATTTTAAAGATTCAAAATCTATAAATGGCATACAAAATCAAATGTATCTTGACAAAGCCCCGGAAGGTTTATTGAAAGCTTTGGAATAAAATTATAAACCATAAAAAAACGAGGCTTTCATTACTGAAAGCCTCGTCTTTTTTAATTCAAATTGAAATTACAAATTAAAAGCCAATCCTACTTTGAAGTTTCGTCCAAGCGCGCTGTAGCCTGCATTTTCGACAAAATCAGCATTCAAAATATTATTTACTGTTCCAAAAATAGTCAACCTATTTTTTACCAATTCACATCGAATGGTAGCGTTTACTAATTGGTAAGAACCCAAAACAACATTCTGTATCGCATATGTATTCCCATCAAAAAAAACGTCTTTTCTGCTGTCAACATATTGATAACTTACATTTAAAAAGGCTCTCTTATTAATCTGAAAATCCAAAGAAGAATTCACTTTATGTTTCGGAATCAAACGATCCAAGGCTTCATCTACTTGTGTAAAAGTGTAATTGGAAATCCATTTGATGTTTTCACTGATGGCAAAAGTGATTTCGGTTTCTATCCCTTTGGCTTTATTGGTTCCGTCTATGTTGATGTATTTATAGGCAGGCGAAAACCCGATAAAATTAGCTTGTTTCCGATAAAATCCCACTACCGAAAATTGGAGTTTTTTATCCAAAAGTTGCGTTTCAAAACCAGTCTCTATGGTCGAGTTTTTTTCTGGTGTCAAATTAGAGTTTCCAAATTCAGAATACAATTGATACAAACTTGGAGTCACAAAAGCAGTGCTATATGAAGCCAATATTTTCAACGGAATGGCTTTGAAATCATACGAAGGATTTACATTATAAACCAACTGATTTCCGTATTCGCTATGAATATTCAAACGTGCGCCAGCATTGACATTCAACCCAAAATCCGAGGTAAAAACTCCATTAACATATGGATCAATCATATTGAATTTAGTGGTTTCCTTTGCAATATTCCCGTATGGAGTTTCGCTATTCATATCGAAAAACTGATATTGAACTCCAGTAACTAAAAATAATGATTTAGAAAACTCATATTTATTGTACCCATCAACATTCACGTTTCTAGAATCGTATTGCGAAAATCCAACTGTTCCGGAATAACTGTCTAATTCATTATAAGAACGAGTTATTTTATTGAAACTGGAATTCAGGATAAATTGGCCATTGTTATACTTGTATTTTGGCATAAAACCAAATCGAAATTGCTCTGTTTTTGAATTATTCGCACTAACATCGTTTGTTCCCGTGTTGTCAAAACCACCATCATAATCATTGTTGATTTTGTCGAAATTTCCAAAAAAATCCAAAGTTATTTTCTCCGAAGCTTTATAACCCAATTTAGTTAAATAATTGATTCTCGAAAAACGATCATATTCATATTTAACACCTCCATTCGGCGGAGCAATTTGTGATATTCCATTAGTTTCTGTGCTGTTCAAAGAGGCAAAATAATTCAATTTTTTCACGTTTCCATTCACTGAAAATCCTTGATTTAAATCCTCTAAACTTGTTTTTTTATCAGTTGAAGTATTGTTGGTTCCCGCATTAAAATAAGCATTTCCCTGAATTGCCTTTTTTCCGGATTTTTTCAAAGTGATATTAATTACTCCGGTGGCCGCACCCGTTCCGTACAAAGTGCTGGCCGCCCCTTTCAAAATTTCGATACTTTCCACTTGATTAGCAGGAAGCAAACGTAAATCATATTCAAAACCAATTCCCGATGCGTCCGTAACCGGGACACCGTCAATGAGAATCAAAACTTGATTGTTTTTCCCGCCCCGAATGTAGTATCCTAAATTTTTTCCTGCCACACTTTGACTCCCGTTAATTTCGACGCCCACCACCGAATTTAGGATAGCCGCAATGCTTTGTCCTTCTCTCTTTTTTAAGTCTTCGGAAGTGATTTTAGAGATTACTTTTCCTGATTTTTCTTTGGGTAAAGCAAATTTGGAATCAGTGATTACGACTTCATCTAAAGGTATTGGTGAAGTGATGCTGTCTTTTTGCTGGGCAAAAACACAGTTGGTCATCAGCACAAATAAAGCACTGATGCGAACGATTTTGTAGTTCATTTTAATAAAACATTTTTAATAATAAAAAATGGGAGAAAAGCATAGAATGACCCATACCCAAACCTTTTTTCCCGAAAGTTTGATACTCGATGTAATAGGCAGGTCTCCTGGCTTGCGTCTTGTTGTTTACCTTCCCATTCATAAGAACAGTGGTTTTGTAGATAACAACAAGCTTGATAGCTTACAGTTGCGGGTACAGCCCAGGTTTTAAACCCGATTCCCTTTTAATGCTGTTTTAAAATTAAAAACAGCAACCTCAATACAGCAGCAAATGTAGTTCTAACATTCGAATAAAAAAATAAAATTGATTTTTAAAACGGAATAAATATACCTTTGCATTTCTTTCAAAAGTCTTTTTATGAAATCTGCTGTTCTACGAATCATTCTCTTTTTATTATTAATTCCTTTCTTTGGATGCAAAAAAAGCAGCGAAAATTCAAAAAACACCTTAGCAAATTTTGACAATTCCATTCATTATGCAAAAGGTCTGGAAATCTACAAACACAACGGTTTTTCAATAGTAAAAATCACGAATCCTTGGCCTGAAGCCAAAAAAAATTTCACCTATATTCTTCAAGAAAAAAACGGAATTATCCCAGATAGTTTAAGGCAATTCACGGTCATTCCGATTCCTATAAAATCGATTGTTGTAACTTCGACAACGCACATTCCCGCATTGGAATTATTGGGAGTGGAAAACACTTTAGTGGGTTTTCCGAATACGGCATATATTTCTTCCGTTAAAACCCGAAAATTAATTGATGCTGGAAAAGTTCGAGAAGTAGGTGTCAATGAAAATCTGAACACCGAAGTTTTAATCGATATGAAACCCAATGTGATTGTTAGTTTTGGACTGAATAATAGCAATCCAACATTGGATAATCTTCAAAAAAGCGGCCTTAAAGTTATACTCAATGGAGATTGGACAGAGCAATCTCCATTGGGAAAAGCGGAATGGATCAAGTTTTTCGGTGCATTGTATGGATTGGATCCCAAAGCAAATGCCATTTTTTCCGAGATCGAGACAGCCTATACTTCCACTTTGGCTTTGGCAAAAAAAACAACATTAAAACCGACCGTCCTAAGCGGCACCATTTATCAAGAACAGTGGTACGTGCCTCAGGGTGAAAGTTGGGCTTCATTATTTTTGAAAGATGCCCAATCTGATTATTTATGGGCAACCACCAAGGGAACCGGAAGTTTGGCGGTGCCTCTTGAAACAATTCTTGAAAAAGCACAAAATGCTGAATTTTGGATTGCACCCGGAGATTTTTCGACTCTGAAACAAATGAGTGACAGTAATCCACATTATAGCCAGTTTGCCTCATTTAAAAATAAAAAAGTATATTCGTATGCGGTAAATAAGGGAGCAACAGGTGGAATTATTTATTTTGAATGGGCCTCTACCCGTCCCGACTGGGTTTTAAAAGATTTGATTAAAATTTTCCATCCGGAATTATTGCCCAACCACAAACTTTTTTTCTTCAAGAAATTAGAATAAATTGACTAATACTAACCGAAATATAGCGTTATTCTCCATTTTGACAATGTCATTGGTTTTGCTATTGCTAATGAATATCAGTTTAGGTTCGGTTTCTATTCCCGTGAAAGATGTTTTCAACAGCTTGACAGGAGGAAATACAAGCAAGGAAACTTGGAATTACATCATCCTCAATTATCGGCTGCCGAAAGCCATTGCAGCCATTCTCGTGGGAATGGGATTGTCCATCAGCGGATTATTAATGCAAACTTTGTTTAGAAATCCATTGGCTGGACCGGATGTTTTGGGATTGAGTTCTGGGGCTAGTTTAGGTGTGGCAACAATTGTTTTGGGTGCTGCTTTTTTACCAATGGGTTTGTCGTCTATTTTACTTTCTTCTTATGGAATTATTTTAGCGTCAAGCTTGGGCAGTTTTTTGGTTTTGTTGGCGGTTTTAGCCGTTTCTCAACGATTGCGCAATACAATGGCAATATTAATTGTCGGCTTGATGTTTGCGAGTTTAACCAGTGCCATCGTTGGAACACTCACCTATTTCAGTACGGCCGAACAATTGCAAAAATTCACTTTTTGGTCCTTAGGAAATCTCGGGAATTTATCTTGGTCGTCGATTGTAATTTTATCCGTTTGTGTGACAATTGGTTTGCTTTTAAGCCTTTTCAGCATTAAACCATTAAACGCTTTACTTTTAGGTGAGAATTATGCCCGAAGTTTGGGAATGAATTACAAAAAAACCCGATTGATTATCATTTTGGCCACCAGTATTTTGGCGGGAAGCATCACCTCTTTTGCAGGACCAATTGCTTTTATCGGATTGGCCGTTCCCCATATTGCCAAATTGGTTTTTCAAACCAGTAATCACAGTGTTTTATTCTGGAGCACCTTGCTTTTCGGAGCGATTATTATGCTAATTTGTGATAGTATTTCGCAACTTCCCGGAAGTGATATTACGTTGCCAATTAATGCCGTGACGTCTATTTTTGGAGCGCCAATCGTGATTTGGCTGTTAATTCGAAAACGCAAAATGATGAACTAATGGAAAACAAAATCATCTTACAGGCTTCGAAAATTAGCATTGGATATTCTAATAAAAAAGAAAAAAATGTAATTGCTTCGGATATTGATTTGTCGTTGGAAAAAGCAAAACTAATTGCTTTAATCGGTGCCAATGGCATTGGAAAATCTACGCTTTTAAGAACCATAACCGGAATTCAGAAACCTATTTCGGGAACTGTTTTATTGAATGCAAAGAACATTCATGAATTAGATGCTGCAACCTTGGCACAAAATTTAAGTGTTGTTCTTACCGAAAAATTACCTCCAAGTAATTTGACTGTTTGGGAGCTCATCGCCCTGGGAAGACAACCGTATACAAATTGGATTGGAAAATTAACCGAAAATGATATTTCGAAAGTTAACGAAGCAATGCAACTCACACAAATCAGTCATTTGGCTTCCAAAAAACATTACGAAATAAGTGATGGTCAATTACAAATCGTCTTGATTGCAAGAGCTTTGGCACAAGACACGCCGTTAATTATTCTGGATGAACCTACCACCCACTTGGATTTGTTGCATAAAGTGGTGCTTTTTAAACTCTTGAAAAAACTGACGCAAGAAACGGGTAAGTGCATTCTTTTTTCGACACACGATATCGATATGGCAATTCAACTGAGCGACGAAATGATAATTATGACGCCCGAAAACGTCGTCCAGGATCAACCTTGCAATTTGATTACCAAAGGGATTTTCGACACCTTATTCAAGGACGAACACATTGTTTTTGATAGTGAAAAGGGAAAGTTTGTGATTTCTTAGACCTTCAATCCTATCTGTCTTTTTGCTTCACCAATGACAAACGCAACCGAATTGGCAATGTTAAAACTTCGGATTAAATTCGACATTGGAATCGTCAAATGATTTTTAAATCTAGCTAAAACTTCTACGCTCAAACCGACACTTTCTTTACCAAAAACCAACCAATCTCCGTCCTTAAAATCATTTTCTAAATACGATTTTTCGGCGTGGGAACTCATCAAGAAAACGCGCGATTGATCTGGAATTTTGGCAATCCATTCTTCAGCATTTTGATATTCGGTCACATCCAAGTGTATCCAATAATCCAATCCTGAACGTTTCAGGTTTTTATCATTAATGACAAATCCAAAAGGATGAATCAGGTGCAAACGGCTTTCGGTGCCCACGCATAACCGACCAATATTACCAGTATTGTTAGGGATTTCAGGTTCTACTAAAACGATATTAAGCATTCTTAAATTATATTATTATTGAAATTGCCATTGATATTGCCATTGTCATTTAAAAATCATCTACTTCATAACTCAAAATTCATAACTTTTTTTACTTCTCCAGCTTGTAAATCATTCAAATATACATTTCCTATTCGAATGCGTATCAAACGCAAAGTCGGAAAACCAACGGCCGCCGTCATTTTGCGAACTTGGCGAAACTTCCCTTCATTTACCGTTATCGAAGCCCAAGAAGTGGGTCCGTGACGTTCGTCTCTTATTTTTTTTCCTCTTGCGCCAAAAGCAGGAACGTCATTAACTATAAAAGATTGACAAGGTTTTGTGATGTATTTTGTTCCGTTGAAACCAATTTCGACACCATCCATTATTTTTTCGATGGCTTCTTGCGTGATAATTCCATCCACCTGAACATAGTATTCTTTATCTACTTTCTTGCTTCTCACGATTTCACTCATCTTTCCATCCGTGGTAAGCAACAATAATCCTTCGGAATCCTCATCAAGCCGACCAATTGCCATAGTTCCTAATGGAAAATCATGCAATTCACCTAAAAGTTTTTTCTTTCTTTTGAGTTCATAAATAAATTGACTCAAATAGCCGTAAGGTTTATGAATAATGAAATGGTGGTGTAACATTTGGGGATACTAGTTCTAATAATTGGTTACAAATTTACAGTTTCCATTTCTTCTTATTTGCGTAAAAGTCACTTATTATAAAAAGATTCCTTTTTTCGTAATAATGGTTCTACTTCTTGCAAACTCCCATCTACTTTTTCAATATTCAATCCTAAAATAGTTGCAATCAATGGATAAACACTTACGTTCTGAAATGTACCAATTCTTTTTCCAATCCTGAAGTCAGGTCCTTTTGCATAAAAAATTGCATGCATATCTTTATTACGATTATCAAATCCGTGAGTACCCCCAAAAACTTTTTGCTTTTTACTAGTAACTAAACTATAATTTTTCTCAGCTTCGATTACAAAATCCAAATCACGGGAATTGTTTCCAAAATGGAATCTTTTAGGTAAATTTTTGGTCGCCCAAAACTTTATATGAGGCACTTTTTTTAAAGCTTGAGCAATGGAATCCCTACATCCTTCTTTGGCCTCAATACTCATAATTGGATTTATTACTTGATGATAACCAAGCCAATTAGGTTTTAAATAATCTAAAACAGCTACTTTTTTAGAATCGGATATGTTAGCCATACCGTGATCTGAAACAACTATTAAATTTATTTTATTTCCAATAGGCAATACATCCAGTTTATGGACTAAGACACCTATTATAGAATCCATTTTGACTACCATTTTTGCGTTTTCAACTGATAACGGCCCAAAAGTATGCCCTGTATGATCAGGTTCATCAAAATAAAGAGTAATTAAATGAGGTCGTTCTTTCTCGGGAAGATTTAGCCACTCTATAACAGTATTTATCCGTTCTGTATACGAAACTGTATCATCATATTTTCGAAAAATGCTTGGGCTTTTTTTACCTGTATCCGATCCTGGCCAAAAAAAAGAAGCCGTTTTTATACCTTGCTTCTCAGCTACATTCCAAATTGGATTACCCCCGTAAAATTGAGCATCTCTTTTTTCGTCCCCTGATAATGAAAATGATTTTTTGAGCAAAGGATCATAAAAGCTATTATTTATAATTCCGTGATGATCTGGATATAACCCCGTAACTATAGAATAATGATTGGGAAAAGTCTTTGTGGGATACGACGGTTTCATCGATTTTGCATGTACACCAATTTTAGAAATTTCATTCAGGTTTGGAGTCGTAAAATATTTTGAATAATCCCATCTAAAGCCATCTAAGGAAACTAAAACCACGTATGGTTTGTCTAAATTCTGACTAAAAGCCAAACCAAAATTAAACAGCAAAAAAAAGACAAACATATTTTTAAACAACTTCATATAGATAACTTTCATGGATTCATTTTTCAAAATTAATTACAACGGCATCTTGCAAAGATATCGCTAAGTATAATTTTGTGCATTAACAAAACGTAAAATCATTTTATTAAAAAAAAACATGCTTTGGGATAATTCAAAAATAGATTTTCCAAATTATCCACTCAAACACTCCTAAATTGATATTATTCCTTACTTTTACTTTCTACAAAAACCATTCTTTTATGTCAAATATGCTCCCTTTTTTACTGCTTTTTATTGTTGCTCTCGCAATTGGAATCTTCATTGGAAAACTATTGTTTTCAGCTAAATCACAATCAGAAAAAACATTTCTCGAAGAGAAACTCAACAATCTCAAAGAACAATCTCTTCTCGAAAAAGCCAGTTTAGAGAAACAATTACAACAAAGTAATCAAGAGAAAGAAAGTATTCGCAACGAAAAAGAAGCCATCAATATTCAATTGACTAAGAAAGAAGTCGATTTTGAAAATCTTTGGCAACGCAATAAAGAACAAAAAGAAGAAGTCGAAAAACTACAGGAAAAATTCACCAAGGAATTCGAGAATTTAGCCAATAAAATCTTGGACGAAAAGTCCAGCAAATTCACCGAACAGAATAAGGAAAATATGAAAAATATTTTGACGCCTCTGCAAGATAAAATTCAATTATTCGAAAAGAAAGTCGAAGACACACATAAGGAAAGTATTGATTATCACGCAGCTTTACGCCAACAAATTATTGGTCTGAGTGAATTGAATGCCCAAATGAGCAAAGAAACTTTGAATCTTACCAAAGCATTAAAAGGTGACAGCAAAATGCAAGGAAATTGGGGGGAATTAATTCTAGAGCGAGTTTTGGAAAAATCAGGATTAGAAAAAAACAGAGAATATTTTGTACAACAATCGCACACCAACGTAGAGGGAAATCGTGTTTTTCCTGACGTTGTCATCAATCTTCCAGACGGAAAAAAGATGATTGTCGATTCAAAAGTATCACTTACAGCATATGAAAAATTCATTAACGAAGAAGACGATAATTTAAAAAATGGTTATTTAAAAGAACATGTAAATTCAATAAAACGCCATGTTGAACAACTCGGCGAGAAAAATTATCAAGATTTATACCAAATAGAAAGTCCTGATTTTGTGCTGCTTTTCATCCCTATGGAACCAGCATTTGCATTGGCATTGAACGAAGACACGACTTTATACAACAAGGCTTTCGAGAAAAATATTGTTATTGTAACGCCTTCAACACTATTAGCGACTTTACGCACGATTGACAGTATGTGGGCTAACCAAAAACAACAAGAAAACGCTTTTGAAATTGCCCGACAAGCAGGTGCTTTATATGACAAATTTGAAGGCTTTGTTGTCGACTTAATCAAAATCGGAAAAAAAATAGACGAAAGTAAAGTCGAATATCAGGGAGCAATGAACAAACTTGTAGATGGAAAAGGAAATCTCATTACAAGTGTTGAAAAATTAAAGAAAATGGGAGCCAAAGCCAAGAAAGCACTTCCTGAAAACATCTTGAACAGAGCGAATGTCGATTAGAAACAAATTAAACATAATCTATAAATTATTTATAAAAATTAAGAAATTCTTTTTTTTATCAATCAATTTTTCTCAATAAAATTTAAGTTTTTTCAGCTAAATAGTATAATTTTAAATAATTTAATTCATATACCAAGATGAAAAAAATTATTCTATTATTTTCATTATTACTTTTTAATACTGTTATTGCTCAGAAAAAAATGTTTACCAATAAAGGAATCATCATTTTTGATGCTTCTGTTCCTTTATTCGAAGAAATAAAAGCAAAAAACGAGTCTGTTACTTGTATTTTAAACACAAATACTGGTGAAATTGCAAGTTTAGTTTTAATGAGAGGATTTCGTTTCAAAATTGCTTTAATGGAAGAACATTTTAACGAGAACTATATAGAAAGCGACAAATATCCTAAAGCTACTTTCGAAGGCATAATTCAGGGATTCAACATAAACATCATTGGAACTTCCCCAAAAGAATTCAAGATGAACGGCAAACTGGAACTGCACGGAAAATCAAAAGAAATCAACACCACAGTCAAACTCAGAAAAGTAAATGAGGCACTAGAAATTATCGCTGATTTTGACGTAAACACAGATGATTTCAATATTGAAATCCCGCAAATTTTGACCAAGAAACTATCTAAAACCGTTAATATTAAAACTAACTTTTTGGTAAAATAAATCTATTTTTCCAAACAATCCCTGAGAGCATCTTCTAAAAATACAAATTGGAATTTAAAACCCAATTTTCCAATCTTTTCAGAAGAAACTCTTCTGCCTTTCAATAAAATCTGAGCCATTTCACCCAATACCAGCTTTATTAAAATAGCTGGAACATTGGGCAACCAAATTAAATATCCATATATTTTTGCCAATGTTTTTGAAAAAACAGTGTTAGTTGTATTATCAGTGATTGCAGCATTATAAGCACCTTCCATTTTAGAATTTGAAATAGCTTCAAGATAGATATTGCACAAATCATTAATATGAATCCAAGGCATATATTGCTTTCCTGAACCTAGTGCTGAACCCAATCTGTATTTAAAAATCGGGATCAGTTTCTTTAAAAAACCATCTTCTTTTCCTAAAACCAAACCCGTACGGATTTTTACGGTGCGAATTCCTAAGCCACTTATAGTATCAGCAGACGCTTCCCATTTTTGACATGTTAAACCCAGAAAATCATCGGCAGGAACCGTATCTTCAGTACAAATCTCATTCCCATTGATAGCTCCATAAATCCCAATTCCTGAAGCCGAAACAAAAGCATCCAGTTTTTTATTGCTCTTTTTTAAAACTTCATAAATCAATTTTGTAGATAGTTCTCTGCTGTTTATAATGGCTGCTTTTCGTTTTGAAGTCCATCTTTTTTCAGCAATATTTTCGCCTGCAAGATGAATTATGAAATCAGCATTAAGAACCGCTTTCTCATCGATATGATTATTGGAAACATCCCAGATATAATAGGAAGTATCAGGTAAATTTTGTTTATAACTTCTACTCAAAATCGAAACAGAAAAACCATTCTCAATTAACACATTAGTTAAATGCTTTCCAATAAACCCAGTCCCTCCGCTAATTAATACATTTCTTTTCATAATGATACAAATTTAATCATTTTAAATGATATTTAAACATTAACATTTATTTTTGTTTAACTTTAATTAATTATAGTTAAACATTATATATCTTTATACCCTAATTTAAAATTAAAAAAAAATGGCTGCCAAAAAATCAGAAATAACAAGAGACAAAATAGTCTCAATGTACATGAAATACAGATTGGAAAATAATGATAAGCCAAAATCCGTATATCAATTTGCCAAAACAAATGGTTTTGACGAAACTGAATTCTATAATTTTTTTGGAACAATTGAAAGTGTCGAAAAAGAAATTTTTAAGATGTTTCTTGAAAACACAATAGAATTAATCCAAAAAGATCCTTCTTATGAAACCTATGATATGAGGAGCAAAATGTTAAGTTTCTACTTTACATTTTTCGAATTATTGTCGGCCAATAGAAGTTATGTTGTTATGAGTTTGAAAGAACACCAAAATCAACTGAAAAATCTAATGCAACTTTCTAACCTAAGAATTGGATTCAAAAACTACATTACTGAAATTATTACGGATGAAGTAAGAACCCAACACGAGAAATTTCAAAATTTTCAAGAAAAAGCAATTCAGGAAACTTCTTGGATACAATTATTAATGACATTAAAATTCTGGCTAGATGATGAATCACCAGCTTTTGAAAAAACAGACATCTATATTGAAAAATCTGTAAAAGCAACTTTCGAACTAATGAATATTGCCCCCATAGAAAGTTTAATCGATTTTGGAAAATTTATATTCAAAGAAAAAATATACAACAAATAATGAAAACCATAGACTACATACCAACTTCAAAAATTGAAAGAGCCACAAAACTCGTTCAAACCGGTGCAAAAGTAGGAGTAAATTATATCAAATATTACGGCGAAAAAATGGTAAATCCAACAATGACTCGTGATAAACTTAATGAAGACAATGCCGAAGACATTTATGACGGGCTGAAAAGTCTGAAAGGAAGTGCCCTGAAAGTGGCGCAAATGTTAAGTATGGACAAGAGTTTTTTACCACAGGCATATGTTGAAAAATTTTCCTTATCCCAATTCTCAGTTCCACCATTATCAGCTCCTTTGGTTTTAAAAACCTTCAAAGCTAATTTTGGCAAAACACCCTATGAAATTTTTGATGAATTCAATGCTAATTCAGTAAATGCAGCAAGTATAGGTCAAGTTCACTTAGCAATGAAGAATGGAAAAAAATTAGCCGTAAAAATTCAATATCCTGGTGTTGCCAATAGTATTTCGTCGGATTTGGCTTTGGTAAAACCTATTGCTATCAGAATGTTTAATCTTCAAGGTAAAGATTCTGACAAATATTTCAAGGAAGTAGAAGACAAGTTGATTGAAGAAACCAACTATTTATTGGAATTAAAACAAAGCAAAGAAGTAGTTGAAGCCTGCAAGAAAATTGAAAATCTGGTTTTTCCGGACTATTATCCCAAGTATTCTTCAGAGAAAATTATCACGATGGATTGGATGACTGGAATCCATCTTTCAGAGTTTACCAAGAAAAATACTAATCAAGAAGAAGCCAATACTGTTGGACAGGCATTGTGGGATTTCTATATGTATCAGATTCACATTTTAAGAAAAGTTCATGCCGATCCGCATCCGGGAAATTTTCTGGTAAACCCAAAAAATCAACTGGTAGCACTTGATTTTGGGTGTATGAAACAAATTCCTAATGATTTTTACATTCCATATTTTGAGTTAATTAACCCAGATGTCATAGATAACAAAAAGTTATTTGGAGACAAATTATTCGAATTGGAGATTCTTAGAGAGGATGATTCCAAAGAAGAAATCGAATATTTTACCCAAATGTTTTATGATTTATTGTCGCTATTCACCAAGCCATTTCAATCGGAAACATTTGATTTTTCGGATGAAGTATTTTTTGAAAACATCGCACAATTAGGAGAACGATTTTCTAAAGATACTAATCTCAGAAAAATGAATGGCAATCGTGGTTCTAAACATTTTATTTATATGAACAGAACTTTTTTTGGTTTATATAATTTAATGTTTGATTTGAAATCCAAAATTGTGGTAAACGAATATCTAAAATACAAGCCTTGAAAAAAGAACTCTCCTACATTGATAAAGACCGAATTATTGAAATGGCTTGGGAAGACCGAACCACATTTGATGCCATTTTGCAGCAATTTGGATTAAAAGAACAAGAAGTTATCGATTTAATGCGAATTGAAATGAAATCTTCCAGTTTTAAAATGTGGCGCGAAAGAGTACAAGGCCGAAAAACAAAACATGAAAAATTAAGGGATTTTAGAGAAGGACGATTCAAATGCAGCATGCAAAGACAAATCAACAACAACAAAATTTCGAAGAGATAATTAAAATAAAACCATGAAAAACATAGTAATAATTGGTGGTAGCAAAGGAATTGGAAATGCAATTTTAATGCAACAATTGGAAACTAACTTAGTTTACAACATTAGTAGAAATGCTCCAGACATTTCGCATCCCAACTTGAAACATTTTTCTTTGGATGTCTTGCAGGATATCCTACCAGATATTGAAAATATTGACACCTTGATTTATTGCCCGGGTTCTATTAATTTAAAACCTATTGGAAGTTTGAATATCGACGATTTCAGAAAAGATTTTGAAATCAATGTCATTGGTGCCGTAAAAACAATTCAGAAATATTTACCTGTATTGAGAAAAGGAATAAATCCATCTATTGTTTTATTTAGCACTGTTGCCGTAAAATTGGGAATGCCTTTTCATGCCAGTATTGCAACGGCAAAAGCAGGAATTGAAGGATTGGTAAAATCCCTTGGTGCAGAATTAGCAACGGTTGTTCGTATCAACGCTATTGCTCCTACTATCACTGAAACGTCACTTTCGGCAGGAATTTTAAGAAATGAAAGAATGAAAGAAAATATGATAGAACGCCACCCAATGAAAGGGTATCTAAAACCAGAAGAAGTGGCTCATATGGCGGACTTTCTCATTTCGGAAAACGCAAAATCAATCTCGGGACAGATTTTCGAAATGGACTATGGCATAGTCACTTTTAAAATGTAAAAACAACTTTATCCTGAATAAAAATTAAATAAAAAATGATAGCAAAACAAATAAAAAGTTACGAAAAAATCGAAAAATACGACACTGAAACAACTGCCATATTAGCCGAAAATTACAAATCAATAATTGAAAATCTAGGAGAAAATATATACAGAGAAGGTCTTGAAAAAACTCCGGAAAGAGCTGCAAAAGCGATGCAGTATTTAACTCATGGTTATGGATTAGATCCTTTAGAAATTCTAAAATCGGCTTTGTTTACCGAAGACCACAAGCAGATGATTGTCGTGAAAGACATTGAAGTATACTCTATGTGCGAACATCATATGTTGCCTTTTTTTGGAAAAGCACATATAGCCTATATTCCAAACGGTAAAATTGTTGGTTTAAGTAAAATCCCAAGAGTGGTTGATGCTTTTTCAAGAAGAATGCAAGTGCAGGAAAGATTAACAGATGAGATAAAAAATTGTATCCAAGAGGCACTAAATCCACTAGGAGTTGCTGTAGTTATTGAAGCACAACATATGTGCATGTGCATGCGTGGTATTCAAAAAAAAAATTCAGTAACCACAACTTCGTCTTTTAATGGAGCTTTCGAAAAAAACAAAACCAGAAAAGAGTTTATAAGTTTAGTTTCCAATAAATTGAGTTAAATTTGATCCATTAAACTAAAACCATGAAAATTCTTTTAACAGGCGCAACAGGATATATAGGCAAACGACTTTTGCCTATTTTAGTAGCACAAGGACACGAAATTATTTGTTGTGTAAGAGACAAAAACAGGTTTTATGCTCCAAAAGAATTTTTAAAAAGTATCAAAGTTATTGAAGTTGATTTTCTGAAAAAAGAAACATTGACAGCCATCCCAAATGATATTGACGCAGCCTATTATTTGATTCATTCGATGTCAGGTTCAGACAATAATTATGATGAATTAGAAAAAATTTCGGCTGAAAATTTTGTGTACAGCATTGATAAAACTGCTGCAAAACAAGTCATTTATTTAAGTGGTATCGTGAATGACAAATCACTTTCAAAACATTTGTCCTCCAGAAAAAAAGTAGAAGATGTTTTACACAACGGAAATTTTGCCATAACAACTTTGAGGGCTGGAATCATTGTGGGTTCTGGTAGCGCTTCTTTCGAAATTATTCGGGATCTTGTCAATAAACTCCCAATTATGATTACTCCAAAATGGCTAAACACAAAATGTCAGCCCATTGCCATATCGGATGTCTTGGAGTTTTTATCAAAATCACTCTTGAATCCCGTTACTTATGGAAAGAGTTTTGACATTGGCGGTCCAGATATTCTAACTTACAAAGAAATGCTTTTGGGTTTTGCCAAGGCAAAGAAATTAAAAAGATGGATATATACAGTTCCAATAATGACACCTAAATTATCTTCCTATTGGTTGTATTTTGTGACCTCAACTTCATACAAACTAGCCTCGGCATTGGTCAGCAGCATGAAAGTGGAAGTAATTTGCAAGGACAATAAAATAAATAAATTGTTGAGAGTAAAACCCATGTCCTACGAACAAGCCTTATCCAGAGCCCTGATAAAAGTCGATGAAGACAAGGTCGCTTCCAGTTGGAAAGATTCATTGGTCAGCGGAAGATTTAACAGTAATATTTCCGAATTTTTAAAAGTTCCAAAGAAAGATTGTTTTATAGACCGACGAAAAAAATCAATAGAAAATAAAGAGCATACGCTTGAAAAAATTTGGTCTATTGGCGGAGAAACCGGTTGGTATTATGGAGATTGGTTGTGGAATTTTCGCGGTTTCATCGATCAATTATTTGGTGGTGTGGGTTCTCGAAGGGGCAGAACCAACAAACACGATATCCATTCGGGTGATGCATTGGATTTTTGGCGTGTTTTGTATGCCAATAAAGAGGAAGGAAAATTAGTTTTATATGCCGAAATGAAATTACCTGGCGAAGCTTGGCTCGAATTCAAGATTATCAACAATACTTTATACCAATCCGCTACATTCAAACCAAAAGGCATTTGGGGAAAATTATATTGGTATGCTGTTTTGCCTTTCCATGGATTTATATTTCAGGGAATGCTGAATAAATTAATCAAATAAATCACTTCAAAATTCCGGCTTTGTAAGTCGCAATAGCACGATCTCTGGCAAAAGCGTGTTCGACCATAGGCTCACCGTAACCCAAATCGAATTCTGGAATCCATTTTCGTATGTAAATTCCTTTTTCATCGAATTTTTTGAACTGGATTTCAGGATTAAAAACCCTGAAATAAGGAGCCGCATCACAACCAGTTCCCGCAGCCCATTGCCAGTTTCCGACATTGGAAGACAATTCAAAATCCAACAACTTTTCGGCAAAATACGCTTCGCCCCATTGCCAATTTATCAATAAATGTTTGCAGAGAAAACTCGCCACAACCATTCGAACCCTATTGTGCATATAACCGGTTTCATTCAATTCGCGCATTCCGGCATCAACCATCGGATAACCCGTGGTTCCAGAACACCACCGCTTAAAATCTTCCTCATTATTCCGCCATTGAATGCCGTCGTAAGCTGATTTAAAATTGTTCGTAACCACTTTTGGAAAACTGAATAAAATTTGCATAAAAAATTCTCTCCAAATCAGTTCACTTAAAAACACTTGATTTTTATGTGAAGCCCAATTCACTAATTTTCGAATACTTACCGTGCCAAAACGCAAATGAGGCGAAAGATGGGTCGTACAATCCAAAGCAGGGAAATCTCGGGTTTCGTGATAATTGGTAACATTTTTTAAATTATAAGGTATTACTTTTATGAAACTTTCCATAAATCCAATTTGTTCCAATGTTGGAAAAATAAAGTTGATTTTATAGAAATTGGAGAACTTTTCGGAAGTATCGTATTCTTGAACAGGAGCTAATAATTGATATTTCTCCAGCCATTTATTTTTATAAGGAGTATAAATGGTATAAGGCAATCCATCGGCTTTTGTGATCTCCTTTTCCTCGAAAATGACTTGGTCTTTAAAAGAAAGATGTGCTATTTTATTGGCTTCCAATAGTTCACAAATACCTAAATCTCTTTTGATGGCATATGGCTCATAATCTTTGCTGAAGAATACTTCCTTGACTTCAAATTCTTGAATAAGTGATTCCCAAACATCTTTAGTTTTTCCCTTTTTAACTAAAAGTGAACTTCCTATTTTCTTGAGTTTAGCATTTATTTTTAAAAGTGAATCATGTATAAACCCAACTCTCGCATCATTTTTTGGCAAACTATCCAGAATATCTTCATCGAAAATAAACAATGGAATTACAGGGCATTTAGAATCCAAAGCGTGAAACAAACCCACGTTATCCTCTAATCGCAAATCCCTACGAAACCAAAAAAAAACTACTTCTGGTTTATTCATTATTTGGAATTAAACATTTCATCAACTTTTACACATCGGTAATCGAAGATTTCTTTCAGCTTATTTTTTACAACAAGTGTGTTCATTATTCTGCCAATGAAACCAAGTGGCAAAGCATAATGTACCAAATCCGTCATTTTGGTGCCGTTTTCAGTTTGTTCAAAAAAATGTTTGTGATGCCATAAAGCGTATGGCCCAAAACGTTGTTCGTCCACGAAATAGCTATTCTCTTTCACATAAGTGATTACCGTCATCCAACTCAATTTCAAACCTAAAAGTGGTGATACTTTGTATTGAATTATTTGCCCGGCATACATCGATTTATTATCAAAATCTGTGATTTGGAAACCCATAGTTTCCGGGGTAATTTTTTGCAAGTTTCTTGGACTTGAAAAAAATGCCCAACAATCTTCGACACTAGCATTTACATATTGAACGGCTTCTTTTTTATATATTTTCATTGTTATTTTTTTCTATTTTTTTAATTAAAACTAAACTCATCAACAACATCGAAAAAGCATAACCAATGTCTTCTATTGGTATGGTTCCAAGTCTAATTCCTAAATTTTCTGCATTATTATATATCACGACTGGTTCTTCAATAAAACTGCCGGTAAGAATTCCGTTGACTACTGAAAATGGTATTAATATGATCAGAAAAGTGATAAAAAAGGTGTTCAAAATATTAGGAACCTTGAAAACCGTGTATGTCAAAACCAATACTAATAAACTGTAATTAACAACCGTGTACCATTTATCATAATGGAATACAATTGTCGGTAAAATGATTATCATCAGAATCCAATAAATAAATTTCACGGTTTTGTCCGATAAAGAAACCTTTGGATAAAAATAGTGAAAAGCAAAATGAATAAAGATGCTGGAATACGGGATGCAAATAAAAAAAAGCCATTCTTCTATGGGTAACCCAAAGAATTCAATTCCGGCATGGTACCGAGGATTAAAACTCCAAACTCCAATCTTAGTGAAGAAAACATCCCAAATAATAAAGAAAATTGCCGTTATAAGAATAGCGGAAAAAACAGCTTTCCATCGTTTTATATACTTCATTCTTTTTTCGAAACTATACAGAAACGGAATCAAAAAGGACATAATATTTAAAACTAAATATAAAGACATATTAAAATTTGAAATATTTGAAAGGCACAAATAACATCCCAAAACATTCACCATGTTCTTTACCCAAATGCTTGTGATGCACTTTATGACCTTTTCGCAAACCTAAAAGGTATTTGTTTTTTGTGTTTTTAAACAACTTGAATCGTTGATGTATCATAATGTCGTGAACTAAAAAATAGCTCATTCCATAAGCAAAAATCCCTAATCCGATAAAGAATTTGTAATCAAATCCGTTTTGGGCACCAAAATAAAACAGAAGAATACTGGGAATGGCAAAAATCACAAAAAAAACATCATTTCGTTCGAAAATATGGGCATATTTGGGTTGGTGATGATCTTCATGAAGATACCATAAAAACCCATGCATAACAAACTTATGTGTGCACCATGTAACACATTCCATAAGTATATAAGTAGCCAAAAAGATTAAGAAACATATCATTTTAAAACATTTTTAATTTAGTAAAAGAAGATCTTGATTTAAACCAAATTCAGTTTGTAAGTTACAAAAGAATTGGTTAACAATCGTACTTTAGTATAGTTAGAAACGCGAATTCTTGAATTTCCAATTTCATAATAAGGGGTGTTTTCAAGTTTTTTCAACAACTTCTTATAATAAACATAAGCAGTGTAAACACCAAATTTAGCTTCCAAAGGTAATTTTTTAATCCCTTGTAGGGCAACTTGAAAATCTTCTTCAATTTCTTTTATAATCAATTCTTTTGATTTTTCATCAAATGAATTTAGGTCGACACCTGGAAAATAATTTCGGTTTAAAACCAAATTATCATCTTTCAAATCTCTCAAAAAATTAACTTTTTGAAAAGCAGAGCCCAATCGCATTGCTTCGTCTTTCAATTCATAGTATTTGTCATCATTTCCATTAACAAAAACCTTAAGACACATCAGGCCAACAACATCAGCAGAGCCGTAAATATATTCATCATATTCTTGTTTGGTATGATAATCAGATTTTATCAAATCCATTTTCATGCTCTTCAAAAATGATTGAATTAAATCGTCCGAAATATTATATTTCACAACAGTTTGTTGAAAAGAATTCAAAATTGGATTTAAACTAATACCCATTTTTTGAGCTTTGTAATATTCATTTTCAAAATCATTGATTAAAGTTTCTTTATCGAAACCATGAAAAGAATCTACAATTTCATCAGCAAAACGCACAAAACCATAAATACTGTAAATAGCATCTCTGATACTGGGAGCTAGCATTTTGACAGCCATAGAAAATGAAGTGCTATAACTTTTAGTTACTAAAATACTGCACTTAAACGATACATCATCAAATAATTTTTTCATATTTATTGCTTATTTGAAAATTGTTTTTTTATCAAATTTGAAACTATTTTTCCTGAAATTATTGAAGGCGGAACTCCAGGTCCGGGCACAGTTAATTGTCCGGTAAAAAATAAATTTTTGACTTTTTTGCTAATAATTTTTGGTCTTAAAAAAGCAGTTTGAGTAAGAATGTTTGCTAATCCGTAAGCGTTTCCTTTGTATGAATTATAATCATTAACAAAATCTTTAACACAGAAACTTTCTTTAAAAATGATGTTTTCACTCACTTTTTGGTTCGTCAATTTTTCAAATCTTTTAATAATATTGTCAAAATATATTTCTCTAATAGCAGTAGTGTCTTTAATCCCGGGGGCTATTGGAATCAAAAATATCCCAGCTTCTTTATCTTCAGGAGCAACAGAAGAATCTGTTTTACTGGGAAAGCTCGCATAGAATAATGGTTTATCAGGCCACTTTGGATTATCATAAATGTCTTTTGCATGAAGATCAAAATCAGTGTCAAAAAACAAGGTGTGATGTGAAACATTTTCAATTTTTTTATCAAAAGCCACATAAAACAAAAGCGAGGATGGTGCAAAAACCTTAGAATTCCAATATTTTTCAGAATATCCACGGTATTTTTCGTCCAATAAAGTTTCGGTATGATGATAATCCGCACCACTCAAAACCACATCAGATTCAATCGTAATCCCATTTGAAATCACACTTTTCACTACGCCGTTTTCGACATTTATTTTCTCAACATTTTGATTGGTTTTAATTTTCACACCTAATTCAAATGCCAAAATATACATTGCTTTTACAACTTCATACATTCCTCCCTTAGGATGCCAAGTTCCTAAACCAAAATCAGCATAATTCATAAAACTATAAAATGAAGGCGTATTAGAAGGTTTAGCACCAAGAAATAAAACCGGAAATTCCATAATTTGTTGCAACCTATTGTTCTTAATTTTTTTTCTGACAGAAGTTCTAATCGTACTAAAAAACTGATTAGCTTTTTTCATGGTGACCGGTGTAATTAATTCCGTTATTGAAATTCCGGGTCTATAAACCAAATCTTTAATTGCAACATCATAATTATGTTTAGCATTATCCAGAAATGTTTCTAAATGCTTAGCACTTCCAACCTCTTCTTTTTCAAAAACAGAAAGAATATCTGGTAAATTATCTGCAATTTGTATAGAATCTAAAGTATCAAAATAGACTTCATAAGCAGGATTTAACTTGTCTAAGTGGTAATAATCAGAAGGATGTTTACTGAAATCCGCAAAGAATTTCTCAAAAACATCTGGCATCCAATACCAAGTAGGACCTATATCAAAAGTAAAACCATCTTTGACAAATTGTCTGGCTCTTCCACCAACAGTATTATTTTTTTCGAGAATGGTGACATCAAAGCCTTCTTTCGCCAGATAGCATGAAGCTGCCAAAGACGAAAATCCTGAACCTATAATTGTTATTGTTTTTTTCATTTGTTCAGCAAATATACAAAAAGATTAAACAAAATATCAATATTAACATCAAATTATATTTCGGCTATCAAATTTGAAATAGAATCAAACACAGAAATATTATCAGAAAGGTTTTTACTATCAATAAATTCTACCATTCTACCGATAAACCAAATTTTTGTATTTCCTAATAGAATTTTTTCGGAAACGTCATCAATATAATCTTGAAGATCATCTTTTGTTGGCTTAACGGTCATGTACGATATGTAGATAATGTTGTCGAAATAATTTTTCATTTCAATCAAACTTTCTACAGGAACACTTTCGCCTAAATATACAGATTTATAACCATTTAACAAAATTTCATAGTTCAAATACATTAAACCCAGCTCGTGAATTTCGTTTTCTGGTAGGTACAAAACAAAAACTTTATCGGTTTTTGTAGGCTCCAACATTTGAACTTTCTCGGTATTAATGAGTAGTTTTTGCTTAATTAAAAAGGAAATAAAGTGTTCTTGCGCCGGACTAATAGTACCTGACTGCCACAATAAACCTATTTCGTTCATAAGCGGGATAAATACTTCATAAAAAACTTCTCGAAAAGATTTTTCAGAAAGTAAACTGTTATAAGTTGTAACAAATAAATTTTGATCAAAATTCACCATCGCCAACTTAAAAGCATTCAATGCATGATTATTAACATTTTTTTCGGAAACAATTTCACGAACAAGAAGGGAAATTTTTTCTGTGTTTAATTCTGCAATTCTAGAAATTTTATATCCGTAGGTATTCAATAAAACAACGTTTAAGAGCTTTTGCAAATTAGCCAAATCGTAGGTTCTTATGTTAGTATCGGTTCGCAATGGTTCCAAAATATTATATCTTTTTTCCCAAATTCGAATTGTATGCGCTTTTATACCTGAAAGATTTTCTAGATCCTTAATACTAAATACCGTTTTAATATTGTTCATTGTTTTTCTAAATTTAATAAACAAATGTAAACAAAAATTTTTAAATCTAATAATTTTATAATTGAACCATTTCAAAATCGTTTAATTTATCCAAATGCAAAACCGTTTTGGTATTGGTATCGTTTCGGGAATACATCGGTTTGAATTTGGCTCCATAAATAACTTCATCAAAGGTATAGGAAGCTCGTATGGCCACTACATTGCTAAACATATCATCAAAAGTTTTGATGAATACTAAAATCTCACCATTTATAGCCTCAAAATCTTCCTTCGTAAATTGGTACAAAGGGCTATCATCATTAATAGAATGCACCAAGGTCCAACTTAAAGCAAGTGCATTAATTTTTTCAAATTCTAGGTCTAATGAATAGAATTTATTACTTTTTTTTCCGTTTTCTTCAATACTCATCCCCAAAGTGATTTTAGCTTCTGCATCAATAAGATTGGTATTTTTAAAAGGTGTAACACGAACCATTAAGGCGGTACTATCACGATAAGGAGCAATAATAGCATTATGAGAAAATTTCAAAAAAGCTACTGGTTTACTGAAACGTCCGAAGAATAAGCCTGTGGCAATAGCAAAACTCAACAAACCAATCAAGGCTTCTAAAGTAGAAACTGCACTAGCCATAAACCCCGAAGGGCTGATATGGCCATAACCCACTGTCGTAAAGGTTTGAGCACTAAAAAAATAAGTCTGACCAAATTTGATCCATTCTGAATCTGATGGATCAATACCATGTAAATTTTCTATCCCAATAAAGAAATAAAGTAAGGCAAAAATAAAATTGATACTTAAGTAAAAAGACAAAATAATCAATAAAAATTTCCAAGTTTCCATATCAATAAGAGTATGATGCCAACTGATTCTCGACCATAAATGCAAACCTCTTTTTTCTACATTGGCCGTCCCGTTTTTATTGACAAAACGACCACCATAACTACTCGAATTTGAGCCAAAACCCGAACTTAAATAAGACTTTGCCTTTTCATTTATCCTTCTTAATAATGCCATACTGTAAGTTTTTTAGTTGAAAGTAAAATTAGCTAAAAATAGTCTTCTAACGGAATTCCTCCAAAAAAACAAATCAATCAATAAAATATATAACGTATATTTATGTTTCTAAATCCCTAGTTTTGTTATAAATGTTGAGTGGTTTTAGACTTAAATTTCAAAAAAAGACAACAATTTCAAATCAACTAGATGTTAAAAAAAAAACATTTTATCGTTTTAAATCAAGGTAAGAAAGACAAGAAAAAGGTTTTGGAAAATGTAAAATCCAACATTTCATTCCGAGGGTCGAATTTATGGATTTTGGCTTGTGCTATCGTTATTGCTTCGGTTTGATTAAACATGAATTTAGCCGCCGTTATTATAGGTGCAATGCTTATATCTCCGTTAATGGGACTTATTGTTGGGGCTGGTTTTGGTTTAGGAATGTTTAATTTTGAATTGCTAAAAAAGCTTTAAGGCCTGCTGAGTAGTGCGAATTGGTAAATTTATGCATCAAGAGCATGAAATAAGTGTTAGACAGGCCAGTAATTTGTTGCATTTCTCGAAAATCGTATCGAGTACTACCGAAGGTTTAGTTCAACAGCTACAACGGATTTGGGCAGTTGGTTTAATGGGCATTAGTTTTTGTATTTGGAATAATTTTGCAAATTCGAACAATGGGTTTAAATTAGTCCTAAACCCGCTGTAGTACCAGAACGTTAAGAAAAAAGCACATATTTCTTAACACCTTTTTTTGTAAAATATCTTTCTCAAAAAAACTACTTTTTGAAGTCTAATCCGGAAACACAAATTCATCCATGGAAAAATCCAAAATATCGGATTTCGAGGCGGCAAGAATGATTTCATCGATTCCTTTTTGGAGTAATAATGGCGTGGTGTATTTTCGGCTGGTGGCGATTACGGTATCTTCAAACATCATTTTAAAAAAATATTTTCCATTGGCAGCCCTGGATTTCACGTAAGTGTAATTGTCTATGGTAGCTTTTATATTTTCAATGACCGTTTCGCAATCCATCTTTAGCTCAAAAGAAGTACTTGTAAAAATAGTTTTTCCTTTTCTCGACGTGAAAACAAATTTGTAATGATCATCAAATCTTTTGCTGATAACGAATGCTCCCATACTATAATGCTGAATGTGAATTGAAATAAAATGAGTAAAGATGTGTTTCTACTTTCAGAATTTGTGCTGAAAATTAGAATTTATACAGTCACAATTTTGCTTTTAAATTGTCTTTAACCTCATCAAACCATTCGCTGCGAAGAATACTCAAAATAATACTGTCGCGACGTACTTCGCTGCCAAAAGTGGGCATATGATTTCGCAAAACGCCTTCGACTTTGCAACCAATGCTTTTCATTGCGGCAATGCTGCGTTCATTGTTATTATCGGCACGGAATTCTACGCGTTCCATTCCAAGGGTTTCAAAGGCAAATTGTAATAATAAAAATTTACAATGTTTATTTAATCCTGTTCCCCTAAAATCTTTTCCGTACCAAGTGTAACCCAATTGCAGGGTTTTAAACGCTAAATTAATATCGTAAAAACGAGTACTGCCCGCATATTTTCCTGATTTCTTGTCGAAAACGATGAATGGAAATTCGGTTTTGTTTTCTCTAGCTTTTAAAGCCAATTGAATGTAGTAGGCAAGATTTTCCTTATTGTCTCCTCGAGTTAAAGCATATTTCCAAGTACTGGAGGAATCATCACAGGAAACTTCCAGTAAATTTTCGACATCTGATTCCTGCAAAGGACGAAGTAAAACAAGGTTGTCTTCGAGGATTACATTTTCTGGGAAGTTGAGATGTATTGACATAGAATTTATATTGAATTGGCCACGGACGGCGCAGATAAAACGGATTTTTATATCTAGGATTACAATGAAGGTATTTATTCGTTCATTTCGTCGTAACGAACGGGAATTTGTGGGTCGTAGAGCGGACATTTGAATTCTTCCAAAGTGTCGGCGAGCAAATTCATTGTTTTGCCTTCGGTTCCATAGCAATCAATTTGTATGCTTTGCGAAGTGGTTTTGACGTGAAAAGCGCCTTTTCCTTTGGTATTTTTCCAACTGTTTTCATCTACTTTTTCCCAGTTTGCAAACACTGAATTTATACGATTCAGGATTACTTGAACGGGAAGCGTTTCGAGACCTTCGACTTCTTGTTGTTCGAGCAAGGCTTCGTAAACCAAGTGATGGTTGAGATAGATTCCGTCTTGATATTGCCAAAAAAGTAATTCGTACATTTAATAAAGATTAAAATATTCAAAGATTGAAAGATTAGAAAATTCAACGATTTAAAAATCTGTTTTTATCCGTGTTGTTGCTTTAGCAAATCCGTTTTATCTGCGTCCCAAAAGCTAAGGTGATTTAATACTCGTAAATTCCGTATTCGCTGGTAATGGTCAATTTTTTAACATCAGCAGCTTCTACTCGACCCACGATTTGTGCATTGACATTAAACGATTTTGAAATGGCGATAATGTCCTGAGCAACGGCTTCGGGAACATAAATTTCCATACGATGACCGCAGTTGAACACTTGGTACATTTCTTTCCAATCGGTTTTAGATTGCTCCTGAATCAACTTAAACAAAGGTGGAACCGGGAATAAATTATCTTTTATAATGTGTAAATTTTGCACGAAATGCAGAATCTTAGTTTGAGCTCCACCGCTGCAATGCACCATTCCGTGAATTTCATTAGAGGTATATTTATCTAAGATTTTCTTAATGATAGGCGCATAGGTTCTTGTTGGCGAAAGCACTAATTTACCAGCATCAATTGACGAATTTTCGACTGCATCGGTTAGTTTTACCTGACCGGAATAAATTAATTCTTGAGGAACTGCATCATCATAACTTTCAGGATATTTGGTGGCTAAATATTTCCCGAAAACATCGTGACGCGCCGAAGTCAATCCGTTGCTTCCCATTCCGCCATTATAGCTTTTTTCATAGCTGGCTTGACCAAAAGATTCTAAACCTACGATGACATCACCTGCTTTTATATTGGCATTGTCAATCACTTTAGAGCGTTTCATTCGAGCCGTAACGGTCGAATCTACAATAATAGTCCGAACGATATCGCCTACATCGGCAGTTTCTCCACCGGTAGAATGTATCGTTACGCCAAAAGAATGCAGTTCTTTGATGAGTTCTTCGGTTCCGTTGATGATAGCCGAAATCACTTCGGCAGTTATGAGGTTTTTATTTCTTCCAATAGTGGAAGAAAGCAGAATATTATCGGTAGCACCTACGCACAATAAATCGTCGATATTCATAATCAAAGCGTCTTGCGCGATGCCTTTCCATACTGAAATATCGCCTGTTTCTTTCCAATACATATAGGCCAAAGACGATTTTGTTCCTGCTCCATCGGCGTGCATAATGAGGCAATATTCTTTGTCATTGGTTAAATAATCAGGGACAATTTTGCAAAAAGCCTGAGGAAACAATCCTTTATCGATGTTTTTTATGGCGTTGTGCACATCTTCTTTGGATGCTGAAACTCCTCTTTGAGCGTAACGTTTGCTGGAATCTGAACTCATTTTATTGCTGTGTAGTTTTGTTGCTTGTCCGCCGAAGGAGGATGGCGCAAATATAAATATTTTTTTGGTGTTTGCCTATTCCGTTTTGCACGGGTTTCTTGAATTTTATGATCAATTCTCAAAAGGTAAGTTTATTTAACTATATTTGATGTATACAATTGATATTTAAAAAATTATATCCAAAAAAAAAATATTAAATACGTTTAAAGACTTTAAGAGTGGAAACAGCTACCACTAAAAAAAACGGGGCGTCACCGACCTGTCTGTCGACAGGCAGGAAAGCCAAAAGAATAGGAATCTAAAAACTTAATACTATGCCAAAGTATGTAATTGAAAGAGAAATTCCCGGTGCAGGTAAACTTACTGCAGAACAATTAAAAGCCATTTCGCAAACTTCCTGTGGAGTATTGAGCAAAATGGGATCGCAAATTCAGTGGGTTCAAAGCTATGTGACAACGGATAAAATTTATTGTATTTACAATGCCCCAAACGAAGAAATGATTAGGGAACACGCAAAACAAGGTGGATTTCCAGCAAACTCTGTAAGTCAGGTTGCTACAATCATAGACCCAACAACAGCAGAATAATTTGGTCTACAAATAAAAAATGCCTATCCAAACGGATAGGCATTTTTTATTAAAATAGTGTATTAAAATTATTTAGTAAGCAATAATTCTCTATATTTAGTCAATGTCCAGATTTGATCATCTACCAGCAATTCCAGTTTATCACAGTGATTTCTGATTTCTTCAAAATACGGTTTTACATTGTTGCAATAAGCTTCGGCCATAGCCTGAGCATCCGTAAGATGGTTTGCTTTTTTTCTTTCGTTGGTCATCTCATCCACTTTAGAATTAATACCTTCGATATGACCCGAAATTTCTCTGATAATAGAAATTTGCTCTTTGGCCAATGTTTTAAATTCTTCTCCAAAAATATCTTTCAGACCTTTTACGTTTTCAATCAAAGTATTTTGATACCGAATAGCCGTTGGAATAACATGATTTATAGAAAGATCTCCTAAAACCCTACCTTCGATTTGGATTTTCTTAGTGTATTCTTCCAATTCAATTTCGTAACGGGCTTCCACTTCAATATGGTTCATAATACCCATTTCGGAGAACAAATCTAGTGCTTGTTTAGAAGCTCTGGCTTTCAACGCTTCGGGAGTGGTTTTGAAATTGCTCAAACCTCTTTTTGCTGCTTCGATTTCCCAAGCCTCGCTGTAACCATCTCCTTCGAAAAGGATTTTTTTAGAAACTTTGATGTATTCTCTCAAAACGTTGAAGATTGCATCGTCTTTCTTCATATCATTTTTTTCAATCAAAGCATCTACTTCTATTTTGAAATCTTTCAATTGTTTAGCCACAATTGTGTTCAATGTAGTCATCGCATTCGAACAGTTAGCCGAAGAACCCACTGCTCTGAACTCAAACTTATTTCCTGTAAAGGCAAATGGCGAAGTTCTGTTTCTGTCGGTATTATCCAAAAGAACATCTGGAATTTTACCTACAACATTTAATTTTAAATCAGTTTTTTCTTCTGGTGATAACTTGCCATTGGTTACGCCTTCTAATTCAGCCAAAACTTTGGTCAATTGCTCTCCAATAAATACGGAGATAATCGCTGGTGGCGCTTCATTTGCACCTAATCTATGGTCGTTACTTGCTGTTGCGATGGCACCTCTCAATAAAGCTTCATAATCATTTACCGCTTTGATGGTATTGATGAAAAAAGCCAAAAATTGTAAATTGCTCATGGGAGTTTTACTTGGACTCAACAGGTTTACGCCAGTATCAGTAGCCAATGACCAGTTGTTGTGTTTCCCGGAACCGTTTACGCCTTTGAATGGTTTTTCGTGGAGCAATACTTTCAAATCGTGACGTTCTCCCACTTTTTGCATCACATCCATCAACAAACAGTTGTGATCTACGGCTAGGTTAGTTTCTTCAAAAATAGGTGCCAACTCAAACTGATTGGGTGCTACTTCATTATGACGTGTTTTTACAGGAATTCCGAGCAACATACATTCTTGCTCTAAATCTCTCATATACGTCAAGGCACGAGTAGGAATGGAACCAAAATAATGGTCGTCTAGTTGTTGCCCTTTTGCCGAAGTGTGACCTAGCAAGGTTCTTCCTGTCATCATGAGATCTGGGCGAGAGTTTGCCAATGCACTGTCAACAAGGAAATATTCTTGTTCCCATCCAAGGGTTGCAGTAACTTTTTTTACATTTTTATCGAAATATTTACACACATCTGTAGCGGCTTCATCCATAGCAGATAAGGCTCTTAACAAAGGAATTTTATTGTCTAATGCTTCTCCTGTGTATGAAATAAAAACCGTCGGAATACATAAAGTGGTTCCATATATAAAAGCCGGAGATGTTGGATCCCAAGCAGTATATCCTCGTGCTTCGAAGGTATTTCTAATTCCTCCATTAGGAAAACTGGAAGCATCTGGCTCTTGCTGAACTAACTGTCCGCCACCAAATTTTTCTACCGGATCACTGCCGTCATACGAAGTTTCGAAGAAAGCATCATGCTTTTCGGCGGTGCTCCCTGTTAGCGGCTGAAACCAGTGCGTATAATGAGTAACCCCTTTTGACAAAGCCCACTCTTTCATACCCATAGCAATATAATCAGCTAATTTTCTGTCTATTTTAGTTCCATGCTGAACGGCGCCTTGTACTCCTTTGAAAGCATCTGAAGTCAAATATTGCTTCATTGCTTTTTCATTGAACACATTGGAACCAAAAATAGTTGATTTCCTGTCAGTCTCCTCAAATTGGACTGGTTTTCTGGTTGAAGCTTCTTTTAGAGCTTGAAAACGTAATGTTGACATAATTTAGATAATTTTTATCAAAGGTAATTATTATTTTTAGCATACAAAAAATATAGTATTTAAAATTTAACCCATACAAAAATGGGGTATTCATAAAAATAGCATTATAAAACATAATTTATACCCCTTTATTTTATACCACTAAACTTTTAATTTACATTTGCAAAATATTTAATCTCATTTAATTAATTTTTTATTGTTATGGCTAAAATAAAACTAGAGTACATTTGGTTAGACGGATACGAACCAACTCAAAATCTAAGAAGTAAAACTAAAGTAGAAGAGCACGACAATTTCAAAGGAACATTGGCAGAAATAGGCAACTGGTCTTTTGACGGGTCTTCAACAAAACAAGCAGAAGGTGGTTCATCTGACTGTTTATTAGTACCTGTTGCTATTTATCCTGATCCAACTCGTATCAATGGATACTTAGTTATGACAGAGGTTATGTTTGCAGATGGTAAAGCACACCCTTCAAACGGAAGATCTACTATTGATGATGATGGTGATTTCTGGTTTGGTTTCGAACAAGAATATTTCATAATGGACACTAAGACATTACTTCCTTTAGGATTCCCTGTTGGAGGATACCCTGCACCACAAGGTATGTACTACTGTTCAGTAGGCGGTAAAAATACTCACGGTAGAAAATTAGTTGAAGAGCACGCTGATTTATGTATTGCTGCCGGACTAAACTTTGAAGGTATTAACCAAGAAGTTGCTTGTGGCCAATGGGAATTTCAATTATTCGCTAAAGGAGCTAAAAAAGCAGGTGATGAAATCTGGGTTGCTAGATATTTATTAGATCGTTTAACTGAAAAATATGGTTATTATATTGAATATCACCCAAAACCACTAGGTGACACAGACTGGAATGGTTCAGGTATGCACGCCAACTTCTCTAACGAAGTACTAAGAACATGTGGAGATAAAGCAACATATGACAAAATATGTGAAGCTTTCCGTCCAGTTGTTGAAGAGCACATTGCTGTTTACGGAGCATACAACGAGCAACGTTTAACTGGTAAACACGAAACCGCTTCTATTCATGATTTCTCTTATGGAGTATCTGATAGAGGAGCTTCAATCAGAATCCCATTATATACTGTTCAACATGGTTGGAAAGGATATTTAGAAGACAGAAGACCGGCTTCTAACGGTGATCCATATAAAATTGCAGCAAGAATTATCAAAACTGTAAAATCAGCATTGTAAATCTTGTTTTTTCAAAACTAATAAGTGCTTTCAGAAATGAAGGCACTTTTTTTATGCCTATTAAATAAATAGACATTATTTTAAATAATGCCTGAAGATAAAAAATCAAAAAGTATCTTTACGGAACTTTAAACAACCTTTTTTATGATTGTCTGGATTTCGTTTTTAGCTGCTATTTTACTTTTTCTTGCACTTGACCTAGGCATTTTTAACAGAACTCCTCATATCATTAGGAGCAAGGAAGCAAGCAAATGGACGGCAATATGGGTAACAATGTCTTTTCTGTTTTCGGGAATTATTTATTGGTTATACTCCAATAACTACGTTTCAAATCCTGATGGACTCAAACCAGCCGGCGCTTCCATAAAATACATTACCGGATATTTAATCGAATTATCATTAAGTGTTGATAATATATTTGTTATCGCCATTATTTTCTCTGCTTTTAGAATCCCACAAAAATACCAGCATCGCGTTCTATTTTGGGGAATATTGGGAGCTATTATATTTAGGGGATTGATGATCTATTTTGGCGTTTTTCTTATCAACAAATTCACTTGGACGGCCTATTTATTTGGAGCATTCTTAATATTTACTGCTATGAAAATGTTGTTCACCAAAGAAGATGATAAATTTGAACCCAAAAAATCTTTTGTATATAAAACATTACGAAAAATAATGCCTATTACAAGTCATATCGATGGAGAACATTTTTTTGTAAAAAGAAGACACATCACGGCTGCAACTCCATTATTTGTTGCGCTAATTGTTATTGAAGTCATGGATGTCGTTTTTGCAATGGATAGTGTTCCCGCTATTTTGGCTATTACATCAGATCCGTTTTTAGTATTCAGTTCCAATATTTTTGCCATATTAGGATTGCGTTCTATGTATTTCTTCTTGGCCAATATGCTGGAAAGATTCAGCTATTTAGAATACAGTTTGATAGGTATTTTGACTTTCGTCGGGCTCAAAATGCTGCTTCACGATCTATACGAAGTACCTGAATGGGCTTCATTGACATTCATTGCACTTTCGCTTATCATTGGAATTGTGGTTTCATTAAAAATGAGCAAAGAGGAAAATTTCGAAGACCAATAGCCAAATTTTAGAATAAGTCATAAAAAAAAGGAAATCGTGAGATTTCCTTTTTTTTATTCAAGTCAAACTTGTCTAGAAATTAATCTTTTGTACTTGATTTTCTTTTAAATTTAAAGCCGCCATAACTGCAGGATAATTTGTTGTTTTTAATGAAGCAGCAAAACTAGCAGGAACAACTACAATTCTAAAAATTTGGTTCAATCTATATGAAGCATCAAGAGTCGGTAAATTATTTCCTTCTAAATAAATTTGAACATCATTCCTGGTGCTAAACAACAAAACTATACACCTCCAGCAGCATCTAGAGGTATCGAATATCGAAGATTAGTTATAGAAAATCCTTTAGACACTTCTATAAATAGAAATTCTGCATCAAGTAATATTACAAGGGTGCTTCCACTTAATAATATAATAAATACCATTTGTTGTAATCAAATAATTGAGTATGGCTCAACAGCAAATCCACAGCCTTTAACATCAGCTATTTTAAATGGTTCAATTTATTTTCAATGGCAATATTCATATGACAATGTATTTTGGGTAGATTATTTTGAAAATTCTCATAGTAATAATTACTCAGTAATAAGAAACTCCAGAGGCTCAAATCCATCATATTTTAGATTAATGACTTTAGATTATAGTACTAATTTATATAACTTAAGCAATGTCGTGCGCATTATTTATAATGAACGACCACATAAAATTAGAAATATAAAAGACCAAAATTATGAGACAAACAATATGATTGATAAGTCAATCTTAATCTATCCAAATCCAAGTTCTTCTATTATAAATATTAAAGGCATCGATAATATATCATTAATTAAAATAAAAATTATTGATTTATCTGGAAAAACTATAACATCAAAAAAAGTAAATCCATCAGATAAAGATTTAATACAAATTGATATTTCTTCTCTTCCAGTAGGTATTTATTCGTTAGAACTTGAAAACGAAATCAGTAAATTCACTAAAAAAATAATTAAAAATTAATACGTTGCTAAATTAGAAATACTGTACAAACAAAAAAAAGGAAATCTAACGATTTCCTTTTTTATATCCAAGTCAAATTTGTTTAGAAATTAATCTTTTGAATTTGACTTTCATTTAAATTTAAAGCTGCCATAACTGATGTGTAATTCTTTTTATCAACTGCCTTTACAAGATTTGCTGGGACAATCACAATTCTAAAAGTTTGATTATTCAAATACTGTGGAGTTAATGCTAAATTATAAGTACCCCCAGCATAAATAGTATAATCTTCTTTACTAAAATCATAATCATAATCGAGTTCTCCTTGTGTAAGAAAAAGTGTTCTAGGAATAAGTTGCCAAATTGCAGTACTCGAATTAATAGTTCCTGACAATCGGTAAATCAAAACAACATCTGAAGCATAAATATTTGGTGTAAACTTCCCATAAATAAAATAACCTTCATCTGGAGAATCAATTGGATCATTATAAAAATTTGCGCCTTTAAGCTCAAAAGCTTCTGCTATTGTATCAGTGTCAACATAATTAGAATCTGTAGTTGTACATCCTTGAAAACTAAACATTCCTACTACGGCTAAAAGTGTAATTATCTTTTTCATAATTTATTATTTTTTTAAGTTCAGCTAGGCTATCCCAAAAACCAAACCAAACTTTTAATTTTTAAGAATTAATTGAAAATAAGTTGAAATTTATTTGTTAATACACGAGACAACCCAAAATTATAGTCGCTAATGCAGGACTTCACAACCGAAATCAGGTTTATGGGAAGTCTCTTTTTTTTTTAAATCAATAAGTTTTGGAAAGAATTGATTCCAAAGAGGAAAACTTTTTTCAGGAACACCTTTGTTTGGTTTTTAAAAATTGGATAAATTAACCCACTAATAAAAGTATTTCACCCTAAAAGATTTTTCATAAACAAAGAAAGCACCCTTTCCAGGATGCTTTCTTATTTAAAATCAAATTAAAACTAGTTTTTAATCACTGTTCTTGAACTTGATCCTATATTAGTATTTATTTTAATAATATAAGAACCAGATGCAGTGAATAGATAGTTTATTGGAACTTGTTTTCCTAAACAACTAGTGATATTGGTATCGAGTTGGCTATATAACTTAATGCCACCAATACTCCACACTTCAATTGTTACATCAGAAACATAACTAAATTGATATGTAATAGTAGCATAGTCATCAATTGGAACAGGATTAACATCAAATGCTGCTCTATCCGCTTGACAAGTTAATGGTCTTTGATCGTAGCCCATAGATATTTTACATTCATCAAAAATATTGTTGATTAAATCAACGACACTTGCAAGATTAGACAATGTTATACCAGCAGGAAGTACTCCACCTCCTAATGCTTTGTTAGCCATTTCAAACAATCCTCGAACCGTTTTCGTAGGTAGTAATCCTATTACGGATGGCATATCATAGTATTTATACTCGTTAATTGTTGGAGTATAAATATCATAAGAACAACTTCTGGTTTTAGGAATATTTGTTCCACAACCTCCTTGAGGAGCAGCGATTGCTAATTTTCCAACTTCCAAACCAAAAGCACCAAGTTTACTATCAATACCTAAATTAAGACCTAAAGTAATAGTCTGGGCCAATAAAGTATTGTTGATATTTCCTTTTCTCAAATAGGAAGCTGGCATAGTAGTTATTGTGAAATTTCCAGATGACAATACCACACTACTTCCACCACCAGGTAATACTTTGATTATTTTGCCAATGTCTGTTGCGTTATTACTCATCGAAACAGATTTTCCGGGTAACCCAATTGTCATCGTATCTAAAGGATAAGAATCTAAAGCTTTAGCTATTAACCCTTTTGTTGAGTATGAAACACCGTCCGCACAAGAAGTACCTCCATCGTTTCCATAATATCCTTGGGTATACGTGCAATGAGCGTTACAAGGGATTAATTCTACATTTACACTCTCTTGATCTGAACAACCACTTACATGCGTTTCAACTACATAACCAGAATCATATACATAAACAGTATGTTGACCCGCAGAAATATCGTTGAAGGTATATGGTGATTCTGCCGCAAAAGGAGCACCACCATCAAGTTGCAATTGATATGGAGCAGTACCTCCAGAGAAGTTAGCGGTTATAGTACCTTTGGCAGAGATAGAGCAAGTTTCATCTGTATGTTGTAAAGCTACCAAGTCTAAAGCCGATGTAGGACCTGTAATCGTAATTGGTACATTATTATTATCACATCCTGCATCAAATCCATCTGTAAACACATAAGAATAATCTCCAGCAAGCAAGTCAATATCTTTTGTGAAACTATTATTAGTAAGATCAGCAGGGTTAAAAATATAAGGACTTCCTGCTAAAGGAGTTTTATTAACATCTCCAAATTGGTATACAAATAAAGTATAAGGAGGAGTACTACCACCACCACTAATTGAAAGTTTACCCTGTTCTCCATAACATGCATAATTAGTTGGAGTTGCATTACAACCTATATCACATGGGTTTTTATAACTAAATTCAGAATTACAAGATGATTCACATCCTGTTTTTGTGTTTTCTATATAAAATGTCACTTTTATAGGTGCATCAAGTGGATTAGAAAGGATCATTGCGTCAAGTTCTGCTATTGATGGAACAGTAGTATAAACCACATCTACACCATCCACAGTAGGGTTATTCGCCATAAAATCAGCAGTATACCAAGATCTAAACGAACCGTCTAACTTAGTTTGTATTTGATCTTTAGTATCACCACAGTCTACAGCAAAGGTTTTTGCTTCACATTTAATTGTTGGCAATGGATTAATTATTACTTCTACTTTTTTAGTGTCAGAACATCCATTTTCATCGGTAGCCACAATAGTGTACCATCCGGCTTGTGAAATTGACAATGGTGAAGTAGCTGATTCCCCGTTTACAGTATAAGCGATAGCTCCTGTTCCGCCTGTAGCTTCAAATGTAATTTCACCTTTTCCACCATAACAGAATTCAGTTCCTTTGGCCGTTAAGGAAACTTTCGTTGGAATTGTAACCTTAACTGTTTTGGTGTCGGTACATCCGTTTGCATCTGTTGCCACAATGGTGTAATCACCCGCAGCGGATGCCGTGAATGGTGAGGTAGCTACATTGCCGTTTACTTTATAAGTAATTGTTCCCGTGCCGCCTGTTGC
>NZ_JADHEC010000050.1 GCF_015277675.1 Flavobacterium soyangense
TTTTCAATATCTTTGGAACTCATAAATTTTGTTTTTTGTCACTCAAAATGTATGAAAAAAAGGGCTTACTTTTAAAAGTAGCCCTTTCTGTTGAAAAATATTAATCGGTTAGTAGTGTTAAATAATATCTTATCAAGTTTTAAATAAAATTTCTATTCATAAAAAGGGTTTATTATAAGAAAAAAGTTTTTGTAATATCTATTTTGACTAACATTTTTTTATTGTTTGTCAAGGAGAGGATTTATTCTTTCTTTTTGTTTAAATATTCAACCGTAAAATGCCCTTTTTGTTTGGGTTTTGAGAATTTGTTCGTATTGTAGGTGTTCGAATTTCCTTTTGGAATTGACAATGAAATCCAATTGTTATGCGTTGCAATTTGTCCAATGTGATAAGGATAATGTGCCAATTGCCTGTTGATGGCTTCTGTAATATTGTGTCCTTGATTGCGGATGTAAATTTCTTGTTGCATGTCAGCTGTTGTCAAACTGTTTAATACAGTAAATAAACAGTTCCATCCTTCTTCCCATTTGTCTAAAAGTTCTTCTCGGGTTGTAATGTCGTTTTCAAATTCAGTGTCCCTGTTTTTCCATTCTTTTTCACCGTCTGTGGTCAAAAAATTAGTCCATCGGGAAAACATATTTCCCCAAAGATGTTTCACAATTGTTGCAATACTATTACTGTTTTAATTGTATTGCCAAAATAGATTTTCGTCTTGAACTTGTGAAAAAGTTTTATCTCCAAGCATTTTATAATACTCGAATTGCTTTTTAGCACTTTCTAAATAATCATTTTTCCTTAGTCGTAATTATTTAATTTTATAATTATATTTTTCGGTACTATTAATAATTAAATCTGAGTATTTCTTGTTTGGCAGAATATATTTAGTGTATTCTTCCATTTCATTATCTATTTTTTTACCAGCTTCTTTTTCAGAAAAGCCTCTTTTATTGATGTTGGCGTTATATCTTAGTTTTTTTAATACCTCGCTTTCGGCATCTATGTAAATCTTTAAATCAATTTTGTTTCGTATTATATCGTTTAAAGAATGAATACCTTCGATAATTAGAACATTCGGTGCGTTTATCAATCTGTATCCGGATACATTTTTCCCTGACTTATTGTCATAGGGATAATATTTCACTTCTTTTTTTTGTTCTATTTTTTCGACAACATTCAACAATACACAACACTTCAAAGAGTCTGTATTATAGCCGCTAATTCTCTTTATGTTTCTGTCCTTTCGGTCTATCAAAAAAGAATCTGTACTTATACATTCACTTCTTACTTGTTGATTATTTAATTCAACACAAATCTTTTCAGCCAAAGTTGATTTTCCAGTATCAGCAGCACCGCATAATGCTACAAAAACGACATTTCTCTTGTTTTTAATTGTTAAAATTTCGTTTAGTACGGTATTAAAAACATTTATATTTTTCAATTTAATGTATTGGTTTATGGAGTTTAGTTCTTATTGATGCTAACAACAAATGATAGTCTTTAATGATTATAATTTTTCAAGTTCCAACCATTTTTCATACGTCAAAATTCCATTTTCAGGTTTAGAATCGCCATTCAATATTGAAATAAACTCTAATGAATGTCCGTCAGGATCGCTAAAATAAATTGAAATGGCAGGCATCCAGGCAAAACCAAAGGCTCCTCAATACCATTATTTAAAAAATTTCTCGTTTTTATGTGATGTGAATTTAGAAAAACAACAGATTCATTTAATATGAATTCTGTTTCACATTCGAATGCGAAATGCCTGATGTCAATATTTTCTTTAGGTTTCTCCCAAAGTCCCAGCATTGCTTGTTTTCTTTTTCCTATCCAAAAAAAAACCGACTTTCTATCTTCTTCATAATAGCATTGTTCAAGTTTTAGAACATTTTTATAGAAGTCGATAGATTTGTTGATGTCTGAAACGAATAAATGAGTTTCGTATAATCCTTTTATCATTTTTCTTCATTTTTTAAATTAGTCTATTGTCTTTTTTTGGAAATTTCTTCTTAAATAAGTATTCTGTCAAACTCCGGCCAGGGAACAACAGACTTTGCTATTTGTAAGTCTGTTGCTATCTTGTAAAGCCTGAAGATTTCTACAAGGTCATTTGGGGAGCTATTAATTATTTTCATTTATTCTTTGCTATTTAACAGATACCTTTTACTTCCCTAATCCTCCACTGCTTTGTTGTATTTTTTCGTTTTGGATTTCTGTATTTTCTTTCTGCAATTTTGAATTTCCGAAATTGTAAGTCAATGATAATCTGAAAAATCGGCTATCCTTTTTTTGATGATATTGAGTCTCTAGATTTTGACCGGTTATCAAACCATTAGTTTCGTTCTTGTTGAACACATCGAAGCAATGCAAACCGACTTTCATCTTTTTGTCCATAAAATCCTTGTTGAAGGAAATATCGAATTGTTGTATGGGTTTAGTAACCTGATACACTTCCCAAGTTCCTTTTGACAAAATAGAATAGGCCATCGTATTGGTGATATTCCAAGGGAGTATAATTTGGGATTGTAAACTTAAATTGACAATGGCTTTATTACTGAAGCTAAAGTCATAGCCATCAGTTTTTGTTTTCATATAATTTAGATTCACATACACATAATTCATTTTATCGATTGTATTCATTCTTTTCATGAACTCATCTTTTCCTTTAAAGAAATAATCAAGCGGAATGGGGAAAGACACATATGCGCTGAAAGTATTCATTTTATCAAAAGATTGGTAGGTTTGATTACTTATTAATTCCCCCGGTTTGGCGTTAAAAACAAACTGGCTGTTATCTTTAATTATGGTGTAATTAGCTCCCACCTGGACAAACTGAAATGCGGTAAGTTTTAATTCATAATTGTCAAAAAAGGCTGACTTTAGTGAAATATCTCCAGCTGAGGAATTGTATTGGTTGAATGCTGAACTATTGTTTGGATCTATGGTATTGTAATTGGGCTGTTTTATTTTTTTAGAATAATTGGCACTTAGATTCAATTGCGAATTAATTTCATACGAGGCACTCACATTTGGAAACAGATTTGTTGTTTTGTAATTTATTTTATTGGTAGCTGTACTGGCCATTCTTTCAATATTAAAATTTTCGAAACGCAAACCGGCAGTGAAATTGAATTTGTTGATTTTCTTGCGTGCCTCTGCATAAAAGGCCAAATTGTTTTCGGTGTAATTAAAATCGATCGTAGTTGTTGTGTTGTCAAGCTTATAACGGCCAAGGTCATTTACTTTAATTGTGTTGTATTTTCCTCCTGTATTGATTGAAAAATTCATTTTATTGAACGGTATGGCAAAGTCATATTTTAAATAATAATTAGTCAGACCAAAATCAATGTTGCTGTTGTTTGTTTGACTTTCAGATGTAGTTGATTCATTTATTGGGTTTCTGTTAAAGGTATTTACAAAAGCAGTTACATCAAGAGTCCTGCCAATAGTGTCCAGTTTAGTCTTGTATTGCAAGCTAAAATCTTGATTGGCGCTTTTATTTTTTGTAATTCCGTTATCGTTAAAGTTGATTCCTTCACCTAGCGTATTGGCTAGATAATTAATCCTGTCATTTGCGAAGGTATTATTGTAATTGAATAATAAATTTGATTTAGTATTCAATTTATAATTTGTTCCCAATCTAAAATAAGCATTTCTGTTGGTATAGAGTTTAAAATTTTCCTGCAAAAGGTTTTTTGTCGGGCTGAATGATGTAAATGCTTGTGCAGTAGTAATTTTTTCTTCGCTATCGATATAGTTATAGCCTAACATAGTTTGCCAAGACAAATTTTTCTCTTTTCCGTTTAATAAAATTTGTGGACTGGGTTTTTGGTATTTATTGAAATTATAGTTTATGTTGAAACTTGCATTTAACCCTTTCATATGTCTAGAACTTGTGATAACGTTTATCACAGAACCGCTAGAGTTGGCTTCATATGATGCTCCAGGATTGTATACCAATTCTACTTTTTCGATAGCATTGGCCGGAAGACTGGAAAGATAATTCTCTAAATCGGTTCCACTCAAAGTACTTGGAGAACCATCTATATAAACCGTTACACCCTTTCCGTTAAGGGTAAGACTTTTTGTTGGAGAAGTGATTACCCCAGGCAATCTTTTCAACGCTTCATAACCGCTTCCAGTGTTTAGCATTGCATTGTCTTTTATTTTTACTGTAGTTTTATCAGATTCAATTTTTACAAACTGTCTTTTATTACCATAAATAACTACTTCATTAAGTGAATTTATTTTTTCTTTTAAATTTATGGTGTTAAAAACAATTTTTGTTTTGTTGTTTTCAGTAACCTCAAAATTCACTGTTTGATCTTCAAATCCGAAACAAGATATGGTCATCAAGTAATTGCCCATTGAAAGATTTTGGGAAGTTGTAAGCTGACATCCCTTGCCCGAAATGCTTACTATTTTAGAGGCAATATTATTGTCTTTTTTTTCTAAAAGGTAGTTTCTTTGTGCTGAGTCCAAATTACAGGGAGTGTTTTTTATTGAACTGTTAATTTCCAAAACAGTTTTTTCCTCTTGTGCTTGCAGGGTTGGAATTGCGATGAATATAATCCATAACAATAATGCTACTTTGATTTTTAATGTTTTCATGATTTTTTGTTTATAAAGTTTAACTAATTATTACTTGCTCTATTGGGGTCAAATTTATATGCTTTCGAACTCTAAATACTTGACTTAAGTTAAGAAGCGATTCTGTATTATTTAATTACAAAAGTCCAAGAATAAAGCTGGGGATTCTATTTTAATATGCCAAGCTGGGGAAGATGTTTGAAAACGATTGTCTTAATCCAGAAAGATACACATATAACCCTGGACAATATGAGCTGATATAGTCAATTATCCCAAGAGAGTTGAGGGGATTTTTTTTCCAGGAGAATTCTAAGCCGTTGAAAACCTGTTTCATGGTAGATTGTCCGCCTAGCTCTTTGCTTTTAAGTGTAAATGTCTGTGCATTTAAAAGTAGAGACATGAACAATACTGTCGAAAAAAATAAGTTTCTCATTTTGAATAAATTTTATAATGCAAAGTTGAGAACATTTATATAATTTCATTTTCTCCCATAGTCCAAAAAGTTATTCAAAAAGTTCAAACTTATATGGTGTAGTTTTTAGGCGAAGTACCGAAATGATTTTTAAATTCATTGCTGAATGCTGGCAAGTTTTTCAAAGCTTGTTATAAATAGATCTTATACGGACTTTTTTTCTGTTGCAATATTTTATGTGCCCAGAACTTTATGAATTAAAATTATTCGGCTATATATGATAAAGCATCTAAAATATCTTGAGGTTGAACTCTAAGTCTATAATTTCCGTTTTCAGATTTTGCAAAAACGATTGTTCCGTTTTTATCGATAACAAATACAGCAGGGACAGGAATATCTTTTGAATTATAATCAAGAAAATCATAAAAATAAATGCCTAATTTTTTTGCTTCATTTATTATTTCAGTTCCATTTTTTATTATGGTAGTAAATAGGTTAGCAACATTATTTCCAGCATCATACAGCACTTCAAATACAAATTCATTTTTAGATTCTATATCTGAAGGTCTATATGGTATTTGGGGTGAAATGGCAATTAAGTTTGCCCCAAAATTTTTAATTTTCGGGAAAATTTTATGATATGTGTTTAACGTAAGATTATTGTAAGGACACCAATTCCCTCTATTAAACGATATAACTACAGGTCCTTGATTCAACAAATTTTCAATGGAAATTATTTTTCCTTTGGCATTCGGAAGTTTGAACAATGGAGTTTTATCACCCACTTTTTTTTTAGAGGCGAATTGATTTCTAATGCTAATAAAGATACATCGATATTAAAAATATCCAATGTCTCTTTGGCAAACATGGCTGCCATATTATTATGTATTAAATCAGTCATTAGAACAATTTTTAAAGAAAGTATCTTTGATTAAAAAGAACTTTTTAGTCCAACATTAGTTTCTATTGTTTTGAATTAAAACTTGAATGTGGATTTAAAAGACAAATAAGTGACATCTTTGCCATTACCTGTAGCTTTAGGATAGCTTCCTGCGTCAAAATAGGATGCGTCAAAAGAGAAAGATAAATTTTTTGTTTGCTGATAATTGGTTTCCAAAACATAATATTTACCTAAAGTTTTTTTGTCAGAACTAAAAAGAGCATTAGGTCTTGGTCTGTTTTCAATCATTCCGGGCGAATAGGTTCCATCTTGATTGCTGTTTCTTGCCATAAAGAATACTTGTGCCAGAATATTCAGCTTTTGAATAGGATTTATTTTAAGGTATGGATAGAAACTGATGATGTTTGTTGCTCCAATTGGAACTGCAAGTCCATAAGCTGGTTTAGCATACAATAAATTATAGGTGTTTAATTTGTTGTCAGTATTGTCTTTATCTCCTGAAGCTACATTAGCTGCAAAACCAATTATTCCTTTTTTAGAGGGAAGTACAGTTACATTTACATCTGCTAAAACATTGTAAGCTTCAATAGTTAAATCATTGAATTTACCCGTTTGATAGCCACCTTCAAATTCAAAGTTTACGGTTTTCATGTTTGAAAACAAACGTATACCGCAGGTTTGACGGTCTTCAAAACCGGACTGATAATTATACTTTCTCGCTTTTGATTGAAAATCGACTAGATAATAGTCCAATCCCAGTTTATGATTAGAAAAATATTGTGTTCCATAGAGTCCATATAATCCATCGTGCATGCTTTCGTCATCAAAGACGTATTGTTTTGAGATTACTTTAGAAACGGCAAAGAAATCCATTGTCCCATTTTTGAATTTATGTTTTACTACTAATCCATCAAAGGCTTGTCTTGTGTTTGGTCCTTCTCGAACAGTTATCAATCGATGGTTGCCATAATACATTTCCTGATGGCCTAATCTGAAATTCCAGTTGGTTACTTTTAGTTCTGCAAAAGCTTGATGAAGGCTTAACTGGTTCTCGTCAATCTCAGGAACGATTGGATTGTCATTCAAGAAACGAAGTGTGCTGTTAAGTTGGATAAAAAAACGAAAATGGTTTCCCAATTCAATATTGGAATGTACCATTAATCGGTGCCAAAGTTGATTGGCATTTGTATCTGAAAAGGTTGGTGGCACATCCCCAAAGTTGATGTTGTTATACACCTGAAACTGTTCCCGTAATTCACCACCAAAAGAAATGGAATTGTTTTTTCCAAGAGGAATATATTTCAGTTGATTGAACCCTTTTTTACTAGTGTCTTTTTTTACAAGCGAAAAGTCATCGTCATAGCGCATCAGGCTGATTTTATTTTGCGCCTGTGTTGCTGAAACCGCCATTAGGAATAAAATTGTTATTTTAAAAATTAAATTTTTCATACGTAATGTAATAAGTTGGTATTATTACCAAATGTTATTTGGTTAAATTTTGTTGCTGTTCAATAATAAGTCATAACCGTAAGTCATTACCATTGCGAATAATGACCCACGGATACTATCGCTTTTGCGAATAAAAAAATTACGGTTTAATGATATGCCCTGTAACTGCTCCGAAAACACTTTTGCGGAACATGAACTCCAATTGTTTCATAGTAGTCGGAATTTCTCCTGGGAAATATGGAAAATAATGAGGCGAATTTTCAATAACCGTTGGACTAACCGCATTAATACGAATACCGTTTTCAAGTTCAATGGCAGCTCCACGAACAAATCCTTCTACTGCTCCATTTGCAGCCGATGCATTGGCGAAGTTAATTTGCGGCTCCTCTGTCAAAGCTCCAGTGATTAACGTAAATGATCCTTTAGGATTGATGTAGTTTTGACCAATAAGAACTAAATTAATTTGTCCCATCATTTTTCCTTCAACTCCTTTTCTGAATGTCTCGTCATTTAATTTCTTCCATGGTCCAACAAAAGTTGGTCCAGCAGTCGAAATAAGAGCGTCAAACGGACCTACTGTTTGAAAGAATTTTTCGATTTCTTCAGGTGAAGTAATATCCACTTGAAAGTCTCCTCCTTGAGAAGCTACTCTGATGATTTCATTTTCATTTTCAAATGCACTTGATAAGTACGTTCCCATGGTGCCAGTTGCACCTACGATGATAATTTTCATTTGTTTAAATTTTAATTAATTATTTATTCAGCAAAGATATTTCAAGGGTTGAGGTACAGGATAGGACAAAAATGTAGTTGAATAGGACTTATTTTAAATTGTGTTTATTGCGGAAAAGAAATGTCGAATACACTTAAAATGACAGATGGTTTTTAAATATTTATTCCAAAAATTGGTCTCTATAATTTATTACTGATTTTCTGGAAACCGGATTTCCGTGTCCTAGGTAAAATGTTTCTGTATTTAAGGAAAGTATGTGATTAATACTGTTTTTTACCTGTTCTAAATTGTCGTGAAATGGGGGATGTTTCATTCTGGAGTTAAAAGCAATTCCCCCAAGTAATATTCCGGATGATGCCAAATCCATTATTATGGCATTCCCATCTTCAAGAACAACAGATAAAGAGCCTGGGGTGTGTCCTGGAGTATGAATTACTTTTCCATTTATCCCATAAATTGATAAATCATATTCTTGGTTTCCATTTAAAACTATGTCAGGAAAACAAGGTGAAGCTATATCGTTTGCTAATTTAGGTTTAAGAACAATATCCCAAATTTTATGGTTAGACTTTAGAGTTTTAAGCATGCTTTTTCCTGTTTGTAATGCTTCTTTGTCTAAATTATGCATTAGAATGGGTACTTTTAAAATGTCCTTTAATTCTTTGGCACTTCCAAAATGGTCAATATGCCCATGAGTCACTAGTATTAAACCAATATCATCTAATTTGATACCGTGTTTCTTTAATTGTTTGATGATTTTTTTCTCACTATTAGGTACACCCGTATCGACTAGAACGTGTTTTTTTTCCATCCAATTTTCGGATCACGGTGTAATTGCCATACCCCAATCTTTCGAATTGTTACAATATCTTAGTCTCTATATACTCTTCTGCATCTGTACTGTTTTGTACTTTTCGATCCCCAATAAATTCGATCCATTTTGGGGTATTGAATAATTCTAAAATAAAACCAACATCTTCTTTGGATGTCGGTTTTAGTAGTAATCTTTCTGTTTCAAATGTTTTCAATTCACCTATTTTCACTTATTTGCAACGCCTGTTTGTTTACTTTTATTCAACTTTATTAGTTTTTCTTTACTTTAAAATCAGTGAGCAATTGTTTAATTCTATCTTGTAAATTGCCATGGTTGGCAACTTCTGTGTTTTCAATCGTTTTTGCCCATTCCATAAATGGAAGATCATGAGGAGCTTTTCTGCCTGTTTTTAAATTTATAGGAATAAGTTTAGATCTCATAATTGCCTTTATTTGATTTTGTTCTTGGTTCATCATAATAGTTTCTAAGTGAAGAAATTCGATGTCAACACGTAATAAAGTAGATTGGATGGATACTGTTTCATTAAATAGAGCAGGTTTTAGGTACGAGATTTCATGACTACTGATTACCCAGGCCAAATCATTTTTATAATACTCATTAAAATCAAAGTTATAAAAATCTTTTAAATGGTCTTCTCGCGCATTAATTAAATAGTCAAGATATCTGGAGTTGTTTAAGTGTCCGAACATATCGCAATCAGTGAAGCGAATTTTGTATTTTGAATTTGGGTTTTTGTTCATGATTCTAATTTTTGTGGTTTTTATGATAATGTTTTAAATTTGATTAATAGGTAAATGATATTTCATTTCCTTGAAAAATAATAGACTACATCTCTTAGCTTTTTACTTTGATTCGCTCAATCAGTGATTTCTATTCTTGTAGTTTTATGGTATTTTTGAAGGACAACCTTTATCAACTTAGTTTTTAGCTGTAGTTTTTTAATTTACTAATCCATCTATCAATTCAGTTACATTCTCTGGCTTATCACCAAACATATCTTTTCCCCATTTTTTAGTTTCGCTTAGTTTGTCCAAAATTAGAAAAAGTGAAAAGCCTTCGTCTTGCGACCACCATTTTCTAGTACGTCTTACGCCTTGTATTGCTATTTCTTTTTTTATATTGCCTCCATCAGGGTTTGTTAGCCACAAATACATTGAATATTGACCCAGACCTTCCATTGTTAGAAAGAGATCATCCAATTGGTTAAAGTCTTTATATTCTCTTTTAAAATACTTCTTTTGCCTCTGTTTTATTAGAGCCAATCCCTCTTTGACAGATTTTTTGTTTACCGAGTTGTTTTGTATAGAGCTATATAATAAATCAACTTCTTTATTGAAGCCTTTTAGATAGGTACTGTCCTTATCAAAGATATATTGAACAATATCATCACTAAATACGACACCAAAATTATTCGCTTTTTCATACTCGGTTACTTTTCTTCCAAAACTATGCATTTGTTGTGCATGGCAAAATTCGTGAATGAAAACTCCTGTAGCAAGATTTTCTGTCCCAAATTCGTCGCTTGTTACTCCTGATTTCCGCCAGAAATCAGGTAATGGCATTATTAAAAATGATTCATTATTCTTATCAGAAGTTCTAGAGGCAAAAGACATTAAGTTAATTTGAACAACAGATTTGTCCGGCAGTGTAAGTTGATTGTCATGTAATTTTTTTTTCCAATTCAGTTTCAATTCCATCAGATTATGGCCTTTTACAATAGTCCCTTTTTCTATTGTAACATTTGATGTTGAGTAAACATACTTATCATCAAAGAACACGAAATCAACAGGTCTGACCTTATCAATTTTGTAAATGTCTTTGCTAACCAGTTCCCAAGCAGTAAACCATTTATTAACGGAGTTATTAAATGCCAAATCTCTTTGTTCTTCTTCGTTTTTAATTTGTCCAACACTAGATAAAGTAAAGAGAAGTGAGATTGAAATATAGATCGTTTTTTTCATTGTTTTTTTTTAAATTATTTATTTATTGTAAAAGCTAAAATGGCTACAGTTTTAATGGCTTTTTAGGCAAGCCAAAGTTAAGTCTCCCTTCACTGGCAACTAGTCCTACGAAAGTTTTAAACAGTACATGCTCTTTCCTTTTCTATAGTTAATAAAAATATATTTGGCATCTTATAAGTATTTTTCAATGATAGGTCTAATAGATTCAATAAATAAGATGGTAGCACAAGAATATTAAATTATCAAATGGTGATTTTCTTGCCACGAATTCAACGTCAAAACGTTTTATAAGCCCTTCGGTAGTTTCACCGCCGATTCCCATGTTAAAAATGCTTACTTCTTTTGAATCGTCATTGCAATATCTCCAGTGGCAATATTTTTTTAAATTATCTACCCAACCCCCCAATATTCCATCGTATACACCATAGGTAATACTGTCACCAAAAAATAAGCAATTTGTCATTTGTTCTGTATTTATTTAGTTTTGAGGCCTGCAAATTTTCGCTAATGGCATACTGATTTCCGATATAGCGGATTTTTAGTGCTAGATTCTATTTCCGCTCCCAGCGCTGAATTTTCGCTACATGGATTGTAAAAGCACTTCCATATTTATGGTTATTTAAAAAATTGGTCTCTGTAGTTTATTAATGATTTTCTCGACACTGGATGCCCATGTCCAAGGTAAAATATCTTTGTGTTTAATGATAATATGTGATTAATACTGTTTTTTACGTGTTCTAGATTGTCATGAAAAGGAGGGTGTTTCATTCTGGAGTGGAAGGCTATTCCCCCAAGAAATATTCCGGATGAAGCTAAATCCATTATTATGGCGCTACCATCCTCCAGAACAACAGATAAAGAACCTGGGGTGTGTCCTGGAGTATGAATTACTTTTCCATTTATCCCATAAATTGATAAATCATATTCTTGGTTTCCATTTAAAACTATGTCAGGAAAACAAGGTGAAGCTATATCGTTTGCTAATTTAGGTTTAAGAACAATATCCCAAATTTTATGGTTAGACTTTAGAGTTTTAAGCATGCTTTTTCCTGTTTGTAATGCTTCTTTGTCTAAATTATGCATTAGAATGGGTACTTTTAAAATGTCCTTTAATTCTTTGGCACTTCCAAAATGGTCAATATGCCCATGAGTCACTAGTATTAAACCAATATCATCTAATTTGATACCGTGTTTCTTTAATTGTTTGATGATTTTTTTCTCACTATTAGGTACACCAGTATCGACTAGAACGTGTTTTTTTTCTCCTTTTATAAGGAAGCAATTGATCATCCCAAAAGGGAAAATGGATAGCTGAATAATTTCTTTCATTTTTTATATTTTAAAATGGACTGTTTTTACTTAAGAGAAGACCGGTATTTATCCAAATGGTTGCCTATCGCTGAAGCTACCTCATTGTAGTTGGTTTGAACCAACCAATGTCCTCCTTTAACTTTTACAAAAGTGTACGCTCCGGTTAAATAATCTTTGCATTTTTCTACACTATAAGAACCAATTGCAAAATCATCTTCTCCCCATATCAGTAAAGTTGGGACATCTACATTACCCAAAATTGTTGTAGTATCTCCGCTTTTCAATAATTTGTAATTTTCTCTATAGTAATTGAGGGCAGCCGTGACGGTTCCTTTTTTTTTTAAAACAGATAAATAATCCGCTATTTCATCCTTAGTACAGTTTTTCCAAAGGAGTTTTAAAAGCGCAAAATTGTCTTTTTTTATTTTATACTCTGGCAACCACGGTATTTGAAATCGCTGCATGTAGGCGCTCATCTTTTTCTGCGTGGCATCTTTAGCTAGTGCTTCTCCAAATCCTTGCAAATGGGGAATGGACAAAGCGCTCCAACTCAAGACCAATTCAGGATGTTGATACGCTATGTACCAACCAATGCAAGCACCCCAGTCATGGCCAATCAGGTGAATTTTTTCTTTCCCAAAAGCTTTACTAATATTTACTACATCGGCAGCAAGTTTTTCTAATGTGTAGTTTTTTTTACCTTTTGGTTGTGCACTTGGGCTGTATCCCCGTAAATTGGGAGCAACGCAGTAAAAGTCTTTTTTGACTAAATCCTCCATAAGTGGTATCCACATGTGATTGGTTTCCGGAAAACCATGCAAGAGGATTACGAGTTCGTTTGAGGAATCTCCTGCGCAACGTAAATCAAAAGTAAGGTGATCTAGGGTAAGTTGTTTTTGTACTATCATGTGCTTTTTTTAAAATTTTGTGAAAGAGATTCGTGGTTTTTTTTAAATTGTTGTGGTTTTTTTGGGTCTATAATGATTTTTTGAAGTCGGAATGTATCATAGACTTTGTTTTAAACTGGTATCTAATTTTATAAAATGAAGTTCTCCATTCATCATTCCTGGAACAATTAATTGGTCTTTAACTATTATGAAATCGGCTGGGCCAGCTATAAGTTCGGGCAGTTTTATTACGTTGACTCTGTTGTTGTACAATTGTATGGAGAATATAATACCTTTTTTTTCAAATGCGATCCAGTTGCTTACATAGAGCACATCATTGGTGACGTATAGACCGTCGTAATAGCCTTCTGCTTCTGTTAGTTTTGTGAATGTGTTGTCTTTTAAATTTAAATAGCCCACAACACCATTGGGTTTATGGTCGGTTCCAAAACCATTTATATACAATCTATTGGCTTTTTTATAGCAAAACAATCCATTGATACCGTTGATTGTGGTATTAATTTTAATTTCGGAATAGGATTTGTCATTTAGGTTAACTTTAAAAAGTTTGCTTTTATCAGTTGCGGTTACATATAAGGTTGTAGAATCCCATACTGCGATATCGTTCAAAAACGAACTGTCTTTGCTAAAGTCGATTTCATATAATTTTGTTCCTGTTTTTAAATCGATTGCAACAAGACGATCAATGTCATTTAAAAATAGTATTTCGTTATCGATGGCTAGCCCTTTTGGCGCATTTAGTTTTTCTTTTACAAACGTAGAATCTAGGATTTGTCCCTTTTTATCTAATTTAAGTATTTTGCCATCGCCGTCTTTTGCATTTGGGTTTAATTCTTTACCAATGTCGGCTACATATATAGAACGTCCATCGGTTGCAACACTTTTTATATGATGGAATCCTGTGATGATTTTTGAATTTTGTGCATTCGAATTTAGGGCTATAAATAAGCTGAATAATAAGCTTAGCTTGGTTTTATTTTTCATTTTTTTGTTTTTATGCTGTTTATAAAAGTGTTTAGCAGTTTTAAGACACAATTCGCGTATCTATTCCGCTTTTTAGCCAAATGAATTTATCGCTTACATTCGAATTTTTTATTTCGTGCAATAATGACGCTACGGATTGTCTAAAGTGCCACCAACCTTCATAATGTATGGGAATTACAGTGTTGGCTTGGAGTAATTGTGTAGTTTTTATGGCTTCTTCGCCATTCATGGTTACTCGTAAATTCTTTTTTAGATAAGGGAAAGCACCTGCTCCGAGATGTAAAATGGCAACATCCACTTTTTTTCGTTTGGCAAGTTCATAAACTCCTTCAAATAGCACGGTGTCACCAGAAATATACATACAGCCTTTTTCTTGGTTCTCCCATTCGATGGTAAAACCAAGCACTTTGCCCATCATTTTGTCCAATCGTTTGATGTTGGTATGCTGTGCCGGAATAGCGGTAATCTTCAATCCTTTGACTCTTTCGTCCTTTATCGAATATTCCTCCCAGTTTTCGAGACCAATGGTTTTGGTGTCTTTAAGTCGATGAACCGCAGCTGTAGTGGATAATACAAGAGGAACGTTTTTAATGAATTCTCTCCCTGTTTTGTCTAGGTTGTCTTTGTGATGGTCGTGACTGAGTAAGACCAAATCTACTTTTCCAATTTCGGCAGGAGTAAGTGCGGCGTCAATATATTTTTTGGAAAAGGCTAGGGGACTTGTTACATATTGTGGTAACCAACCGTCTTTTTTGTTCAGTGTTGGATCGGTGAGGATTTTGTATCCATTGATGTTGATTAAAACACAAGCGGTGTCAATGTGGGTGATGCTAAAATTCATTTCAATTTTGTTTTATCAGTTATTTACTGATGCAAAGTTGATAATGATTTATGGGCGAGAAATTGACTTTGGTCAAGTAATTCGTTTTCGAATTCGGCTTAAAGTTTCCGGAACAACGCCTATATAGGACGCAATGTATTTTTGGGGAATCGATTGTATCAGTTTGGATTGCTCTGTAAAAAGAGCTTCGTATCGCTCCTGTGGAGTTTTGAGCAATAGATCCATTTCTCTTTTTACTTTTTTGGAAAGCAAATATTCAGTGGCAATTTGCCCTAGTTTTTTGGAAGTTTCGCACATAGCATATAATGCATTCAAGCTTTCGTGTGAGATCGAATGCAATACACAGGGTGTTATGGCTTGGATATAAACGGCTGTTTTTTTTCGGGTATAAAAGGAGTCGTAAGCACAATAGAAAGAGTTTTGGAAAGCAAAATCAAAGGTGATTTCCTTCTCATTATGCACAGCGTAATAGCGTACAATTCCTTTGTCAATAAATGACATATAGTTTTCAACCTGACCTTCGAAAAGAATAATTTCGTTGGCTTCAAATGTCCTTGTTTTAATTTGTTTTAAAAAAACAGTGAGGCTCTCTTCTGTAAAGCCCATTTTTTTGAAATAATTAATTAGTGATTCCATATGAATAGTGTGTAAATATTTTGATTCAAAATTACGTGTTTATATGCGTTTTTAAAGTTACCTTTTTTATTTATCTTTAAGATTAGGAAATGTTAGTGTAAACGGCTTAAAGAAATTGACTCTTAATAACCCGTTGGGTGTAGTTATTTGAAGTAAAAAATATTAATTAGATATTGCTCAAGACACTGAAATTCAGTATCTTGAAGTCGCAAAACAAACAATATCCATGTCAAATATAATAAAAAATTATTTAAGAGTTT
>NZ_JADHEC010000051.1 GCF_015277675.1 Flavobacterium soyangense
GATTTTGTTCTCTCTTAATAAATCTGGATGCTTTTTTTTGTAGTCATATTTTCAAAGTTTTAATTATCTTTGAAAGGTACAAAATCAGCGCGAGAGCTACCGAAGGTTTAGTTCAACACTGGTTACATTGCCGGCACTATTATTAATTATTAGTGCTTTTGCAAAATTTGCTGGGGCACAAATTATTGTTGATAATCTTACTAAAGCTGGAATTATCCCTTATTTTCCATTGCCTTTACTGGGTTTACTAGAAATTAGTTGTGTCATACTCTACTTGATTCCTAAAACTTGGAAAATTGGTTTTTTCTTACTCTGTGGTTATTTAGGAGGAGCCGGTGCGATTGAAATATCACAACATCTAGCTCCAACAGGTTTTATTTTGCTGACAATTGTTTGGATTGGTGCTTATTTAAAAAACCCAGAACTGTTTTTAACAGCAATTAAATCATAATAAAGATAGAAAGGAAAGAATATTAAAAGTTTGCAACCGCAAAAAATAAAGTTCTTTCCTTTTAATAAATAAGAAAAAAAGCTATAGTATGAAAGCCGTAACATTTAAAAATACTGGGGAACCAATTGAAGTTTTAGAAGTTCAAGAAATACCTCTTCCTGAACCTAAAATTAATGAAGTAAGGGTTAAAATTTTAGCGAGCCCAATTAATCCATCAGATATTCTTTTTATAAAAGGTGTGTATCGCTTAAAACCTGAATTTACTCAAACTGCAGGTTTGGAAGGAGTTGGAATTATTGACAAAATTGGAAAAAATGTAAACCTTCCGTTGAACACTTTAGTTGCTTTTAGGCATAAAAATGTCTGGGCTGAATATGGCATCATTCCTGTTGAAAAATTAACGTTACTTCCAGCTGATTTTCCAATTGAAAAAGCAAGCCAATTCTCATTAAACCCTATTACAGCATTTGCTTTATTAGATGAGGCTTCTGTGCAAAACGACGAATGGCTATTAATAACTGCTGGTAGTTCTTCGATTTCAAAAATGATAGTTCAATTAGCAAATAGGAAAAATATAAAAACTATTGCTGTTGTTAAAAATGAAAAAGATTTAATAGAATTGCAAAATTTGGGTGCAACAGAAACCCTCATTGATAATAGGGAGAATATTGTGCAAAAGGTTCTTAAAATAACGAATAATAAAGGTGTCAACTGTATTTTAGATGCTGTAGGCGGTCAATTAATCTCAGAACTTTTAAAAAGCATGGCTTCAAATGGTCAACTTATTACCTTTGGTTTATTGAGTTCTGAAAATGTTGCATACCATAATTCTACTATAATTTTTAAAAACATTACCATAAAAGGTTTCGGTATAGATAATTGGCTTGCCAACATTACCATTGATAAAAATATTGAGGTATACGAATTTTTAATTGATACGCTTGCTGATCCTGAATTTAAAATGCCTGTAGTTGCAAAATTCAATATATTTGATTTTAAAAAAGCAATACAATTATTTCAAGTGGGAAATAATCCGGGCAAAATTTTATTATTAACTAATTAATCATACTTTTAAAAGTTATAAATAATAGCAGATTTTAACAATTAAACTTTATTCAATTAAAAAATGCACTCTTAAAAATTATTTTTATCTTTTTCCCAACAAATTGCATTTATTAATTGAATCTAGTAAGTCTATTATTCAAAAAAACGAAACTAAACACTAAAGAAAGTACTATTGAAAGTTCGAAATTTGTTAATCAGATTTTGATTGTCAAAATTGTTTCTGATGACAATAAAATAGTCAATTAAAAATATTTTTCCAAAAAAAAGCATTTCAAGTTCAATATTAAATTAAAATCAAAAATCCTTTTCAAACTTAAAATCATTGAGTTTGAAGAGGATTTTTTTGTTTATAATCTTAATACAAAATTAATGTTTTTTCTTATATTTTATAAAATAAAATGCATTTTATCGATTTTATAAGTATTTAATCTATTTATTTTATAAAAATAAATACTTTTATGTCTTAGAATAAGTTTGTGCCCCAAATTTATTTTTCCAGAATAACTTTGTAAAACGATTATTAATAATAACGTTATGGAAAAAACTACCCTACATTTTAAAAATTCAAACTTCATATTAGGATTACTATTAATAACTTTGCTATTTATAAATAAAGCAAATGCACAGGTTAGCCTTAATAACCCATCTTTATCCATATCAACTTGCTCATTCCCTTCAATTTATTCACCTTTAGGAGACATAATAATAACAGAAGGAAGTAATAGTGACTTTTCAGGTGGATCTAACCTTACTATAATTCTTACAGCTCCAACAAATTTTCAATTTAACACTTCAGCCTCTCTAACTGTTACTGGAGCTGGGGCATCAAAAAATATTTCGTCAGCAGTTGCAACTGTAGACTCGTCCGCACAGATTACAATAACATACACCTGTTCTGGAGCAAATAAAACTGATGCTTTGACCATTTCAGGAATACAAATCAGAGCAACAGCTTCAAGTTCTGTAAACATGACCAGAACAGCAGGAACAGGAGCTGTAAACGGGTTAGGAACTGGTGCAATATTAGCATCATTAACTTCAACATTATTAACAGTACCTTCACAACCTAGCGTAATTACAGGAAATGCTACTCCATGCTCTGCAACCTCACAAAATTATAGTGTTACAAATGTTGCCGGAACAACATACAATTGGAATTTTCCTGTAGGTTGGTCACAAACTGCCGGAGGAACAGCCAATTCAGTTACTGTAACTACCAACGGAAATTCAGGAAACATTACGGTTACCCCTTCAAATACCTGCGGTACTGGAATAGCACAAACTCTAGCGGTAATACCAGTTACAAGCCCAACTATTACAAGCACAACACCTAACTCTATTAATGGGTCGGGAACAGTTACTTTAGGAGCCGCAGCTTCAGCAGGAACTATTTCGTGGTTTGCAGCATCTTCGGGAGGTAGTGCATTAGCAACAGGTTCAAGTTTTACTACTCCAAACATATCAGTAACTACCACCTATTACGTAGAAACAAATAATGGTTCTTGTTCCTCGGCACCACGAACAGCAATAATAGCAACTGTAAATCAACCTGAAATAAACATTCAAGGAAATGCTGTTTCAATTGTTGATGGCGACATTACTCCTTCTACGGGAGATTATACAGATTTTGGCGGCACTTATATTGGGTCTGCAAATAATGTAACTTATACCATTCAAAATACCGGAAACTCCCCTTTAACAATAGGTGCTATAACTTTTTCAGGAACTAATGCTGCTGACTTTACTGTTATTGGATTACCAAGCTCTACAGTAGCTGCCAGTAGCTCTACAACATTTACAGTACGTTTTTTTCCTTCATCCGCAGGAGTGAAAAACGCAACTATGTCGATTGTAAATAATGACAGTAATGAAAATCCTTATGATTTTGCAATAAAGGGAACCGGAATAGATTTAGGCACAGCCCAAGAAATACAGATAGAAGGAAATGCAACGGTTATTCCAGATAATGGTGTATTAACTTCAATTAACAATTGGACCATTTTAGGAGATACATTTGTTAGCACAGCAATTACAAGAACCTATACCATTAAAAACACTGGTACAACTACATTAACCATCACTAATCCAATTACTTTTTCAGGTGGAAATGCTAGTGAATTTACTGTAACTACAGCTCCAAGTACATCTATTGCTGGAGGAAGCTCTACAACCTTTGATGTAAAATTTACTCCGTTAGCCGCAGGTATAAGAACAACAACAATAACTATTCTTAATAATGATACAACAGAAGGTACATATGACTTTGCTATTCAAGGAAATGCTTTCACTTCAGTTGCAACTCCCGAAATTGATCTACAAGGAAACAATATTTCAATAGCTAACGCAGACATCATTCCTTCAGTCAATGACTGGACTGATTTTGGTTCCATACAAATTTTAACAAATCCACAGACAAAAATTTTTACAATACGAAATTATGGAGGCAGTAATTTGAATTTAACGGGAGCACCATTAGTTTCTATATCAGGAAGTGCTGATTTTGTATTAACAACTACTCCTACTACTCCAATTGTAAGTTTAGGAGGAACAACATTCTCTGTTCAATTTAATCCAAGTAGTTTAGGAATAAAAACCGCAACTGTAACCATTGCAAATAATGATCCTAACGAAGCACCATATACTTACGCCATACAAGGAACAGGTATTCAAACTTTTTTTGACAGTGACGGTGATGGTGTTTATGATAACGTAGATATAGACGATGATAATGATGGTATTCGTGATATAACTGAGGAAGTAAACTGCAACAATTCTAATGGGCACAAAGTAGATTATAAATTCTTATATGAAACCTTTGGAACTGGATTAAGAACCACTATAAACACCACTTATGCAGCTACAACCACTTATGGTTACCAAGATGCAACTACACCTACAATTATTGAAGGCAGTGGTTTAACAACTGATTTAAATGATGGAAAATATACTGTAGGATCAAGCGCACAAATATCTTCTTGGGCAAATCAATTTTGGTATAAAGGTGCAGATCATACGGGAGATGTTGGCGGTAGAATGGCGATATTCAATGCTTCATACACGCCCGGTATTTTCTATACTGCATTAATTTCTGGTGCTTTACCAAATATTCCCATTACCTATAGTTTTTGGGTTTTAAATATAGACAGAACTGATGCGCCAAGTATTGGAACAAGGCTAAGACCCAACATTAGAGTAGAATTCAGAGATATTAACGACAATGTTTTACAAACGGTAAGTACTGGTTCTATTGCCCCAACTACAAATGGAAATCTATCCGGAGATTGGTATCAATTTACGGCTCCTTTAACTTTTAGTGTAAGTACTTTCAAGGTAATTTTCATCAACAATGAAACAGGTGGTTTAGGGAATGACTTGGCATTAGACGATATTCTAATTACCCAAAAATTATGTGACTTAGACAATGACGGAGTTGCTGACGTGTTCGATTTAGATGCAGATAATGACGGCATACCTGATGTTGTTGAAGCTGGTTTAGGAAATCTTAGCAATGGGAAAGCAAAAATTGATGTGCCATGGATAGATGTTAATGGAAATGGTTTACTTGACAGTGCTGAACCTGCAGCATCATTAAAAGCATTAGATTCTGATGGCGACGGTATTCCAAATTACATAGATTTAGACAGTGATAATGACAGTCTTTTTGATGTAGATGAATCAGGTGTTGGAAATTCAAATGCTGTTACAGGATTTGTAAATGGTGATGGTGACATTACTGGTGACGGAAGAGGTGATGGTCCAGAATCGGAGACTTTCAGAAGTAAAGACACAAACGGTGATACGGTTATAGAAGGTTTTGGTGATGGAGTATTGGATGTGTATGACTACGGAACCGGAAGTACTTTTAGTAGCCAATACGGAAATTTATCTCAAGGAATTGCAAATGCAAATCCAGCGACAACCTATCTAAAAGACACAGATGGCGATGGAATTCCTGATTATATTGATCTAAAATCAAATGGAGTTACATTTGATATTGCCAATACTTTAAAAATTTATGATTATAAAACTCTGGACACTAACAATGACGGAATTATTGATAACCCAACTGACATAGACAAAGATGGAATTGCAGATATTTTTGACACAGCGGTAACTCCAGCATATTTTGGTTCACCAAGAGATATGCACACTAAACTATTTCTAGACTTCGATGGCCGAAATGATTATGGACAAAGCACGGCAATTCTAGGTGGTTTATCCAATGCTTCTCTTATGGCTTGGATTGATTTGAATCCTGCTTTTTCAACCGATGGTGTCATTGTAGGTCAGGATAAATTCCAAATTAGAATTACAAGTGCAAAAAAACTGGAAGCAGTTGTAAACGGAACGACGCTTACTTACAATACCGTTTTAAATGTTTCTCAATGGTATAATGTAGGTGCTACTTATGACGGATCTAATATAAAATTGTATTTGAATGGCGTTTTGGTAGGAACTCAAGCTAAAACCGGAACTATTTTGGCAGATGCTTCTCTACTTACTCTTGGAAGAAATCCTATTGCGAGCGATAAATTCTTTAAAGGTAAAATTGATGAAGTTCGCGTCTTTAATTCTGCTCTGACAGATTCTCAATTGCAAAGAATGGTGTATCAAGAAATTCAAAATAATACTTCCGAAATTAGAGGGTTTGTTGTTCCAAAAAATATTGCAACATCACCCGCTTCTTTGCCTTTCGCCAATTTATTGCGTTATTACAGAATGGATACTTATAAAGACGATATTATTGATGACTTAACAACTCCAGCCGTTGATTTAACCGGAGCAAAAATCTACAATCATAAAAACATTTATGTACAACAAGCGCCAATGCCTTTTATTACAGAAAGAACCGGAGATTTTGCAACAGCAGTAAATAGTCCTGCAAATGAGGTTAGGGGATTAGATATTATGGATAATGATTATTCAATAGTAAAAGTAAAACACAACATTACCGAGACTTCAAATGCTATTGATTTAGGAATGTTTGTAGATCCTGGAGTAAATATAATAATGAATAATGATACAAAAATCCAAAATGATTGGTATCTAAAATTAGACGGAAAAATAGACTTAGTTGGAAAATCACAATTGGTCCAAACTACTGAAAGCGACTTGGATGTCACAAGTGCCGGCTCGATAGAAAGAGACCAACAAGGACAGTCAAACATTTACAATTACAACTACTGGAGTTCTCCTGTAAGTCCAATAAACAACACTAGCAACAACACTAATTATTCCATAAATGGTGTAATGAGAGATGGGACTAATCCGGCTTTACCAGCAAATATCAATTGGGTTAGCGGATATGACGGAGCACCAACGTCGCCAATTAGTTTAGCCATATATTGGCTGTATAAATTTGATGATTATGGAAATGACTATTTCAATTGGATCCAAATAACAGAAAACGATCTATTCAGAGTTGGTTTAGGGTTTACGTTAAAAGGGAGCGGTGCTTCAGGAACACAAAACTATGTCTTTACGGGAAAACCAAATAACGGTTTGATAACTTCAAATCACGTAGGGGATGACCAATTGTTGTTAACCGGCAATCCTTACCCATCTTCATTAGATGCAGAAGAATTTATTAAAGATAATTTAAAAGATTGCATTGGTTGTAGAGCGAGTTCAAATATCATTGATGGCACTTTATACTTTTGGGAACATTATCCCACTAACCTTACCCATGATTTACGAGATTATCAAGGTGGTTATGCCGAAAGAAATCTAGTTGGTGGATTACCCCCTGCCGCACCTATATTAATTAGCGGATTGGGTTCCAGCACAAGAATTCCGGGAAGATTTATCCCAGTCGGACAAGGATTTTTTGTAAATGGATATATTGGTGGTGGTGGAAATGTTACCTACAAAAACAGCCAAAGAGCATTCCATAAAGAAGATGAAGTTGGAGTTTCAAATATTATGTTTAAAACTGCGGTTAGTACTAAAAATCCAAAAGGCTCAACAAAGAACAATAATGATCCAATAAAAAATGATGATTTTATGAAAATTCGACTTGGCTTCAATTCCTATAATAAATACCACAGACAAGTTTTGTTGGGATTTATGAATGAAAAAGCAACAAGCGCAATGGATTATGGCTATGACGGATTAAATATAGATGATTTTCCAAATGATATGTATTTTATAAATGGTGAAAACCAATTAACAATTCAAGGCGAAGGTTTTTTCAAAGAAGACGCATCCTATCCTATTGGCGTAAAAACGGATGCAAAAGGGAAAATAGCTTTTATGGTTGATGATTTAGAAAATTTTGGTGAGAATCAGAAAATCTTTATCTATGATAAAGAAACCAAAATATATCATGATATAAGAAAACAATCATTTGAAATCCAGATTCCCGAAGGAACATTTGACACCCGTTTTTATCTATGTTTTAAAGATAAAAAGGAAAGTCATGACGAAAAAGACGATGATAATGACGATGTGGACATTAAAACAAAATTTACACAATCAAACCGTACTTTGAAAATTGCTAATACTAAGACTGATACAACCGTAAATTCAGTATCACTTTACAATATTCTAGGTCAGTTTATTACTAAATGGGACGTAATAAAACAAGATCAAGCTAACATCCAAATTCCAATACTAAATATAAATCCAGGTGTATATATTACAAGACTTAGCACTTCAAATGGAGAGATTAGTAAAAAAGTAATTGTTTTCGATGAATAAAACAAAAACGGTCTGAAACTAATTTTTTTAGTTAACATCTCGTATACAAATAACCTCCAGCTAAAATATTGAGCGAGGAGGCATTTTGTGTTTACAATTCTTACTTTCAAATTTTTCTTTATGCCTCTTTAGTAAATATTATATCTTTTTTCTTATAAATTTTAATTTAATTATGTATTTTATCGATTAAATGTATATTTTAATCGTTAATTTTAAAAAATATAATTACTTTTAATTATAGAATTTAAAATATAAAATATTAGCTATTTTACTTAAAATTAGAAAAAAAGTACTCATTTACCCTTTTTACAAAAAAAATTGAAAACAACTACCAACCAAGCAATAAAAAAATATCTTACTTTAGGGTGTCTTTTTATTGCTTTCTTGGGATTTGCACAAACCATTACTATTAGCCCCAAAAATCCTACTATTTGTGGGGAGGATAATGTTTTAACAATAAATGCCAGAGGTGGAGCTATTACTTGGAGTTTTGTAACACCCGTTGATGCCTACATTAATAATCCGCCCACAATTCTTTATACTAATCAACAAGTCAGCACTATATATTTAAAACCTAATTTATCACAATTAGAATCTTGCAACTTTATTATTAAAGCAAATGCGACCTTAAATGATAAATCACAAATTTCTCAAATTATAACTGTAAAAAATAATACCAAAGTTTGGCGTGGAGGTTCCAATACAAATTGGAACAATCCAAACAATTGGAAACCTTATGGCATACCAACCGAATCAAATTGTGTGGTAGTAAATGAAAACGTCGTGATTTCGAAAACAAATTACAATGCTTACGCAAAAAATATAACTGTTAAATCTATTGGTACTCTTGAAATACAAACAGATAATAACCTGAGAGTGACAGACTGGATTAATGTAAATCCTGGTGGTATCTTTAATATCCGAAACAATGCCAGTTTAGTGCAAACTAATGATAATGCCAATTCCGGGAAAATAAGGATAGAAAGAATCACACAACCAATGAGTTATTATGATTATACTTATTGGAATTCACCTGTAACATTAGCTTCCGGATTTACTTTAGGGAGTCTTTCCCCTCAAACACTAACTGATCTTTGGAGCTATAGTCCAACAGTTTTGGGTGGTAGCGGAAATTGGTTAAACCTAACCCCCTCAACAGTTATGGATCCTACTAAAGGGTATATAGTAAAAGCCCCTGACACTTTTTCGAGCAGTACCACTACAAAAGTAACTTATACTGCAACATTTGTTGGAACGCCTAACAACGGAACTATATTAACACCAGTATCTAAAGGTACAAATGCAAACATAGGTGGATTAGTCGATGACGAAGATGACGAATGGAATCTTATAGGAAATCCATATCCTTCTGGAATAGATGCAAAAAAATTCTTGGATTTACCTGAAAATTTATCAGTTATAGACGGGACAATATATGTCTGGACACAAATTTCACAGCCTACAACTACCGTTAAAGATCCTTTCTACGGCGACTATGTTCTAAACTATACGTTAAATGATTATGCAAGTTTCAACAAAACTGGTGCTACGGGAACAGCTTCTTCTGCTACTAATGAAGTAACAACTCCCACTGGTTTCGTTGCAACGGGGCAATCGTTCTTTGTAAAAGCAGCAACAACAATGGCAAATGGCACAACAAAAAATGTAACTTTCAATAATAGTATGAGAATTGAAGGAAAGAACTCTGATTTCATTGAAACCAGTAATAATGCTAAAAACACAATAATTGAAGAAAAAAACAGAATTTGGTTGAATCTAACCAACAATTCTGGCGCTTTTAGCCAAACGTTAATAGGTTATATTACTGATGCAACACAAGGTTTGGATAGAGGATTTGACGGAGAATCTTTTAGTGGGAACAATGTTACGTTCTACTCTATTATTCCAGAAGCAAAACTTACTATTCAAGGACGTGCGTTGCCATTTGATGCAAATGATACTGTAATTCTTGGATACAATGCTGCCAAAAAAGGGAACTATTCTATTCGGATTGATCATTTAGACGGGATTTTCGAAAGTCAAAGTATTTATCTAGAGGATAAAGATCTTAATGTCATTTATGATTTAAAACAAAAACCTTATGTTTTCAGTACTAAAGTAGGAGATTTCAACAACCGCTTTGTGCTTAGATATGGAGGAAAAACATTAGGTGTAGATAAGAATAATATTAAAGATAGTGATATAGAAATAAGTTATATTAAAAACAGTAACAACCTCATAATCCACAATAATTCATTAGATACAACTGTAGAAAAAGTAACTCTATTCAATATCCTTGGTCAATCCATTTCAACCTGGAAAATTGAAAATCAGGAACAACAAAATATTCAAATTCCAATTAAAAGCATCAGTTCAGGTATTTATATTGCCAAACTGAAAACTTTAGAAAGCGAAATAAGCAAAAAAATTATTATTAACTAATAACATCCAATTTTGAAAAAAATATTTAGCACAACCATTGGGTTTATTATGGATCCACGAACATTTTTAATTCTTTTGTATGGTTTCTTTTTTATTTACTTATTATTAATTTTAGACACTTGTCTTAAATAAAACTAACCTTTATTAAAAATATAAACTGTCTTTTTAGGCAGTTTTTTTTTGGCCTAACTGAAAAAATATTAACTTCAACAAAATGCTAAAAAAACCAGAAAACAATAATTTGAAAAAAAAATATTTGTTCTCTAATCTAAATTAACCCGTTCAGAAAGCAACAATAACAATCCTATAACAAAAGATAACTTTATAAAATTTGTTTAGGTTTTAATCCTAATAATGGATACGATCGTCAAGTATTATAAGGGGTTATGAATGAAAAAGCAACTTTCGACAATCGTTTTGTTCTTAGATACAGTAACAATAATAATAAAACGCTGAGTATTGATGAGAATAACATTAACAATAATGATATAAAAATCAATTATATTAAGAATAATAGTATCATTATGATTAATAATAATTCAATGGATGAACCGGTTCAAAAAGTAACTCTATTCAATATCCTTGGTCAATCCATTTCAACCTGGAAAATTGAAAATCAGGAACAACAAAATATTCAAATTCCAATTAAAAGCATCAGTTCAGGTATTTATATTGCCAAACTGAAAACTTCAGAAAGCGAAGTAAGCAAAAAAATTATTATTCCATAAACCGAAATTAACATAACAAATAACTAGACGAAAGCTATCTGAAATGATAGCTTTTTTTTGTATAATTCCAAATGGGTATAGCAAGTCGTATACTCTTTTTATCGAATACCCCATAAAAACATAAAGCACTGTATATCAATTATATTATTTTTAATGGCAACGAAATTTTTCTTTAATTTATGTGCAAAAAATATTTTTAATAAATTAATATGTAAGATTTTACTTTAAAGATTACAAATCAACATGTGTTTTAGCTGTTTTTTTTGCCTTTTATCGATTATATATAAATAATTCCTACATTTATGACGGGTAAAAATTAAAAAAACTCCGATAAACGTATTTTTGTATTAAAATTCTTATTTTTTAAAGAAAAAAAATACGATTAGAATCAAATAACAAAAAAATGAAATGTTAAAAAAAGCTGTTTATCGATTAAACAAATACGTTTATCGAAAATAAATTTTAATTTAATTAAATGTTTTTATAAATGCTTAATTTTGAAATAAGTATGTGTTAACCAATAGATCAGATAAGGCTTAAACTATGAATTATTTGATTTAAAAATGTGAATACTATGAAAAAAAAATACTCTTATCAATATCGAGATTTACTTTCTCTAATTAAAATTAAAAAAGCCATAAATAAATCAAATATATTTGTTTTATTATTAGCTGCTTTTTTTCTTGTTGGAACAAGTTTTACTTTGAAAGCACAATCTGACATATATGAGAGTTATGCTATATTAAACATTAACGGAGGTGGCAATACTTTTTATGATTTACAAGCATCAACGGCAAATCCTAATTTTCAAGGCGCGAATCTAGGTGCTTTTTATTCAGGAAATACTCTATTATTAAATGGGGCACAAAATAAAACTTATAAATGCGCAACTGATCAAATTACAAATCCAACCAACTTTTATTACCGGATTTATAAAACTACTGATGCCCCACCTGTATTTTTAGGTTCAACAATTTTTTGGATTTCTGATGATGGTCTAACCGGTTTAAATTGCGGGGGCTCAGATCAAAATCAGACTTGGCAATCAGTAGGCGCAAACATAAATGTTCTGAATGGCCTTACATCTGGTTATTATTATTTAGAAATTTACACAGCAGCTGATTACACATATACGGCAAATGGCGGCGGTAGCTCCACGCATACTGCAAATAATGGTGGCTCAAATTATAAAGCAACTTTTACAGTAGACAATCCTCCAACTGCAGTTTGTGCAAACTATACAGCCCAACTGGATGCAACGGGTAATATTACAATTAATGCTACGGAAATTGATGGAGGAAGTACAGATGATTTTGGTATAGCTTCACTTACAGCTTCGCAAACAACATTCACTTGTGCCAATTTAGGAGCAAATAGCATTACATTAACTGTCACAGATTCTAGTGGACAAACTGATACCTGTATTGCTACAGTGACAGTGGTTGACAATCAAGCTCCGACCTTTACTTTGTCGCCAGCGAGTTTAACCATTGCCTGTTCTGCAAGCAGTTTGCCTGCCGCAACCAATGGCTCGGCTACCGCAACCGACAATTGTGCCTCTCCTACAATCGCCTTTTCTGATGTAGTTTCTGCTGTAAGCGGAAACAATAAAACTATCACCAGAACCTGGACTGCTACTGATGCTAATGCCAATGTCAGCTCATATGTTCAAACCATCACCGTAACCGATACTCAAGCTCCAACCTTCACTTTGTCGCCAGCGAGTTTAACCATTGCCTGTTCTGCAAGCAGTTTGCCTGCCGCAACCAATGGTCCCGCTGCTGCAACCGACAATTGTGCCTCTCCTACAATCGCCTTTTCTGATGTAGTTTCTGCTGTAAGCGGAAACAATAAAACTATCACCAGAACCTGGACTGCTACTGATGCTAATGCCAATGTCAGCTCATATGTTCAAACCATCACCGTAACCGATACTCAAGCTCCAACCTTCACTTTGTCGCCAGCAAGTTTAACCATTGCCTGTTCTGCAAGCAGTTTGCCTGCCGCAACCAATGGTCCCGCTACTGCAACCGACAATTGTGCTACTCCAACTATTGGTTATTCTGACGTGATTTCTGCAATAAGCGGAAACAATAAAACTATCACCAGAACCTGGACTGCTACTGATGCTAATGCCAATGTCAGCTCATATGTTCAAATCATCACCGTAACCGATACTCAAGCTCCGACCTTCACTTTGTCGCCAGCAAGTTTAACCATTGCTTGTTCTGCAAGCAGTTTGCCTGCCGCAACCAATGGTCCCGCTACTGCAACCGATAATTGTGCCTCTCCTACAATCGCCTTTTCTGACGTGATTTCTGCAATAAGCGGAAACAATAAAACTATCACCAGAACCTGGACTGCTACTGATGCTAATGCCAATGTCAGCTCATATGTTCAAATCATCACCGTAACCGATACTCAAGC
>NZ_JADHEC010000052.1 GCF_015277675.1 Flavobacterium soyangense
AGAATTTTAGCTAAAATAACAGCTTTAACTTTGGTTCAATTCATCAATAGATTTATTTTTGAAAGACCAATAAACAATATTAAAACACAAATAGTTTAATTACACCCAACGGGTTCATCAAATATATATTAAACTAACTATTTACCAAACGTTTTTTTGTATTTTTGCACCAAATTAACTAAAATCAAAGAAATGCAACGCGACAAACAAATTTTTGACCTTATTTTAGAGGAGCAAGACAGACAAATTCACGGACTAGAGCTTATCGCTTCAGAGAATTTTGTAAGTGATGAAGTAATGGAAGCAGCTGGGTCTGTTTTAACTAATAAATATGCCGAAGGTTATCCAGGAAAAAGATATTATGGAGGTTGCGAGGTAGTTGATGTTGTCGAACAAATCGCCATTGACAGAGCTAAGGAATTATTTGGTGCCGAGTATGCCAATGTGCAGCCTCACTCGGGTTCTCAGGCAAATACGGCAGTTTATTTTGCTTGTTTAAAACCAGGGGATACCATTTTAGGTTTTGATTTGTCTCACGGAGGACATTTAACTCACGGTTCATCGGTAAATTTTTCAGGACGTTTATATAATCCTGTTTTTTACGGTGTTGACAAAGAAACAGGACGTTTGGATTATGATAAAATTCAAGAAATTGCTACCAAAGAGCAGCCAAAATTAATTATTGCAGGAGCTTCGGCCTATTCTCGTGATATGGATTTTGAGCGTTTCAGAGTAATTGCTGATTCTGTTGGAGCCATTTTATTTGCTGATATTTCTCATCCGGCCGGTTTAATTGCTAAAGGTTTGATGAATGATCCAATTCCACATTGTCATATTGTTTCCACAACTACACATAAAACCTTACGTGGCCCACGTGGTGGTTTGATTTTGATGGGTAAAGATTTTCCAAACCCAATGGGTTTAACTACTCCAAAAGGTGAAATCAGAATGATGTCCTCTTTATTGGATTTAGCCGTTTTTCCAGGAAATCAAGGTGGTCCTTTGATGCATATTATTGCAGCCAAAGCAGTTGCTTTTGGTGAAGCTTTGACTGACGAGTTTTTTAGATATGCTTTGCAATTGCAAAAAAATGCCAATGCAATGGCAGATGCTTTTGTAAAAAGAGGCTATGATATTATCTCTGGTGGAACAGACAATCATATGATGTTGATTGATTTGAGAAACAAAAATTTATCAGGAAAGGACGCAGAAAACGCCTTGGTAAAAGCGGAAATTACCGTAAATAAAAATATGGTTCCATTTGATGATAAATCACCATTTGTAACTTCTGGAATTCGTGTTGGAACCGCAGCAATCACAACTCGTGGACTTGTTGAAAAAGATATGGAAACAATTGTTGCTTTGATTGATAAAGTTTTAACTGACCATAACAATGAAGATGTTATCGAAGAAGTAGCCAATGAAGTGAACGAAATGATGAGCGAAAGAGCCATATTCGTTTTCTAAAAAAGAATAAATTTAAAAACAGATTTACTTCGTCTGTTTGCTTTGCTCGGGTCACTAATTTTCACTTATTCTATAATTTGTGTTAATTAGTGATTTCGTCTTTTATAGATTGTCGAAATACAGTGTTGTACCGCTTTATTTTGTAATTTTAGGAGGATATTTATACAATTAAAATTACTGCCAAATGAGAATAGAAACAGAAATAAAATTAGGGTTCAAGGATGTAATGATTAGACCTAAAAGATCCACATTAAAAAGCCGTTCCCATGTCACTTTAGAAAGAGATTTTAAATTTTTACATAGTACCACAACTTGGACAGGAGTTCCAATTATGGCTGCAAATATGGATACTGTAGGCACATTTTCGATGGCAAAAGCTTTGGCTGAAGAAAAACTTTTTATTGCAATTCACAAGCATTATTCAGTTCAGGAATGGAATGATTTTTTGCGTGATATTTCTCCTAAAACCTATAATTATATTGCCATAAGTACCGGTACAGGAAAAAATGATTCCAAAAAATTAGCTGAAATTTTCGAAGCCAATCCGCTATTGAAATTCATCTGTATTGATGTGGCAAATGGATATTCAGAGCATTTTGTGAATTTTGTGCAGCAAACCCGAAAACAATATCCTGATAAAGTGATTATTGCCGGAAATGTGGTTACAGGCGAGATGGTCGAAGAATTGTTATTGGCTGGGGCCGATATTATAAAAGTAGGAATTGGGCCTGGTTCTGTTTGTACTACCAGAGTAAAAACCGGTGTGGGGTATCCTCAACTTTCTGCCATTATTGAATGTGCCGATGCTGCTCATGGTCTTGGTGGACAAATCATCAGTGATGGGGGGTGTTTGACTCCCGGAGATGTAGCTAAGGCTTTTGGAGCCGGTGCCGATTTTGTGATGCTAGGTGGAATGCTTGCCGGTCATACCGAAAGCGGAGGTGAACTAATAGAAATTAATGGAGAGAAGTTCAAACAATTTTATGGAATGAGTTCGACCACAGCGATGGAAAAACACGTGGGTGGCGTTGCGGAATACAGAGCAAGCGAGGGAAAAACGGTCCAAGTACCTTTTAGAGGTGATGTTAAAGTTACTTTGAAAGATATTCTTGGTGGTTTGCGTAGTGCCTGTACGTATGTTGGCGCTTCCCGATTGAAAGAATTGACTAAAAGAACTACATTTATTAGAGTTTCTGAGCAGGAAAATACGGTTTATACCAAATAAATCATAAATATTTCAGAGAGTTTATAAGTTTAAAACTTTTTTTAATAGAGAATTGTAAACAAGGAATCCAAAATAAAAATTATTTTAAAATTTGTTCAATAATTCATCAAATCCCCTTTCGAAGTTTTGCTTTGAAAGGGGATTTTTATTTATCACTTCTTTTACAAAAATTTCAAAAAAAGATAAACTAATGATCAATTTTTTTAAGGATTTTGATGATGTTTTCAACATTTTTTTTGAATAAAAAATTCCTGAAACACCTATTCTCAGAAGAAAACTAACAAAAATTAAAAAATAAAAAAAGCTATACCGTTATCGTAAATATCATCTTTTTACTTCAAAAACGCATAAAAAATTCGGATAATAAACTTATGGACTTATAATTTTGCCGTATTTATTAAAATTTAAACAAAAAAATGTAATATTCATAAAAAAATAGTGTAAATCTATTTTATATTTACATATTTCGTAAGTTTAGATATATAAAAGAGAAAAAAATTAAATAAATTTTAGAGATAGAAAAATGAAAAATTTAGTAGAAAGTATGAAACTTAACGTGGGAGTTTGGAAAGACAGTATTAATGTGCACGATTTTATTTTGCAAAACCTTAAATCTTATGAAGGTGATGCTAGTTTTCTTGTAGGTCCATCCTATAAAACAATCCAATTATGGGATGTTTGTAAAGAATCACTTTTAAAGGAAAGAGAAAATGACGGCTGTCTTGCCATTGACACCAAAGTGATTTCAAATATCACCTCATTTGGACCTGGATATATTCAAAAAGAAAATGAAACTATCGTTGGACTTCAAACCGACGAACTTTTAAAAAGATCAATGAAACCTTTTGGTGGAATCAAATTGGTTGAATCGGCTGTGGCTGAAAAAGGGTTGAAAGTTTCTGATAGAGTAGTGGATATTTTTAATTATGCCAAAAATCACAATCAAGCTGTTTTTGATGCTTATGATAGTGAAATTAAAACCTTCAGATCCAAGCACGTTTTAACGGGATTACCAGATAATTATGCAAGAGGAAGAATAATAGGCGATTTCAGAAGAGTAGCTCTTTATGGAATAGACCGTTTGATTGCAGAAAAAAAATTGGATAAAGTAAAAGTTTCTGACGAAATGAGTGATGCAAAAGTGCGTTTGCGTGAAGAAATTGCTGAGCAAATCAAAGCTTTGCAGGATATGAAAACTATGGCACTTTCTTATGGAATTGACATTTCGAAACCAGCGACTACTGCTCACGAAGCGGTCCAATTTACTTATTTAGGATATTTAAGTGCCGTGAAAGAACAAGATGGTGCAGCAATGTCTTTAGGAAATGTTTCTTCGTTTTTAGATGTTTACATTCAAAACGACATCGAATCAGGAATCATTGATGAAGTACTGGCCCAAGAATATATTGACCAATTTGTAATGAAATTGAGATTGGTTCGTCACCTTCGTCCAGGAGCTTATGATGCTATTTTTGGTGGAGATCCAACTTGGGTTACCGAAGCCATTGGAGGTCAATTGCACGATGGAAGAACTAAAGTGACCAAAACTTCTTTTCGTTTCTTGCAAACATTGTATAATTTAGGTGCTTCACCAGAACCAAACTTGACTATTCTTTGGTCTGAAAGTTTGCCACAAGGTTTCAAAGACTTTTGTGCACAAGTTTCCATCGATACTTCTTCACTTCAATACGAAAATGACGATTTGATGAGAAACAATCGTGGTTCTGACGATTATGGAATTGCTTGTTGTGTTTCGTACCAAGAAATTGGAAAAACAATTCAACATTTTGGAGCTCGTGCCAATTTGCCTAAAGCACTTTTATTGTCTTTGAACGGCGGTAGAGAAGAAGCCGAAGGGGTTCAAGTGGTAAGTGGAATTTCTGAAATGGACGATGAAGTTTTGGATTATGATACGGTAATGAAATCTTTCGGGAAAACATTAGCCGAAGTAGCTCGTGTATATGCAAAATCAATGTATATCATTCATTATATGCACGATAAATATTATTATGAAAGAGCGCAAATGGCTTTAATTGATAGCAATCCAAATATTGATATTGCTTATGGAGCTGCGGGAATTTCGATTATTGCCGATTCACTTTCAGCCATTAAATACGCCAAAGTAACTCCGGTTAGAAATGAATACGGATTGACTACCGATTTTAATATTGATGGTGATTTTCCAAAATTCGGTAATGATGATGATAGAGTAGATACCATTGCTCAAGAAGTTACCAAAATCTTTATCGATGAGTTGAGAAAACATAAAACCTATAAAAATTCAACACCAACACTTTCGTTGCTAACCATTACTTCAAATGTAATGTACGGTTCAAATACTGGCGCAACTCCTGACGGCCGTAAAGCTGCTGAAGCCTTTGCTCCAGGTGCCAATCCAATGCACGGTAGAGATGTAAACGGTGCGATTGCTTCTTTGAATTCGGTAAGTAAATTGAATTACAACGATGCTCAAGACGGAATTTCATATACTTTTACTATGGTTCCAAAATCATTAGGAAACAATTTAGAAGAGCAAGTGGCCAATTTAACCACAACTTTGGATGCTTATTTTGGAAGAAATGCACATCATTTGAATGTAAATGTTCTTAACAAAGAAACCTTGTTAGACGCTTACAATCATCCCGAGAATTACCCACAATTAACTATACGTGTTTCTGGTTACGCTGTTAATTTTGTACGTTTGTCCAAAGCGCATCAATTAGAAGTGATCAGCAGAACTTTTCACGATACTATGTAATTGATTGCAAATCTTCAGAAAAAAGTAGGCTTTATAGATGCTATTTCTTTAATTATTTTTTAAAGAAATAGCGTTTAATACATCAATTAATACAACAAAATATGTACTTGCCAGAACAAGATACCCATTTATTAAACGAATTTGATATTGATTTATTGAGAATTCATTCTTTGGAAACCTTTGGAACACACGATGGTCCCGGAATCCGAATGGTGGTATTTGTTCAAGGTTGTCAATTTCGCTGTTTGTATTGTCAAAATCCGGATTCAATCGACATTCATGGAGGAATATTGGTCACTATTGACGAATTGGTTTCGAAAGCATTAAAACAAAAAGCCTATTTTGGGAAAGTAGGTGGAGTAACTGTTTCTGGTGGAGAACCATTATTGCAAAGAACAAAATTAATTCACTTATTTGATTGTTTGCACGAACACGGAATCAACACATGTCTAGATTCGAATGGACGTGTTTTAGACGATAATACCAAAGAACTTCTGGATAGAACCGATTTGCTGCTATTGGATGTAAAACACATTAATCAAGAATGGCACAAAAAACTTACCAGTTTAACTAATACTACTACATTAAAAATTGCCGAACATAGAGAAAGCACCGGCAAACCAATGTGGTTGCGTTATGTTTTTGTTCCGGGATGGACGGATCAAGAAGAATATTTGCATGAATGGGCACGACATTTTTCGGATTATAAAACCATCAAAAGAGTTGAAATCATCCCTTTTCACCAATTGGGAAAACACAAATGGGAGTTAATGAATATGGAGTATGCGCTTACAGACACGCCTTCGCCAACCACCGAAGCCTTAGAAAATGCCAAAGCTATTTTTAGCTTATATTTAGATAACGTTACCATAAAATAAAATAAATTTGATAGAAAAATGAAAAAGAATAAATATTTAATCGTGTTGGCAGGAATGATTATGCAACTGTCCATTGGGTCTATTTATGCCTACAGCAAATGGATTGAACCTTTGACTACAGCATTAAATTGGGATGCTCACGATACTAAAACAGGGTTTAGTTTAGCCATTTGTTTCTTAGGATTAACTGCTGCTTTTATGGGTAAATTGGCTCAAAAAATGGGCCCAACCAAGGCAGGATTAATCGCCACCGTATTTTTAGCCATTGGATTATTGGGTAGTGCTTTGGCTGTTAATATGGGCAATATTTATTTATTTTACTTAACATTTGGAGTTTTGCAAGGCATAGGTTTAGGTTTTGGATACGTTGTTCCTGTTTATACCGTTGTCAAATGGTTTCCTGATAAACCCGGATTAGCATCAGGAATTATCATTATGTCTTTTGCTTTAGGGTCTTTGTTGGCTTCTTTTTTAATTAGTCCTTTAATTGTTTCTATGGGATTGGCAGGAGCCTTTGCCACATTAGGAATTAGTTACGGAGTTTGTATGTTGCTGAGTGCTTTGTATTTGGCAAATCCTGTAAGTGTTAGCACAACTCAACACGCTCATATCGATTTGACTCCAAAAGAAATCATAACTGATAAACGGTTTATTGCCCTTTGGTTATTGTTGTTTTTGAATGTTTGTGGCGGAATTGCCATCATCTCAAAAGCGGCGATTTTGGGACAAGAAGTAGTAGGAATGTCCGCAACTCAAGCCACGATGTTTGTAGCTATCATTGGTTTGTTTAATGGGATTGGACGTTTGTTCTGGTCTAGTATTTCGGATAAAATAGGCTGTTGGACGACTTTTATGATTTTTATCGGAATCAACGTGGTTTGTTTTGCTTTAATTCCTAGTTTTTCGACCAATAAAGTTTCTTTTCAAATATTGACTTATGTTATTATTGCGGGTTACGGTGCGGGTTTTGCAACGATGCCGTCTTTTGTAAAAAGTATTTTTGGAACTAAAAATTACGGACAAGTTCTCGGTTATACTTTAACAGCTTGGTCGGCAGCTGCCTTTGTTGGTCCATTATTGTTAGGCTTGAGTACTGAAATCACTATTTTTTATCTGTTTTCTATCTTGTTAATTATTGCTTTAGTGGTTGGAATTTGGCTTAAAGGATTATTGGCAAAAGCTATTTAAAGGTATTATAAATTTGTCTAAACTTTTGGGTGCTGTCTAATCATCAGGACTCTTTTTATTTATAAGGACATTGATAGTATTTAAACCAGTTCTTCTTCTTTTTTAAATTCTGAGACTAATTTTTTCTGCATATCAAAAGAAACGGATTCGTAATGATCAAACTTCGCAGTGAATCTGGCTCTTCCCTGAGTTATAGATCGTAGATCACTACCAAATTCCTGCATTTCTGCAAAAGGAAGAAAAGCAGTAATCACCGTAAATTGCCCTTCAGAGTTCATGCTTTCAACCGAAGCTCTGTGGGTTTGGATATTACTCATAATTGAACCAGTAAGTTCCTCTGGGCCATGAATTATAATATGATAAAATGGTTCCAATAATTGTGGATCAGCTTTTACGAAGTTTTCTTTAAAAGCCATCATTCCTGCTGTTTTAAAAGCCAAATCGTTACTGTCAACGGGGTGCATTTTACCATCATATAAAATAACCCTGACATCTCTCACATAAGAACCGGTTAATGGACCTTTATTCATTTTTTCCATAATTCCTTTTAAAATAGAAGGATGAAAACGGGTGTCAATGGCACCTCCAACAATGCAATTGTAATAAATTAATTTGCCTCCCCAAGCCAAATCAATTTCTTCTTTCCCTCTAATATTGTATCCTTTTGGTTCATCCATTCCTTCAAACCAAGGTTCAATTTTCATAGCTACTTCAGCAAACTGGCCAGAACCACCCGATTGTTTTTTGTGGCGATAAGTGATTTCGGCACTTTTTTGAATGGTTTCACGATACGGTATTTTTGGATTTCGAAACTCAACCGATAATTTATATTGTTTTTCTAATTTCCATTTAATGATAGCCAAATGCAATTCTCCATGGCAATGAATAATAGTCTGATTTAATTCTGGTGAAACTTCAATGCTAATGGTTGGATCTTCTTCGACTAATTGATGTAGCGCAACAGATAATTTTTCTTCTTCGCCTTTTTTAGTACCTTCAATTGCTATTGAAAGCGTAGAATTTGGGAATATTATAGGTTCAATTTCAATGTGTTTTCCTTTTTCGTGCAGTGTATTATTAATATGTGTGTCTTTTAATTTTAATGTAGCACCAATATCTCCTGCCAATAATTCATTAACGGGAGTTCGTTTGTTACCTTCCACTTCATACAACTGGTTGATTCTTTCGACTTGACCTGTATTCTCATTGGTTAACTCATCACCAACTTTAATTTTACCGGAAAGCACCTTGAAGAAACTTAAATCACCAATATGTGGTTCCGACAGATTTTTATAGATAAATATGGCTGTTGGACCTTTTTCGCTGCATTCAATTGCTGCACCATCAATGGTTTTTTGTTTTGGCATTTCATAAGCTGACGGACATACATTATCAATAAATCCCATAATTCTGCCGCTACCCATATTTTTCTTGGCCGAAACGCAAAAGACAGGAAATATTTCGTGTTTTATCAGTGAATGATGTAATCCCAGTTTCATCTCATCTTCATTCAATTCTCCTTTTTCAAAATAAAGTTCCATTAAATCTTCATCATTTCCGGCAATAGTCTCAATTAATTCCTGATGCAAACGATTGGCTTTTTCAGTTTCATTTTCTGGAATTGCAACCTTTTCCGGTTTGCCTCCATTTTTCGAATATTTATACATGACCATATTTAAAACATCGATGATGGCATTAAATTCAGGGCCTTGATTTAATGGATATTGAACCACAACAACACTTTGGCCAAAATGATCTTTGGCTTCCTGTATCGTTTTGTCAAAGTCTGATTTTTCATTATCTAATTGATTTACGGCTAATAATATGGGTAACTTATAATCATTTGCGTATTTCCAGATAATATCGGTACCCACTTCAACACCCATAGAAGCATTTAGTAGCATAAGACCGCAATCAGCCACACGCATTGCGCTAATTATTTCTCCAGCGAAATCATCATATCCAGGTGTGTCAAGAAGATTTATTTTATATCCTTTCCATTTTGTATTTACTAATTTAGAAAAAAATGATTTCCCTTTTTCGTGCTCGATTTCAGTATAGTCAGCAACTGTATTTTTTTCTATGATTGTACCGCGACGATTAATTAAACCAGCTTCAAATAACATAGACTCAATAAGAGTTGTTTTGCCGCTTCCGGTATGACCAACTAAAACAACATTTTTAATGTGATTGATATCAAAATTTGCCATATACTTTCGTTTTAAATTAGATTAATGTATCAAATTTCAATAAAAATAACCACTTTAGAAATGATAAATATCATATTTTAAAATAGGATTACAGGATTGAATTTTGAGATTTAAGTGATAAAGAATTTGTACCCTTAAAAGTAATAAATTATTTTATTGCTTATTTAAAATCAACGCTAAATTATTGAGGAGTAATCGATAAGGGTGAAAAAGCAAGTGTTTTGGCAGTAGCTGAAGATTGTTAAAAAACAATAATGTCGTGTTTAAAAAGCAATCCTTTTATTCCGTCAAGCGAAAACACAGCTTTCTTGATTTTGGTTTTCGTGGGGTCGATGGTGTAGTTGTAGCTTGTTTTAAAATTGGCTTTATTGGCATTGGCTTTGCCAAATTCAGAACGATATAAATCACAGTTATCGAAAATAACTTCGGTCAAATCTGTACTCATAAAATCTACGGCAATAATACTACAATCAACAAACGTAGTTCCTTTAATTTTCAGGGTGTAAAATTTGGAAAAATCCAAAATACATTCCTTAAAATGGATTTCAAAAATTAGTTTGTCGCACATTGCAAAGTTCACTGCTGAAATTTTGCAACGATTAAAAAATACGGTTCTAAGAGCCACGTGATTGATTTTGGCTCCACTAAAAAGACAATCGTTGAAGGTACAGTCGATAAAAACGACTCCGATAAAATTGCATTGCGAGAAATCACAATTGTTGAAAGTGCAACATTCAAATTCCTTTAAATTGGCTTCTTGTTCCCTATAAGTGATGTTGTTGTATTCTACGTCAAGGAAATAGTCTGTCATTTTTGGAATTTTATACCACGTTTAAGATATTATTTGTGAGCAAAGTAACAAATTTCTAAAGATGAAAAACTTAAAAAATAAATAATTTTTTAGATTAAAAAATTCCATATTTTATAAGAAATTAATTAACTTTCTTGTTATAAGTAAATTAATGTAAAAGAGCAAAAAAATAATTTTCGCTAATAATGGCAATCATTATTTAAAAAAAAGTTAAAATTCACAAAACAAAAATTGTTAGTTCTTAACTTTGCGAACCTTATGAGAGCAATTGTTTTTTACATATGCCTAAGTTTTTTTCTCTCTTGCGGGGGAAGTCATTTATATGCAGATACTTATCATAGTCCTACAAGCTATAGTTATACTCACATTCTTGAGAAAAAGCAACAAGTAAAACATAGAAATATAAATCAGCGAAACTTATTAATTGAAAGTGATGACGATGATTTAGACGAGGAATTCCATACAAGCGACGAGCTTAATGATCGAACAATTAATAAATTTATAGCTGGAAAGCAAAGTTTATTGAACAGTAGGTTTTTTGCGTACTCTACCGCTAAATTTTTTAAGAATTACTCCAAAGGCATTAAAATTTTCTCGCCCTTTTGCGGCCAGTCAAATCCTATTTATATTGCGCAAAGCGTTTTAAGGATTTGATATACTTCACATTTATTATTTTAGGTTAGAACTTTCTTTTGAAAATTTTATAAAAAACCTTATTCTATTTTGTATAACTGTTTATGTTTATTCATAAGCAAAGTTATTTTTTATATCCACTAAAAATTCTGAATTCACTGCGTAAATCGCTACAATTTCATTAAAAACCATGAAGAAAAATTTAATTTTCACTAGCTTAATTGCCTTGTTGTGCTTAGTTAGTTGCACATCCAAAAAAGAAGAAAAAGAAGAGGCTGGTAAATATACCGTTACCAATCCTGTAAGTATTGATACATCGTTTACCAAAGAATATGTTTCGCAAATACACTCTGTCCGAGATATAGAAATCAGAACTCAGGAAAAAGGTTTTTTGCAAAATATATATGTTGATGAGGGCCAATTTGTAAAAGCCGGTCAGTTGTTGTTCCGTATTATGCCAAAAATTTATGAGGCAGAATTATTAAAAGCTCAGGCTGAAACGAAAGCTGCCGAGATAGAATTATTAGATACCAAAACCCTAGCCGACAAAAATATCGTTTCAAAAAGTGAACAAGCTATGGCTCAGGCAAAGTTAGAGCAGGCAAAAGCAGAAGTTTCACTTGCTAAATTACACTTGTCTTTCACAGAAATCAGAGCTCCTTTTGACGGAACCATAGACAGGATTCCACAGAAATTAGGAAGCCTTATCGATGAAGGAGAACTACTAACCAGTCTTTCTGATAATAGTCAGGTTTTTGCTTATTTTAACTTATCTGAGCCCGAATATCTGGAATATCAAACTAATGTTAAAGGACGTGGTGACAGTAGAGTAAGTTTGCTTTTGGCCAATAGCAAACCTTTTAAATACAAGGGAAATGTAGAATTAGTCGAAAGTGAGTTTGATAATGAGACCGGTAATATTGCCTTTAGAGCAAAATTTTCTAATCCTGAAAAACTTTTAAAGAATGGTGAAACAGGTAAAGTACTTATGACTGTTCCCGTTAAAAATGCATTAATTATTCCACAAAAAGCCACTTATGAAATACAAGATAAGATATTTGTTTTTGTGGTAGATAAAAATAATGTTGTGAAGTCAAAAGAAATTACCATTGCCGGTTCAATGCCGGATATATATGTGGTTAAAAGCGGTATTACCCAAAATGACAAAATTTTGCTAGAAGGAGTTCAAAAAGTGAAGGATGACGATAAGATTGAATACGATTATCATAAACCAGAAGAAGTGTTATCTCATTTGAAATTAAAAGCTGAATAGTCTTAATACTTAAATCATAAAAAATGTTTAATAAATTTATAGAAAGACCAGTACTTTCAATAGTAATATCTTTGATGATTGTTTTGCTTGGTATTTTGGCTATGACCCATTTACCAGTTACACAATTGCCCTCTATTTCACCACCAAAAGTGAATGTCACAGCTGAATATCCAGGAGCAAACAACGAATTGTTGATTAAATCTGTAGTAATCCCATTGGAAAGAGCTATCAATGGCGTTCCTGGAATGAAATACATAGCATCGGATGCAGGTAATGATGGAGAAGCTTCTATACAAGTAGTATTTAATCTTGGTACAGACCCAAACCAAGCATCAATAAATATTCAGAACAGAGTGGCGTCAGTAGTAAATAAATTACCACCGCTTGTTGTTCGTGAGGGAGTAAAAATTACTAGAGAAGAATCTAATAATTTAATGTACATCAACGTGTACAGCAAGGATCCAACCATGGATCAAAAGTTCTTATACAACTTTACAGATATTAATATACTTTCGGAAATTAAAACAGTAGATGGAGTTGGTGATGCAGATATTATAGGTAACCGGGATTATGCAATGCGTGTTTGGTTAAAACCAGATAGAATGTTAGCTTATAAAATCTCTGCCGACGAAGTAATGGAAGCATTGAGCCAGCAAAGTTTAGAAGCTTCTCCAGGTAAAACTGGAGAAAGTTCAGGCAAACGTCAGTTCGTCTAAAAACCCTCAAACGAACTCAATTTTGTTAATCAGGGCGTAAATATATGTGATTTAAACTACAATTAAAATTCTTTGTTGAAAAACGGATTGTTCATTCTTAAAATAAAACAAGGCATAAAAAGCTT
>NZ_JADHEC010000053.1 GCF_015277675.1 Flavobacterium soyangense
AATGTTGGTGATACCGAACCACAATTATCGGTTGCTGTGGCGGTTCCAAGGGCTGCACCGATGGCTTCAGTTGTTGGATTACATCCCAAAATACCATTTGCAGGAGTACCAGTGGCTGTGATAACAGGTTTTTCTGTATCCACTGTCCAAGTGTAAGTCACAATACATGGATCTGCGCTCAAGCCACAGGCATTGGTGGCGCTGTATGTAAATGTTTGTGTACGATTACAGCCATCAACAACTATTTCTCCAGGTGTACAGATTACTGGCACTGTACCGCAAATATCCGAAGCGGTAACAGTTTGACTACAGCTTGGCGGAGTTGGGTTACAACCAAGAGCTGAACCTATTGGACAGTTCGCAATTACAGGTTTTGAGGAAACTACATTAAATGTTTGTTCGCACGTATGTTGACAACCATTGCTGGTTATAACATCCCTTAAAGTAAAAGGGCCACAAGCTGAAGCAGCGGTAACTGAAACTGTTGAACCTGTATTAGAACCATTTATTGTTGCTCCTCCTGAAACCACAGTCCAAAAATGTGTTGTTGTTCCAATAACACCGGTCACTGTTGAACTATAAGTATGCGTAGTCGCAGGACAAATATCAGTATCCCCAGTAATAATACAATTCGGACTTATAACCAATGGCGAGGCAGCACAGGTTTGTACAAGTGGATGATTAATAAATTTCAACGTTACAGTAAACCCACCAAAATTGGGGCCAACATTTACTGGAGTAGATACAGGTCCATCAGCAAAATAAGTAGCAGTAATAGTAAACACTCCTGGTGTTCCAAAAAAAGCACCGCTTAAATTTGGAGCAATATCCCATTGTACAAGCTCTCCATTAACAACATCTATATTTACCAAATTGGCAGTTGCTATTGCTATGGTATTAGGGCAAGAAATTGCTGGAGAAACAGCCATTGATGTACAAGCTGGCAATGATTGCGCAAACGCACCTAAGGCAGTAAAACCCACAAACAAAAGCAACACCAATTTCTTTTTGAAGTTGCTTACATAATTTTCGGAAATCTTTGTCGTCTGGTGACAACTAATCGTAACTGTTTTCATAATTATAAGGAATTAAAAGGTTAAACACCACAAATTAGAAAAACAGGAAAAGTTTACAGACTGGGGGAAATAATACTTTAAGAGAAATAAAACCTCTTCAAAACTATTTTTGAAGGACTCCATCATCAAAAGAATTTTCTGATTGAGGCAGCAGAATAAATTCTTTTTCTAACCAATTATTAACGAAAAGTTACTGTACAGTTCAACTTGAAACTTTGTTTAAAGTAACCCATATTAAAGTTAGGAAGGAAAAAATGAAAGAAAAAAAAAGAAGAATAAAAATCGATTAAATACAATTATTATCGATAATTTACATTTGTTAATAAGAAAAATAATATGAGATAACGATTTTCTAATTATTAAAATAAATTGCAAACTACTAATTATTAGTTAATTACAAAATATTTCGCGTTAAATAAAAGATAAAAAATCAGGCGATTGACCTTAAAATGAATAAATCAAAAAAAACATTATTTAAAAAAGAATTTATTTTGCTTTGAAAGAAAAAAAATGAGATTACATTTTTATCCTTTTTGCTAAGCAAAAAACGGTTAAATTTAATTATGGAGTTCTAAAATAGATCCCGCCAAAAGGCGGGATAAGCGATTCACACACTTTTTGCTACGCAAAAAGTGGTTCTCTGCTTACATATTCCTCCTATACTGACCGCCAACTTCAAACAAGGCACTCGTGATTTGCCCTAACGAACAAACCTTAGTAGCTTCCATCAAATGCGCAAACAAATTTTCGTTTTTGATGGCGGCTTCTTGAAGCAGATTCAATTGTACCTTTACTATATCTTGATTGGATTGGTGCAAATTGGTCAACATCGTGATTTGGTATTTCTTTTCTTCCTCGGTGGCGCGAATCACTTCGGCTGGAATAATTGTTGGCGAACCTTTGGAACTCAAGAATGTGTTCACTCCGATAATCGGGAATTCCCCCGTATGTTTCAAGGTTTCATAATACAGGCTTTCTTCCTGAATCTTGCTTCTTTGGTACATCGTTTCCATTGCGCCAAGAACTCCTCCACGTTCGTTAATCCGGTCAAACTCCTGCAAAACGGCTTCTTCTACCAAATCGGTCAATTCTTCGACAATGAACGAACCCTGAATTGGATTTTCATTTTTAGTCAGCCCTAATTCTTTATTGATAATCAACTGGATGGCCATCGCACGACGGACACTTTCCTCGGTTGGCGTGGTAATCGCTTCGTCATATGCATTGGTATGCAAGGAATTACAGTTGTCATAAATGGCATACAAAGCTTGCAGTGTGGTTCGAATATCATTAAAATCGATTTCCTGTGCGTGAAGTGAACGACCCGACGTTTGAATGTGGTATTTCAACATTTGAGCGCGTTCATTGGCTCCGTACCTGTTTTTCATGGCTTTCGCCCAAATTCTCCTGGCCACACGACCAATGACAGCATATTCCGGATCAATTCCGTTCGAGAAAAAGAACGATAAATTGGGGCCGAAATCATTAATTTTCATTCCACGACTCAAATAATATTCCACGTAAGTAAAACCATTGGAAAGCGTGAAGGCCAATTGCGAAATGGGGTTTGCCCCCGCTTCGGCAATGTGGTAACCCGAAATGGAAACCGAATAGAAATTTTGCACCTTATTATTGATGAAATATTCCTGGACGTCTCCCATTAATCTTAGCGCAAATTCCGTCGAGAAAATACAGGTGTTTTGGGCTTGGTCTTCTTTTAAAATATCCGCCTGAACTGTTCCGCGAACTTTGGAAAGTGTTTTGGATTTTATTTCGTTATAAACCTCCAAAGGCAAAACTTGGTCGCCGGTCACGCCCAAAAGCATCAATCCCAGCCCATTATTCCCTTCTGGCAAATCCCCTTGATAATGTGGACGTTCTGTTCCTTTCTTCTTGTAAATCGACTTGATTTTTTCTTCAACCTCATCTTCCAGATGATTGGTCTTGATGTAAATTTCGCAGCGTTGATCGATGGCAGCATTCATAAAAAAGCCTAGCATCATTGGCGCAGGCCCGTTAATTGTCATACTGACCGAAGTCATTGCGTCGACCAGATCGAAACCAGAATACAATTTTTTGGCATCGTCGAGACAACAAATCGAAACTCCTGCGTTTCCAATTTTTCCATAGATATCAGGACGAATATGTGGATCATTTCCATACAAAGTCACGCTGTCAAAAGCTGTCGAAAGTCGTTTTGCGGGTAACCCCGCACTCACATAATGGAAGCGTTTGTTGGTTCGTTCCGGTCCGCCCTCACCGGCAAACATTCGTGATGGATCTTCTCCTTCTCTCTTGAAAGGATACAATCCTGCCGTGAAAGGGAATTCACCAGGCACGTTTTCCTGTAAATTCCATTTTAGTAGATCTCCCCAAGCTTGATATTTTGGCAAAGCAATTTTTGGAATCTGGGAATGCGAAAGCGATTCGGTGTGGGTCTCAATCTTGATTTCTTTATTTCGAACCTTAAAAGTGTAAAACGGCTCTTTGTATTTGTTCGTCTTTTCGTTCCAAGTTAGGATGATTTCCCAATTGTAGGGATCCAAATCCATTTTTACTTTGTCGAATTGATTCAACAATAAATTGAGAAAAATTTTATCTTCGGCAACAGTTGATTTTTCGAGTTCCAAAGCCGTTGGCAAAACGGAATCATCATTAATTCCTGTCTTGTTCAACTCAGGGATTTTTCCCGAAACGGATTCAATAGTTTTGAAAACACCATATAATTTCTGGGCGACTTGTACTTGGCTTAATACCGTTGCATCATATTTTCTGTTATTTTCTGCAATTTCCGATAAATATCGGGTTCGGTGTGGCGGAATGACGAAGATTTTTTCGCTCATTTCATGGGAGATTTCAAAAGTCGATTTCAAATCGGAATTTGTTTTCTCATGAATTTTATCCATTATCGCCTTGTACAAGGTATTCATTCCCGGGTCGTTAAACTGGGAAGCGATGGTTCCAAAAACGGGTAAGGTGTCTAAATCAGTATCCCAAAGACTATGGTTACGCTGGTATTGTTTTTTCACATCACGTAAAGCATCCAAAGAACCGCGTTTATCGAATTTATTGATTGCCACCAAATCAGCGAAATCAAGCATATCGATTTTTTCCAATTGGGTTGCTGCGCCAAATTCGGGCGTCATTACATAAAGAGAAACGTCCGAATGATCTGTGATTTCAGTATCCGATTGTCCAATTCCGGAAGTTTCTAGAATAATAAGGTCATATTTGGCAGCTTTGATAACCTGAATGGCTTCGGCAACATATTTTGACAAAGCTAAATTGGATTGTCGTGTGGCCAAGGAACGCATATACACTCTGGGATTGTTGATGGCATTCATCCGGATTCTGTCTCCAAGCAATGCGCCACCTGTTTTACGTTTGGATGGATCAACCGAAATTATTCCGATGGTTTTTGTTGGAAAATCAATTAAAAAACGACGCACTAATTCATCGACCAAAGATGATTTTCCTGCCCCACCCGTTCCGGTAATGCCAAGAACGGGAGTATCCCCTCCCAACCTCCCCGAAGGGGAGGAGTTAGCAACATTATTCTTTATTTCTGGATCAAATACTTTATGAAAATCATCAGGATTATTTTCGGCGAGTGAAATTAATCTCGCTATTGTATAAACATTTTTATTTTTCAAACTCTCCAAAACTCCCTTTTTTCCGAGTTTTAATAAAGCAGAAGCATCCGTATTATAATTTACGTATTTTTGCACCCCTTCTTCGGAGGGGTTGGGGGAGGATTGTTGTACCAAATCATTGATCATTCCTTGTAAACCCATTGCTCGACCATCGTCTGGCGAATAAATCCGGGTAATTCCGTAGGCTTGCAAATCAGCGATTTCAGACGGAAGAATTACTCCGCCTCCACCACCAAAAATTTTGATGTGAGACGCTCCTTTTTCACAAAGCAAATCGTACATATATTTAAAGTATTCATTATGTCCGCCTTGATAGGAAGTCATGGCAATGGCATTCGCATCTTCCTGAATGGCGGTATTCACTACTTCCTCGACGCTTCTGTCGTGGCCTAAATGGATAACCTCAACTCCAGTTGCCTGAATGATTCTTCGCATAATATTGATGGCGGCATCGTGACCGTCAAAAAGGGATGCTGCGGTTACAATTCGAACTTTATTTACGGGCACATAAGGCTTTACAACTTCCATTTTTATGAATATGATAATTTATGTACGCAATTTACGGAAATTTTTAAGAAAAAATTATTATATATTAGACAAACTATAAAATATCATAACAGGCTTTTTATTCAAAAAAATAAGATTAGTTTTGAGGAAAATTATTAATGTACGGATTGTCTAGCCCTGATGGAAATGGAAAGCCCGAAACTTTAGAAAGTAGTTTTTCTTGCAAGAAAAAAGCGACCAAAGGAAGCTCTTTTTGTGGCTTAGAAAAACAGTTTATAAAGTGAGGACTTGTAATGTACAGCAGGAAATAGCTCCTAAAAAAAATAGTATGCAGAAAATCATTATCCTCATTCATTGCGAAGACCAAAAGGGAATTATCGCCGCTGTGACAGATTTTATTGTTAGAGTGGAAGGAAATATTATTTATATTGACCAACATGTAGATGTGGAACAGAATGTTTTTTTTATGCGATTGGAATGTGAACTTACCAATAAAAACAGCAATCTGGAGGCGATAAAAAATGTCTTTGAAATATCTATTGCCACTGATTTTAAAATGTCTTGGGAAATTCATACCAAAGAACAAAAGCCAAAAATGGCTCTTTTTGTATCGAAATACGATCACTGCCTATTTGACATTTTGGGACGTTTCAGTGCCGGAGAATTTAATGTCGAAATCCCTTTAATTGTGAGCAATCATGAGGATTTAAGATCAGTTGCGCAACGTTTTGATATTCCGTTTTACTGTATTCCGTTTACCAAAGAAAATAAAGAGGAAGGCGAAAAACAACAAATTGAAATCCTCCGGAAATACAAAATAGATTTTATCGTTTTGGCGCGTTATATGCAAATTATCACGCCAAATTTAATCACACTTTACGAAAATAAAATTATCAATATTCATCACTCCTTTTTACCGGCGTTTCCTGGTGCAAAACCGTATCACTCGGCATTTAAAAGAGGCGTAAAAATCATTGGTGCCACGAGTCATTATGTCACCAATGAATTGGATGAAGGTCCAATTATTGAGCAGGATACCACTCGGGTTTCACATATCAATTCTATTGATGATTTTATTATGAAAGGCCGGGATCTAGAACGCATCGTTTTGGCGCGTGCCATAAAACTTCACGCCGAGCGCAAAACGATGGTGTATAACAACAAAACGGTTGTGTTTTCTTAATATTAAATAGGCAAGGCTTCTAACTCAAAGCGCAATCCTTTCGCAATTTCTGTTCCCAAACGAGGATCAACCCGGTACCAAAGAAATAATTGACGTCTTGTAATTTCTTCTTTTTTGGGTCCGTGAATTCCTGACATGGCATCTACAATATTGTGAATGGTATTGCTTTGCTCCTCTGGAGTCATAATTTGAAACAATTTTCCGGGTTGTGAATAATGATCGTTCTCCCCTTCGCAATTCCTGTCATACCAATCCGCAAAGTGACTGTTTATTGGTAATGGCGGTTCTTTATAGGATTGATCCACTTCCATATCATCAAAACTGTTAGGGAAATAATTTGGGTTTTGACCTCCATTTCCATCGACTCTCATTTGTCCGTCCCTTTGATAATTATTGGTGGCAAACGGACATCTGTTGACTGGAATTTGCTCATAATTGGTTCCTAAACGATAGCGTTGCGCATCAGGGTAAGACAACAAACGGCCCTGCAGCATTTTGTCTGGTGAATAGCCTATTCCGTCTACGATGTGAGCTGGCGCAAAAGCTACTTGCTCAATATCCTGAAAATAATTTTGTGGATTTTGATTTAATTCCAAAACGCCAACATCTATCAAAGGAAAATCTGCGTGGGGCCAGACTTTAGTCAAATCAAAAGGATTAAAGTAATAATCTCCATTAGTAGCTTCTTCCTCAGTCATCACTTGGATTTTTAAATCCCATTTTGGAAAATTACCGCCATCAATATTATCAAACAAATCTCTTTGGGAAAAATCCATATCGTGAGACTTCATATGGGCTGCCTGATCATTGGTAAAATTCTTGATTCCTTGAGCGGTTTTGAAATGGAATTTTACATAAAAACGTTCATTTGCTTGATTGATCATCGAAAAAGTGTGACTGCCAAAACCATGCATGTGACGATACCCATAAGGTGTTCCCCGGTCTGACATCAATATTAAAACCTGATGCAAACTTTCAGGATTCAATGACCAATAATCCCACATCATCGTTGGTGATTTCAAATTGGTATGCGGATCCCGTTTTTGGGTGTGGATAAAATCACCGAATTTCTTCGGATCTTTGATAAAGAAAACTGGCGTATTGTTGCCCACTAAATCCCAATTGCCGTCTTCTGTATAAAATTTCATGGCAAAACCTCTTGGATCTCGTTCCGTATCAGCTGAACCTTTTTCTCCACCAACGGTAGAAAAACGCATTAGAACTTTGGTTTCTTTTCCAATTTTGGAGAATATTTTGGCTTTGGTATATTTAGTAATATCGTGTGTAACCGTAAAAGTTCCAAAAGCTCCGGAACCTTTTGCATGCACCACTCTTTCCGGAATTCGCTCGCGATTGAAATGTGCCATTTTTTCGTGAAGAATATAATCCTGTAATAATAATGGGCCACGCGAACCTACAGATTGCGAGTTTTCGTCTTCTAAATAAGGTCTTCCTGAGGCAGTTGTCAATTTTTTATGTGATTTCATAACAGATAGATTTAAAAGTTACGATAAAGTTAATAATCTATTTTCATAAATAAAACTGATTATTTGTGTATTTTGCTCAAAAACAGTATATTAACAAATATTTATCAAAATAAATCGTAAGATTAAAATCTACTGAACTGCAACACCATAAAGCAAAGGGATTGGAATAAAACTAAAAAATTAAAATTATAAAATGTTAAAAAACAGCCAGTAAAACTTAACGTATCTACAACAAAGTAATAACAAATCCTTAACACCCTTAAAGGGAAAAGTATATGATCTTTGCAGAGTAATAAACTGGTTATTTATTATTTGGTTTTGGTTAGTAAAAAAGATTGCCCCGCAAATTGCGGGGCATTTTTTTTTGATTCTCATATCTGCTAAAAACTTTGTTAAGAAAACTTAACGTATGTACAACAAACTTATAACAAATCATTAACAGCATAAAAGCTAAAACTGTCTGATCTTTGCAGCATAATAAACTGGTTATTTATTATTTTGGTTTTGGTTAGTTAAAAAAATGTTCCTCAATTGAGGGACATTTTTTATTTGTTTGAACTAATGAATAATAAAACTTCATTATTAAATACTATGGGTTGCTCCACATTAACCACATGACCACATTGTTCTATAACAAACAATTTTGAAGATCTATAATGTTTTTCGACCACGAGTCGAACCGAAGGCAAAAACATGTAATCTTCTTCACCCATAACATAAAGCGTTGGAATATCTAATTCAACTTGTCTAAACCACTTTAGCACCGGGTTGATTTCGGCGGTGAGTTTGAACCATTTTATGAATTCTTTCTGGTATAATTTTTTGGCTTCATTGATGAAAAGCAATCGCGATTGTTTATGGCTTTTTTTCGGCATAATCACAAAGGCAAAAAACTTGTATAACACTAAATAAGGCAACACATATTTGAATGTATTCCCTAATTTCATTAAAATTTGCGAACGAAAATTCATTTTAAGTATTGCACCTCCAAGAATCATGCTTTGCACTCTTTCAGGATGCATTTCGGCCAATTGTCGAATGAGAATCGTACCGAGAGAAATCCCGACAAAGTGTGATTTTTCGATTTTTAAATGGTCAATAACCTCCAGAACATCATTAGCAATGGATTCGAAAGTATATTTTTGTTTAAAAGCTTTTTTTATTTGAGAATTGGAATTACCGTGACCGCGTAAATCCAATAACAAAACGTTATACTGGCTTTTAAAATCCCGAATTTGCTTGAACCAAATAGACGAACTGCCGCCAGCACCGTGGACAAAAGTCACCCACTGATTGCTATTTTCGTTTTTGTAAATGGTGTAGTTTATCATTTTTTTATATGGAACGCGGATTAAACGGATTCGCAAAAGCGAAAACACAGATAAAAACGAATTTTTTTAACCGATTTAATTCGTTGCAATATAGAAAAATATCAGCCTCAAATTTCACGAATTAAAATTTTAAATTCGAAATTAGCTCGCCACAAACTTTAATTGTAAAATCATGCTTTTTATACATTTCATGACCTTCATTTTTTAGAATTTGAGAATCAATATTTAGATTTTCAGCCCAAATCGCAAGCGGTCTATTCTGGTCATGTTCTCCAAAATATAACTTTATTTTACAATTTGGCTTTGTCGTTTCATATCTCAGTCTTGTTGACGAAATTGCAGAAAAATTGCTTATTTTCAAACCTTTTAGACCCGCTTTCCAAGCTAATGTTCCACCAATGCTGAAAGCAAGAATAGCAATATTTCCTTTTTCTAAATGCAATAAACTTTCAACGGCAAAATCAATTCCGCCATTTATAAATTCATCATGAAGTTTATTTTCTGTTCTATCGGCTAAAGAAATATTTGCCAATTTGCAAGAATCATAAAGTTGGATTTCGAATCTTGTTTTTAAAATTTCAAAATAAGTATTAATCCAATCTGAATTTTCAATTCCCCATAAATCCGATATGATTATTAATCTTGGTTTCATTTAGAAAATTATAGTTTAATTTTTAGCCCTATAGCCTTATAGAAAAATTTTAGCCCCGAATTTTACTGATTTTCACAAATTATTCGTAGGACTTCGTAACCCAAGCCTAAAAGGGGAGCAGACGAAGTAAATTCGTGGTTAAATTTTATCCTAAAATCCTTTCCATTTCTTGTTGCATTTTCAACGCTTCTTCCCTAGCCTTTTGGGCAAAATCAGTTCCGTTTGAAGCATAAATAATCGCTCTTGAAGAATTAATCAGCAAACCAACATTCGCATTCATTCCGTGTTTGCAAACTTCTTGAAGACTTCCGCCTTGTGCACCAACACCGGGAACAAGCAAAAAACTATCGGGAACAATTTTGCGAATCTCCGTGAAATATTCGGCTTTTGTGGCACCAACAACATACATCAGATTTTCGGAATTTTTCCAAGTTTTTGAAGTTTCCAAAACCTGTTTGTACAACTCCTTTCCGCCAACATTCAACGTTTGAAAATCAAACGCTCCTTCATTCGAAGTCAATGCCAACATAATGGTATGTTTATTTTCGAAAGCCAGAAAAGGTTCCACCGAATCTTTCCCCATGTAAGGTGCAACGGTTACGCTGTCAAAATTCAAATCCTCAAAGAAAGCTTTGGCGTACATCGACGAAGTATTCCCAATATCACCTCGTTTGGCATCCGCAATCGTAAAGATGTCAGGATGATTTTCGTTGATATAATCAATGGTTTTTTGCAAAGACTGCCAACCTTTTATTCCATATGCTTCATAAAAAGCCGTATTGGGTTTATAGGAAACAGCCAAATCGTGAGTGGCATCGATTATCGCTTTGTTGAACTCGAAAATCGGGTCTTCCAATGCTAATAAATGAGGCGGAATTTTATTCAAATCAACATCTAATCCTACGCATAGGAACGATTTCTTTAGTTGAATTTGGTTGATTAGTTGTCTAGTTGTCATCGTTGTGTGTTTAACGGCAAAGTTCGCAAAGTTTTTCGCAAAGTTCACAAAGTGTTAAAAAAAAATGCCAAACATTTCGGTATGGCATCTATTATCTCTTGGTCTATTATCTCTTCGTCCCCTTAGAAAACCTCACTCGCTTCTTTCAATTTCTCCATATTGTTAACCAATTGCAATTCGTCAACAATTTTTTGAATATCGCCATTCATAATATTTCCTAAATCGTATAATGTCAATCCCACACGGTGATCCGTCACACGACCTTGCGAATAATTGTAGGTTCTAATTTTTGCCGAACGGTCTCCAGAACTCACTTGCGAGGTACGTTTTGTAGCATCTTCCGCTTGTTTTTTGGCCAATTCCTGTTCGTATAAACGAGAACGCAAAACGCCCATCGCTTTATCTTTATTCTTATGTTGCGATTTCTGATCCTGACATTGCGCCACTAATCCCGTAGGAATGTGCGTCAAACGAACCGCCGATTTTGTAGTATTCACCGATTGTCCACCAGGTCCTGACGAACAAAAGAAATCCACACGAACATCGTTCATATCAATTTGTACGTCAAATTCTTCGGCTTCCGGAAGTACCATAACCGTCGCTGCCGAGGTATGAACACGTCCTTGCGTTTCCGTTTGCGGTACCCGTTGCACACGGTGAACACCCGCTTCAAACTTCAAAGTTCCATAAACATCTTCGCCCGTAACTTCAAAAATCACCTCTTTGAAACCACCCGAAGTACCTTCGCTCATATCCACAACCGAAGTTCTCCAACCCCTGTTTTCACAATATTTGGTGTACATACGGAACAAATCACCCGCAAAAATACTGGCTTCATCGCCACCCGTTCCGGCGCGAATTTCGACCATCACATTCTTAGCATCTTCCGCATCTTTCGGAATCAACATAAACTTAATTTCATCTTCTAGTTCTGGTAATCTTTCCTTAGCTTCTTCGAGTTGCATCTTGGCCATTTCGGTCATATCTGCATCACTATTGTCGGCAATAATCTCGTTGGCTTCATCAATATTCGCCATCAAAAGCACATATTCGTCACGCTTTTCAGCTAAGGCTTTCAAGCCTTTATATTCCTGATTCAATTGCACATAACGTTTTTGATCGCTGATCACATCGGGCTGAATAATCAAGTCCGAAATCTCGTCGAAACGCTGTTTTACTATTTGAAGTCTATCTAACATATTCTAATTCCTTTTATTGGAGTGCAAATTTAGTGAAAATATTTCACATTTTAGATTGCAGATTTCACATTTTAGATTGCAAATTTCACGTTTTTTTTAGGAGCTGTTTCCTGCTATTCGCTATATCTTTTTCTGGCAAAAAAGCCAGAAAAAGGATGCCGCTACTATCAGGGCTAAAAAAATTGCATAAAAAACAGCGTTTTGAGGTTTCCCGTAAAATCCCTAAAAATAATGGAGTTACTTTTGGAAAAGATATAAAAGATATTGCAATTTTATCAGTATTTTCGGTATTAGGGATGTATATTTGAAAATAAATAATAACTGGTATTTAGCAGAATAAGCAGCCTATTTTAAGGTCAATAAGTAGAATATTTCCAAAAATCTATGCAAGTTTAGTGTGATTTTATGACAACAGAAACGATAATGAAACTGAAAATATTTATTGGAACTTTACCTGTCTTTTTAGGTGGACTAATTTACTTGACTTATCGAGCTAACACTTTATTGATGTTTGATTGGTTTAAATTCATTGGGCTTAATAATTTAATATTTTTTTTCACTACTAACCGATTAATATTTTTAAACAGAAAGGGCTACTTTTAAAAGTAAGCCCTTTTTTTCATATATTTTGAGTGACAAAAAACAAAATTTATGAGTTCCAAAGATATTGA
>NZ_JADHEC010000054.1 GCF_015277675.1 Flavobacterium soyangense
TTTATTATATTTGACATGGATATTGTTTGTTTTGCGACTTCAAGATACTGAATTTCAGTGTCTTGAGCAATATCTAATTAATATTTTTTACTTCAAATAATTACACCCAACGGGTTAGATAAATATAATTGTGTGATTCATCTTTGATAAATTTAACAAATTTTGCGTCAACATATTCTTGTTCAAGAGTCCATTGATATTTAGCGCCAATTTCACCCACATTATCATTCGATAATTCACTAGTGATTCCTTCTTTTGATAACTAAAAATGGAATATTCATAAATAAATATTTGATTTGTAGCTATATGAATTACTTGTTTTAGATTAGTAAATAAGAATATCTGATTTCCCGTTGATTTTAAACCATTAGACAGAATAGAATATTTATTTTTAAGGGGTGATAAATTATCCTCTCAAACACATCAGCCAAAAGGCTTGAAGTATAAAGGACTATTCAATGTTTTACTAAGTTCGGTGTAAATAGATTGGCTATAAACCTCTCAGCATGCATTGTAATAAGTTGGGTAACTGTGAATTATTTTAAGAACGTGCATTTTTTATTTTTCAAGTTTAATGTAGCTAAAGTATGATATTAATATTCACTTTTTTTATTTAATCACATCATATTTTTTTTTAAGATTGAATTTTTTTTAAAAGATATTAATCTCATTATGCTCATTATCCAATAACTCAAAAGTCCTAATAAGGTTAATTAGCTCAGGGTTAATCTGTGCTAGTCTATTAACTTCAATTTCTGTTTTAGTGAGTTGTTTTTGAGCCTTAACAGGGTCGGTGTTAATTCTGCTTTCAAGATAAATATCAGCTAAATCAGTTCCGTCTGGAACATTTTTATCTTCTATATATCGACTACAATTAATTTTAAATCCTTCCTTTTGAAGTTCCAACGCTATTTTGTTCCAATAATCAAATTCCGACTTATCAGGGTACGCCAAAATAGTGAGATTTTTTTTGTGGCAAAAGCATTTTTTTATTAAAATTCCCTTTACCACCAGTTGCCATCCAAATATAGTTGGATAAAAATAGGCTCATCATTAAAGCCGTCTTTTCTGACTGAACTATGGCAATTCCCTTTTTCTTAGATTCATTTATTAATTACAATCCAGCTTGTTCCACTGGGAAAATTCTACACTTCCAGTAAGTATTTTAGGTTCAGAATAGTTGGTTTTCATTGGCAAATCGTGTACTGTCCGTAAAAGTAAGAAAAGTGTAGACATAAAAAAACGGGTTCGTGAACACGAACCCGTAACTTCATTGAATTTAACCTCGTAGCGAGACCGAGATTTGAACTCGGGACCTCAGGGTTATGAATCCTGCGCTCTAACCGACTGAGCTATCTCGCCATATTTTCAGATGAAAACCATCTTTCAATGCGGGTGCAAATATAAAAATTATATTAGAGGTTACAAGTATATCTTGAAGAAAAAAAAATATTTTTAAAAAGGCTTTTTTATTGGCCATATATTCAATACATTTCCCAAAAATTAATTGTAGCCCATGGATTCAAAAATACGATACGAAATAGAGTTTCCCATAAATTCCTCCCCTCAATTGTTGTACCAATACATTTCGACTCCCTCCGGTTTATCTGAATGGTTTGCTGACAATGTTAATTCCCGTGGAGAATTTTTCACCTTCATTTGGAATGATTCCGAAGAAAAGGCTAGGTTGTGCTCAAAGAAATCTGGCGAAAAAGTAAGATTCAAATGGGTAGACGGTAATAATAAAGATACAGAATACTTTTTTGAGTTAAATATTTTGGTAGACGAAATTACAAAAGACGTTTCTTTAATGGTCATTGATTTTGCCGATAAAGAAGAAATTGAGGAAGCTACACTTTTATGGGAGAATCAAATTTCTGATCTTAAACATGTAATTGGGTCTGTATAGTGATATTGTGTTTTAAAATTTATATTTGTCACGTTTTTTAGTGTGACTTTTTTTTTTATGGATTATGATTAATTTTAACGGTACAATTATGTCTCACGACAGTAGTTTATTGACTCAGAATCGTGCTTTTCTTTACGGTGATGCTGTTTTTGAAACAGTCAAAACTGTAAACTCAAAAATTCTTTTTTTAGAAGACCATTACTTCAGATTAATGTCTTCTATGCGGATTATTCGAATGGAAATTCCTATGAATTTTACTATGGAATATTTTGAAGAACAAATTCTTACTTTGGCTAAAGCCAAAAATATAGAAAATTCCGCTCGTGCCAGAATTACCGTTTATAGAAATAATGGCGGGTATTATTTACCAGAAAATAATACAGTTTCTTTTTTAATCAATGTAGAAGCTCTCAATAATAGTTTGTATTCAATTGATCAAAAAGAATACAAAGTCGATTTATACACTGATTTTTATGTGACTAAGCAGTTACTGTCTTCAATTAAAAACACTAATAAGTTAATAAATATTACTGCAAGTATTTTTGCCAAAGAAAATGGTTTGGATAATTGCTTATTGCTGAATGACAGTAAGAATGTTATCGAAGCAATTCAAGGAAATATTTTTATGCTGACAGGAAATAAACTGATCACACCTCCTGTTTCTGAAGGGTGTTTGAATGGTGTTATGCGAAAACAAATTTTGGCTTTAGCTCAAAAAATAGAAAATTTAGAGGTTGTTGAAGAATTAATCTCTCCGTTTGACCTTCAAAAAGCTGATGAGTTGTTTATAACAAATGTGATTAAAGGGATTCAGCCTATTACCAGATACCGTAAAAAAGAATTTGCATTCAATTTATCTACCATATTGGTGCAAAAACTGAATGAGTCTATAAGTAGTAATTAATTTAAAGATGGATTTTCAGGTGCGTTTGACCAAATTAGGTATTCACCACCTAATTCCATGATTTGTTTTTTCCAAAAGTGAGAAGCGGATTTCCCAATTATTTTATTTTCATAGTTATTTTTAGTAATAATCCATGAACTTTCCTCCATCTCAGATTCTAATTGGTCTTCTTCCCATCCTGTATAGCCTAAAAAGAATCTAATATTATTTTTGTTTATTTTACCACCATTGATAAGTTCTTTAGTGGTTTCATATTCGCCACCCCAATAAATTCCATTGGATATTTCTATACTATTTGGAATTAAATCCGGTACATTGTGTATAAAATAAAGATTGTCTTGTTCAACAGGACCTCCATTGTAAATCTTAAATGAAGCTTTGATATCAGGGACTAAATCATTAATAGTATATTTTAAAGGTTTATTGATGATAAAACCTACAGACCCTTTTTTGTTGTGATCTGCCAATAAAATAACCGATCTATTGAAAGATATATCTCCAATTATCGAAGGCTCTGCTATGAGTAGATGCCCTTTTTCTAATTTTTCTGATATCATGGTTATATTTTTAATTAAATTTAAGAAGAAAAATAAAAATAAACCAAATTTAATCGATAAACGGCATAAAAAAACCTTCTAAAGGAAGGTTTTAGTTATACTTAAAAACTTAAATTAGTTTACAGCACCTTCTAAGTCAGCACCAGCTTTAAATTTAACTACATTTTTTGCAGCAATTTGTATTGTTTTTCCAGTTTGAGGATTTCTACCATCTCTTGCAGCTCTTGCAGAAACTGACCAAGATCCGAAACCTACTAAAGATACTCTTCCACCTTTTTTCAAAGTACTACCTACGTTTCCTAAAAATGATTCTAAAGCTAATTTTGCAGCAGCTTTTGTAATTCCTGCATCAGCAGCGATAGCGTCGATTAATTCTGATTTGTTCATAATGTTTAGTTATTAAATGTTGGTTAAAAAAACTTTGTTAATGATAACAAATTTAGTAGGATTTATGACCTTTACAAGCGTTTTGTTTAATTTTAGTTCGTTTTGTTGATAACTTACTTTTTTTGTTCGTAAAGTAAGGAAAATTCTTTAAAAAATTTCAAAAACCACCCATTTTGTTGAGGTTATTGGGTCTTTGCTTCTTCGGAAAATGTGATCCCATTCAACAATTCCGGTGTACTCATATTCTTTTTACCTGGAAATTGCAGGCGCAACACCTGAATAAACCCATCTTTCACTGCAATTTTTATTTCTTTTTTGCTGGAAATCAGGCTGCCAATGGTATAATTATGATCTTCTAATATCATTTTAGCTTCGTGAATTTTTACATTCCACTCTTCATTTTTGTCACTGATAAAACACCAGGCCGATGGATATGGGCTTAGTCCTCGAATTAAATTGTATATTTCAGCAGCTGATTTTGTCCAATCTATTTTGCAATTTTCTTTATTTAATTTGTAAGCCGTTTTTATTTCGGCATTTTCTTTCTGAATGGTTGTGGTTGCATTTCCCTTTTCAATCAATGCTAATGTCTTCAAAACAGTTTCACTGCCCAATTGCATTAATCTGTCGTGTAACTGTCCTGCATTTTCGTCTGGCGCAATTGCTGTTTCAGAACTTAGTATCATTGCGCCTGTATCTATTTTATCATCGATAAAAAAAGTCGTAACTCCAGTTTTTGTATCGCCGTTTATAATTGCCCAATTAATAGGAGCGGCTCCGCGATAATTTGGCAAAAGTGATGCGTGAAGGTTGAATGTTCCTAATTTTGGCATTTTCCAAACCGCTTCTGGCAACATTCTAAATGCAACAACGACTTGCAAATTGGCATTTAGTGCTTTCAGGTCTTCCAAAAAACTCTCGTCTTTCAAATTTGTTGGTTGTAATAAAGTAAGATTATTGGCCAAAGCATATTCTTTTACTGCCGAATATTTTATTTTCTGACCACGACCAGCCGGTTTATCAGCCGCGGTGATAACACCTACGATATTATAGTTGTTCTTGATTATGGTGTCCAGAATGCCAACAGCAAATTCGGGCGTTCCCATAAATACGATTCGTAATTGCTCCATTATAATTTTAAAGTGTATTTATTGTTTGGTTTTACAGCAATTTTATTGTTTTCCAATAAGTTTTGCAACGCAAAGATAACATCGTCTTCGGTGTTTTTTGATAGTTTTTGAATTTCTCTTGAATTCAAGTCTTGTATTTTTAATAATCCAATAATTTTATCTGAAATCGAGGAAGTATCAGTAATCTTCGTTTTTTTTGAAATACAATAGGAACAAATTCCACAATCGGTTTCCGTTTTTTCGCCAAAATAATCCAAAATCAATTTGCTTTTGCAAACTTTCTTTTCATTTATATAATGTAAAACCGATTCGAATTGGGCAACTTTTTGATTGTTTTGGGTTTCAAGGTATTTCGAAACTCTGTTTATAGTTCTTTCGTCTTCTCGAACTTCATTGAAAATAATAGTGGCATCATTGTTTTTTTTATGATAATCAATAATGGCAAGTCCTTTTAGTTTTTCTAAAATAGAGAGAATAAGGGGTTCTTCGCAATTTGATTTTTTCGCAACCAAAGATAAATTAATTGCCGTTTGAGATTCATAAATTCCTGGATAAGTTCTAAGTATTGATAATAAAACAGGTTCTTCATTTGGATTCAAACTCATATACCGAATCACTTCTTTTGACGGAATCATAAATTGCATCGTGATTTTCTCCGAATATTCTTGAGTCAAGCTCAAAATTCCCTGTCGGTCTAAAAACTGTATCGCATTGAAAGTCTTTAACGTTGGGAAGTTATATTTTTGGCAAAAATGATTCAAATTGAATGAAAATTGTTCATTGATTCCTTCTCCATAAGCGATTTGAAAATAGGTACACAATTTGATGTAAATCTGGGTAAGAATTTTTTTGTCCGGAAGAACGTTGATGAATTGACTTTGGGCTTGAGCCTTGTCGGATGGGCTAGTGAGAAGTACAGCAAAAGCTTTTTCTTCATTTCTTCCTGCGCGACCGGCTTCCTGATAATAACTTTCAATACTTTCAGGAAGATGGATATGTATTACCGTTTTTACGTTGGATTTGTCAATTCCCATTCCAAAGGCATTGGTCGCAACCATTATCTGAGCTTCTTCATTCATCCAAAGACTCATATTCTTCTCTTTTTCCTTAACTGATAATCCACCGTGATAATAAGTGGCTTTGAATCCCAAGGATTGCAATTGCGAGGCTGTTTCCGAGCACGATTTCCTATTTCTGACATATATTATGGAAGGCTGCGGATTCTTCTTCAAGATTTGCTCCATTCGATACAACTTGTCTTCCACTTCAAAAACCATATATGCAATATTTTTTCTGGCAAAAGATTTCTTAAAAATGGCAGGCTTTTCAAGTCCTAATTGAAGAATTACATCATCAAGAACTCGATTTGTAGCTGATGCGGTAAGTGCCAAGAATGGTACTTTGGGAAAATGTGTTTTTAAATTTGCTATTTTCAAATAAGCAGGACGAAAATCGTGTCCCCATTGTGATACACAATGTGCTTCATCAATAGCAATTAAATTGATGGGCAGGTTTTTTATGCGTTCTAAAACCCAGTCGGATTGCAAACGTTCCGGCGATAAGTACAAGAATTTATAATTGCCAAATTCACAATTGTCCAAAAGTGTAATCATTTCATCAGACTGAATTCCGCCAGTCAATGCAATTGCTTTGATATTGAGCTGTTGCAGGCGTTGCACTTGGTCTTTCATCAGCGCTACCAATGGTGAAATGACTAAGCAGATTCCTTCTTTCATCAAGGCAGGAATTTGAAAACAAATAGATTTTCCACCACCTGTTGGCATCAGCCCAAAAGTGTCTTTTTCCTCCAAAACGGAATTTATAATTTCGTTTTGTGGCGACCTAAATTCGTCGTGTTTCCAGTATTTTTGAAGAATTGCTAACGCTTCAGACATTAAAAGGAGTTGTTGTTTAGCCAATAAAAATTAAAAACACAAAATTAAAATCTCTTAAATTATCTAGAAATTTGGTCTAAGATAAATAAAATTCTATTATCAAGTGTGTCTTTTGGAACTTCTATAAGTTCGTAGCCATAATTTTGATAGGTTTCTGTAAGGTGGTTGTGAATGAGTTTTGCCTGTTCGAAGTTCTCGTAACGGGCTTCATCGCTCACATATATTTCCTCCCAAGGCGGAAGAATAAAGATTTTTGTATATAAATTTTCTCGACAAGCCAAGTCAAAATGTGTAGGATAGCTGTCGCCAATATAATGCATATAAGCCAAAACATCAGGAATTCCCCGGTCGATAAAAATAATTTTATCCGTTTCTGTTAAAGCTTTTTTAAATTGTTCTATTCTTCCTTCCAATAGTAATTCGCTGAAAAGCAAAGGGTTTTCAAGAAACAATTGTTCGATACCTTGTTTTTTTGCTTCTAAGGTAACTTGTCTGGAAATTTCTGGATAACAGCAAAAACCTTTGTCTATCAATCCATTGATAATTGTACTTTTGCCAGTTCCTGGCCCGCCAATGATGACTATAATTTCTTTATTCACTTTTTCCAAATAAGGTGCAAATTTACCTAAAGTTATCCAGATTCCGAAAGATTAAATAGACTTATAAGCTTCTTTATTTTTAAAAATCCTAACTTGGCACTTAGTTACTGAATTCTATCCCGAAATGTCGGTACTAAATTCCTAATTCTAAAATCAAAACTGTATATTTGCTTTTATTTTTATTAAAGAATGGACAACGAAAAAGAAAAAGAGACCAGAGAGTTTTATGACAGATTAAAAGTAGAGTTGGATTTGAGCAATTCTTGGCCAGCTTTATATTTGTATAAATTTATTGTACCAAGTGATCAGGACAATATTGTACGTGTAGAAGAAGCTTTTGATTGTATGGGAGCTGTTATAAAAACCACAAAATCCAAAACCGGAAAATTCACAAGTATATCTATCGATGTTATGATGAAAGATTCTCAGGAAATAATTGATAAATACATTGAAGTTTCTACAATTAAAGGCATAATTTCCCTTTAAATATCAAAAATTATAAATTCAAATATGAATTCAAAATATAGTAAAGAAAACGCAAACGATGTTGTTCATCATTTGGAATATAATGCGGAGAGAGACCATTTAATTATTCCCGAATACGGTCGTCATTTACAAAAATTGATTGACCAAGCAACTGCAATTAAAGACAGGGAAGAGCGAAACAAAGCGGCAAAATACATCATACAAGTTATGGGAAGTTTGAACCCTCATTTGCGTGACGTACCTGATTTTCAGCATAAATTATGGGATCAAATCTTCATAATGTCGAATTTTAAATTGAATGTAGATTCACCTTATCCAGTGCCAACTCGTGAAGTTTTGCAGCTAAAGCCGGATGTTTTAAAATACCCGCAAAATTTTCCGAAATACAGATATTACGGAAATAACATTAAGTATATGATTGATGTTGCCAATAAATGGGAGGAAGGCGAAATGAAAAATGCCTTGGTAAAAGTTATCGCCAATCACATGAAAAAGTCTTATTTAAGTTGGAATAAAGACACAGTAAAAGACGATGTGATTTTCGAACATTTATATGAATTGTCTGACGGAAAATTGAACATGCTTCAAAGCACCGAAGAACTTTTGACAACCACAGATTTATTGCGAACAAACAAGCGAGTATCCAATAAAATAACTCCTGCCGGGCAACCAAAAATTCAAAGCAACAAGAATATTAAAGCAGGGAAGTCAAATCCGATGCATAAAAATCAAAACAGAAAACCTTTGTAAGTCAGTTATTAATTAGGAGTTTTAAGCTATGAATTTTTTCGAAATTAGCTTTTAACTTTTAACTCATAACTTATAACTTATAATTCATAACTTATAACTGTAAAAAATGGGAATTTTTAAAATAGAAGGCGGCGTTACCTTAAAAGGTGAAATCACTCCACAAGGAGCAAAAAACGAAGCGCTACAAATTTTATGTGCTATATTATTGACTCCCGAAAAGGTGACTATCAATAATATTCCTGACATAATTGACGTCAATAAACTGATTACCCTTTTGGGAAATTTAGGAGTGAAAATTCAAAAAATTGGAGTTGGTTCCTATACTTTCCAAGCTGATGAAGTTAATATAAATTATCTTGAAACTGATGCATTCAAAAAAGAAGGAGGTTCGCTTCGAGGTTCAATTATGATTGTTGGACCACTATTGGCACGTTTTGGGAAAGGATATATTCCAAAACCGGGTGGCGATAAAATTGGACGTAGAAGATTAGATACCCATTTTGAAGGATTCATCCATCTTGGAGCAAAATTCCGCTACAATAGAGAAGACCATTTTTACGGAGTAGAAGCTCCTAATGGTTTAATTGGAGCAGATATGTTACTTGACGAAGCTTCGGTAACCGGAACTGCAAATATTGTTATGGCTGCAGTTTTAGCCAAAGGAAAAACAACAGTTTATAACGCTGCTTGTGAACCTTATTTGCAACAATTGTGTAAAATGTTAAATTCAATGGGGGCTGAAATTACTGGTGTTGGTTCAAATTTATTGACCATTGAAGGTGTTGAAAGTCTTGGAGGTTGCGTACATAGAATTCTTCCGGATATGGTAGAAATTGGAAGCTGGATAGGACTTGCCGCAATGACCAGAAGTGAAATTACGATTAAAGATGTGAGTTGGGAAAACTTAGGTCTTATTCCAAATGTTTTTAGGAAGCTAGGAATTACTTTAGAAAAAAGAGGCGACGATATTTATATTCCTGCTCACAAAGATGGGTATCAGGTAAAAACTGATATTGACGGTTCTATTCTTACCGTTTCTGATTCACCTTGGCCTGGATTTACACCAGATTTATTGAGCATTGTTCTTGTTGTGGCAACACAATGTAAGGGAGATGTTCTTATTCATCAAAAAATGTTTGAAAGCAGATTGTTTTTCGTAGATAAATTGATAGATATGGGTGCCAAAATTATTTTATGTGATCCGCACAGGGCTGTAGTTATTGGTCACGATTTCAAATCACAACTGAAAGCCACAACGATGTCTTCACCAGACATTCGAGCAGGAATTTCATTGTTGATTGCGGCACTTTCGGCTAAAGGAACAAGTACAATTCAAAACATCGAACAAATTGACAGAGGTTACGAACGAATCGATGAACGATTGAGGGCCATTGGAGCAAAGATTGTAAGAGTCTAGTAAAAAAAACCAAATGACAAACGAACAAACCGCAGTAAGAGCAACTTATTTTAGCATTGTAAGTAATGCAACATTGGCGGCGATTAAAGGATTGGCTGGTTTTTTTGGGAATTCTTATGCTTTGACAGCAGATGCTATCGAATCTACAACTGATATTTTTTCTTCATTATTAGTTTTGTTTGGAATCAAATATTCTAACAAACCAGCTGACAAAAATCATCCTTATGGTCACGGTCGTGCGGAACCATTAGTCACTTTTTTAGTTGTTGGCTTTTTAATTACATCAGCTACAATTATTGCTTATGAAAGCATAAATAATATTGGAACATCACATGAATTACCTAAGCCTTGGACACTAATTGTTCTTGGAACAATAATCATATGGAAAGAATATTCATTTCGTTTGGTGATGAAGCGAAGCAAAGAATCAAATAGTTCTTCTCTAAAAGCAGATGCTTGGCATCATAGAAGCGATGCAATTACTTCGGTTGCTGCATTTGTCGGAATTTCGATCGCATTGATTTTAGGTAAAGGATACGAATCTGCCGATGATTGGGCTGCACTTCTCGCGGCTGGATTTATTTTTTATAATAGTTATAAAATATTCAGACCAGCACTTGGAGAAATTATGGACGAGCATTTTTATGAAGACTTAATAGTTGTAATCAGGAAAGTATCTCTTCAAGTAGACGGAATTGTAAGTACCGAAAAATGTTTTATACGCAAGTCAGGAATGAAATACCACGTTGACTTACACGCCATTGTCAGTGCGGATATCACTGTAAAAGAAGGTCACGAAATATCTCATTTGCTTAAAGATACTTTGCGAAATGAAATTCCGGAATTAGGACACGTTTTGATTCATATTGAACCTTCTGATTATTGAAAATTAATTTATTTTACTCCAAAACATTCAAAATTTTCAAACCAAAAACGACTCCATCTTCTTGAACCCCGTTTTGAAAAGAATGAACATAATCAAAACGAAACAACTTAAATTTTCCAAAACCTAGATTGTCTAAACCAATTGTAACCTCTGAATATGGGTTTTTGTTTGGAACAGCAAGAGCGTGAAATCCTAATACCAAAGTGGAATTTAATTTATTCAATAAAGGGATTTTATTCATAATATATCCTTTGTCATTGTGCTCCAAATGGGCTTCGAAATATGCGTCGTTTGTACTGTTTGAATAATAAGGCAATAGGTTAAAAACGTTCAAATAACGGTCGCTGGTCCCTACGTGTGTTCTGTTTCCGTTGAAATGTTTGTAGTCAACAAAGGAGATGTTATCGCCGTGAATAAATGTTCCAGCCTTCAAATTTATCCCTAATGTTCCTTTGTTTCCAGTCACTATCGACCGACAAAACTAAGATTTAGGCAATAAATTCCTTTTAACCCTAGTAAATGCTAGGATTATTTTGTAAAATAAAAAACCTACCTCCCTATATTTCAGAAGAATTGC
>NZ_JADHEC010000055.1 GCF_015277675.1 Flavobacterium soyangense
TGAAATTCTCTCTAATTTTTTTACGATAACTGCATAGTGTTAACGGCAGGTACTCCGGTTCCGTTCAACACGGGGTTCATTGTTCGGCTTGCAGCCGCAACGAACCCCTAGCTGTTGTGTGTAGTTTTTTGTTAAATAGTTCTCTACTGAAACTTCCTTAATTTTAATGGCGTCGAGAACTTCTTTGACACCATTACCTACTTTTCCTGTTCCTGTAACCACAAATTTTAAAGGTGGCAAAACCAATCGCTTCAAATGTGCAATCATATCCCCTTTCCCGGAAAGTGTTTCTGCTTTTGGAAGTTTGAACAATTCGAATTTTATTCCAAAAGCACGAATACTATTGTATGCACCAACAATTCCAGCATATTTACCAAAACCGATTAGTCTTCGATTATGAGCATCGACTATGGTTTCGTGATCATAAAATTCAATATTTTTTTCCAATAAGGCTTGTAGCAATTTTCTGTTGTGTGGTTGTTTTTTTATAGTATGCGAAAAAAAGAAATAGGTTTTATTAGGGATTAAATTGTCTACAGGAACTTCCTTTACTCCAAAGAAAACATCACAATCACTGATGTCATTTGTAACTTCTATTCCCATATTTTTATATTGTGCATCTGTAAAAACCCTAATATCGGAACTTTCAACTTTTACAGAAACCCCTTGGTGAAGCTGTTTTAATCTTGCTAATTCATCAGGAGAAAACACAACTCGTCTGTCTGGCGGGCTTTTTCTTTCTTTAATAATTCCAAACTTCATATCTTATATTTATTATAGTTTAACTTTATTACTTGTTTTTGTTACAAATATAACATTATTAATTAATTGTCATTCTTTAAAAAAAAAATTTTAAGATAAAATTCATTAAAATCTAATAAATAAGATTATGAAACATAATTTTAAATTAAAAAAACTGTTAAGGTTTTCGAAAAAATTACAAATCAAAAGGGATTGATTCTATATATTTGCCTTTCTAGCAAAATAAATATGAATTCTATCAAACGCGCAAATATACTACAATTACTCCTCTTGATTTTAGTCTTAAGTTCTTGTACAAAGCAGAAAAAAGTGGAACTAAACGATGCCGAACTTCCAAAAGATGCATTGCCAAAAATGAAACCCTTAACCAATGAAACTCCAAAACTTACCGCGGAATACATCACAGCAACCAAAGAAAAAATAGATGCCTTTTACAGGAAAAACTGGCCAAACAACAGTATGAATGGTGGATTTCTTGTAGCAAAAAATGGTCAAATTATCTATGAGAAATATGAAGGCTATGCAAACTTTAGAGATAAAACACCAATAACAAGTACCACACCAATCCATATTGCTTCTGTAAGTAAAGTCCTTACCGCTACGGCAATTCTAAAATTAGTCAATGCTAAAAGAATTGGGTTAGACGATAAAGTAACAGTCTATCTGAAAGAATTTCCGTATCCTGAGGTAACAATCAGAATGTTATTAAGTCACCGAAGTGGGATGCGTAGTTATGCCTATTTTACGGATCGTGATAAAACGGTTTGGGACAGACATAACACACTAACCAATCAAGATATCTTAACCATAATGGGAACTAAAAACATTAGTTTAGAACAAAAAACTGGTACCCGTTTTGCCTACTGTAATACCAATTATGCAATGTTGGCTTTGATAATTGAAAAGGTTACCAAACTTTCTTATAGAGAAGCTATGAGTCAAATTATTTTCAAACCACTCGGAATGACTAATACATTTGTTTTGGACTTTGATAAAGATAAAAAGAAAGTTGCTCCTTCGTATAAAGGCAACAGAGTGGAAATAGGAATTGATTATCTCGACAAAGTATATGGTGATAAAAATATTTACTCAACACCAAGAGATTTATTAAAATTTGACAGAGCACGAAATTCACCTTACTTTTTAGAACCGGGACTTTTAAAACAAGTTTATACTGGATATAGCAATGAGCATCCTGGCAGAAAAAATTATGGTTTGGGAATACGAATGATCAATTGGGAAAATGGTAAAAACTTCTATTTCCATAATGGTTGGTGGCATGGTTTTACATCTTCTTATATTCCTTTAAAAGATGAAAATGTCACTATAATTGCCCTTTCGAATAAATTCACAAAAAGTACTTATGCCCTTCGAAAATTAGCGCCAATATTTGGTAACTATCCTTTTAAAGTAGAAGATGAATAGTGATATTAATAAAAGTTAAAACTTAGATTTTTTAGAATAGAAATTTGATATTTATAAATTGGTATTGTATTTGTTGTTCTATTACTATTGAATTTAGCATTAATTGGCATACCTTTGCAAAAAAATATTATTCATAGTATTCAAATTGGGGTCGACTGGTTTTGACAGCAAGTCGAATTGAAAAGTAAGCACGTCGAGAACTGGGACAATTCTCGTAAATAAAAGGTTTCAAAACACATACACGGCGAAGGAAACTACGCTCTTGCTGCATAATCTGAATTATAGTAAGATTAGCCTCGTCCTACAAGGTAGGAAAGCAGGATTTACCTCGAAAGCTCTGGTTTATAGCGGTCGATAAAGGTAAATCGTAAATTTAAACCTAGATTTTCATAAGCTTCGGGTGGATTTCGAAATTAAGAAGATAAGCAATGTGTGGCTGTTTCTGGCCGAGCACAAAGTCGAAAATTTAATCAGAAAATAAGCGTGTAGAAAGTTTTTTAGTTGCTTGTTTGGACGGGAGTTCGACTCTCCCCGACTCCACTTTTAACCCTATAATCAATTGATTTATAGGGTTTTATTTTTTTAGTTGCCATTTTCGTTGCTTTTCAATAGTGTTAATAACTTTTTTAACCACTTATAAAAATGATTTTTTAGTTTAATATTCAATTATAAATTAAAAGTGGTCTTGGTTACACACATTTTAATAATTCTTGAAATTTATTTGCTCTTTTTTCTTTAACATCATCATCTATATATCCATCTCCTGTATAAATTCTTACTTTCAGAATTTTATCTTTTAAAAGCCTTTCATAATTCTCATTTGAAATTGGTATTAAAATAGTTCCAGTCCACATACTAGGTGTTGTACTAGTACCTATTCTGGACCCTGAAATATAATCAGCAACAATAGTTTCAGGAAATTCTAAACTAATTATGTCTTCGGTATTTGTTTTAAACATGATGTCCCGGCCTTGTCTTAATGTAAAAATTGAAGGGCTAGTTATACCTAACTTTAAATATCTATTATTGTTAATTTTTTTGAATGAATAACTACTCGAAAATCCAAAACCCATTCCAGAGATTGTAAGTAATTCAGCCTTTGTTTCTAAGATTATGTTTTTTGTAAATTCATCAACTTCATTTATTTTATATTTACAATTTTGACCAAATAAGAATGTTGATGTTAAAAGCACGATCACTGATATAATTTTTTCATTTTATTTACTTTTATTAGCCTTTTTTAATTCTTCGAGCATTTCTTTTTGAATATTAATAACTTCATCAATTCTAAGCATCCAAGCACCTAGCAAACGCAATACGAGAACAACCGCAACTATTATTGCTATTGTAAAAATAATTCCTAATCCTTCCATAATTTTACTTTTTAGATTAATAATACCAAAATTAATACATTAAAAATCAACTACATTGAGGTTTCCCGTAACGACACTATTTTATTTTTCACCATAAAAAAGCCTCTCATTTCTGAAAGGCTTGTAAAAGTCAGTTTTTCAACTCTAATTTTTCAATAATTAGAGTTTCATTCCTTGAAAAATACCTCATCTTAAGAAGATTGAATAAATCCAAACTCATAGTAATTTTGTCGCTAAATACCCTATACCGTCCTGGATATTCTTTTACTAACAATTGTTCCAGGTCCTCACGAAGTGCAATAATTTCATTTGAGGTTTCATTGTGGTAAATTTTGCCAAATTTATGAAAAATGTAATTTTCGATCAATAATATTTCCAGCTCAAGTAATTCTGCATCTGTAATCATATATCTGAATTAAGAAGTTTTTCTTTTAGTTCTTTGAGTCTTTGGGTTTTTTGTTCCGGTGTCATTTCTTCTTTAGGGCCAATTGTAATCTCGGATTGCTTTGGCAGTATGTAAGGCAGAAGCTTTGCCAATGCGTTAACCCTTTCTATCGGTTCCAATTTGGCCAATAATAAACCTAATTTATCTAATTCCTTACCTAATACTTTTTGAAGTAGTTCCCTTGCTTCAGATGTAGATTTGTTCGGAACGCCTTTTTTTCTACCTGATCCGGGGGTTTTTGCTCTTTTTTGTTCCATATTTTCAAGGTTATTTATTATTACTCATTCCGTACTTTTACCTACTTTAGAGAAAAAAGGGGGCTTTTGACGCTCCCTTTGAAAGCTTAATTATTTTTTTTTAGTGGTTTCCTTTGTTGCTTTTTAATAAGTTTTTACGATTTATAGCCCATCTTATAGACTCAGGTTTCACTTTATACTTTCCATTTTCTGGAATCAAAAACATTTCGGCAACAGATCCTAATTTATTTGCATAAGGATTTGTTGTTATGCCCAACTCAACTATGTTTTTATCAAAATTATCAAAGGCTTCTATAAATTTGAGTAAAGCATTATAAAGTTCGTGCTCTTCATCGGTTTCAATATAAATCCGGCATTGTGATTCCAGGATGTCTTCTTTATCGTCTGAAGTTATGACAAAACCCTTTTCATTTAAAGAAATACATTTTAAATTTAGTTTCTGCTCCCGGCTAAAAGTATCTGGACGGAATCTTTTTAATTCATTAACGTAAACTACAAATTGATTCAATAATGTTTCAGCTCCTGAAGTAATGTTATCTTTGATAATTGACTTTGAGACCCCCATCTTTTTAATGTCAGCTTCAATACTAGCTCTAAACCTTTTAGATATTTCTCCAGTTCCTGAATAAACTATTTCACCATAAATTTGAGGGGTAAAAGGCCCGATTTCTAGGGATTCATAAATAGTTTTTAGATTCTCTAACAACGGTTTGAAATGTCGCAAATCTGAGCATATAGAATCAAGTAATGAATTGTCTTGACTGATTAAGATTCTTTCTTTTTTCATGGTGTTTTGTTTTAAATTTTTAAGTTATCTACAAATTCATTAACAATGTCCTGATCTGGGTTTTCTTGCTGGTCCTGATCTTCCGCTTCTTGCAACTGATCTAATGATTGTTGTTTTTGTGCAATCTCATTTTTGAGATTTTCAATTTGTTCTTTTCGATTTTCCATAATTTATGTTTGTTTAATTGTTACTATTTATTGATTCCAATTTGTGTTTTTCATTTTCCATATCTCGTGAGGAATGTCAATTTTAGGAACATTGACTGTTACATTTGTTTTGTTCTTTTCGATCGCTTTCCGTGTCAACTGCATTTCTTTTACTAGCTCCTTATTATCATTCTCAAAAATTTGAGTAGCTTGAAATTCACTCATTTTTCGACTATCAACTCCCAGACTTGCTAAAATAGAAGCTCTCATTGATTTGTCGTAACTATCAATGGAACTATGTACAATGTCACCTTGCCCTAAATGAGTTAATGTTGGCACTTTTGGAGTTAACTCAATCTTACCGCTTTTGCGTTCAATAACTTCACTCACTCCACCGTCTCCAACTATTGCAAATTCTGCCGGGCCGCCTTTACGACCCATTTTATATTTTGGAATTGGTGTTGCTATAATTGTAGCAATTTGAATTGCTCCCAATACTCCGGCTAATGTTGCCATAATTGGACCTAAAGGTAAAAATGGTTGAGTGCTTAATGCTGCTAAAACTGCTAATGCAGTACTAATTCCAGCCTGTGCTATAGCGGCCGCCTTATCATATTTTGCTTGTTTTTCCTGTGCTTTTCTCTTTTTCTTTTCTAGCTCCTCATTCTTTTTGTCACGCTCTTTTTGAAGCAAATCCTTTTGACGCTCATCAGTTCCGGCCAGCTCTATTTGCTTATCGTAGTATTCGTTGTTTTTACTGATTTTATCATCAAGATTTTGAATCTCCCTAGCGGTAAACGCATTTCCTAAATCAGTTAAAGCCCCTAAGGTTTCCGTGGATATTTGAGTAATTTCATCAATAGTTTTTTTATTTGCAGCATACCATAAGCCTAATCTTTCAGCTCCAGATTTACCTTTGTAATCTTCATTTTCTTTAAATTTGTCTCCTTCAGCTTGAGTTAGTTTAACAGTTAATTCTGAGACTTGTCTCCTTTTTTCTAGTATAAAATCCTGGCTTTTTTGGGAGCCGTCAGATTGTTTTTCGTAAGCATCAATCTCATTATTCAAAGCTTTAATTTGAAGGCTTGTAGTTGCAATTATCCCTTCTTTTTTAATATTGAATAATGCTTTTTCGTGGTTTTCTGCTGCCTTCTCTTTTGCTTTGTCATTCTCATAACCTAAAGCCAATTCATCTTGAAATCTCTTTTCTTCAGCTGCTAATTTGTTATTATTTGAAATTTCAATTTCAGTAACTCCACGTTTGATACTATCTTCATAGGACTTAGCATCAAACTCATTTATTTTATCAATTTCCTTTGATGTTTCTTTCTTAATATCCTCTATTTTAAAAGCTGCATCTCTAGTTATTAGTAATTTTTGATTGGCATTTAATTTGTCTTTGTCCAAGACGAATTTATCAGCATCCAAGGAATGTTTTTTGGTTAGTTCGATTAGTTCAATTTGTTTATTTTGGCTGTTCAATGCAGCTGCAATCCTAACGTCGTCAGTTTCTAAATCATCTTTAGATACCTCATCATTTATTTTTATTGAACGCTCCAAGCGTTGTTTATCGACTTCATACAATGAATCCGATAGTTTTTTTTCTGAATCTAATCTGTCTCTTAGTGCTTTTTCTCTAGCTGCCTTTTCTTTGGCTGTTTCTTCTGGAACTGGTGCTTTTGTAGATTTAACATTTGAATTCAAGGCATCTTCATTTATTTTTTTGATTATTGCACTTGATTTCCCAATTGCAACAAGCGCATCCTCTTCTTGCTTTGTTTGTAAGTGAAATAATGCTCTATCGCCTCCAGCTATTGAGTCTCTTTTTGCTTTTTCAGCTTTTATAATTGCTTGATTTACTCTTATGGTTTCACGCTCTCTGAATAACAATTCTTTTTTTGTTGCTTCTTGATTTTCTTTTGAAGTTGTGGAAATATTATTCATTATTTTTTGATATTCTTCAAGTCCTTTTGATTTCCCTATATTTTGGAAATAATCAGAAAGCTGGCTTTCATTTTTGAATAATAATCCAGTAAAATCTAATATGGTTGTGAGTCCACTAACTATCTTTTTTACAAATATTCCAAATCCGCTTGTATCCGTATCATTTATAGAAGAAATTAATTTAGTCCAGGAATTAGAAAGCCTATTTGATAATTTTGTTAGTGTTTCGATTCCTTCTGCTTTATCGGCTCCGGTAAGTATAACCAATTGTCTAGCGGTTTCCGGCAAAACCTCACTGGCTAAAACCTTTCCGGCTTTAATCATTTCAAAAAGTCCTTTTTCGGTAAGATTTTTTATTTCTGGATGTAGTTTTTGAACTGCTTTTACCATTGCTTGAACTGATCCCGGCAATGCTTCTGACAGCTGGCCCCGGAGCTCTTCACTTGCCACGGTTCCTTTACTTAACATTTGATTCAATGCTACAAATGATCTTTCTAATGTTTCATTCGATAACCCTAAAGCGGATCCAGATTTGGCAATATTTTCGAATAAATCTTGAATTTCTTTTCCCGCTAATTTGTTCTTTGCAGCTACATAAAAAGAAACATATTGCTTTGTTAAATTTTTTATCTCTAATCCATATTTTGATGAAATAGCAGATAAAAAAGTTTGTTGTTCCTTAAAATTCTCTTGTGTTTCAGTAACTGATTTCAATGCTAAATTCAAAGACTGAAGCTCTTTTGTGGTATCATAACTACTTTTAGTAATCGCAACTAAACCGGCAATTCCTCCAACGATACCAAAAGCACTAAATAAATTTCCAATCCCACTAAAAGCGCTTTTGTAATTCCCTACATTTTTGGAAAAATCTCCAACGGCTTTATCGGCTTTTTTTATTTTTGCATCATATCCATCAAAAGCTTTTTGAGCCTTTGTAATTTCTAATGTTGACGCTTTTTCAGATACAATTAAATCTCGAAGTTTGTTTTTAGCATCAGTCCTGGATTTATTCAGTTTTTCGTATGCTCCAACTAAACCCAATCTTTCAAGTGCTTCTTGTTTTATTTGCTTGTTAGTCAAAGCCAATTCTAAACGCTCTTTTACTAATGCCCGGTTAGTTCCCTCGGTTGCCAGCTCATTTTTCTTTTTGGTAGCAATCAAAGCGTTTTCGAGCTGTATTTGCTCTTTCCAAATAGCAATTGTTTTTTGACTTTCCTCATTAATCTTTTTACTGTTTTCGGTAAATTGTTTCTGATCAATAGAACCTCTCAATAATTTATTTGCTTCGTGTATTTCAAGAATTCCAGCAACAAACTCTTTATTTTTGCCAATGGCTGCTTCAAGAGTCTGTTTATACTCATTTCCCCAATTTAGGGCTTCATCAGTTATGATGTCTTTTCTTGTGATTGTGCCTTCGCTCATGATATCTGTTTTATTGGTTTATATTTTTTCTTTTTTTAGCGCAACTTTTTTTCTTTTTTTCTTCCCTTTTTTCTGGAAGTAAATCATATCTCATATTCGTTAAAATCAAAATCATTTTGTATAGTTGGTTGATTTTGAAAAAATCAAAAAACACACTAATAAAATATTTTTTTAAAATACCTTTCTATAATACCTTTCTAAATAATATTTATATAGCTGCTGTAGATTTGTAAATTAATTGTTGAGTAATTGAGAATAAAAAAAATAATTTTGTAAATCCCTTTATATAGCTGCTGTAATGGTGTTGTTAATTTGTTGTTGTTTTCAATCGTTCCAATGCCTTTTTTAATGCTACTTTTTGAAGTAGTTTCTGTTGATTTTCTTTTATGGATTTTCTCTTTTTTTCTGCTTCAAAAATCAAATCTTCTAAACTCATTTTTAATGAAACATAAAACCCTCTTGTATATCGGCTGTAATAAATGAGATGCCAGTTTAATATTAATTCATTTTTTATATTTTCGGATTGGTATCTGTTAGCATACTTTCTAACTTCATTTGACAACTCACTAACCTCAACTATTGTATTTGTCTTACCGTCCATTCTGGACCATAAATAAAGGTTAGTAACTTTGCAATATGATTTATTACCTAGTATGCTTTTGATGCCTAAAAAAGCCAACAAACATATTTTGTCAAATTCTGTTTTGTCATTCCTTAAAAAATCCCAAAATATGGAAAGATTTAAACCTGTATTTGGAGCCTTTTCAGGAATGTTTAAATACATATCTTCGGCCTCTTTTAATGCGTTAGGTGGGTTAGAAAAAGTTAAATTATAAAAATCACCACTGTCTTTAAACTTTCCTAATGGGGTACCAAATTCTAATTTTAATGAGTTTTTGTAAACAACATATTTAGAAATATTATACAATGATTTGTCTGGGTTGCTCATAAATCCGTCCAGCAATTGAATTGGAAAATTAAAATACTTTTCATCACTCATTTTGTTGCTTTATTTTACAAATTCATTAAACCATTCATAGAATTGATTGAAGTTTCGAACAATCAAATACACGCCTCCAGCCGCTTCAATTTGTTTTTGATACTCTATTTGTCCTTTGGATTGTTTATTGTCTCCGGTGGCTTCGCATTTGATTTCAATCTTTACAGATCGGCCTTTTATAGTACTTGAAATATCGGCTGTTCCGGTTTGGGTGTTAGATTTAATAAATTGTACACTGCCAATGGTTCTTATATTGCCTAATACATCGGTTGAGGTTTTCCGATTGTCCTTTATGGCTCCAGTCGAGTTAATTCTTTCCGCCTGAAAACCATTGAAAGAAATATAATCTATGACGCATCTAGTCAGCCCGTTTGTAGTTGCATCGGTATAAATTGTTTTGGGTAAATAGGGATTGTTTGGATAGCGTATTTTGAGTTTTTCAAGTGCCAGGCGTTCCAATATCTTAACACTTTCGTGTTTTGTATATCGTTGTTTTGTAACTTTGCTTTGTTCTAAACTATTAAAATCAAAGCTTTGGGTGTCTCCTCCACTCATAGCTTTGATTTATCGTTTATATTTAAGGGATTTTACTTCTTCAAGGCCTTTTTCAAATTGGCATTGATCAATTAAGATCCTACGGCCAATGCGTTTAGCTTCAATCTTACCTTCAGTGATCCAGTTCCGGATTGATAATTCAGAAACGCCAGCATATTCGGCCAAATCTTTGACAGAATAAAGTTTGTTTTCAGGTTTTTTTTCGGGATGTTTGATGTCTAGCAATAAAGATTCAATATTGCTTAAACGTGCATCGATAACGTCAAATGGGTTGCTCATAATCTTTGTTTTTAAGTTTAACAAAGATTACAACCTTGAAAAATGCGTAAGTACTTATAAGTGCTTACTTTTTTTTAACTGATTAATATTTAAGTAAATGCAATTTTAATGTTTTGATTTCATCAATTGCTTTTTGCTTATTTTCTTCCTTCAAAAATGGAATAATACTTTCAAATAATTTGATTTTATTATGTAAAACTAATTTGGTTGTGTCAGGATCTGCAGTTCTTGTTTTAGATTTTACCCATTTCGTCACTTTGTTATACAAATCGTTGCCCTGTTCCTCTCTGGTTACTATAGTGTTGCCCTCGTAAACCATTATTAGAGCTCGTTGATTTGCTGTTATATTTTTTTTGTTTACATCTTTAGGCGCCGGAACCTTCAAGTTTGATTCCTTTTCAAGTTCCTTCTTTCGTATTGAGGTTGAATTGAAAAAATACTCAATTAAACCCGTTGGGTGTAATTATTTGAAGTAAAAAATATTAATTAGATATTGCTCAAGACACTGAAATTCAGTATCTTGAAGTCGCAAAACAAACAATATCCATGTCAAATATAATAAA
>NZ_JADHEC010000056.1 GCF_015277675.1 Flavobacterium soyangense
TCTTTGGAACTCATAAATTTTGTTTTTTGTCACTCAAAATATATGAAAAAAAGGGCTTACTTTTAAAAGTAGCCCTTTCTGTTTAAAAATATTAATCGGTTAGTAGTGATTAATAATGTAAGATTTATGCACTCTGACAAACTTGTCTTTTGATAGGTCTTTTTCGAAAGATTTCATTGTAGAAAGAACTAGATTACAGTCGTCTTCGGTAACCACTTTTACATAATCGCCAAAAGCTTCAATCCATTTTATTTTAGCTGTAAAAATTTTTAGTTTTTTTAGATTACTTTTAATAAAAATGTGATCACCATCTTCTTCGTGGATTTCAGATTTTAGCAAATGCAAATCCATGGCTCTTTTTACAGAGGCATTAAATCGATCTACTGCGATAGGTTTTTGAAGGTAATCAGTTGCATCATAATCAAATGCTTTCATTGCATACTCAGCCTTGGAAGTGATGAAAATAATTTGGGGTTTTGTTTTTAAACCATCCAAAAAATCAAAACCACTAATGACAGGCATCTCAATGTCTAAAAAGATCAAGTCCACATTGTGTATGGTCATACAGCCTTTTGCTTCAATTGCGTTAGAAAAATCACCAATTAAATGTAGATTTGGATGATTATTTACTAACTTTGTTATGATCATTCTCTGAATGGAACTATCATCTACAACGACACAATTTAGTTTCATAATTTATATTATTTAAGATTTGGGATAGTAAAAGTACTATGCTTTTTTAATATAACCTAATCTTTATCGGCTTTTTTTGCATTATGACGATTAAATTTTAATTTTGTTTGTTTAATAAAAAAAAATAATTACTTTTGCAGCCAATTTAACAAATAAATACATATTTATGAATCATTATGAAACTGTTTTCATTTTAAATCCCGTTTTATCTGAAGTTCAGGTAAAGGAAACAGTAAGCAAATTTGAAGATTTTCTTACTAGCCGTGGAGCTGAAATGGTATCGAAAGAGGATTGGGGCCTTAAAAAAATGGCTTACGAAATCCAAAACAAAAAATCTGGTTTTTACCACTTATTTGAATTCAAAGTAGCAGGAGAAGTCCTAATTGCTTTTGAAACCGAATTTAGACGTGACGAAAGAGTTATGCGTTTCTTGACTGTAAGTCTTGATAAACATGCTATTTCATGGGCTGAAAGAAGAAGAACTAAACTTAAATCTGCAAAAGCTTAATCATTATGGCAACATTACAACAATCAGCTTCAGGAAAAAAAGACGGAGATATCAGATATCTTACTCCTTTAAATATAGAAACAAACAAAACCAAAAAGTATTGTCGTTTCAAAAAATCAGGTATCAAATATATTGATTATAAAGATGCCGATTTCTTATTGAAATTCGTTAATGAACAAGGAAAAATTCTTCCTCGTCGTTTAACCGGAACTTCATTAAAATACCAAAGAAAAGTGTCAGTAGCCGTAAAAAGAGCACGTCACTTAGCGTTAATGCCATATGTGGCGGATTTGCTAAAATAATATTAAAAAACAACAGTTTGTTGTCCCGCTTCAGCGGGACTAACTTCTAATAACATAAGGACAACAACATGGAAATTATATTAAAAAAAGACGTTCAAAATTTAGGCTTTAAAGACGATGTGGTAAATGTAAAAAACGGTTACGGTCGTAACTTTTTAATCCCACAAGGTCACGGTCATTTAGCGACTCCTTCTGCAAAGAAAGTATTAGCTGAAAATCTAAAACAAAGAGCGCATAAAGAAGCTAAGGTTGTAAACGATGCAAAAGCATTGGCTGAAACCTTGAAAGCATTGGAAATTAAAATTTTCGCAAAAGCGGGTGGAGAAAAACTTTTTGGATCTATCACAAATATTGATATAGCTGAAGCTTTAGAAAAAGCGGGTCAAACAATCGAAAGAAAATTTATCACTAGCGGTATTGTTAAAAGAACTGGTAAATATGCTGCAAGCATCAGATTACATAGAGATGTTGTAGTTGAACTACCTTATGAAATTATAGCGGAAAAATAACATTTTGTTAACACTTTGTTTATAAAATAAAAAAATCACTCTTTAGGGTGATTTTTTTTTGTTTAGTTTTGGCATATAACTAAAATCAAAATTTATGAGAAAAATTTTTACTTTATTGTTTTTTGTATTTGGTCTTTATGCAATGACCAGTCAGACCACGACATCCAGTATTAAAGGAATTGTGAAGGGGTCTAATTTAGAGTTGCTTCCAGGAGCGACCATACAGGCGGTTCATACTCCAACAGGATCCAAGTACTCTGCGTTGTCAAATGCCGACGGAAGGTTCAATATCCTCAATATGAGAATTGGTGGGCCTTACAAAATTGTTGTAACCTTTGTGGGATATCAAACCCAGGAGTTTAATGATGTTTACCTTGATTTAGGAAAGGTTTTTAACCTCGACGTACTTTTAAAGGATGAAAGTCAAAAACTGGAGGAGGTAGTAATTACTGCTTCTAAAAGTAAAGTTTTCGGAAGCGGAAGAACTGGTGCCGAAACTACAATTGGTCGAAAAGAGTTAGCTTCATTACCTACCATTTCCAGATCAGTTGCCGATTTTACTCGCTTGGAACCAACGGCCAGCGGAGGTTCTTTTGGGGGTAGAAACGATCAATATAATAATTATTCCTTGAATGGAGCAGTCTTCAATAATCCTTTCGGATTGGATGCCGCAACTCCAGGAGGACAAACAGATTCTAATCCTATTTCAATTGATGCCATTGATCAGATTCAGGTGGCAACTGCTCCCTATGATGTGACATTATCTGGCTTTACGGGGGCTTCAGTAAATGCAGTTACAAAATCAGGTACTAATGAATTTCATGGTACTGCTTACGCTTTCTATAGAAATCAGGACTTAACGGGTAGTAAGGTGAAAGGCGAAAAAATATTCGTTCCTTCATTAACTCAATCGCAGGCTGGATTTAGCATTGGTGGTCCAATAATCAAAAATAAGTTGTTCTTTTTTGGAAATTATGAAATTGACCAAAGAAGTGATTTGGGGTCAAGCGTTGTTGCCAATGATGGAAACGGAACTACTGGCGTAAATGAGTCTAGGGTTTTGGCTACTGATTTAATTCATGTTTCTACAGAATTAGGAAAATTAGGTTATAATACAGGGGCTTACCAAGGATTTACTCACGATTCTAATTCTAGCAAAGGAATAATAAAATTAGATTGGAATATTAACGACAACAATAAATTGGCAGTTATTTATAATTTTCTGGACGCTTCAAAAGATAAACTGGCACATCCAACAGCCATATTTCGTAGAGGACCAGATTTTAACACACTGCAGTTTCAAAATTCCGGATATCAAATAAATAATAAATTAGATTCATTTTTAATAGAATTGAATTCCAAATTTAGTGAAGCGGTTTCCAATAAATTGCAAGCGGGCTACACGCACTTTAACGACTTTAGGAATCCATTTTCTGCGCCAGCTCCAGTAATAACAATTACAAAAGATGGCTCTCCATATATTATTGCTGGGCATGAACCTTTTTCTATAAATAATAAGTTGGACCAAAAAGTATTCCAGGTAACCGACAATTTAAATTATATCGTAGGAAAGCATAACATAACTTTTGGTGGTTCCTTCGAAAAATTCGAATTCAAAAATTCATTCAACCTTAAAGGTTATGGTTTTGATGTTTTTGGTAGTGTTGATTTGGCTGGTTTTAATGCTAATATTGCTAACGGGTATTATGCTACTCAATTATCAGCTGCGAAAGCTACATTCGATGCAAGAGGAAAAATTGAGGCTGGAAAAAACGGCGGATGGAATTTATCAGAAACTACCGTGGGACAATTAGCCTTTTATATTCAAGATGAATTTAGCATCAACGATAATTTTAAATGGATTTTGGGATTAAGAGCTGATAAACCATTGTATTTCAATACTCCTGAATTGGTTCAAAAATTTATTGATACTGATAATTCAGAAGGTTATTTACCTAATATTGATTATTATAATCCTAAAAATGGGGCTGTTGTACATTTTGATTCTACAAAACTTCCTGGAAACGCATTGCTTTGGTCGCCAAGATTTGGTTTCAACTGGGATGTAAATGGCGATAAAACGACACAACTTCGTGGAGGAACCGGAATTTTTACGGGAAAACTGCCATTTGTTTGGATAGGAAATCAAGTTAGTGGGACTGATCCATTTTTCTATGAAGTCGTAGAACCAAATTTTAAATTTCCACAGGTTTTTAGAACTAGTTTAGGATTAGACCATAAATTTAAAAATGATTATATTGCAACTGTTGATGTGTCATATAACAAAGATATCAACGCAGTTCACGTTCAAGACTGGGGGTTAAAAAAACCTACTTCAAGTTTAGCTGGAGTTGATAATAGAGCGATTTACGGTAATGCTGATCACGGTGTTTGGACAGATTATGGTTTTCCGGCAACTTCACACGCTTATGTTTTGACCAATTCTCAAAAAGGAAGTGCATTAAATGCTTCTGTAAAAATTCAAAAAACATTTGATAATGGATTATATACAAGTTTGGCTTATAACTATTTGAAATCGTTGGATGTAAACTCAATAGAGGCTGAAATTACGGGTGATGCTTTTAATTTTAACCCGGCTTTAGGAAATGTAAATGATGATGTTCTTTCTAATTCTAAATATGGTGACAAGCATCGCTTTATTGGTGTAGCTTCAAAAAAATGGAAATATGGAAACAATGATAAATGGGCCACGACTGTTTCTACTTTCTTCGAATATGCACAGGGTGGAAGATTTAGTTACACTTATGGTGGTGATATTAATAATGATGGTTCTGGCGTGAATGATCTAATTTATATCCCAACAACAGCAGAAATTGGGAGTTTGAATTTTTCTGGTCCTGGACAATCGACGGCTTTTGATAATTATATCAAACAAGATAAATATTTGGACGGAAGAAGAGGACAATATGCTGAACGTTACGGAGCTTTGTCTCCTTGGAGAGGAAAATGGGATGTTAAAATCATCCAAGATTATAATTTTAAAATTTCGTCAGCCTCAAATAAAAAAAATACAATTCAATTTAGTATTGACGTGTTAAATTTAGGAAATCTGCTGAACTCTGACTGGGGATTGGTACAAGTTCCAACAAGTGTACAGCCAATTGGGGTTTCAGTTACCGGAAACACTCCAACTTATACCTTTAACAGTTCACAAACCAAAACCTTCAATTATGATGCTAGTTTGGCTTCAAGATGGCAAGCGCAATTTGGTGTTAGATATATTTTCTAATAAAACATAAAAGTTTTAAATTTGCCCTCTCATTCGAGAGGGCTTTTTTTATGCTTATCAAATATTTAAATTTAAATGAAATACACCAGACTAACAAAAGAACAATTTGAAGAATTACATCAAGAATTCATCAATTTCCTTGCAACACAAGCCATTGATAAAGCGGAATGGGATACAATTAAAACTGAAAAACCAGAAGTTGCCGAACAAGAACTGGATGTTTTTTCAGATTTGGTTTGGGAAGGAGTTCTTGGCAGAGCCGAATATTTAGAACATTTTTCCAAAAATCATATTTTCCTTTTTCAGTGTTTTGATACTTATATCCAATCGATTGTGCTGAAATCATTGGTTTCTGAAATTGATTTTTTGACCAAAGAGGGTTTGCAATGGCTAAGCGAAAATATGTTTACCGAAACCATTGAAATCAAGACCGGTAAAAAAGTATTTACTGAAGAACGCAATACTTCTATTTTTGGATTGATACAGCAAGGGGCGTTTTTAAGTGATGGACAATTATTCAAACAAATAAATTCGATTATTGAATCGTAATTTTATCGTTTTTTCTATTAAATTGGTTATTTTAGTCCTTTATTTTAAAAGCTAAAATAGCCAATTTTATTTTCTATGGATATTCAAAATACGATTCAAAAACTACGGGATGAACTCAATCAACACAACTACAATTATTATGTGTTGGATACGCCAACAATTTCTGATTTTGAATTTGATTTGAAATTAAAACAGCTTCAAGAGTTAGAAAACAAACACCCAGAATTCTTTGATGAAAACTCTCCAACGCAACGTGTAGGAGGCACCATTACAAAAAACTTTGAAACTGTAAAACACGACTACAGAATGTATTCCTTGGATAATTCCTATTCCAAAGAAGAATTGTTGGATTGGGAAAAACGCATCCAAAAAGTGCTTGGAGAAGTTCCTTTGGAGTATACTTGCGAATTGAAATACGACGGAGCATCTATTTCCATAACCTATGAAAATGGAAAATTAAAACGTGCCGTAACCCGTGGTGACGGAGTTCAAGGCGATGATGTTACCAATAATATCAAAACTATAAAATCAATTCCGTTAAAGTTGAAAGGAGATTTTCCGTATAAATTTGATGTGCGCGGCGAAATCATTTTGCCTTTTGCAGGGTTCGAAAAAATGAATCAGGAATTAATTGAAATTGGGGAATTACCGTATTCAAATCCTAGAAATACAGCTTCGGGAAGTTTAAAATTGCAGGACAGTGCTGAGGTTGCGAAAAGACCTTTGGATTGTCTATTGTATTTTATCATTGGAAATAAATTACCATTTGATTCTCAGTTTGAAGGTTTGGAAACCGCACGTAATTGGGGTTTCAAAGTTCCAAAAGAAGCCAAGCTAGCTCACAATTTAGAAGAAGTTTTTCAATATATAGATTATTGGGACGTTCACAGACATAATTTGCCCTATGAAACGGATGGAGTTGTAATAAAAGTAAATCAGTTCGAACATCAAGATGAATTAGGATTTACTGCTAAATCACCTCGTTGGGCAATTGCTTACAAATTTAAATCAGAACAAGTTTCTACACGATTAAATTCAATTTCCTATCAAGTGGGAAGAACCGGTGCGATAACTCCTGTTGCAAATTTAGAACCCGTACAATTAGCGGGAACAATAGTGAAACGGGCTTCCTTGCATAATGCTGACCAAATCGAGAAATTAGACATCCGTATTGGTGATACCGTTTTTGTGGAAAAAGGAGGGGAAATTATACCGAAAATTATTGCTGTTGATTTCAGCAAAAGACCAGATGATTCCGTTCCAACAAAATATATCACCCATTGTCCAGAATGCAACACAGAATTAGTTCGAAGCGAAGGTGAAGCGAATCATTATTGCCCAAATTTTTATGGTTGTCCACCACAAATTATCGGAAGGATTCAACATTATATTTCCAGGAAAGCAATGGACATAGAAGGGCTTGGAGGAGAAACGGTAGCTTTATTATTCAATAATGGATTAGTTCATAATTATGCAGATTTATATGAGTTGACTGTTGAGCAAATTCTGCCATTGGAAAGAATGGCCCAAAAATCGGCAGAAAACTTGGTTAAAGGAGTCGAGAATTCAAAGAGAGTTCCTTTTGAACGTGTTTTGTACGCTATTGGAATTCGATTCGTGGGAGAAACGGTGGCTAAAAAACTAGCCAAACATTATAAAAGCATTGATGCATTAAGTCAGGCTACTATGATGGATTTGGTTTTGGTAGATGAAATTGGAGAACGAATTGCACAAAGTGTGATTGATTTTTTCGAAAATCAGGAAAATAGACGTTTAATTGAAAGATTGAAAAGTTACGGAGTGCAATTTGAAACTATCGAAATTATAAATCCGAATGCCACTAATAAACTTTCTGAAAAAACCTTCGTTGTTTCAGGCGTTTTTGAACAATTTTCGAGAGACGATTTAAAACAAGCAATCGAAGACAATGGTGGGAAAGTAGGAAGTTCTATCTCTACAAAAACTGATTATGTAGTTGCTGGTGCAAATATGGGACCTGCCAAGTTAGAAAAAGCGGTCAAGCTAAACATTCCAATAATTTCAGAAACAGACTTTATGGAATTGATTAATAAAGACTAATATTAGGAAACAATGGAGAATTTTAAAAAAGAAAGCAATCTCGAAAAACTTATTACAGTTTTTTATTTTGCAATAGCAGGGGTTGAAATTACCTCAGAACTTTTTTCATACAAACCTGCCTTATTTGTTTTTAAACCACTAACTTCAATAGTGTTAATGGTGCTTTATTGGAATACTTCAAACCAAAGAAACCTACTTTTTTTCGTGACAATATTATTTTCCTTGATTACTAATGTGTTTTTTATTTATGACACTGAAAAAATGTTATTTTTGGGATTGATTGCCTTTTTCGTACATCGATTATTGATAATTTATTATATCATCAAATTAATAAAACTCAAGGATTATATTCCTTTGCTTATAGGAATGATTCCTTTTTTGTTTTTTTTCTTCTATTTATTGTCTATAACATGTGAGATAACAGCTAGAAGTTATGGGATTTTGATTATCCAAAATATTTTGATTTCCATAATTGCCGGAATAACTTTATCAGATTATGTAATGGATAATGGTAAAAAAAATGCCCCTTGGTTTTTTATTTTTGGACTTTTATCTGTTACCCAATATTTTATTGTTTTTATCGAGAAGTATTATTTATCAGATCTTTCTTCTTTAAGCTTCAGACCATTGGCAATGATTTTGAATGTGGCGGTCTATTATGCCTTTTATAAATTTGTTAGAGTAATAGAAAAATTAAACGATAATTGATTTTTCAACAGAAGATCCGTACTTGTCATTATCAAAATAAAAATCAATTCGTCCCAGATTTATTCCGTAACACCCCCCACTTGGTTTACCAAAACTTCCTTATATCCAAGTTTTATTATTAAAAACTTATACTAGATTTTTTTATTGCTGATATATAAAATACATTTGCGATATAAATCAACAACAATAATGAGTACATCCAAAATTAAACCTACAATTGTTACCTTTTCTATAATTTGTATTGCTTTTGTTTCCTTATCATGGGGGATTTTTGGGCATGAGCATATTAATAATGCAGCAGTTATGTCACTTCCAAAGCCATTGCAAACCTTTTTCTATAATCATATTGATTTTATTACCCAAGAATCAACTGTTCCGGATTTACGAAAATATACATTGAAAGACAAGTCAGAAAATCCTCGTCATTTTATAGATATGGAAAATTTTGGTTCTTTTGATTCTATTCCACATAATTTTGATGATGCAAAGAAGAAATATGACGAGAAATTTTTATCCAGCAACGGAATTTTACCTTGGTATATTCAAGATGTGATGACAAAGTTGACAAAAGCTTTCAAAGATAAACGTAAAACTGAAATTTTATTTTTGGCAGCTGATTTGGGTCACTATATTGGAGATGCAAATATGCCTTTGCATACCTCAGTCAATCATGACGGTCAATTGACCAACCAAAAAGGTATTCATGCTTTATTTGAATCAGGAATTCTTGAAATGTTTGGCAAAAATTACAATTACCATACTGAAGAATCCCAATATATTGCCAATATTGATTTAGCAATATGGACAATGATTCAGGATTCTCATAGTTTAGTTGAACCCTTATTATTGACGGATAGACAATTAAGGAAAAAGTATACCGTTGATAAATTGTATGTAACGGATGGAAATGGAAATATTTCAAAAAACAAGTTTAATGATTTAATTTTTTCTAAAGATTATACTACAAACCTTCATGAGGCTCTAAATGGAATGGTCGAAAAACAGATTAGAAAGTCAATAATTGTTACATCAAATTTTTGGTATACTGCATGGGTAAATGCAGGGAAGCCAAATCTCGATGATTTAGATTTTAAAGAACAAACCAAACGCAATGCCAAAAGGTTAAAACAAGATTTTAAGCTTTGGAATAATGGAAAACTTTTTGGTTTAGAAAGCGAAAAAGATTTTTAGGAACATAATTGCAAGAATAATGTTTTTCTAATACTAATTTTACGCATTCAAGCTTAAATGCATAATCATACTTGACTTTTCTTTCCATAAAAATACCCCCAAATAGTGTCTAACTTTTTTGGGGCAGTCTAAAAATAGAGGCGGGTTTTTTTATATAGGTAATGTGGTCAAAAATAGTTGGTGATTTTTCATTTTAGATTCGTTAAATTACCTCCGTCAAATTGAAGAGGACATTGGCTCTGCTGAGGAGCAACCAACTAGCAATAGATTTGATACACATACGAAAAATGAGGGCAGTTTATCGAGGGCGCTGAAAAACATCGCTTATTTTGATTAGCGTCGTTTTTTAGACGATAAAAAACGCTTGTAACAGGATTTTAAACATCCGTTATAAGCGTTTTTCTTTATATAACTTTTTTTATTGTAGGTTGTATCAGTCGATTTTTGACTTGTATAGGTTCATTTTGTATAATGCGCTTGTAAATTGCATTTCCTATCACTATCGACCGACAAAACTAAGATTTAGGCAATAAATTCCTTTTAACCCTAGTAAATGCTAGGATTATTTTGTAAAATAAAAAACCTACCTCCCTATATTTCAGAAGAATTGC
>NZ_JADHEC010000057.1 GCF_015277675.1 Flavobacterium soyangense
AAAAAAAGTTATATAAAGAAAAAAGCTTATAACGGATGTTTAAAATCCTGTTACAAGCGTTTTTTATCGTCTAAAAAACGACGCTAATCAAAATAAGCGATGTTTTTCAGCGCCCTCGTATTTCTATCTCGTTTTTTTTGTTATAATTTGGCTTTTGTTTAAGTAAAATAAATACTAAATTAGCAAAACTATGGAAACTAATTTTGATGTAGTAATTGTTGGCGGAGGATTAGCTGGTCTAACAAGTGCCATCCATCTATCGAAATCCGGTTTGAAAGTCAGTTTGATTGAAAAAAGTGAATTCCCAAAACACAAAGTTTGCGGAGAATACATTTCAAATGAAGTTTTGCCTTATTTCCAATGGTTGGGTGTCGAAATTTTAGATTTAAAACCTTCCATTATTTCGAAAATGGAGTTTTCCACCGCAAAAGCAAAAATCATTTCAGCTCATTTGCCCTTAGGCGGATTTGGAATAAGTCGCTATGAATTGGATAATTATCTTTACCAAAAAGCATTGGCAAATGGTTGCAAAATTATTCAGGATACAGTGATTGATATTTGTTTTGCCGAAAATGAATTTAGCATCTTCACTTCCGATGCTGTAGTATTAAAATCAAAAATAGTACTTGGCGCTTTTGGCAAACGATCGAATATTGACCAAAAATTAAACCGTTATTTCATTCAAAAAAAATCACCCTGGTTAGCCGTAAAAGCCCATTATTCTGGAGAATTCCCTGATAATTTAGTTGGGTTACATAATTTTAAAGGTGGTTATTGCGGTGTTTCGAAAGTAGAAAACGATATAATAAACATCTGTTATCTTGCTGATTATGAAAATTTCAAGCAATATAAGAATATCGAAGAATTTCAATCAAAAGTGGTTTATAAAAATCCTCATTTGAAAGCCGTTTTTGAAAATTGTGCATTACTTTTCGAAAAACCTTTGACGATAAGCCAAATTTCTTTCGAGAAAAAAAACACAGTAGAAAGCCATATTCTGATGATTGGCGATACGGCAGGATTGATTCATCCTTTGTGTGGAAACGGAATGGCGATGGCCATTCATAGTGCCAAAATTGCGTCAGAATTGGTTATCGATTTTTTGAATAATAAAATTGGCTCTCGAAAAGTATTAGAACAAACATACACAAAAGAGTGGAATAAAAATTTTAAAAGCAGACTCTCAACCGGTCGGTTTCTGGCTAAAATCCTGCAAAAAGAAAAATTGGCTTCCTTTCTTATGCAATTATTGGCTATATTTCCGTTTTTATTACCTATAATCATCAAAAAAACGCACGGGAATTCTATAATTTAAAAATTTTAAATGCTTATAAACACAAAATATAGATCTATAGAGCCAGAAATAATGGATGATTTTGCAATGGAAGGCGAAATCTTGCGTGAAGCATTGGATAAAATTGCCAAAATAAATCAGCTTCTGGGCGGAAACCAGCTAACTTTACGAGGCGTTCAGGATTTAATCGCAACTATTCCCAAAACAACCGAAATTTCTATTGTCGACGTGGGTTGTGGCAATGGTGATATGTTGCGAAAATTGGCAGATTATGGTTCTAAAAATAATTTAAATTTTCGATTAACAGGAATTGATGCTAATAATTTCACCATTAATCACGCCAAAAAATTATCTGAGAATTATTCAAATATAAGCTATCGCTGTGAGGATATTTTTTGTCAACCTTTCAAAGAGTTAAAATATGATATTGTATTGTGCACCTTAACATTACATCATTTTAAAAACGATAAGATTCTGCGATTAATGACGGTTTTATATACGAATTCAAGAATTGGAATCGTGATAAATGATTTGCACAGAACCGCATTGGCCTATCGATTATTTCAGGGTTTGTGTTTTTTCTTTCAATTGAATGCAATGTCACGAGAAGATGGATTGGTTTCCATTTTAAGAGGTTTTAAAAAGGGAGAATTGGTTCATTTTTCAAAAAAATTAAATTTAACCAACTATAAGATTCAATGGAAATGGGCTTTCCGTTACCAATGGATAATTTCAAAACTATGAGTGTAAAAATTAAATGTGTTTCCAAACAATTACCCAAATATTCCAGAACTACGGAGGAAATTATTCCTTTTCTTGATGCTTGGCTCGAAGGAAAAGATTCACGATTCATTAGAAAAGTAAAGAAAATTTTTGAAGGTGCAGCCGTTGATAAACGCTATTCCATTATGGATCCAATCGAAGTTTTTACGAATACTTCTTTCGAAGAAAGAAACGATATTTATGTTCGTGAAGTGATTGATTTAGGTGCAAAAGTCTTGGAAAAAGCCTTAAATAAAGCCAATTGGAAACCTGAAACCCTTGATTACATCATCACGGTGAGCTGCACAGGAATTATGATTCCTTCATTGGACGCTTATTTGATCAACAAACTGAAATTACGTCAGGATATTGTTCGGCTTCCCGTAACTGAAATGGGTTGTGCAGCAGGAATTTCAGGGATTATTTATGCCAAAAACTTCCTGAAGGCCAATCCCGGAAAACGGGCTGCAGTTATTGCTGTCGAAAGTCCAACAGCTACGTTTCAACTGGATGATTTTTCGATGGCTAACATTGTCAGTGCCGCAATTTTTGGAGACGGAGCCGCTTGTGTGTTGCTTTCTTCCCATATTGATGATGAAGGTCCGGTAATAGAGGATGAAGAAATGTATCATTTTTATGATGCCGAACATTTAATGGGGTTCAAACTGACCAATTCAGGCTTACAAATGATTTTGGATATTGATGTTCCGGTAACTATTGCTTCCCATTTTCCTGACATCATTAATCCCTTTTTGGAGAAAAACAATCTAAAAACAGAAGATTTAGACCTTTTGATTTTTCATCCTGGAGGCAAAAAAATTGTTCAAACCGTTGAAAGTTTATTTTTAGATTTAGGGAAAAATATTGATGATACTAAAGAAGTGTTGCGATTGTATGGAAATATGTCCAGTGCCACCGTTTTATACGTTTTAGAACGGATTATGGATAACAAACCCAAAAAAGGAGCAAAAGGATTGATGTTGAGTTTTGGACCTGGATTTTCAGCACAAAAGGTTTTATTGCAATTTTAAACCACTAATCCCTAAAGGGGGAATTATTAAGAAAATGACCAAAGAAGAAATTATATCAAAATTACCGTATTCCAAACCCTTTTTGTTTGTGGATGAATTGCTGCATGTCGATGAGAATGGAGTGACAGGTACTTATACTTTTGATGAAAAGCTGGATTTTTATAAAGGTCATTTCAAGAATAATCCAATCACACCAGGAGTAATTCTAACCGAAGTGATGGCACAAATAGGCTTGGTTTGCTTGGGAATATTTTTGCTAAATAAAGAATTTAATAAAAACACTGCAATTGCCTTAACATTAACGGAAATTGAGTTTTTAAAACCTGTATTTCCCAATGAAAAAGTTAGTGTTGTTTCAGAGAAAATATATTTTAGATTTGGCAAGTTAAAATGCAAAGTTAAGATGATAAATCAGAAGAATGAAGAAGTTTGCTCAGGTACAATCGCAGGGATTATAAATTCTAAATAAATGCAAAAAAGAGTTGTCATAACTGGACTTGGAGTTGTTGCACCAAACGGAGTGGGACTTGATGCGTTTGCCAATGCCTTAAAAAATGGAATCTCGGGCATTAAACACGATGCAGAATTGGAACGATTGCAGTTTTCGTGTCAAATTGCAGGAAAACCAGAAGTTTCCACCGAATTATCACTACAATATTTTAGTGAATTAGAATTGCGTAATTTTAATGCAACTGGTATTTTGTATGGGGTTATTGCAGGAATTGATGCATGGAAAGATGCGGGGTTAGCAATGGAAATCAGCGATGAACCCGATTGGGATAGCGGAACCATTTTTGGAACCGGAACTTCCGGAATCGATAAATTTCGAGAAAGTATTTATAAAATTGACAACTTTCAAACCCGAAGATTAGGAAGCACTGCCGTGGCTCAGACAATGAATAGTGGTGTGAGCGCCTATTTGGGTGGGAAATTAGGATTAGGAAATCAGGTGACAACCAATTCATCTGCCTGTACAACAGGAACAGAAAGTATTTTAATGGCTTTTGAACGCATCAAATCGGGTCAGGCAAAACGGATTTTAGCAGGTAGCACAAGTGATTCCGGTCCTTATATTTGGGGTGGATTTGACGCAATGAAAGTGTGCACTTTTAAGCACAATAAATCTCCAGAACTAGGCTCAAGACCAATGTCTGTAAGTGCTTCAGGTTTTGTTCCAGGAAGTGGGGCAGGAGCATTGGTTTTAGAAGATTTGGAAACGGCTTTGGGTCGTGGAGCTAGGATTTATGCGGAAGTTCTTGGCGGAAATGTGAATTCAGGTGGCCAACGTGGTCAAGGGACAATGACTGCTCCAAATCCTGTTGCCGTACAAAAATGTATCAAAGACGCTATAGAAAATACAGGAATTCATCCCAATGAAATTGACGCCATAAACGGGCATTTGACCGCCACTTCAAAAGACAGTTTAGAAATCCGAAATTGGAGTGAAGCTTTGAATAGGAGTGGAGTAGATTTTCCTTACATTAACTCATTGAAAGGTATGGTTGGACATTGTTTGTCTGGTGCTGGGAGCATTGAAAGCGTGGCTTCGGTATTGCAATTGCATCAGGGATTTGTTTTTCCGAATATTAATTGTGAAGATTTACATCCTGAAATCACTGCCGTTATTGACACAACCTGCATTCCGCAACAATTAATTGAAAAAGAATTGACTATTATTGCAAAAGCAAGCTTTGGTTTTGGGGATGTCAATGGATGTGTGGTATTTAAGAAATATAAAAATTAAAAAATTTAATATATGAACAAACCCGAAATAATCGAGAAGTTAAAGGTAATCGTAAAACCGTATATAAAAAATCAGGAAGCGTTTGATACCCTTACGGAAAGTACTGATTTTATTACTGATTTGCAAATCAATTCAGCAAATTTAGTAGATGTGATTTTAGATATTGAAGAAGAATTCAGCATCATAATAGACAATCAATCGATGGAACGGATGCTGGATGTTAAATCGGCAATGGAAATTATTGAAATGAAATTATCCGAAATATGATAGGAAACGACATTGTGGATTTGGTTTTAGCTCAAAAAGAAAGCAATTGGAAACGAAAAGGATTTCTTGATAAAATCTTTACCAAAAAAGAGCAATTACAAATTTCTAATGCCCAGAATTCAGAAGTTATGGTCTGGAATTTATGGAGTAGGAAGGAAGCAGCTTATAAAATTTACAATCGGCAAACGCAAATTCGGGGCTATTTGCCTTTGCAATTAGAATGTTTTGATTTAAAAATTATCGATGGATTTACTTTTGGAAAAGTGGTAATAAATAACACTATATATTATACAAAAACTAAAATTAATACTCAATTTATCAATACAATTGCAGTTAAAAATATTGATGATTTTGATACAATTAAAACATTGGAAAATCGAAATAATATTCAAAAAAACAAAGGAATACCAAGCTATTTAGAAAATGAAACTTTAGGCTATAAACCAGTATCTATTAGCCACCACGGGAGATTTGAGCAAATTATTTTTGTTTAATTTAACCCAAGTCTCGATTTTAGTTTCAGGAAAAGAAGGGCTATTTTATAAGCATCTTCAGAGGAAGAATTTCTGTCACTTTTTGGAATCTTGTAAATTTCACATAATTCTTCAAGCGAAAATTGTTTGTTATTGATATCCAGTAGTTTTCGATGCATTATATCAATGTCCAAAGCCTCATTTTTTAATCTTCCGCAACCTAATCTTTCTAAAGCTGCATTAATCATTTCTACATCGAAATCAATATGATGCCCTACCAATATAGAATTCCCAATAAACTCTATAAAGGCTTGGATTCCTTCCGATTCGCCAAGTTTTTTCATTTTACTTTCAACGGTAAACTCGTTTAAATTTCCATTGTCGTGAAAGAATTTATATTGGGCAAAATAAGCCTCGAAACTATCCCCAATGAGAATGCTATTGTTGATTACAGAAAAAGAACCAATCGACAAAATAACATCTTTATCAGGGTTTAAGCCAGTAGTTTCGGTGCAAAGTACAACAAATCGATTTGATTTTTTATCGAATTTTGAAAGATAGTTTTTCCAAAATTCAGGATATTCCCTCTTAATATTTTTTATCCAGTCTAACATTTTTATGAGAATTGGGTAAGTTGAAACTTGTTTTTTATTAATTCCTCTAATTCTCTCATTGGAGCCAATGCATTCTTTAAATTTTCCTTATCCACTTTTGACAATTCCTGCAAGTTTACAAATTGTCCAGAATTATCGTTTTTTAAACCTTCTAAAGTTCTTATTTTAGATAAAGTAAGAAAAGCTTCGGAACAATTCAGATAAATTTCGGCATTTCTGGGGTCTATAATTGCTAACTGCTTGAATCTCATAAAAGTGTTATTTACACCTCTTAAATTATAGCTCAAACTAAACAAACGTGCTCCATCAATAAGCGGCATTAAAGCTCGTGTTTTAATATCAAATTTATCTTTGTTTGTGCCTACTTCTTCCACTATAAATTTCTTAAAAAAGCTTAAGGGTGCGTTTTTTCGTAGGGCATCATTTCCAAGAAAATCAAAGAATAAAGCATTATTTTTAACGTTATTGAAAATGATATTCTCAATTGCTTCTTCAATTTTTTGTTCTCCAAAAGCAATTTCGAAATCAAAGAAAATACTGCTTATTTCATTACTGTTTTCGCCTGGAGTATTCATCCAATTGTTATATTGTTTAGTCCAATCAGTCAATGACTTACACCAAAGCATATTGCTAGCCATATGCCCGTTTGGACAAAATTCATAACCCACTTTTTCCAGAATAGCTGTAGTTCTTTTTCCTAATTTCAGAAAATAATCTTTTACATCTCTGTATTTATCTGCCGTTACGTCTTCAAAAATTAAAATACTGTCCTGATCTGTGAGCAGCAATTGTTCTTTTCTTCCTTGACTGCCAATGCTAAGCCAAGCAAAACGAGCAGGAGGAGAGCCTAAATCTAAGATTGATAATTCGACTGATCTTTTTATGATAGCCAAATTAATTTCACTTGCAATATTACTAATATTAGAAATTGAAACATTTTTATGAATTGATTTTTGGATAAGATTTGTCAATCGATCCCGAATTGATTTTAAATCTTTTGGAGATTGTGAACGTTTAATTTCTTTTATCAAAACCCCAGGGTTATTGGCCTGAGCCACAATTAAATCATGTTCTGAGATTATTCCTTTTATGTCGGATTTATCAGAACCATCTTTAGTTACACACAAATGAGTAACATTATTTTTTAACATTAACAATTGGGCTTCAGCCAAAGAAATATTCTCTACCACGGTTACAACTGGTGATGACATAATTCTATCAATAGTTGTTGTGATCGGGAATCGTCCCGTCGCAATTTTAGAGCACATATCAGTATTCGTAATGATACCGATGGGATAATTGTCTTTTGAAACAATGGCTCCATTAGTCATAGAATCAGTCATTTGCTGCGCTACTTCCTGAACCATACTTGTTATGGCAACTTTTAAAGGAGAAATATTATAGGATAGCAACTGAAAATATTGCATTTCAGATTGTTGATTAGAATAATAGACATTATCTGAAATTAGTTTTCCGCCGATATTTTCCATATCGTTTGGATTACTTGTATTTGTGGCGAAACTATGCAAAAGAAAGTCTAAAACCTCTGAATTATTGGCAACAAATGGGCGGAAAGTAGCAATGGGAATTGCATAAATGATGCTTTCTTCACGAGCTTTTGCCGTCATCATATAATTATTTTTGGCAAAAAAGGGACGTAAACCAAAAATATCTCCTGCAACACATTTGTTTAATAATGTTTCCTCAGCATCTGCAATAATTGACAAATTGATAACACCGGAAGCCACTACATAAAAACTATCGTGTAAAACATCGTTTATTTGGAACAAAGTTTTGTGTTTTTCCAAATTTACCACACGAATGCTTGTAGCAATCTCAGATAATTCCTGAAAAGATAAATTATCAAATGGCGGATATTTCTTTAAGAAATCAGCAATATGTTCTGCAATTGTGTTCATATAATAATTGATATAGTCGAATGTAAAAATAATGAATTAATAAATTATAATACTGCCAATATTAGAGTAAAACGATTAATTTATAAATTTCATAATTTTTTCTTAAAAAAATTAAATATAATTAGAAATTTAATAAAGTTATTATAAATTTATAATTCTAACTAAGACATTTTAAATCATGGAATTACAAAAGAAAATTTATTTATTATTCATTGTATTATTAACGGCTACTATCGTTAATGCACAAGAAAAACCAGCAAGTCCAGCGGCCGTAGCCAATGGTAAAATTAATGGGGCTGACATTACCATTAGTTATAGCAGTCCTTCTGTAAAAGGAAGAAAAATTTGGGGAGAATTAGTGCCGTTTAATGAAGTTTGGCGTGCTGGTGCCAATGAAGCTACTACTTTTGAAACCGATAAGGATTTGACCGTAGAAGGTTTAAAATTACCAGCAGGAAAATATTCGTTTTTTGTAATTCCAAATGAAAAAGAATGTGTAATTATATTTAATAAACAAGCAAAACAATGGGGAGCATATAAATATAATGAAAAAGAAGATCAGATTAGAGTAACTGTAAAACAACAAATTGCAGATTCAAGTACTGAAAGTTTGGTTTACAAAATAAATGAAAATGGCATATTTTTAATTTGGGAAAAATGTATTATCCCAATTTCTATAAAATAAAATTTTTAACTTTTTTATAAAGCATTATCATTTAATTGGTAATGCTTTTTATTTAACATAAGTAGTGGTTAGTATTGTAATGAATTTAATTATTGAAGATCTTAGTACAACAATTCAATATTTGAATATTCTATTTTACATAATATAAATTATAGTTCATTTTTGCGGTATAATTATAAACAATATATTATGTCAATAAAAAGAACTCCTTTAGAAAATTATGTACTTCTTCTTCATTTGGTCGAAAATATGAAACATTCATCTTTCAGTCCAAAAAAATTTTTAAAAATTATTCGTCCCTTTTGTAAGACCGAACATTCTAGTTTTAAAATGCTTCACATTAGGGTTAGAGGTTCAAAATTAGGCGTTACAATTGAAATAAAAAAAGATTTTTTTCTTGTTACTCAAAACAGATTAATTCACGAATATATTTTTTATTGTGACCCTCTTATGACTTCTTGTAAAACTTTGCTTCTTAAATTATTAAAACATAACCTTTTAACTCCTTAATTATGTCAGATTTAGAAATATTATTAGTAAAACGTGATGCGAAATATTTTTCTCTTGTATGTCTTAAATATGAGATTAATCAATACATTAAAAATCCTGTTGAAACTGTTTCTATTGATAATTTAAAAAATCAATATTCCTTTGTCCTGCGTGAAATTAACAATTTTGATAATGCTATTAAAACTAATATTTTAACTCAAATTGAATGGGCTAAACGTGATTTAAAGAATTTAGAAACTCAATTATCTTTAATTCCAAGTCCTTTTGATGTAAACGATTTGCCTTCTTATTCCGAAATTTTTAAATAATAATTATGTCAAAAATTCATATTAGTATCTCGGGTCGTAATGCTTGTAATTTTCATCACAAACCTAATTATTTGGTTTCTCTTTCTTCTTTTGTTGAATTTCCAATTCCTCAAAGGTGTGGTAACTGTCTTAGGCTGTCAATTAAAAATTTAGTAAAAAAATTTGCCGTAGGGTATAACGGCAACTAACTCACTTAATACTTATTTTATGCACAATTCTAAAAAATCTAAAATATTAATTTTCTTAATTTTTTTATTAATATGGCTTATTTATCCTTTTTTAATAATGTTAACAATTATAAATAATATATGATTACTTACAATCAACGTCATCGTAAAAAGAATTTTAAACCCTCTCAAGATAAAACTTTAATCAATATTGATTATTTAAACCCGTTGGGTGTAATTAAACTATTTGTGTTTTAATATTGTTTATTGGTCTTTCAAAAATAAATCTATTGATGAATTGAACCAAAGTTAAAGCTGTTATTTTAGCTAAAATTCTT
>NZ_JADHEC010000058.1 GCF_015277675.1 Flavobacterium soyangense
TTATATTTGACATGGATATTGTTTGTTTTGCGACTTCAAGATACTGAATTTCAGTGTCTTGAGCAATATCTAATTAATATTTTTTACTTCAAATAATTACACCCAACGGGTTAAATATTACTTTTGCGTTTAAACAATCACATTATGAGAATTCTACCAATCAGAAAATTCGTTTTCTACTCCTTTTTATTAAGCGTTTCGACTTCCTATATAATTGCACAAAATCAAAATAGCGGCCTTAGTCAAGACCCAAAATTTGAACAATTGTTAAATGAAAAAAGAAAGATAAATGCTTCACTTACCGTAAACGAGTCCTATAAAATTCAAATTTATACTGGCGGAAGCGAAAATGCCAAAAAAGCTCTGAACGAGTTCAGACAAGAATTTAGTGATATTGATGCCACAATAGTTTTTAACACTCCTAATTATAAGGTTTGGGTTGGTAATTTCAGAACCCGCATCGAAGCCGAAAGGAATTTAGCAGATATTAAAGACAGATACAAAAATGTACTTTTGATAAAACCGAGTAGGTAGCGTTTATTTTGACCACATTGCTACAAAAAAGCAACTCACTTAGGGCTGCTTTTTTGTTGATTATATTATTATTTGTGCTCATCTACTATCCTACTATTTATTAAAAGTGTAATCCACCAAAAATAATCATTAAACCCAGAAAAACAGAAACTACTCCAAAAGTGCAACCTTGAAAATTAACAATAGAAGAAATACCAATATTTTTTGGTCTTTTTGAAACAAACCAAATCACCGCTATTCCAAAAAGAATAAATAAAACTCCAATCGCAATGTCTTTCATTTTTCCGTTTTTCAAATAATCAAGCTAATTTAAACAAAAAAAATCCCGATTGCTCGGGATTTCTTATAAATAGTTTGAAATTTTATTTCAATTTCTTTTTGATAGCTACTTCATGGTACGATTCAATAATATCTCTTTCTTCGATATCATTATATCCTTTCACTTGAATACCACAATCGTATCCTTTAGCCACTTCTCTTACATCATCTTTAAATCGCTTCAATGCTAACAGTTCACCTGTAAAGACAACAACACCGTCTCTAATGATTCTCATTTTGGCATTTTTAACAATTTTACCATCCATTACCATACTTCCTGCGATAGAACCCACTTTAGAGATTTTGAATATCTCACGGATTTCGGCAGTTCCCAGAATTTCTTCTTTCATTTCAGGAGCAAGCATTCCTTCCATTGCATCTTTCAAGTCGTCGATTGCGGCATAGATGATGGAATAGTAACGGATGTCGATTTCTTCTTTGTCAGCCAATTGTCTTGCATTTCCAGCAGGACGAACATTAAATCCAATAATAATAGCGTCAGAAGCAGAAGCCAACATTACGTCAGTTTCAGTAATTGCTCCAACACCTTTATGTATGATATTGATTTGAATTTCTTCGGTAGATAATTTAGAGAACGAATCAGACAAAGCTTCAACAGAACCATCCACGTCACCTTTAAGAATGATGTTCAATTCTTTAAATTGACCCAATGCAATTCTACGTCCAATTTCATCCAAAGTAATATGTCGTTGTGTACGAACCGATTGTTCACGCATTAACTGAGAACGTTTCGAAGCAATCTGTTTGGCTTCTTTTTCGTCTTCAAAAACGTTAAACTTATCACCCGCAGTTGCAGCGCCATCTAATCCCAATACTGATACCGGAGTCGAAGGACCTGCTACGGTCACAATATTTCCTCTTTCGTCGTGCATGGCTTTAATTTTACCATGATGTTTTCCAGCCAACATATAATCCCCAATCTTTAAGGTTCCGTGTTGTACTAATATAGTAGAGACGTAACCTTTTCCTTTATCTAAAAATGCTTCCACAACAGTTCCCTGTGCTGCTTTATTTGGATTGGATTTTAAATCCAAAATTTCCGCTTCTAATAAAACTTTTTCTAATAAATCTTTAACTCCCGTTCCAACTTTCGCCGAAATATCGTGAGATTGAATTTTTCCACCCCAATCTTCAACAAGTAAATTCATACCTGCTAATTTTTCTTTGATTTTTTCAGGATTTGCATTTGGCTTATCAATTTTATTGATTGCAAATATAATTGGGACTCCAGCTGCCTGAGCGTGTGAAATTGCCTCTTTAGTTTGTGGCATAATATCATCATCAGCTGCAACAACAATAATTGCAATATCCGTAACCTGAGCACCACGAGCACGCATTGCGGTAAACGCTTCGTGACCCGGTGTGTCAAGGAAAGCTATTTTTTGACCATCTTCCAAAGTCACTCCATAAGCACCAATATGCTGTGTTATTCCTCCAGATTCACCAGCGATAACATTTTCTTTACGAATATAATCCAGTAAAGAAGTTTTACCGTGATCGACGTGTCCCATTACGGTTACGATAGGCGCTCTGAAAACTAAATCTTCTTCTTTGTCAGGAACAACTTGGATGGCTTCTTCAATATCTACCGTTATAAATTCAACTTCATATCCAAATTCGTCCGCAACGATAGTCAATGTTTCTGCGTCAAGGCGCTGATTCATGGTAACCATTATTCCAAGTGACATACAAGTTCCAATAACTTTAGTAATTGGCACATCCATCATAATGGCAATTTCACCAACAGTAACAAACTCGGTAACTTTAATAGTTTTACTTCCTTCGTCTAATGCTCTTTGCTCGTCATCTGATTTTTGACGGTGCGTATCTCTTTTATCTCTTCTATATTTAGCTGCTTTCGATTTACCACCTTTTCCTTGAAGCTTCTCTAAAGTCTCTCTAATTTGATTTTTAACTTCCTCTTCTGTTGGCTCAACTTTAGCAACAATTGCAGGTCTTGCACCTTTTACAAAACCAGGTCTTGCCCCTCTGTTAGCGTTAAATCCTCCGCCTCCAGCATTTGGAGTAATTTTATTGGGGTTTGGCGCACCCGGAACTCCAGGAGTTGCAGGTGGTCTTGGCGCACCAGGTTTAGGAGCAATCCTTTTTCTTTTATTTTTATTGGCATTACTAGCTGCACTTCCTGGGGCACCAGGTGCTCCGGGTTTGTTTGGAGTAATTTTAGGTTCCTCTTTTTTCTTTTTAGGCTTATTAAACTGAGATAAATCGATAGTTTGACCTGTCAATGTTGCTCCGGAAAGTTTTGTGTATTTAGTTGTGATAGACTCTTCAACTGGAGCTGCTGGAACTACAGGTAATTCTTTTTTAGCTGGAGCAACTTCTTTTTTGATTTCCTTTATTTCAACAACAGGCTTAAACTCTTTTTTTTCTGAAACCACTTTTTCCAGTACTGGTTCTTCTTTTTGAACAGCTTCATTTAAGACAGGCTTTTCTTGAGGAACTTTAGCAACTGGAGTTTCAATTTTTTCAACAATTGGCGTGAGTGCTGGTGCAGGTGCAGGAGTTGCAACGACTTTTTTAGGATTAAGATCAATGTTTCCTACGTGAACTGGTCCGGTAACGTTGCCTTTAGCTTTAATAACCTCTTGGCTTTTTAGCCGTTCTTCATCATGTTTACGCTTGTCTTCGATTTCTTTTTCTCGTTCAACACGCAAAGCTTCTTTCTCTTTTCTTTTCTCTTCTCCTACTTCTTTTGAAGCTTCTTTATTCCCCTTGTCGCCAGCAAATTGATTTTGCAGGATATTAAATTCTGCTTCAGAAATTTTTGTGTTTGGGTTTGATTCAACAACAATACCCTTATCTTTTAGATAATCCACAGCTCTTTCTAAAGAAATATTCAATTCCCTTAAAACTTTGTTTATTCTAATAACTTTCTCTTCAGACATAAAACCTTTTTAATATTACCTTCTTTATTGTTCCTCACACTAACTCTCTGCCGGAGAGGAAAAATAAGGTTAAAATTTATTTTTTGAAGAATTGACTAGCTATCAAATTCTTCTTTTAGTATTCTCATTACGTCCAGAATCGTTTCCTCTTCTAGGTCAGTTCTTCTAACCAAATCATTAACATCTTGTTTCAAAATACTTTTTGCTGTATCCAATCCAATTTTTGCAAACTCTTCAATTACCCAGCCTTCAATTTCATCTGAAAACTCTGTCAATTCAACATCATCTTCATCTGCGGCAGCACCGGCAACATCTCCTTCACGAATAACGTCAAGTTCATAACCAGTTAATTGACCTGCCAATTTAATGTTGTGTCCACCTCTACCAATTGCTTTAGAAACCTCTTCTAATTTCAAGAAAACCTCAGCTCTTTTTGTATCTTCATTAATCTTGATAGACGAAACTTTTGCTGGACTTAATGCTCTTGTAATATACAATTGAATATTGCTGGTGTAATTGATAACATCAATGTTTTCGTTTCCTAACTCACGAACAATTCCGTGAATACGAGAACCTTTCATTCCTACACAAGCGCCAACAGGGTCAATCCTATCATCATAAGAATCAACAGCTACTTTTGCTTTTTCGCCTGGAATTCTAACTACATTTTTTACCATAATCAATCCGTCGAAAACCTCAGGAATTTCTTGTTCGAATAATTTTTCCAAGAACTTTTCAGAAGTTCTGGACATAATTATTTGAGGTTTATTTCCTTTTAATTCAACGCTTTCAATGATTCCACGCACATTATCTCCTTTACGGAAAAAGTCAGAAGGAATTTGTTTTTCTTTTGGCAAAATGATTTCATTTCCTTCATCGTCAATCAAAATAACAACTCTCGGACGAACATGATGCACTTCGGCAGTATAAATTTCGCCAATTAAATCTTTAAATTGTTTGTAAAGATTTGTATTGTCGTGTTCGTGAATTTTAGAAATCAAGTTTTGGCGTAAAGCCAAAATAGCTCTTCTTCCTAAATCAATCAATTTCACTTCTTCTGAAACTTCTTCGCCAATTTCGAAATCAGGTTCGATTTTACGAGCATCTGTAAGGGAAATCTCTAAATGGTCTAAATCTACATCATCATCAGCAACAATAACCCTTCTTTGCCATATTTCCATATCACCTTTGTCAGGGTTAATGATAATATCAAAATTATCATCTGAACCAAATTTTTTCTTCAATGCATTTCTGAATACATCTTCTAATATCGCCATAAGCGTTACACGATCAATAAGTTTGTCATCTTTAAACTCTGAAAATGAATCGATTAATGCTAAATTTTCCATGCCAACTAATTAATTAAAATGTTACTGTAACAATTGCTTCTTTTATTTCTATGTAAGGTATTTCTTGTCTTTTTTGAACTGTTTCTTTCCCTTTTCCAATTTTTTTTTGTTCTCTTGCTTTCCACGACAAAATTATAAAATTATCATTAGCTTCAACTAATTCTGCTTCAATAGTTTCAGTTGCTAATTTCACTATTAATGTTCTGCCAACGTTTTTTTTGTATTGTCTTACAAATTTTAATGGCGATCCAACTCCTACCGAAGCTACTTCTAAATAAAAATCTTGCTCTTCTCTGTCTAAATTATTCTCAATTGCACGACTAATATCAATGCAATCCTGCAAAGCCACTCCACTATCTCCATCTAAACTCACGATAATTTTAAAATTATCGGTAATAGTCAAATCTATTAGAAAAACAGAAAGTTTCTCTGATAATGCCTCAACTAATACTCCGTTTACCTTTTCTTTAAATGTCATATTTTATAAAAAGAGGCACGCTATGCGTGCCTCATTATCTAGTTTTTTAATAAATAACTGTGCAAATATAGTGTTTTTTTTATAAATCAAAAATGATTGTTTTATGTTAAAAAAATTTGTAAATTTAATCTCCCAAATATTATGTCCAGTTTGTCAAATAATTTGAAACTTTTTTAGTTATGAAACGGATTTTAATACCAATTGATTTCTCTGAATATTCAGAAGAAGCGCTAAAAGTAGCGGCACAAATTGCCCGAAAGAACAACAGTGAACTCGTTTTGTTGCACTTATTGGAATTACCTCTCCAAGCAAACGCCTTGACGGGAAGCGGCAGTAGCATTCCCGAAATTATGTTTTTTAAAAACAAGGCAATTGCCAAGCTGGAAGAATTAATGGATGCAGACTATTTAAAAGGAATTAATGTGTCAGAAGCCATTGAGTTTAAAAAAGTATCAGAAGGCATTATTGACGCCAGTATAAAAAATGATGTAAATTTAATTGTCATGGGTTCTCACGGAACATCCGGATTTAAAGAATTACTTGTTGGTTCCAATACTGAAAAAGTTGTTCGCTTCTCTAACGTTCCTGTTTTAGTTATTAAAAAAAAGGCAAAAGAATTTAAAGCAAGGAATTTTGTCTTTGCTTCAGATTTCTCAAAAGAAACCAGAAAGCCTTTCAGGAAAATGATTGAAATTGCAAAAATTTTCGATTCAAATTTGTTTTTAGTAATGATTTGCACGCTCAATAGTTTTAAAACAACCGCTGCTGCCGAAAGAATTATGAGTGATTTCATTGCTGATTTTGATATCAAAAACTACTCTACTCACATATATAATGACATCAATATAGAAAACGGAATTATTAATTTTGCCAATAGTGTAGATGCTGATTTAATAGGAATATGCACTCACGGCAGAACTGGACTGGCTCACTTTTTTAATGGAAGTATCGGTGAAAACCTAGTAAATCATGCAGCAAAACCTGTAATAACTTTCAAAATGTGATTTATGTCCGAAGAAAACATCACTAAACTAAGGCGAAACTAGTTGTGTTTTAGCCAAAAATTCCATTAAATGACAATAAAACGTTTTCCTATACAATTTTGCATAAAAAAACCTCTCAAATATTGAGAGGTTTTTTGTTGGTCTACAAGGACTATTCCCCAAACACCTCATCAAACTTCAAAAAGTACCTAAACCCCCTGTAATATAAGCCTTAAAAGAACCCTTCTTTTTACATCACCTCAAAAAACTTTGTAAAACATCAACTAATAGCATACTTTTACTACGTGATTTACTACGTTGTAAAATTAAAACCATGAAACAAGCTACCCATTTTTTCAATTTAGAAGCCAAAAAAAACAAATCTGGAGAACAATTGATTTTATTTAATTTGTCTTATGGCTTTAAAACTTATAATTCAAAAACAAATAATTTCAGATATGAACCTTTAAGAATATCAACTAAATGGAGCATAAATAAGGAATATTGGATTGACAAACCAACATACAGAGCAAATCAATCATTTGTTAGGAAATATGGGAAAGACTTAAATAACGTATTGGATAAAATTGAAAGAATATCCTACGAGCAGCTTTCATTTTTCAGGAATACATTTGAGAAAGAACCTACAATCGAAGAATTAAAACAACTAGTTTTCGAAAAACTAGGTAGGACAAAAAAAGAAAACAATGCTATAAATATAGCAGATTACACTGAAAAATTAATACTTAAAAGAACAAAGTTATCCAATACTTCAAGTGAGTTTTGGGGAACAACAACAGGAAACCAATATCAGGCAATTGCTAATCGATTGAGAAAATATGAATCCGAAAAAAACATTAATCTGACATTTGGCGAAATAACTGAGGAAATATACTGGGACTATTTTAAAACCATTAACGATGTTCATAAAGTTGATAATGGGGAATACTACACACAAACTACGGTTAATAAAGAATTTAGGTCTGTAAGAGCAATTTTCAACTGTGCAAAAGAAGAAAATATTGATATTAATTTAGCATACTCAAAAAAGAGTTTAAAGATTCCTTCTAGCCCATCTTCATACGAAACCTACCTTACAGAGGAGCAGTTAAACACAATTATTAACACTGATACAAGTCACTCAAAAGAATTTGAACATGCTCGAAACTACATAATCCTATCGTCATTTACGGGTTTAAGAATTGGTGACATGGTACACTTACACGAGGTGAAGCCAGAAACAATAACTTACAAATCTAAAAAATACCACTGCTTTACTACCAAGATTAGAAAATCAAGAGAAAACACTCAAGAACTAATCACTACTATCCCAATATTACAACCCGTAAAAAAGATTTTAGAATCAAACGGAAATGGATTTCCAAAATTTACTTCTGAACCTAACATTAGAAAAGTAATAAGAAAATTTCTAACCCATTTAAAATTTGAAAATGAAGTTATAACTAAAACTAAGTATTACCTAGTTAACGAGGTTAAAACTGAAAGCAAAAAACAATACGAATTATTTAGCCCTCATGACTGCCGTGGAACCTTTATAACTAACCTAAAACAATTAGGCATACAAAACGACACCATCGAGCCAATCACACACCCGAAGATAAAAAACAAATCCGTATTGGATGGCTATGACAAATCTTCGCTGATTGACAATGCGGTTAAACTAATAAACCAAATTAATCCAAAAAAATCAACCCTTTTCAAATATTGAAAAAAATATCCTACTTTAGTAAAATAAATTTGACTCTCAAATAAATGACAATTCAACAATATCTTACCAAAATTGAAACGCTTTACAAAACTGGAAACGCAAGGGAACATTCCTATCGTGGCGACCTTCAAAACCTTATTATGGCAATTTTACCAGACGTTCTGGTGACGAATGAACCTGCAAGAGTTGATTGTGGTGCACCTGATTATGTTCTGACCCGTAAGGATGTTCCGATTGGATATATTGAAGCTAAAGACATAGGAATTGATTTAGGAAGCAAAACCCTAAAAGAACAGTTTGACCGATATAAGTCAGGACTATCCAATTTAATTTTTACCGATTATTTAGACTTTCATTTTTACAAAGACGGTGAGTTTGTAACCAAAATAGCTATTGCAAAAATTGAGAACAATTCAATTATACCTATACCCGAAAGTTTTAATCAGTTCTCCGAACTGATCAAAAATTTCGCATTAACCGTTTCTCAAACCATCAAATCACCAACCTCTTTGGCTCGTATGATGGCGGGTAAGGCTAAACTGATGGCTGATGTTATCGAGAAGTCATTGAATTTTGACGACCAAGAAGGGAAACGCTCCACCATCAAATCACAAATGCTTTCGTTTCAACAAATGTTGATACACGATATAGATAACAAATCATTTGCCGACATTTACTCTCAAACCATAGCTTATGGAATGTTTGCAGCTCGTTACCACGACCCAACTTTGCCGACCTTTTCTCGTATTGAAGCTTCCCAATTAATTCCTAAAAGCAACCCATTTTTACGCAAGTTGTTTCAAGATATTGCAGGGTATGATTTAGATATAAGATTAACTTGGATAGTAGATGAATTGGTTAATATTTTCCTAGCATCGGATGTGGCAACCATTATGAAAAACTTTGGTAAAAGCACCAAACAGGAAGACCCTGTGGTTCACTTTTATGAAACTTTTCTGGGTGAATACAATCCCGCTTTGCGAAAAGCTCGTGGGGTTTGGTACACACCACAACCTGTGGTTAATTTTATAGTTCGTGCCGTTGATGATATTCTAAAAACCGAATTCGATTTGCCACAAGGTTTGGCTGACACCAGTAAAATAAAAATCAAAAAAACGGGTTTTACAAAAGCAACAGCCGACAAACGTTCCAAGATTAAAGAAGTTGAGGTCGAACACGAAGTTCACAAAGTTCAAATATTAGACCCAGCAACAGGAACAGGAACATTTCTTGCCGAAGTGGTGAAACACATTCACAAGAAATTTGAGGGACAACAGGGGATTTGGAGTAAATATGTAACCAATGACCTTATTCCACGATTGAATGGTTTTGAGTTGTTGATGGCGAGTTATGCAATGGCTCATTTGAAAATGGATATGTTACTCACCGAAACAGGGTATAAACCCACAGACGACCAACGTCAAACTGTCTAAAAACCTTCCTTTCCAATGTTTATTCTTTTGTATTAAAAATCGTTCAAAATATTTGGATAACTCCTTAGTTTTCTTTATCTTTAAGCAAGTATTTATCGCTT
>NZ_JADHEC010000059.1 GCF_015277675.1 Flavobacterium soyangense
TTATATTTGACATGGATATTGTTTGTTTTGCGACTTCAAGATACTGAATTTCAGTGTCTTGAGCAATATCTAATTAATATTTTTTACTTCAAATAATTACACCCAACGGGTTAAAAATAGACTATTTGAATAATCTAAATTATGCCATCAAGCCCGATAAATAACATCCAACTATTCAAATCTGTTTTCGCAGGAAGAGAAGATGTGTTTGCGGTTCGGTGGGAAAAAGGGAACAAAAGTGGCTATATGCCAGCCTATTTTTATGATCCATATCGGTATCGAGCTCATAAAATGAATGGTGGAACTTTTCAAAATTATGCTGATAAAGAATATTTGGCACTCACTGAAAAGGAAATTGAAAAACACTTAAACGGCGAACAACATATTGGAATTTATCCTTTACTCAAAGACAATACTTCGTGGTTTATTGTTGCCGATTTTGACAAAGTAGAATGGCTTGAGGACTGCAAAAAGTTTATAAATGCTTGTAATGAAAAAGGAATTTCTGCTTATTTGGAACGTTCTCGTTCCGGTAAAGGCGGACACGTTTGGATATTTTTTGAACAACGGTATCCAGCTATAAAAAGCAGAAAAATTTTCATTTCAATTTTAGAGCAAACAGGCGTTTTTTCTTTATTTGACAAGAGTTCTAGCTTTGACAGAATGTTTCCCAATCAAGATTTTCTTTCGGGAAAAGGATTTGGAAATTTGATAGCACTCCCGCTGTATAAGAAAACCTACGAACAAGGAAATAGCTGTTTTATCGATATGGAAAGCCTAGAACCAATTTCAAATCAATGGGATTTCATAAAAAATATTCAAAGAATTTCGGCAATAAAATTGGATGAGTTATACCAAATTCATAATATTCAACAAAGTATTCCTGTTTCGATTGCACCAAAATTATACAATGAAAAGTTGACAATAAGATTAGCAAATGACGTAAAAATTAATCGTAATGCCATTTCAACTCCTCTAATTAATTTTCTAAAAGAAGAATTGAATTTTCTGAACACCGAATTTTTAATAAAAAAGAAGATTGGAAAAAATACTTTTGGAACAGAGCGATATTTCAAATTGGTTGAAGAAACAGAAAACGAAGTCATTATTCCTAGAGGTTTTATTGGAAAAATAATTCGATTTTGTAGAGAAAATAATATAGAATATGATTTCAAGGATGAAAGAAAAAAACTAAAGGAAGTTTCTTTATTATTCAATACACAATTACTAGAACATCAGCAAATAGTGATTGACACGATTGCAAAGAAAGATTTGGGCGTAATTGTTGCTCCTCCAGGTTCTGGAAAAACTATCGTTGGTCTAAAAATAATTGCAGAGAAAAAACAACCAGCTTTAATCGTCACACATCGCAAACAAATTGCCGACCAATGGATAGAACGAATTGAAACTTTTCTTGGAATTCCAAAAAATGAGATTGGAAAAATTGGTCAAGGAAAAACCAAAATCGGTAAACAGATAACAGTTGCAATGATTCAAAGTTTGTCAAAAGAATTGGAGAAACCCGATGGAGAAAAACTGTTGAATGCTTTTGGAACTATTATTTTGGACGAATGCCATCATATTCCTGCGGAAACATTCAGAAATACAATTTCAAAATTGCAAACCTTTTATTTGTATGGATTAACAGCTACGCCATTCCGAAAATACAATGATAGCAAATTGATTTTTATTCATTTGGGCGAAATCATTGCCGAGATAAAGTCAGATGAAATAAGCACCGCTAAAAAACCAAAAATCATTATTAGAAATACAGAACTAGATGTTCCATTCCATTCAAAAACGGACAAATTTGAAACTTTATTAAAAATCCTAGTTCACGATTCTACTCGAAACAAAGCAATTCCTCAAGATGTTATTAATGAATTAAAATCGGACAAAAAAGCCATTATTATTACCGAACGCAAAGAACATATTGACTCGCTATATCAGTATTTGAAACAATCTTACGAAGTGATTACCTTAAGTGGAGAAGATTCAGAAAGTAGTAAAAACTCTAAATGGAAATTATTAAAAGAAGGAAACTATCAAGTAGTCATAACCACTGGACAATTCTTTGGAGAAGGAACTGATTTGCAAAATGCCAATTGTCTTTTTCTGGTTTATCCGTTTTCTTTTGAAGGAAAATTGATTCAATACATCGGTAGAGTACAACGTTCAGAAATAACACCCACAATTTATGATTATCGTGACATCAAAATTGATTATTTGAATAAAATGTTTCTGAAAAGAAATGCTTACTACAGAAAAATTGACAAACAAGCGACTTTGTTTGATGAACCCGAAGAAGAAATTATTGTTCCAAAAAACAATTTCAGTATTGATAAAAAAGTAAAGATTCCATTTGAAAAACTTGAATTTCGTTACGGAAGTATAGCTTTTAAATATGAAGTTTCAGAAATGAAAACCGAGCTTGAATTTGATATTGAAAATTTTGAAATAAGACCCGAATTTGAAGTTTTGAAAGTTTATTTCTCCAAGACACTCAAAATAAGAAACCTCACGGTTACTATTCACGCTGAATTTGAAAATGGTAAACTCATTTCGCAATTGGCATTGTCTAATGATCTCAAAAAGATAACTAGAGAATTGATTGAAAGTGTAAAATTCAAATTTATAACCAAGACATACTTGGGAAAACCAAATCCAGTTGGCCAAGAAAATTTACTCGATATAAATCAATTGCAAAATGAAAATAATAGCAAGTCATATGATTCTGGAGATGAATTATTGAATGATTTTTTACAGAATCAAAATTACAAACACCAAAAGCATTTACACTATTTAGCCGAACATCACGAAAGGACTATTCTTAAAATCCGATTCGTTTTGAATCCTTTTTCATTTGTTTTTCTTATAGCGGGAAAAACAGGATTTCATATTGTTTTAGAAACCTTAAATACGGAAGAAGCAACCTATATTTGGCATTTTGACAATGACAAACAATCGATTCCAGACAAATTAAAACAAGTTGACAATTACCTAAATAGCATTAGAAACGACGGAAGACAAATTTTTATAGAAAACCCACCAAATAATTTCAGTAGAATACTTCACGATTATTCAGCCGACAGAAAAGGTTTTATAATTTGGAAAGATTTGATTGAAGAGAGGATTACTTGATTAAGAAAGAAGCAAATGTCAAAATAATACCAGATAATATAGATATTCCCATAATCCATTATTTCATTCAGCTGCACAAAACTTTCATTTAGTCCAAGTATTCCTAAACTCAAGTCTTTATTTGCTTCATTTCGCTAATTACGTTTCCAATAACGAGAACATTCTTTTTCGTTCGGTAGTAAAAAGGACGTTTTACATTTCAGTTGCCACTCCTTTGCCAACGCTCCAAAAAAATTACTGTCACGGTTTTTGAATCAAAAACACGTACGCTTCGCAACTCGTACCAGTAATTTTTCTCCCCAAGCTGTGTTACATAATTGAGTATTATAGTTCATCACAAAGTTTTTATATTGTTTTCGTTGGTTTTTGCAATGAACTATAATACTCATTTATGTAAAACAGCCGCCACACCCAACGCGCTAGCCAGTGGCTCCAGGACAACATTTTTTATTGCTTCCTCGCACCGGCCTGCAATAAAAAAATCCGTCCTTCGCCACTGTCCTTAACAACGTTCGCCATTTCATAGAATATTTTCTGTAACTACCTGCTTTCAAGAACGTTCACGGTCACTGTTTTTAGCAACTTTATGTTTAAAGCGGTAAGTGTTTGCATTGTTTTTGTGCGTGTTGCAAATTGCTTATCAACTCCATTTCTAGCATTCACGATATAGGAATAAGCAATTTACAACACCCACAAAATCAAGAGAAGCCAGCAAGAGTGTGGTTTTTTATGTGCCTAAAACTATCGAAGTAATTGCTTCAGAGAAAAAGCCGATGCCATACCGTTCCTAAATATAAAGTTGACCAGCCAGAAACATTGTCTTTCTTTCAAGTCTATGGCATCGACTTTTCCACAAAAGCAATCAGAAAAACCCCAGTAAGCAAATAAAAAACCACACACTTGCCCGCGCTACTGCCCCGCCACACTTGGAATTATTATGCATTGTTTTTGTGAGTGCAGACCATCACTTACATCGTTGATTGCTGAACTTCAATATTCCAAAAAAGCAATGGTCTGCACCCACAAAATCAAATAGGAAGAAAGAGTATGGATTTTCAAAACAGAAAAATAATTGGAATGGATTTGATATTTCTTTTTTCTGTTTTAAAAATCCATACCCTTTTTGAAGAACATCATCTATCTCATCAACTTTTTTAAATCCCATTTCATTACAACTTCTCGGTGGCAAGGAAAATAAAAAAATAAATAAAAAGAAAGTAAAGGTAAGCTCCAGTTTCAAGAAAAGAAAGTTCAAGCCCTACGGGTTTTCAATAAAATCTCCACCCTACATTTTCGTTCGCATCAACATTTGATTAGAATCAAAACCCCAATTCCGAATAACATTATCTTAAAAACCCGGGTAGTATTTTTTTGAAAAAACTTGCTTTTCTTGAAACCTCCACTTGATAGACGACTTTCTTTTTTTTTTTCTTTTAAAAATTTTATGTGTGGCGAGTTCATCGAGGCACATCCCTTAAATCCGAAGCTATGCCGAATTTCATTATCAAGACCCACCGAAAAGATACTTTTTACTCAAAACCCCATTTGTTTATACTTAACAAGGGGATAAACAGCGGTAAGCCCCAAAAAGAACAATTTACGAACAGTTTTGTCATCATTTTTGAGAAAGAAGAAGATTACGAAAGCCTTTTTTTTGTTGCATATAGTTTATGGCAAACAAAATTCTGGCACCAATTTTTAATAGGTTCAGTCATTCCCTTTTTACGCCTTCAAGACTTCAAAAAGGAGTTCAATCCACAAGCCAGTTTGATGATGGTGGAACACGAGCAGCATCTAAAAAATGTGGAAGCACTCAAGCTTTTGGAAAAAAAAGAAAAGCAATACAAAGAGGATATTCACCTCATAAATGACATCCGTAAAGCCATTTTGTACCGCTATTGCAGGAAATAATTTTTATTAACCTAAATTATCTATACTATGAAACTGTTCATTCTATACCAAACCGATATTTGGAAAAGCAAAATTTCAAGAGTCTTTTTCGGAATATTTGACAGCCGACCTAAAGCCATTGACTGCGCAAAATACAACGGATTGTACTGCTCCAATGCCAAAGTGGTAATCGAAGAAGTAACCTTGAATATTTTCGAGGAAATCTAGAACCAAAAAAGCCAGGTCTCACAACTTGGCTTTCATTTTGTCTAATCCAAAGGTCACCACAACTAGAATTAGACTATTTTTTGTGCTTCTTAATGAGGTATTTGAGTAGCATTGATATAATAAAACTGACAATCGCTCCAAGAGCTGCTAAGATAATCGTTTTTAAAACATCTTCCGAATGTAAATTCGGCAAAACACTCAAAAAAGTACCTCCTGCTGTTCCCATCAGGGTATGATTACTGTTTGTCATCTTCGCTTGACGACAATATCGCTTCCCTTGTGGTCAATTGGCTCACTGCCGAGACCACTCCTCCCGCAACAGCCATATAACCACCAACAGTGGTCAACACGACTGGCAAAGCTACAGGAGCTGTCAGGATGGTTCCGCCAATGGCAGCCATTGCCAATCCAATATTTCGAAGCACTTTAAAAAATTTAGGCGTTGGAGCTTTCACTCGTTTTATAATATTCATTTTTCCAATTTTTGCTGTCATCCTTCCAAAGTCAGGAATCCAGATTCAACAATCAATTCAACACTTTCTTTCTGATCTATAGCTTTATAAACCAAATATTTCAACTTGGCAAAAGCTTTGCGAGACATCAGACCCAATCCAGGTCCTGAAAGTTTGGTTACTGGTGCAATACAGCCATTCAATTCTTGCAAGGCATTATTGGCAGGATGAAACAAAATCAAACTCCTGTTTACCACATTCGTGACTTCCAAATGCCATTGAAATTTCTTGCTGTATCGCTTTTTTATAAAATATTTCCCCTCTGGAATGCAGGAAACCTTCGTTTCGTTATTCTTCCAAGGCAATTCAATCGTGTTGCAGATCAATTTGCCCTCGCATTCGAGTTTACCATTTGTTCCTTCAGGGAAATAAGTTCTAGCTATCGAGAGAACCATTATACACCGCTATCTACTTTCACAATCGACAATGGATTGAATGCACCATTTTTCAACGGGTACATTGCACCATTTACTTGTTGGTAGAACTCAATTCCAAGAGCCAAAAACAAAGGTTTAGTACTTGCTGGAGTTACTGGATTGGAATGATTGATAGCATCTGATGGATTGATGTCCCAAGGCAAAATTGCCGTTTCTGAATTAGAAACAACGAAAGTTTCCGCTTCAAAATCAATTTCTGCCCCAGCAGAAATAATTTTATAATGCGTTGTTCCAGATGGTGCAACAATCATATTCAATGGAATAAATGAAGCCAAATCAACTGTAATACTTCCAGCAGCACGGTCAATTACTCCCACAAACGGAGCAAATAAACTGGTGCCCAGTTTCCCTCGAATATTAAACTCGAAACCTGCCAAAAGTTCGGCTTCGCCATCAATTACGTTTCGTAATCCTCTGACACTTGTTGTGTCGGCTTGGATAACCTTAATCATTTGTTGCGTCAATCGACTAACCATTCTACCGTCGGCAGAATTGATTAAAACAGCTCTCATAGCCGTTCGCAAAATCTTTCCAGCTTTACCTGCTCGACCAAATTCAGAACCATTTTCACGCGTTCTTTGAAACGCAGGATCGTTTTTGATTCGACTGGCATCAATGCCACCTTTTTCACGAGCCAAATGACCATCTTGCGTTTTGTAAAAAGTAATATCTCCGATAGTACCTTTCAATTTGATTATGCCTTTCTGTCTTGCCATAATTTCTAAAATTTAGATTAAAATTCATTTTCAAAATCTCTAAATCATCTTTTTAGTTGCAACATCTTTTATCCGATTTCGAAACAAATTTTAGCCAATTAAACAGAATAAAAAAGAAAGGACAGTTCCATATGTCGTAAAGCGACACAAATGGCTTAAATCGACATAAATGTCTATTAAAAAGCATCATAAATCATAGTAAATTGCAGAAGAAATTTATATTTCAAAAAAACTTACTTTTGTATAATCTTAAACTTTACTAATCAGTAGGTTTAAGCTAATCAAAGCCCAGTCAAAGGCATAGATAATGTATGAAAATTGAAAAACAGAGGGTTTGCATCTATCCAAAGGACATACAGCGCATAACTGGAAAGAGTTATCGTCAAAGTACCAGATTGTTGCAAAAAGTGAAAAACGACCTCAACAAGCTCGGAAATGAGTTCTTAACAATCGAAGAGTTTTGTTTGTATGCTGGATTAAAATATGAACAAGTAGCTCACTTGATTTTTGGTTAAAATGAGGATGAAATCCAATCCTATTTTAAACCATTGTAGATAAACACATTGTTATATAACTAGTTCATTTTTTGGTATTCTTTACACTTTAAGTTATGATTTATCTAGTTAATTGTGTACTTTTACACTTCACAAGTTAATGGAATTCTAAACGATAAAAAAGGGGGTAAATTCGGTTACCCAATTTTCAATTCAATTATATAATACTGAAATACAACGCATTAGAAACAGGGAATTAGACCCTCTTTCTCCGCTTTTTTAAACCCTAACGGCTGATTTTCAGTTAGTTGCGGTTTTTTATTGGCACTAAATCCCCACAATATCCCCACAATCATCAGAATTATAAGCATAAAAAAACCGCCTTTTTCAAAGCGGTTTCTTAAAAAGTATCTATGAAATTTATGAAGCCGTACCAGAGCTGGAAAAAACGGTCAAATTGACCACCTGATTCCAGAGCAAATTGACCACCAGTTTCGGAGCAAACTGACCACCAAAAAAGAGGGCGCTGAAAAAGTCTTTTCAGTAATAAATTGTTTATGAATGGTTATAAAAAGGAGTAGAAAACGTATTTTCTCTACTCCTTTTTTCGTATATTTAGCTGTAATTATAAGGCTT
>NZ_JADHEC010000005.1 GCF_015277675.1 Flavobacterium soyangense
GAGGAATTGTTAACCAACAAAGCAATATGTTCAATCAAAATGATTTCTTCGAAGGCGATTTTGCCATTGGATTTAACATTTCAAGAACCTGGTAAGATTTTAAATAAATCGGTTGTAAATAAACATCAAGAAAATGGTGTGAATTGAATAAATAAAGAGGATTCTCACTCCATAAAATAGGATGTGTTAATCCTCTTTTTCTTTTTTGAGTTATAAATCTAAAATCCAAGACATTACTGGGTTGAATAATAATATAAAAAGACAAAAAAGCATTGAAAATATTTTCAAAGTATGATAAATATCATTGAAATTTGGAAATGAAATACAGAAATTTACATCACAATTTAAATGCAATTTGAACAAACCCATTATCTGGATGTATTTTTATATTGTGTTGAATTTATAAAAAGTAATATAAACAATATGGAAAAAGAAAACAATAATTCATCCCGAAGGAATTTTCTAAGACTAGGCGCTTTAGGGGGAATAGCCTTAGCGGGAACAGCAATTGCAAAAGCGGTTACTGATGAAAGTCCAAAAACTACAGGTAAAAAAGTAAAAGTTCTTACCGCTGACGGTAAATTAATTGAAGTAGATAGTTCTCTTGTTGATCACCATGCTTCAAATGATAAATTCAGCAAAGAAGAAGTTCGTCAAGGAATAGAAGGTAAAAAATTCATTAGAGTTATTGATTTGGCTAAATGTGCCAATGAAAGAAAATGTGTTGAGGGATGTCAAAAGGCACATAATTATTTAGCTCCAGTTGAATATATTAAGGTGAAAAAGATGCAAAATTCAGCACTTGAATCTCCTTATTGGTTTCCTACGATGTGTTACCATTGTGATAATCCTCCTTGTACAAAAGTTTGCCCTGTAGATGCTACATTCAAACGTTCTGACGGAATAGTAGCTATGGATTATGACCGTTGTATAGGCTGTAAATTCTGTATGGCAGCCTGTCCTTATTCTGCTCGAACTTTCAATTTTGGAAGACCGGAACAAATAAAATTTACAGAAGAACACGGAAAAGATACTTCAGATCCAAACCACTGCGCAACACCTTATGCGCAGGAGGGAACAGTAGCCAAATGTGATTTTTGTACAGATCGTTCCGCTAAAGGATTATTGCCAGCTTGCGTTGTTGAGTGTCCAAACGGTGCCATCCTTCACGGGGATGAATTAGAAGATGTCGTGACTAATGGGGAAGATACTTTTAGATTAAAAAAACTTTTGCAAGATAGAGGAGCTTACCGCCAATTTGAAGAATTAGGGACTAAACCACGTGTTTATTACTTACCTCCAGTGGCTCGAAATTTCCCGTTTGAAGATGCAACTGAAGCTCATAATACAAAAGAATAATCTTTAAAAAGTAAAATTATGTCTAAAGAAAAAAATATAGCAGAATCAACAAAATACGAAACCTTTACCCAGGAAGAATATATGGTTATGAAAGATGACCTGCTTCGTCCTATCGAAAAGACTGGAAAATGGGGTAAGATATGGATTGCATTTCTAACAGTAATATTTTTGGCTGGAGTAATTGCTTATTATTTACAGGAAAGTTTGGGTAAATCTGTTACTACAGGATTAAGTGATTATACCATGTGGGGTGTTTATATCTCCAACTTTTTGTTTTTAGTAGCCTTGAGTTTATCATCTGTATTTATGTCAGCAGTGCTAAAACTGACTCATTTTGAATGGTACAGACCGCTTTCAAGAATTGCTGATGTGATTTCCTTATCCAGTATTACTATGGCGGGAATATGTATCATGATTTCAATGGGACGTCCGGACAGATTGTATTTTTTGATCATTCATGGCCGTATACAATCTCCTATTGTTTGGGATATCATAGTTGTTGCTACTTATTTTGCAGCTTGCGTATTAGTGCTTTTTATTGCTTTAATTCCATCGCTGTCAACGTGCAAAAATCATTTGACAAACCTTCCGAAATGGCAATTAAAAATGTATGAAATTCTTTCTTTTGGATGGAAAGGAACTGCAGAGCAATGGAAAATATTAAAAAAGACCGTAAACATTTTAACTGTATTAGTAATACCATTGGGAATAGCTTTAAGAACAGTCAGCGCCTGGCTATTTTCAACAACTTTACGTCCAGAATGGGATAGTACTAATTTTGGTGCCTATTTTGTTTCAGGTTCTGCTTTATTGACTGTTGCTGTTATGATCATTGCCGTTTATGCATTTAGAAAAATATATGACTTAAAAAAATATTTGACAAATATGCATTTCGATAAAATGGGACAAGCCATGGTATTGTTTGGATTTGTATATGCCTATTTTAATATCAACGAATATCTTGTTCCTGCTTATAAAATGTCAAGTTTACACGCCAATCATTTATTGAACTTATTTGTTGGGGAAGATGCTCTTTTTTATTGGCTAGTAGTATTATTTGGTATTGCTGTGCCTTGTATTTTACCAATGTTTAAAAAATTGAGAAAACCATTTACTTTGACTCTTATTGCAGTCGCTGTTTTAATAGCTGGTTGGTTCAAATTTTATCTGATAGTAATTCCTGGTCTTTCACACCCTTTATTACCTATTCAAGATGTTCCACCTTCTTGGGCACATTATACTCCAAGTACTATTGAAATGACTATCGTTGCCGCAACAATTGCAGGAATTATGCTTTTAGTGACTGTGTTTTCAAAATATTTTCCTATCATATCCGTGTGGGAAGTTGCAGAAGGTAAATTAGAAGGAAAAGAAGAAATAATTAACTATAAATAATCCATAGATGGAAAAGTATAAATATTTTATCGCAACCTGCATCATGATTTTGTTTTCGATAGCAACTTCATATGCACAAGATAAAGAAGCAAAAATCGCACTGACTTTTGAAAAAGCTGATTCTCTCTTTGTTTGCAAGGCTTTAGTAACTTCTGAAGGCAAGCCAGTAATTGAAGTTCCAGTAAATTTATCTGTAAAACGATTGTTTAGTAACTTGGCAATAGGTGATGCCGTTTCTACGGATTCGACAGGTGTAGCTTCCTTTGAAGTTCCACAGGATATACCTTCCCATAATGGGAAATTGACTATATTTGCTAAGATAGTTGATGATGAAAACTATAAGAATACAGAAACAAGTGCTGAAGTAAATTGGGGCACAATAGTTGTTAGTGACAATGCAAATGTAGGCGAGCGTTCAATAGCTGCGGGAAGAAGTGGAGCTCCTATTTATTTTATAATTTCATCTCTTTTAGTTATTGGCCTCTTTTGGGGAATTTTAATATACGCAGTATTACAGGTAGTTAAAATTAAACGATTAGGAAGTTTAGATAAAATTTAAAGATTAAAACAATTATTAAAATTAAAAACAATTATTAAAATTAAAATTATGAAAAACATGAAAAAAATCATTTTTGGCTTAGCTATTTTAGCAGTCTTTACGTTCTCACAGACTACGAATGCTCAAGCAAAACCTAAAGGAAAAGAATGGAAAGTTCCTGCTGGTGATGCAAGCAAAAAAAGCCCAAAAGTAGATGCTGTAGCCGGTAAAGACATTTGGGGAACCAATTGTAAATCTTGTCATGGTATTAAAGGCCTAGGTGATGGAACTAAAGCAGAAAAAATTGATATCTCTTGTGGTGATTTTTCATCAAAAGAATTTCAATCTAAATCAGACGGTGAATTATTTTACTATACTAAAATTGGTAGAAAACCAATGCCTTCATTTAAAGAAAAATTAAGTGATACTGAAGTTTGGCAAGTAGTTGCTTACATGAGAACTTTTAAAAAATAGTCTTTAAGTTTATAATGAAGTGAGGGTTTGAGCAATCAAACCCTTTTTTATGCTCTGTTTTTTAATACTTACAACTTTTAAGCATAAAAAAATCCTGTTCATCTAAGAACAGGATTTATTATGTTATTTTGAATTAGTGATTACTTGCTCCACTCAGCAATACTGTCTTTATTCATTTTTACGTAATCTTGATTTTTTGCAATTTCTGCACCAGCAAGAGATATTTTGGCAGTTTCAATTGCTCCTTTTTTGTCACCTTGTTTGGCCTGAATCAATGATTTTAAACGGTAATAAAAATACGGTTTATCTTTACTCATATCCAAAGCTTTGTTTGCATAATTCAAGGCTTTTACCAAATCTCCATTGGACTGAAATAAATATTGTGCTGAGGAGAAATAATCACCGGCAGTTGGTCCCGCTAATGCTTTTTCAATACTTGCCATAGCAATTTTTGCTGTTGGTACTTCAAACTTAAGTGCGACTATCGTTTTCTCCCATGACAATTCTAAATGTGCAAAATTATTATCTAGATTATTGATTCCGATAGTAAAACTTTCGACAAATCTATCGATATGTTCTGATTTTACAGTTGTTTTCAAAGCCACTTTTGTTTCATCCCAAGTTTCTGGATTTCCCCAGTTATCAGTAGAAGTGTAGAAAACAATTTCCCAATTATCAGCTTTTGGAGTTGTATATAAAGCATATTTCCCTTTTGGCAAAGTTTTTCCATCGATAACAACATCGTCGCTAAATGATATTGTCGTGTTTTCATTAGCGCCAGTTCTCCATAATTTTCCAAAAGGAACTAAATTATTGAAAACGTCTCTACCTTTTGCACTAGGTCTGGAATACACAATTTCAACAGTTGTCAATCCAACAACCTGTGTTAATGTTGACTTCGGACTTGGTTGAGGTGTTTTTACCTGAGCTTCGATAGCATAATTCGCAATCATCATTGCCAATACAAAAATAATTTTTTTCATAGTATTTAATTTAAATTTGTTCAAAATTACAAATTCAAGTATTCAAAAATGTTAATTATTACTTAATTTGAAATTAGAATTTTGATATTTTTTCAAAGCTCAATTCATCAAAATGATTAATAATAATATCTGCCTTTGATAAATCCTGCAGTTTAGAATTTTCGCTGTTGTAACCAATACAAAAAATTCCAGCGGCTTTAGCGGCAATTATTCCATTAGTGCTATCTTCAATCACGATGCAGTTTTCTTTTGAAACGATTGATAAATCAGCCGCATATTCAAAGATTTCCGGATGCGGTTTTGAATTGGGAAAATCTTCTCCACTAACAATATGGGAAAAATACTGATGTAAATTAAATCGTTTAAAAACACGGTCAATCGTCACTTTCGCTGCCGATGAAGCCACAATTAATTGCATTCCGTTTTGATGTAAATCCTTGATTAATTTTTCGACGCCTTCTATTAAATATAAATCTTCTTTATTGTCGAAAGCATCATTAAAAATAGTGCGTTTCCTTTGAATTAAATCCTCCACTTCAAGGTCAATAGGGAATAGTTCTTTCAGTTTTTGGAAGGTGTTTCGGGTAGAATTCCCCATAAACGAAGTAAACATTTCTTTTGAAACATCAATATTTAATTCGGTAAAGTGTTGGAAATAAGCATAACTATGCACTGGTTCAGTGTCAACAATTACGCCATCCATATCAAAAATTACGGTTTGGATCATTTTTTAGGTATTGGGTTTTAGGTTGCAATTTTGAATGCTAATTTTTAATCTAGTTTTCCGTCAAAATGCATTGTCCATTTCCCCTGAACTTTCATCACTTGTTCGATGACTTCGCGAACGGCTCCTTTTCCGCCATTTTTATGTGAAATGTATTTGGATATTACTTTGATTTCCGGGCTTGCATCTTGAGGGCAAGTGGGTAATCCAACGAGTTGCATCACGTGGTAATCAGGAATATCGTCGCCCATATATAAAACCTGTTCCGATTTAATATTATAAAGTTCAATGTATTCTTTAAAAGTTTCGACTTTATCCGGTGTGCCTAGGTGAATGTCGGTTATTCCAAGATTTCTCAATCGCACCCGAACCCCTTCGTTACTTCCTCCCGAAATAATGCATACGTTATAACCACTTTCTACGGCTGCTTTCATCGCATAACCATCGCGAATATTCATTGTTCGAAGAATTTCACCTTCATTGGTCACAAAAACGGAACTGTCTGTAAGAACGCCATCTACATCGAAAACAAATGTGGTGATGTCGTTCATTATTTCTTTATAACTCTTTGCCATTATTTTGTATAGATTGGGTTAGTATTTTATAGATTGTTGCATGATTTTTATTGGATAAAAAATCCAAATGAGCTTCTATTGTTTGCATATCATTGCGTTTTGCGGGACCGGTTTGCGCTTCTTTTGGAGAAAGTGTCATCACTTTGTTTACGGTTTCTAAAATTAATGGTTTTAATATTTCAAAAGGAACTTTATTTTCTTCGCAGATTTCATTGCCAATTCGATACATTTCATTCACAAAATTATTGACGAAAACAGCTGAAATATGTAATGCTTTGCGTTGTTTTTCATTGCTCTTGAAAACATTATTTGAAATAGTTTTAGCCACTTTTTCCAATAAATCAAAATCAGAATCATTTTCGCTTTCTAAACAAATTGGAATTAGGCTAAAATCAACATCTTTGCCTTTAGTAAAAGTTTGGAGAGGATAAAAAATGCCTCTTTTGTTTTTATTATCCAAGGATTCTATTGGCACACTTCCCGAAGTATGCACAACGAGACGATTTTCGAAAGGCAATTGTGAAGAAACTTTTGAAATGGCATCATCTGAAACGGCAATAATATAGATGTCAGCTTCGATCAAATCATTAAAATTTGTAGTGATTTTGCTGGAATCGAGAAGGGGGATGATTGTTTCTTTTTGTCTTGAAAAGACTTGCGAAACCTTGATTTCTTTGCTTTTGGCAAAAGCCTGAATCAAATGCTGGGCGACATTTCCGGATCCAATTATTACGAGTTTAATCATTTGCCAAAATTAACAAAAAAACTCAAAACTAATGCATAGTAATTTAATTGGATTTTGAAAGGATATTTATCAATAAAACAAAATATTTTTTTCCTTAATTTTGGATTAATTTAACAAGAGAGCAATTATGCAAGTCGACTATTTTAAGTACTTTTGGCATAATTTTATAAAAACGTAAATTCTTACAGATGATTAATAAAATAACTTCCGTTTTATTTTCTACCCGATTGATGGCCATACTTTTTCTGACTTTTGCAACTGCAATGGCAACAGGGACTTTTATCGAAAGCAAATATAATACTGATACTGCTCGAATATGGGTTTATAATGCCTGGTGGTTTGAAGGAATTATGCTCGTTTTTATGATTAATTTCATTGGAAACATCAAGCGTTATAATTTATTGAGAAAAGAAAAATGGGCAACACTTATGCTGCATTTGGCTTTTGTTTTCATCATTGCTGGAGCTTTTATCACTCGTTATGTAAGTTTTGAAGGAATGATGCCTATTCGCGAAGGGAATACTGAAAATATATTTTATTCCGATAAAATGTACCTCACTCTTTTTGTGGACGGACAATATCAAGGCGAAATGAGACGCAGAACTTTCGAAAAACCTTTATTGCTTTCGCCGGTTACCAACAATGATTTCTGTATTTCGGACCAATTTGATAAAACCAAATTTAATGTAAAATACGAGAATTTTATTATGGGAGCCAAAGAAGTCATCAAACCCGATGCAAAAGGCAGTTTATATCTTAAAATTGTAGAAGCCGGTGATGAAGGACGAGTAGAACATTTTCTGAAGGAAGGTGTGGTTCAAAATATTCACAATGTATTATTTTCATTGAATAAATTTACAGTAGGTGCCATAAATATTACCATAAATGATAGTATTTCAACCATTCAAACTCCATTTGAAGGACAGTTTATGCGAATGGCAGACAAATTGCAAGGCAAAGTTGCCAAAGATATTGTGCAACCTTTAATGATGCGTTCTTTGTACAGCATTGGCGATATGAGAGTGGTTTTTCCAGAGCCCGCAGCGAAAGGAACTATTGGATATGACACCAAAAACGATTTTAGAGCCAAAGGCAATAATGATGCTTTGATAGTTAAATTATCTGCTGATGGACTAGAAAAAACAGTCACATTAATTGGAACGAAAGGAAGAACAGGAGAGTCTAAAACTGTGAAAATAGGAAATTTGGAATATACTTTTACTTACGGAAACAAAGTGTATACTTTGCCTTTCAGTATCAAATTGAATGACTTTATAGCTCAAAAATATCCTGGAACTGAGAAAAGTTTTTCTTCGTTTGAAAGTCAGGTTACTGTTCGAGATAAAGCAGATGTTTTTGATTATAAAATATATATGAATCATATTTTAGACCATAACGGGTATCGATTTTTTCAATCTTCATTCGATCCGGACGAAAAAGGAACAGTATTGTCTGTAAATCACGATTATTGGGGAACCTTAGTAACTTATATTGGTTATTTTATGTTGTTTTTTGCCTTGATGGCCATTATGTTTACCAAGCATTCTCGCTTTGCTGATTTAAAACGAAAACTAGAAGTAGTGAAAAATAAAAAGGCGAATTTATTGACAATTTTTGTTTTGTTTTTGAGTTTTGGTGCTTTCGCCCAAAATCACAACGGTCAGTTTTTTAGCGAAAAACAATTAGATTCTATTCTTGAAAAACGAAAAGTACCTGAAGCTCACGCAGCTAAATTTGCTAGATTAGTTGTTCAGGATGCTGGCGGAAGAATGAAGCCTATAAATACCTTCTCCTCTGAATTGTTGCGAAAAGTGAGTCACAAAGATACTTATAACGGAATGAATTCTGATCAGGTGTTTTTGTCAATGACACAAGGAGGGAATATTTGGGTTCAAATCCCAATGATTTACATAAAAGCAGGAAATGACAGTATTCGTAAGATAATTGGTATTGATGCTACAAAAAAATATGCTTCATTTATTGACTTTTTTGATAATACTGGTAATTATAAATTATCACCTTATTTAGATGCGGCATATAAAAATGCAAATCCTAACCAATTTGAAATGGATTTTATCGAAACCGATAAAAAAGTGAATTTAATGGAAGCCGCTTTGAGCGGAAGCATTTTGAAAATTTTCCCGATTCCTGATGATGCCAATAACAAATGGGTTTCCTTTCCAGAATTGCAAAACGCTGGTTTAAAAGGAATGGCAGCAACCTATACCCAAAACATTCTTCAATTGTATTTCAGTGCTTTAGAAAAAGCATCTGTCAGTAATGATTATAAACAAGCTGACCAATTATTAGAAAGCATCAACGGTTTTCAGAAAAAATATGGTGCCAAAGTAATGCCAAGCGAACAAAAAATAAATTCTGAAATACTATATAATAAATACGATGTTTTCCAGAAATTGCCTTATTGGTATCTATACGCATCAATGTTAATGTTGTTATTTACTATTCTTAAAATTTTTAAAGAAAGAAAAGTCTTTGATTATACAATAAACTCGATGCATATTGTTATCGGTTTACTTTTTGTTTTACACACCGTTGCTTTGATAGCTCGTTGGTATATTTCGGGACACGCGCCTTGGAGTAATGCCTACGAATCCATTATTTATATAGCTTGGGCAACCATGTTTTTTGGATTGGCTTTTGACCGAAAATCCAAATTGACTGTGGCTTCATCTGCCTTTGTAACTGCGATGATGTTAATGGTTGCTACATGGAATTGGGTTGATCCTGAAATTGGCAATCTGCAACCTGTTTTGAATTCCTATTGGTTGATGATTCACGTGTCAATAATCGTGGGGAGTTACGGACCGTTTGCCTTGGGAATGATTTTAGGAGTAGTTTCTTTGCTATTGATTTTGTTTACCAATGAAAAAAACAAAGAAAAAATGAAATTAAGTATAAAGGAAATATCATACATTAATGAGATGGCTTTGACCATTGGTTTGGTAATGCTGACTATCGGGAATTTCCTTGGAGGTCAATGGGCCAACGAAAGTTGGGGTCGTTATTGGGGTTGGGATCCAAAAGAAACTTGGGCATTGATTAGTATTATGGTTTATGCTTTTGTGATTCACTCTCGATTTGTTCCTTCTTTAAGAGGAAAATGGGCTTTTAACCTGATGAGTATTTTTGCTTTTGTATCGATTTTGTTTACTTATTATGGAGTTAATTTCCATTTGGTAGGATTGCATTCTTATGCCAGCGGCGAAGCTCATTCATTAGCTTGGATATGGGAATCATTAGGCGCAATCACATTTTTTGGAGCTATTACGTATCCAAAATACAGAAAATATTATAAAAAATAAACTCAATATATTTCTAATACAAAAGGTTCAACTTTGCGGTTGAACCTTTTTTTATTTGTTTAATTGTGGAAATATTTTTTGATAACGATTTTTATGAAGTTTTTTAAATTAATTCAATCAAATTGAATCGTTTAAAATCTAATAGCCAAAAATTTTTGTAAGTAGAAATCCTAGTTTAAAAACAAAGTAATTATTTTTAAATCATCCCTGCCATTTTTGCCATTTGTACCAATGCTGTTGTGTCTCGAACACCTAATTTATCAATCATTTTACTGCGGTGATTGCCAACGGTATTGACACTAATAAATAACTTTTTGGCTATTTCTTTGGTGTCAAAATCTTCCGCTATTAATTTTAAAATTTCTTTTTCTCTTGTTGACAATAAATCTTTATCAGAATACTGCTTGTCTAAAGAATGAAATGTATGAACATATTCGCTGTTTTCGCCATGAGAAATCCGTATCCAATACTCCCTAAAATTCTTTTTAAGAAGATGATTGATATTCTGCACATAATTGAAAGTATAATTAAATTTCCTGTCTTCATTGTAATGGATAGGGGAACCTTTAGAAAAAAGGCAGATAGGTTTACCATCCAAAAGCATATATCTGATGCCACAATGAAATATTTGTATATTCATTCTTTGCTTAAAAGGAATATTCTCTAAAACTTCAGTTAACCACTTCACTGAATCTGAAAAAAAAAGTAAATACTCTTTTTCAAGTAGGCTCATTATCTGGACCATTCGTTCCGCTTGAGGCACTTCTGGAAGTTCGCCCCAAAATTCTTTTTCTCCTACTTCTAGAACAGGGGTGTAGTTAAGGTGATCAAATATTCCAATAACGGCATCTGTGCCTTTTATTCCGTTAAGTAACAGATTTGCTTCTTCTCTAAATCGCTCTACTTCTCCAATGGTATCGTCTATGAAAAACGATGTCGACATAGCTACAATCTTTTTATACAGAAAATCTGCATCCTGCATCTTTCTCAAACTATTTTCCTGCATATCTAATTTTTGTAAGTTTTCTTCTTTCACAATGTTTATCTCAGCAAATATAATCCAATAATAGGACTGAATGCGCAAAAAAAATTTATGCTTTATGAAGACCAAATGCACTTTATAATAGAACATTGTGATTTATAAGGAACATATTTTTTTTTATAAAATGCTAATATAGTGGATTTTAGTTTCTATTTTTTAATAAAGTCTTAAAAAATGATGATTATCACTATTTCCAGAGCTAATGGCTAAACCTAGTTTTACACCATGAAACAAACCAACTAAAAACTAGCAAACACTCGCATTATGATAGCAACAACTACTTATTCAAAACGGCAAGTCATACCGGCATTTTTCATTAATAATGCTAAACTTGTTGACCCAAAAAACGATAGTGCTTTACTTGTAAAGTTGGTTCAATCAAAAAGTGAAAGAGGTTTCCACACCTTATACAACAAATATTGTGGTGCTCTTTATGGTGTAATTATAAAACTTGTTAAACGAACAGATGTTGCTGATGATTTATTGCAGGATACTTTTGTAAAAATATGGAAAAACATTGACACTTTTGACAGCTCAAAAGGAACAATATATACCTGGATGTTAAATATTGCCAGAAATCATGCTGTTGATTATCTACGTTCATCTACTTATCGAAAACAATTGCTTCAAGTAGAAATTGATTTGTTTTCTCATTGTACAGATAGTATAGGAAATACTGTTTCAAATAGTTGTCCAATAGAGTTTAAAGATTTCAAGAACAAGGCATTGCAATTAGATCCAAAATATACTGAGGTCATTGATTTGATTTACTTTTATGGCTGGACACAGGAGCAAACTGCCGAAATTCTCAAATTACCTTTGGGAACAATAAAAACAAGGGCAAGAAAAGGACTTAGTTTGTTAAAAATGCTTTATCAACAATAGAGTATAAAATAATATAACCATTCTTTTAATGCCGTTACTTGTAAAGTAATTCAACTATAAAAACATAAAATAAACAAATGAATATAGGGGATTATATCACAAGTGGGATTTTGCAAGATTATTGCCTCGGATTGCTTACAGTTGAAGAAGAAAGAAAAGTAGAAACCATGTGTCACGATTATCCAGTTGTTGCAAAAGAACTGCATTTATTGCTACAAACACTTGATAAATACGTGGAAAACGATACTATTTCAAGTCGAGATGAATTCCGAATGAAAGTATGGGAAGCTGTGAAAAAATTATGGAAAGAGAATCCTTAGTTATATTAAAACTTCCAGCCTTTTAAAGGCCAGAAGATTTAATTAAAAAAACAATTTACACTTTACCTAAAGCATATAATTGTTCCATTGTAGGCGTTTTACTTCCACCAGCAGGTTCAAGAGTAATCCCAAAAGCTTCTGCATCGCCAGTTTTCTCTACAGCAAATATTTTTTCTTTATTGGCACTAAAGTCAGACAATAATCCAATGCTTGTAGGCGTCAGTTGAGGAAGTAATTTTAAAGACCAAATTTGGTACACCATTCCTTTTGGTGGTTCAGGCAAACCGGCAGCATCTACATAAACCACTTCCGTCTCTTTATTCCAATAAATTTTGGCAGATGATTTAGGAGAAACAGCTTGACCACTAAGGTTGATTACCGCATTTTTTTCATCACGAATAACTGTCAAAGCGGTTAATGTTTGTTTGTTTTTTAGTTTTAAGCCCACAACAGTTTCTTGAAGATTTGTTTTTTCTTTTTGGGCAGTTAATACCTGATTTTGGGTATTATTCAATTGAGTATATTGATAACCAATACCAAGCAAAAGCGCCACAGCAGCTGCCCATCCCACATATTGAGACCAATTATTTTGTGGTTTAATTTCAATTACTTTTGAATATTTAAAATCTAATTTAGCTTTTATTTTTTCAAAATTATCGGCAGATAAAAACGGAGAAAAACTTGTCGATAAATTAACAATTGCTTTTTCAATTGAAATGATTTCGTTTTCAATTTCCCTGTGTTTTTTTGCCATTTGGCTTACTTCTATATTTTCGGCTTCAGAAAGCAAACCATAGACATAGAGTTCTAAAATTCCGCTTTCTATATATTGTTTTATATCCATTATACTTTTAAATAAGTTCTTAAATCATTGATGCAATTTCTGTTTTGTGTTTTGACGGTTCCTAGCGGAATGGCAAGTTCGTCAGATGCTTCCTGTTGTGTATAGCCTTGAAAGAATAGCAATTCGATAATTTCAATGCACTTTGGTTTTAATTTTTTTACAAATTCTAGAATACCAATGGTGTCGATTCTATTGGTTAGTTTATTACTGTCGTCCACTAGATGTACAAAATTATCAGCTGATAGATTTTTTTGGCTATTATTATATCCTTTAGATCTTAGTTTATCTATTGCAGTGTTTCTGGCAATATTCAACATCCAAGTGTAAAACCTTCCTTTACTCTCGGAATAACCGTCAATGCTTTTCCAGATTTTTACAAATACTTCCTGTAAAGTGTCTTCTGCATCTTCCGTTTCTTTTAAAAGATTGGATATTACCGAAAATAAACTTTTTGAATACATATCATACATGATAGTAAATGCCCTTTCATCCTTTTTGAGCATTAACGGAATTAATTCTTCTTGTGTCATTGTTTTTGTTTTTTGTTCTTATGAACATATACGTATGAATTCAATTTTTGGTTTTTATAAAGGTAATTTTTTTTAAAACTAATTAATTTCAATTCTAAAATAAAAATAAAGTTAAAAAATATATTTTATAAATACCTGTAAATCAATTAATTAAATTTATTTTTTATTTTTTTTGTCTTTTTTTAAATCCAAAACCAATCCGTTCTCGTAAATCTATTTTTAACCTTTTAAATTAAATAACAATGAAAAAAACAAAAATTGTATTAGGTCTGTCGCTGGTGGCGATTTCAGGTCTAGTTTTTATGGCAGCGGATCACGCAGATGCTCCAGCTGTAACAGGTAATGCTTCAGACATTACAGATGTATATGCTTTTCAAGGGCAAGATACAAACAATATGGTATTTGTAGTAAATACTCAAGGATTACTGACACCGGCTGCAACTGCAGGTGCAACGTTTAACGAAAATGTGTTGCAAGAGATTAACATTGACACTAATGGTGATAATGTAGAGGATCTAGTTATTCAAGCTATTAGAAAAAATGACAAAATGTATTTCTTTGGTCCAGTTGCTCCTGGAACTACAGGTGTTACGAGTACTGTAAAAACAGATGCTGTCGCTGGAAATGTTGAGATTTCTAAATACGGAAGTGCTCCAATTATTGGTACTTCAAACGGTATGAAGTTTTTTGCTGGCCCAAGAGATGATCCATTCTTTTTTGATTTAAATCAATTCAAGCATATTCTTGCTGGAGAAGCATCAGGTTTTAACAATCCTGGAACTGACACATTTGGTGGTACAAACGTACTTTCTACTATAATTGAAGTTCCGAAATCTTTATTGGGTTCTTCTTCTACTATAAACGTTTGGGCTGAAACTAAGAAAAAACAATAATTAATTATTTAAATCTTAAAATCATGAGAACAAATAAATTTAGAATAGTAGTATTGTCTCTCTTCAGTTTTTCTTTAGCGTTTGTAAGCTGCAGTAAAGACGAAAATAGCGCTAATGAAACTAGTGCTATTAGTGCAAATAAATTTGGAGTTAATTTTTCAGGAACTTTTGTACAGCAAGATCAAATGGCAAGACCAGCGATAAACACCGTCTTTATTAAATCTGGTGCTCCAAAAGATGCTTTTAATGCGGCGATTCCGTCTGAAATGGGTACAGCTTATCGATCTATTTTTGAATCTAGATTATTGGCTTTAAATCCTGGATATACCACAAACGCTTTAGGGTTAACGGCTTCGCAATTTACAGGTATTTTATCAACTGATGTATTAAATGTGAGTAAAACCGCTCCAACAACTTTCTTTGACGGAACGAATGTTCTTACAGGAAGAGCACTTGCCGATGATGTAATTGATACGGAATTGTTGTTGATTTTTGGTGGACCTACCGGTGCTTCAAATCCTACGTTAACATCGGATAATGTCAATGCAAATGATAAAGCATTTTCTAATAAATTCCCTTATTTGGCTTCGGCTTGGTAAAAAAAATAGAAATCAGGGCGTATGAATTATGCGCTCTGATTTAATTCTTTAAATATAATAAATATAAAATAATGCATAAATATAAAATAATAACAATGTCATTTGTTTTTGCGGCAACACTATTTGTAAGCTGCGACAAAAATGACAATACATCTTCACCACAACTTGATTTTGCGGGTAGTTATGTTCAACAAGATCAAATGGCTCGTCCTGCAATAAACACTGTTTTTATTGCTTCTGGCGCACCTAAAGACGCTTTCAACGCAGCTATTCCATCTGCAATGGGTGCTAATTATCAATCTATTTTTCAATCTAGATTATTGGCTTTGAATGCGGGTTACACTACAAATGCGTTAGGTCAAACTGCGGCACAATTTACAGGATTGTTGTCAACAGATGTTTTGAATGTTAAGAAAACCGGCAAAACTACTTTTTTTGACGGAACAAATGTATTAACAGGTCGTGCTCTTGCAGATGATGTTATTGATGTGGAATTGCTATTGATTTTTGGCGGACCAGCCGGGACTTCAAATGCTGGATTAACATCAGATCACGTTAATGCAAATGACAAAGCTTTTACAGCTTCCTTTCCTTACCTGGCAACAGCCTGGTAAAAATAAATTAGTCAGAGCGTGTAGTAATGCGCTCTGATTTTAATAAAAACAACAAAATGAAAACAATAAAAACACTATCAACTTTACTATTTACTGCTTTACTGATGTTAAGTTGTAATCAAAAATCAAACAAAATTATTGCTCAAAAAGATTACAATAAATATTTAGAAATTAAAGACAATAAATCGAGAGATTTTGCTCAAGGTGAAATTAATTTTTGGCAAAAAAAATACGATAAAGCACCCAATCAAACAAGTTATTTAAGCCTTATAGCATCCAATTATTCCAAACTTTTTGAAAACACTGGCAATATAAAATACTTGTACAAAGTCGAAGAATTGTTATTGCAAGTTAATAAAGAATATCACTATCAAGGTGTTGGAAGCATACGTTCACTAGGAAGAAATTATATTTCGCAACATCGTTTTAAAGAAGCTTTGGTGTTGGCAAACAAAGCATTGGCTATTGGCGAAGGAATGAAAGAAACGCAAAAATTGCTTTTTGATGTGAATATGGAATTAGGAAATTATACTGATGCCGAGAAAAATTTAAAATATCTAAACGACAGTCGCGATTTTGATTATCTCATTCGGGTTTCAAAATGGAATGATCATTTAGGAGATTTAAAAACGGCAATTTCATTAATGGAAAAAGCCCGTGATATTGCCGAAATAAACGATAATAATTCCTTAAAAATATGGACATATTCCAATCTTGGAGATTTAAACGGTCACGCCGGAAACATTCAAACTTCGTATGATTATTATCTAAAAACCCTGGCAGTAGAACCTAACAATAGTTATGCGCTAAAAGGAATTGCTTGGATTGCGTTTTCACACGAAAAAGATACCAAAGAGGCAAACCGAATTATTGACAACATTTCAAAAAGGCATCATACTCCCGATTTTTATTTGCTAAAAGCTCAAATTGCTGAATATGAGAATGATTTTTTGTCTAAAAAAACAAACTTGAACGACTATTTTACGATGTTGAATACGATCAATTATGGAGCTATGTATAACAAATACAATACTTTAATTTATGCTGATGATAAAAATACGGCTTCAAAAGCACTGGAAATTGCCAAAATAGAGATCGATCACAGACCCACGCCAGATTCTTATGATTTATTAGCCTGGTCGTATTATAATTTGGGCGATAGCAAAAAAGCATTGGCAATCGAAGAAGAATATGTGGTTGGAAAATCATTTGAACCAAAACTAAATTACCATTTGGCAACTATCTATAAAGCCAATAATTTGAATGAAAAAGTTACTCCAATAAAGAAAGAATTACTAAAAAGCACCTTTGAATTAGGGCCTAATTTGGAGAAAAAAATCATAAATCTGTAATGAAAAATTTTTATTCGCTGATAATGTTCCTTTTCTGTTTTTTGGCTCAAAGCCAAATTCAAAAAGGAATTATCAAAGATTCCATTGGTAATCCAATAGAAAACGCCTATGTTATCAATACCAATTCTCAAAGCCATTCACATACAAATGAGTTTGGAAGTTTTAGTATTGACAAAACCAATAAAGGTGACGTGCTAAAAATTTCGGCGATTGGTTTTAAAAAAGCTGATTTCATCTTTGAATCCAATGATTTTACCATTGTTTTGCAAGAGGATGTTTATAGTTTAGATCAAGTCATTATTCAGCCAAAATTGAATGCAATGAATGTGATTTCTAAAATAGATTTGCAAACAGCACCCGTAAATTCCTCGCAAGAAGTTTTACGAAAAGTACCTGGATTATTCATAGGGCAACACGCTGGTGGAGGCAAAGCGGAGCAACTTTTTTTGCGTGGGTTTGATATCGATCACGGAACTGATTTGGCAGTTTCAGTAGATGGAATGCCGGTAAATATGGTTTCTCACGCACATGGGCAAGGCTATGCTGATTTGCATTTTGTGATACCGGAAACCATCGAAAAAATCGATTTTGGCAAAGGGACTTATTATGCTAACAAAGGCGATTTTGCCACGGCTGGTTACGTTTCTTTTATCACAAAAGAAAAAATCAACAACAATTATATCAGTGTTGAAGCAGGACAATTCAATACTTTTAAAACCGTAGGGCTTTTCAATTTATTGGATAAACAAAAAAAACAAAACGCCTATTTTGCAACCGAATATATTATGACAAACGGGCCTTTTGACTCGCCACAAAATTTTAAACGCATCAATTTATTTGGGAAATACACGAGTGTTTTAGCTGATAACACAAAATTTTCGGTAAACGTTTCGCATTTTACAAGCAAATGGGATGCTTCGGGTCAAATACCGCAACGATTAATCGATGCGGGTTTAATTTCAAGATTTGGAGCCGTTGACAACACCGAAGGTGGAAAAACATCAAGGTCGAATATCAATATTTCATTGGTTAAACCAATAAGCGAATCCACTTTTTTGAAGGCAAACGCTTTTTATTCGAACTATAATTTTGAGTTGTATTCTAATTTTACCTTTTTTCTGGAAGACCCAATAAACGGTGATCAAATCCGTCAGAAAGAAAGCCGGAATATTTTTGGTTTAAACACAGAATTGAATAAAAAAGCAACAAATGCAAATTTTCAATTGGGTTTTGGTTTGCGAAATGACGCTACACAAAACACTGAATTATCGCATACAGCGCAGCGTTACACAACTTTGAATACTTTAAAATTAGGAAATATTGATCAAACTAACATTTTTTCATATGCAAATGCTGAATTCGATTTTGGAAAATTAAAAATTAATCCAGCCTTACGATTCGATTATTTTAAGTTTGAATACCAAGATAAATTAGCTGCAAATTACAGCACCAAAACCGTGGATAAAGTAAAATTTTCGCCAAAACTGAATTTTATTTTTACTCAAAATAACAATCTGCAATTCTATTTAAAATCAGGTTTTGGATTTCATTCAAATGATACAAGAGTTGTGGTTGCCAATGAAGGGAAAGACCCGAGAGCTTTGCTCGAACAGGCGAAGCAAATTTTACCAACCGCTTTTGGAACCGATTTAGGAATAATTGCCAAACCATTTCCAAAATTAATACTTAATGGTGCTCTTTGGATTTTGAATTTACAAGAAGAACTGGTTTATGTTGGCGATGCTGCAACAGTTGAGATTTCGGGAAGGACAAAACGTATGGGAGCTGATTTTGGTTTGCGGTATCAGTTCACAGATTATTTCTTTTTTGACACAGATGTAAATTATACTTACGCCAGAAGCATTGATGCGCCAAAGGGACAAAATTATATTCCGCTAGCACCAGATTTGACTGCAACTGCGGGTTTAAACAGTAGTAAATACAATGGATTCTCGGGAGGATTTCATTTTAGATATTTAAAATCGAGACCAGCAAACGAAGACAATTCTATAGTGGCTAAAGGATATATGGTTTCTGATGTGAATTTAAATTATGAGTATAAAAACGTGACATTTGGATTCACAGCCGAAAATGTTTTTAATGCAAAATGGAATGAAACGCAATTTGCTACAGAATCAAGACTAAAAAATGAATCGCAAAGTGTTGAAGAAATTCACTTTACACCTGGAACGCCATTTTTTTTGAAAGCAAAAATTGCGTATAGGTTTTAATTTAATTTGGTTGGTTTTTTGTTTGATAATAGAAACTTCATTTGATAGTTGTCGTATCTATTGTTTTTGTTTTGAAGCCCAATTGTTTATGATTGGGCTTCATTTTTTAATATTATTAAAACTTTAGGAATTGTTTTAGTGTTTGAAAATTCATTTTAACTAATTTTATAAAAAATTTAATCCAATGAAAAACGTATTTATTATTGCTTGCGGAATATTCCTTTTATGGACAATCCAAAGTCAAAGTCAAAATAACAAAACTATACCCACAATGCAAAAACAGACTATTTATCAGTTTCAAGTTGAAGATTTATCAGGAAAAAAATTCGATTTTGCTTCTTTGAAAGGAAAAAAAATAATGATTGTAAACACCGCTTCAAAATGTGGATTAACGCCACAATACAAAGAATTGGAAGCAATTTACAAACAATATAACGATAAAAATTTTGTTATTGTTGGCTTTCCAGCCAATAATTTTGCCTCACAAGAACCAGGAACCAATAAAGAAATTGCAGCTTTTTGTCAATTGAATTATGGAGTAACTTTTCCAATGATGGACAAGGTTTCAGTAAAAGGAAATGATATGTGTGCAGTTTATCAATTCCTTACGCAAAAATCCAAAAACGGATTACAAGACAGTGAAGTTGAGTGGAATTTCCAAAAATATCTTTTAAACGAACAAGGGGAATTGGTAAAAGTAATTTCTCCAAGAACATTACCTAATGATCCTGAAATACTGAATTGGATTAAAGGATAATATTCTATAAACAATAATTTGAAATGAGATTTTCGAGAAACTGGAAATCTCATTTTTCGTTTTTAAAAATAGCAGCAACAGCCGCCTCATAATTTCGGATACTCTGCGCTTTTTTTATTTGTTTCAACACTTTGTGAGGATTTAAAAATGTAGCCGAAAAGTATTCCCATAAATGGTACATTTTTAATAAAATATGGGTTTGTCCAGACAAGGATTCACTATAAATTGCATATAAAGTATCATGAAATTCACGGAACAGATCCATTTTGTTTTCAGGATATTCAAATGAATTACTTCGTATCATACTCGGCAAAAAAGGATCTGAAATCAATCCTCGCCCAATCATCCAGTGGTCAATACTTGGAAAACGTTGCTGCATTTCGTGAAATTTTGCCACCGAAGTAATGTCGCCATTGTAATATAATTTGTGGATCGTGTTGTCGATGCAGAGTTGAAACGCATCCAGATTAACGCCTCCTTTATACAATTGTTTACCAATGCGGGCGTGAATGGCAATATTCTTAATGGGATATTTATCTAAAATGGGCAAAACATCCAAAATTTCTTCGCTATTTTCATAACCCAGACGCATTTTCATAGATACGATAATGTCAGATTCAGAATGGGCTCTCTCCAAAATGTGATTTATTTTCTCTGGATTACTGATTAACCCCGAGCCCATTCCTGATTTGGTAACCATTGGATAAGGACAGCCTAAATTCCAATTTAATTCTTTATATCCCAATTCTTGAACATATTTTGCCACAAATAAAAATTCCTCGGCATCGTTTGTAATCACTTGCGGAATTACTTCTAAACCCATATTATTTTCAGGAAGCAGGTCACGTTCATACGAGGGTTTAATTTCCAGTTTTCCGTTCAAGCGAATATAAGGAGAATAATAGGTATCGATTCCACCAAAAAGCTTGTTTTGGGCATTTCGAAAACGAAAATCTGTAAATCCTTGTAAAGGCGATGAGAGTAGGGTAAAGTCCATGGTATTTGTAAAGGTGCGAATATAGGTTACTTTTAGAAGTTAAGGTTTACTTAAAAAGATTATGTTTTTTAGCAACATTTAATTTTACTCCAAAATCAATTGCATAAAAACCGAATCCAGCCAACGGTCAAATTTATAACCCGACTCCTTGATGATTCCCACAGTTTTAAAACCAAACTTCTCATGAAATTCCACACTGCTTTGATTTTCCGAATCGATAACGGCAATCATAGTATGAAGTTTTTGCTTTCGGGCTAAAAAAATTAATTCTTGAAGCAATAATTTTCCAATGCCTTTGCCATAAAAATTTTCGTTTACGTAAACGGAATGTTCTACCGTAAATTTATACGCTTCCCGAAATCGAAACTCGCTGTACATACCAAAACCTAACACTTGGCCATCCAATTCAGCAACAATTACGGGAAATTTTTTACTTATTTTTTCCTTTAATATAGCGAGTTGCTGTTCATAGCTTCTAATATTGTAATCATACAAAGCTGTCGAATATAAAATGTTATGATTGATGATGTCCAAAATAGCTTGGGTATCTTCAGTTTGGTAAGGTCTAATTTGGATTTCCATTCTTTAAAATATTTCTCTTCAAAAGTAAGAAAAAGTTGTTCAAATTGAATGAATCCGATTAGCAAGTTTGTAACTTTGCTTATATTGAAGTTTTCAACAATTTCGAAACTTCTAGACCTTAAAACTTTAAACTAAAATCTAATGATTTATCCCAAAATACCTTTAGCGCAAAGCATCATCCAAATTTGCCTTGACAAGGGAATAAAAAACATCGTAATTTCTCCCGGTTCCCGTAATGCCCCGTTGACCATAGGTTTTGTAAACAATCCTGAATTCAATTGTTACAGTATTGCTGATGAGCGTTGTGCGGGTTTTTTTGCACTGGGAATTGCCCAACAAACCCAGAAACCCGTTGCTGTGGTTTGCACATCGGGATCGGCATTATTGAATTATTATCCGGCTTTTGCAGAAGCGTTTTATAGTCAGATTCCGCTAATTGTAATCTCTGCTGACAGACCCCAAAGTAAAATTGATATTGGCGACGGACAAACTATTCGTCAGGAAAATGTATTTAAAAATCATTCGCTTTATAATGCCAATTTAATCGAAGAAGTTTCTGTTGAAAATGATTTGAAAATAAATCACGCCATCAATAAGGCTTTCGCCAAAAAAGGCCCGGTTCACATCAATGCGCCTTTTGAGGAACCTTTGTATCAAACGGTTTCCAAATTAGATGTCGATGTTACCATCTCAGCTTTTCCCAGAGAAAAAAAGAAAATATCTATAGATGATATTATTGAATATACCAATATTTGGAATGCTTCAAAAAAGAAATTGATATTGGTTGGAGAAAACAGACCTAATGAAATCGATGCTAAAATCATAGATTTATTGGCTAATGATGATTCGATTGTCGTAATGACCGAAACTACTTCGAATCTTCATCATCCATTATTTTTGAATAACATCGACACGATTATTACCCCTTTTTCGAAGAAAGATTTCAAGAATTTTCAGCCGGATATTCTGATTACTTTTGGAGGAATGGTGGTTTCTAAAAGAATTAAAGCCTTTTTGCGAGAATACAAACCAAAGCATCATTGGCACATTGACCAATTGAGAGGTTATGATACTTTTGGTGGTTTGACGAAACATTTTAAGGTGAAACCTAATCTTTTTTTCAATCAATTTTTGCATTTTACCATTCCTATTCGAAGCAATTATCGCTCTACTTTTGAGAAAATTGTAACTTTAAGAAAATCAAGGCATCGCGAATATTTTGACAAAATTCCATTTTCGGATTTCAAGGTTTTTGGAGAAGTTCTTCCTTCCTTGCCTGAGGATTGTATGTTGCATTTAGGAAACAGTTCGGCGATTAGATATACTCAATTATTCGATATAAACCCTTCGATTCAGGTGTTTTGCAACAGAGGAACCAGCGGAATCGATGGCAGTACATCAACAGCAATTGGTGCGGCTGTTGCCAATAAAAAACAGACGGTTTTAATCACTGGCGATATTGGTTTTCTGTATGACAGTAATGCTTTGTGGAACGAATATACTCCAAAGAATTTCAAGATTATTCTAATCAATAATGGAGGAGGCGGAATCTTTAGAATTTTGCCTGGTCACGAAGAAACACCGGTTTTTAATAAATTTTTCGAAACTTCGCATTGCTTAACTGCTGAACCATTGGCAAAAATGTATGGTTTTGAATATAAAATTGCCAGTGACGAAGCGAGTTTAACTAAAAACTTGAAGGCTTTTTATGCACATAACGATAAACCGGGTATTTTGGAAATTTTTACACCAACCAGAGAAAACAACAAAATTTTGTTGCAGTATTTCCAGCAGTTATCGTAACCTTTTTTTAAAATTTTTAATTAATAGTTATTTAACAAATGTTCCAATTTCATTGTTATTTTTGTTAACTAAATTTGTTGTAAAATTAATCGATTATGAATGTTGAAATATTGGCTCGGATTCAGTTTGCTTTCACGATTGCCTTCCATTATATTTATCCGCCTTTAAGCATCGGGATTGGGTTGATAATGGTCATTTTTGAAGGACTTTACATCAAAACAGGAAACAAGGATTACGAAATTCTGACCCGGTTTTGGATTAAGATATTTGCATTGACTTTTGGAATTGGTGTTGCCACCGGAATTATAATGGAATTTGAATTTGGAACTAATTGGGCGGTATATTCCCGTTATGTTGGAGATATTTTCGGAAGCGCATTGGCAGCCGAGGGATTGTTTGCTTTTGGTTTAGAAAGCACTTTTCTGGGAATACTCCTTTTTGGATGGAATCGAGTAAAACCTTGGGTGCATTTTGTATCTACTTTGGGCGTATTTCTGGGTTCAATGTTTTCTGCAGTTTGGATTGTGGTGGCTAATTCTTGGCAACAAACCCCCGCAGGCTATCATATTGTCGGTACTGGATTAAACGCTCGTGCCGAAGTAACCGATTTTTGGGCTATGGTCTTTAATCCTTCGAGCATCGATCGAATTATTCACACTTGGCAAGGGGCTATTTTGGCGGGAACTTTCTTGGTGTTGAGTGTGCACGCTTATTACATCAGAAAAGGACGTTACGTCGAAATATCTAAGAAAGCATTCAAAATTACTTTGGTCGTAGCTACCATTTTTTCACTCACTCAATTGCTTTCGGGACATAGTTCCGCCGATGGAGTTGCAGTAAATCAGCCGGCAAAACTGGCCACTATGGAAGGACATTTTAAGAAAGATTCGCCAGCCGATTTATATCTCTTGGGCTGGGTGGATAAAAAAAAACAAACCGTTACCGGAATAGGTGTTACAGGTGGACTATCGTTCTTAGTGCATCAAGATTTTCAAGCGCCTATAAAAGGGTTGAATGACTTTCCAGTCGAGGACAGGCCTAGTCAAATTAATGCCGTTTTTCAGTTTTATCATATTATGGTTGCTATCGGAATGGCATTAATTGGGTTGACGCTTTACGCCAGTTTTCTTTGGTGGCGCGGAAAATTATTTGAAACCAAATGGCTCATGTGGATTTTTTCCTTCTCGGTGATTTTACCTCAAATCGCGAATCAGGTCGGCTGGTTTACTGCCGAAATGGGAAGACAACCTTGGGTAGTTTATGGACTATTACGAACTAGTAAAGCATTTTCTCAAGAAGTTAGTTCCAATCAAATCGTGTTTTCACTGGTTTTGTTTACTGTAGTTTATTCGCTCTTGTTGGTGTTGTTTTTGTACTCAGTGAATAAAAAAATAAAACACGGTCTGTTTGATGAATTAGAAAAGGCATCAAATGTAAATTTTTTATAATCTAGGCTTATGGAAACTTTTTTAGGAATAGATTATCCAACCTTGTGGTATTTAGTAATCGGATTATTATTTTCGGGTTATGCAATTTTAGAAGGCTTTGATTTTGGAGCTGGAGCCTGGCATTTGTTTTTCAGAAAAGACTTGAGCCGTAGAATTGCCATCAATGCCATTGGCCCGGTTTGGGATGCTAATCAGGTTTGGTTGGTCATTGGAGGTGGCGCATTATTTGCAGGATTTCCGGTGATGTATGCCACAATGTTGTCAGCGATGTATATTCCGTTTATTTTGTTTTTAATGTTCAATGTGCTCCGTGCCTTGGCAATAAAATTCAGAAGTGCCGAAGAAATGACTTGGTGGCGATCCAGTTGGGATATTATTTATAGTGTTTCGTGTATTATGATTTCCTTTTTGTTGGGTGTCGTTTTGGGAAACATATTGCAAGGTTTTGCCTTGGGGCCTAATTTTACGTATCATGGAGGAATCTTTTTTTCATTCCTTAATCCTTACGCCATTATGGTTGGGTTTACTACACTTTCCATTTTCATGACTCAAGGAGCCATTTTTCTGCTGTTAAAAACAGAAGGTAGACTCCATGCTCGATTGACTTTTTTACTAAAAAATGGAATGATATTTTTTATAATCAGTTTCGGAATTACAACACTTTATACCTTGGTTTTTATTCCCGAAGTAACAGCCAATTTCAGGGAAAATCCGGTCTATTTCGTGGTTCCGGTATTGTCTTTTTTGGCTGTGGCCAATGTGCCTCGGTTGGTTTCCAAAAAGCAATATATGATGGCTTTAGTGTTCTCGTCTTTGACAATGTCTTTTTTGCTGATTCTCGTAGCTTTACAATTGTACCCAACACTTTTAATTTCCACTATCGATCCCAAATATAGCGTAACGATTTATAATGCGGCATCTTCACAAAAATCATTGGGGATTATGCTGAACATTGTAATAATTGGAGCACCGCTATTGGCAACCTATTTTTTCTTTTTGTACAGAACCTTTAACGGAAAAGTAACATTGGACGATACTAGTTATTAGGTTTTTTTGGGATGGAATAATGTTGGGGTTTTTTTGGTTCTAATATGCTTGAAACAAACCAATAGATTTTTATAACGTGTTTGGTCTAATCCTGTTTTTTCAGTACGCCATATGTCCCTGATGCGAGTTAATAATTTTTCAAAATGATTGCCTTTGCTGATGTTTTATGAAAGAGTGAAGTAATTCGTGATAATTTGTGTAATTCATAGTTAATTTTTTTTAATAATCAATGCCATAACTAGGGCAATAAACTTCCTCATAATCTTCGTACCTTTGCACTTTAGAAAACATAAGAAATAATGATTCAAATAGGAAAATACAATACACTTACCATATTACGTGATACTAAAGTCGGATTGTTTTTAGGAAATCCAACTGAAGACCCCGAAGGAATTCATGATATCCTGTTACCCAATAAATACGTTCCCAACGAATGGGAAATAGGGGAGGAAATCATCGTTTTTGTCTATTTAGACCACGAAGAACGCCCGGTTGCCACAACACTGGAACCTTATATTTTATTGAATGAATTTGCACTTTTGCGTGTGAATTATATCAATCAAATAGGGGCTTTTATGGACTGGGGAATGGAAAAAGATATTTTGGTTCCGTTCAAAGAACAAGCACGCCCAATGGAAAAAGGGAAACGCTATTTGGTTTACCTTTATATGGACGAAAAAACGAATCGTTTGGTGGCTTCCAGCAAAACAAATCAGTTTTTAAAGAATGATAATTTAACGGTCGAAAAAGGCGAAGAAGTTGACCTAATCGTTTCCCACATCACCGAATTGGGAATCAACGTTATCATCAACGAGCAACACAAAGGCTTGTTGTATAAAGATGAGGTTTATGATGATGCCATTCGAACCGGCGACCGATTGAGAGGTTACATCAAAACCATTCGTCCCGACAATAAAATTGATGTTGCTCTTCAAATACAAGGTTATCAAAGCATAGAACCCAATGCAGACAAAATATTGGACGAATTACGAGCCAGTCGTGGTTTCTTGCGTTTGACGGATAATTCCCATCCGGAAGACATTAAAACAGTATTGAAAATGAGCAAGAAAACCTTCAAGAAAGCCATTGGTGCTTTGTATAAAGAAAAGCTAATTGAGATTAAAGAAGACGGAATATATTTAGTAAAATAAATTTAGAAAAAATGATTGATTGGAAAACCGCAAAAGAATACGAAGACATAACCTATAAAAAATGCGATGGCGTTGCCAGAATAGCATTCAACAGGCCTGAGGTTCGGAATGCTTTTCGTCCCAAAACTACATCAGAATTGTATCAGGCTTTTTATGATGCTCAGGAAGACACTTCTATAGGAGTAGTTTTGCTTTCAGCCGAAGGACCTTCGTCTAAAGATGGAATTTATTCCTTCTGTTCTGGCGGAGATCAAAATGCGCGTGGTCACCAAGGTTATGTGGGAGATGATGGTCAGCATCGTTTGAATATTCTCGAAGTACAACGTCTTATTCGTTTTATGCCAAAGGTTGTCATAGCTGTAGTTCCAGGATGGGCTGTAGGTGGAGGACACAGTTTACATGTAGTTTGTGATTTGACTTTAGCGAGTAAAGAACATGCTATTTTTAAGCAAACTGATGCTGATGTGACCAGTTTTGACGGTGGGTATGGTTCGGCTTATTTGGCCAAAATGGTAGGGCAGAAAAAAGCACGCGAAATTTTCTTTCTGGGAAGAAATTATTCCGCTCAAGACGCCCTGGATATGGGAATGGTCAATGCTGTGATTCCTCATGCTGAGTTAGAAGATACTGCTTTTGAATGGGCTCAGGAAATATTACAAAAATCGCCAACTTCTATCAAAATGTTGAAATTCGCAATGAATTTAACTGATGACGGAATGGTGGGACAACAAGTTTTTGCAGGTGAAGCCACTCGATTAGCTTATATGACTGAAGAAGCAAAAGAAGGCAGAAATGCTTTCCTCGAAAAAAGGAAGCCAAATTTTGAAAAAAAATGGTTACCTTAACAAAGGTTAAACGCTTAATTGGTTAACTGTTTAACCGATTAATGAATTAACCAAATAATCAATTAAACAAAAATAATGAAACATTGGATTCAAGCCGCAAGATTAAGAACCTTGCCATTATCAGTTTCCGGAATAATAGTGGGAAGCATGTATGCTTTGGCGTATCCAACGGATAGCGTTTTAACTCCAACAGAAGTTTTCAACTGGAGAATATTTAGCTTTGCTATTCTGACCACACTTGGTTTACAAATCCTGTCTAATTTTGCCAATGATTTTGGAGACGGAATAAAAGGAACCGATAATGCCGACAGAGTAGGGCCAAAACGTGCTATTCAAAGCGGTGTAATTTCTCCTGAAGCTATGAAACGCGCCATAATTATTACTTCTGTACTAACGTTATTTTCTGCCATATTATTGATTTATTTTGCATTTAAGGAAACAAATTGGGGCTATTCCTTATTTTATTTAGTGTTGGGTATTTTAGCAATTGTATCAGCGATTCGATATACTGTGGGTAACACTGCTTATGGATATCGTGGTTATGGCGACTTATTTGTGTTTGTATTTTTTGGTTTGGTGAGTACTTTGGGAGTGAATTTTTTATATTCCAAACAGTTGAATTTCGATCTTTTTTTACCGGCAACCGCTATCGGATTATTGAGTGTTGGGGTTTTGAATCTAAATAATATGCGGGATGAAGCCTCGGACAGAAAGTCGAATAAGAATACTGTTGTTGTGAAAATTGGCGCTGCAAAAGCAAAAAAATACCACTATTTTCTCATCGTTTCTGCAATGGTTTTAGTTTTGGTTTTTGCAATTATTAATAATTTTCATTGGGATCAATACCTGTTTTTATTGGCTTATATGCCTTTAGCCAAACATTTAATTAGAGTTTATAAAAACAAGGAAACAAAGGCTTTAGATCCTGAATTAAAAAAATTAGCACTCAGTACTTTTGCACTTTCAATTTTATTGGCGTTGTGTATGATTTTTTTTCTTTCGGATTTGTTTGTCAATAATTATTAAATGAATCTTTAAATTTATTTAAAATGAAAATAACATTTTACGGTCATGCCTCATTGGGAATTGAAGTTGGCGGAAAACATATTTTGGTTGACCCATATATTTCAGCAAATCCAAATGCATCGCATATTAATATCAATGAATTAAAAGCCGATTATATTCTTTTGACACACGCTCACAGCGATCATATTCTCGATGTCGAATATATTGCCGGGAAAACGAATGCAGTTGTCGTTTCTAATTACGAAGTGGCGTCCCATTTTGGAGAAAAAGGATTTAAATACCATCCAATGAATCATGGGGGTAGCTGGAAATTTGACTTCGGAAAGGTGAAATATGTAAATGCAGTTCACTCCAGTTCTTTTCCAGATGGCAGTTATGGTGGCAATCCTGGTGGTTTTGTCATCGAAAGCGAGCATAAAAATATCTATATTACTGGCGATACGGCACTTACGATGGACATGAAGCTCATTCCGATGCGAACCAAACTTGATTTGGCGATTCTCCCAATAGGAAACAATTTTACGATGGACATTGATGATGCCATAATTGCTTCAGATTTTGTGGAATGCGATAAAATACTGGGCGTTCACTATGATACTTTTGGCTATATTAAAATCAATCACGAAGAATCCATTCGTAAATTTTTCGATAAAGGAAAAGATTTAATGCTATTGGAAATTGGCGAAAGCATTGAATTGTAGTTTTTTAGGAGCTACTTCCGGCTATCCGTTTCAATCCACGCCAGATTGCTTCGTACCTCGCAATGACAGCGTGGGATTTCCACTTTTATCCGGGCTAGGGCAATCAATATATAAAAATATGAATAGTAGAAAATTATTTTTGGTGCTATTAATTGGCATTTCGTTCGAATCTGTTTTCGCACAACAAGACGGTTATTGGGACAAAGAAAGAGCTACCACAAAAGAAATCATCGTTTCGGCAAGAGACAGAATCGTAATAAAGACCGAAGATTTGCCAACAGGAACTACCGAAGTGGTTTATAGAATCACGCTTCTTGATGAAAATCAACAGATGGCCAATAGCTTGGTTTCAGTATTAAAATCCATTCCTGACCCAACAGGAATCAGTCAGGGTTCGGCTGGAGCCGTTTTTCTTCTGTCTAAAATTTCAGGAGATGACAAATGCAAATATGCCATTTTTAATAATGATGCTTTGGCTTCTGAATATAAAAAAAGCGGAGAAACTGCAAAAGCTTGTTATATTCAAAACGTTCCTGTCAACAAAGACGCCAAGGGATTATCGATCGATAGGTCTTTATGCATCCTTCCTAATTCTAACGCAATGTGGTTTGGTTTCGAAAGCAAGAATTGGATAATGAAACAAAAAATTATTCTGGAAGTGGTGCCTTGGGTGAATAAAAGACTTAGCAGGGGATGGACTTTAGAAAACCGAAAATTGATTATTAATCAATGTAAAGCTTCTGAAACAGCAAAATCACTACGCGACTCAGATGACTTTTGTGTTTGCGTACTCGATAAAGTGCAAAAAGAATACAAGTTTCAGGAATTTCAGAAACTGCTTTCCATCGAAAAATCAAAAGCTTACAAAGACTTTGAAAATGCTTGTTTAAAAGAAACGGGCGCTTCTAACACGATTTATTTGGATTTGCGTAACCAATCAAGGGACTTGGTTATACAAGGGCAATATGGCAGTGCAATTGATAAAACACTAGTCATTGTAGTCAATGGTCAGGCAAATGCCGCTGATTATAATACTCTTGGCTATGCTTATATTATGACCAAACAATACGGAAAAGCCATTAAATTTCTGAAAGAAGGCGAGATACTTGATAGTTCTGAATTGCTGATACAAATGAATCTGGCGCATGCCTATTTGTTTAATAAAGATTTCAAATCAGCTAAATCTATTTATAAAAAATACCAATTCCAGAATGTGAACAATAGTTTGAGCTGGACTCAAAAAGTAAAACTGGACTTTGAAACCTTCAAAAAAGTAGGATTACCAAGTGGTGATTTTGACCGGGTTTTGAGATTGTTTGAAAATTAAATAAACCAGAAAGCCTAAATTCTATTTTGAAAGCAACCTACCACAAATACATTCTCAACTTTAAACGACCATCAGGAACTTCTCGTGGTGTTATGACTGAGAAAGAAACCTGGTTTATTATTCTTGAAAAGGACGGTAAAAAAGGAATAGGGGAGTGCGGAATTCTTCGTGGTTTGAGTATTGACGACAGACCAGATTATGAAGAAAAATTACAATGGACTTGCGCTAATATTCATCTTGACGAAAACCAACTTTGGGAAGCGTTAATTGAGTTTCCTTCGATTCAATTTGGAGTTGAAATGGCGTTCCGGTCATTGGCAAGTGATAACCCTTTTTTGTTGTTTCCATCGCAGTTTACCAATGGTGAAAAAAGCATCCCGATAAACGGTTTGGTTTGGATGGGCGAGGAGTCGTTTATGAAGCAACAAATCGAGGAAAAATTGGCGGACGGTTTCCGTTGTGTCAAACTCAAAATTGGAGCTATAGATTTCGATAAGGAACTGCAATTATTGAGCTATATTCGGCAACATTTTACACCGGAACAAGTTGAAATAAGGGTGGATGCCAATGGTGCTTTTGATAAAACTTTGGCTTTAGATAAAATTACTCAACTATCTGGTTTTAAATTACATAGTATTGAACAACCAATACAAAAAAATAATACTGACAGTATGTCAGAGCTATGTAAAATTACTCCAATTCCCATTGCCTTGGACGAAGAGCTGATTGGCGTGTTTTTATTGGAAGAAAAAGAAGCTTTATTGCAAAAAATCAAGCCGCAATACATCATTTTAAAACCTAGTTTTATAGGTGGTTTTCGAGGGTCAAAAGAGTGGATTTTATTAGCCGAAAAATATCATATAGGTTGGTGGATTACATCAGCCTTGGAGTCAAATATTGGTTTAAATGCGATTGCACAATGGACATTTTTGCAAGATAATTTGATGCCACAAGGTCTTGGGACTGGAGCATTATACACTAATAATTTTGATTGTCCTTTGGCAGTTTCTGAAGGTCAATTATGGTACAAAAAAGAAAATGATTGGAAGTTTACTTTTCAAGATTTTTTATAATTTTAAAGTTTAAATATTGTTTTTTTGTGCAATGTAAATCCATCATCAATCTATGAAACACAATATGGTACTTCGTCAGGATCAGAATAACCCAAAAACAATGAAGTACAAAAAACCTCCTTATTTAAAAAAAGGTGATACGATTATGATTGTTGCTCCGGCTGGATTTGTATCTGATGCTACTGAGATTGCTCCGGGTATTGCCTTAGCCAAAAGTTGGGGACTGGAAGTAATCGTGGGAGAAAATGTATTTAAAAAACACAATCATTTTGCAGGAACGGATGAAGAACGTCAAAGCGATTTGCAATTGGCTCTCAATAATACAATTATAAAGGCTATTTGGTGTTCCAGAGGCGGTTATGGAACCATTCGTATCATTGACCAAATTGATTTTACTGCTTTCGAAAAGAATCCAAAATGGGTTGTCGGTTTTTCTGATATTACTACTTTGCACACAACTATTCACAATCTTGGTTTTGCCAGCATTCACGCTACAATGCCTGGAGGAATTAAAAATGCTTCGGATGAAACGCAACAAACGCTTTATAAAGCATTATTTGGCTATAGTTATGGATTCGAAATTCCGACAAATCCTTTAAATAAAAAGGGAAGCACTTCAGGAATCTTAATTGGCGGGAATTTATCAATAATCAATTCGATGATTGGAAGTAATTCTGAAGTCAATACTTATGGTAAAATCCTGTTTATTGAAGATGTTGGCGAGGATTTGTATCGTGTGGATCGAATGATGCACACTTTAAAAAGAACTGGTGCACTAAAAAATCTTAATGGACTAATTGTAGGTGATTTTAATTATGACGTGAAAAAAGACACTTTATTTGGAGGAACACATCGTGAAATTATTCTAAATACGGTAAAAGAATATCATTTTCCTGTACTATTTGATTTTCCAGCGGGACACGTCAGAGATAATCGAACTCTAATTTTTGGTAAAGAAATCAATATAGAAGTGAATGACACTGAATCAAAAATTAGCTATTAATTTTCGTTCCAAGATTAATTTTTCTTAATTTACTCCGTCTATTTGCTATCGCTCGAGTCTCCGTCTCCTAACAGCATAGACAATGTCTTTAAACCTTCGGTTCTTTCAGCTATTAATTTTGCAATACTAACAAATGGTATAAACAAAATCATTCCGGCTGCTCCCCAAATCATCCCGCCAAGAATTACAACCAAAATAATAATAAGCGTGTTTATTTTTAAACGGCTTCCTACTGCAAAAGGAAAAATAACATAAGCTTCCAGAATCTGAACAATGCTAAAAACCAAGATAACGCCTATTGGATACCAAATGGAATTAAACGTAATCCAAGAAACGGTAATTGGTAAAAGTGACGAAATTATTATTCCTACATAAGGAATAAAAGTTAGGATGGAAGCAATAAATCCAAACAAAAACGAATGTGGAATGCCAATAATGGCCAACCCAACGCTGTTTAGAATTCCAACTATTAAATAGACCAAAAGCATTCCTTTGATAAAGTTATAATAAGCGTGAATAGTTTCTAGAAGGATTTCCCGAATGATTTCTTTCTTCTCTGAAGGGAAAATATGATAAAGCACATTGACCAATAAATGACGATAATAAAGAATGAGTATGGAATAAACTGGGATTATCAGAAGGTAAAAAAAGGATTCCGAAAGAGAATATATAGTTATTTTGAGCAACGAAATAGCTTGTGTTCCGGAGTTGCTGATTACATTATTTATAAAATCCATTTGTTTTTCAGAACTTACATCAAATCGCTCAGCAATAAAACCACTCAGTTGGTTCGCAGTTTCCAATAGTTTTACCCTGAATATTTGCCATTCATTTGAAAACTCCACTATTTGTGTAAAAAGTAAATAAACCACTGCTCCAAAAAAGAGAAATACTCCAAAAATGGATATGAATATGGCGATGCCTTTATTGATTCTTTTTTTCTCCATCCACTTGCATACTGGATAAAGAATAAAACTAATGAGCATTGAAAAACTCAGCGGAATGAATAACGTTTTGCCAAAATAAAGCAAAACCGAAATTAATACCGTATATTGAAGAATTTCAAGTGCCGAAAACTTCTTGTTTGATGTAATTGGTATCATAATAATTCAGAATTTATGACTTTATACTTTTGTAATAGACGTTAATTCTTCTTAATTACTTAACTTTATTTGCCATTGCTTTACCCGTTCGAGCTATGCTCTCAGGTTAGACGAAGCAATGACAAAACAAGTTTATTTTTTGAAATACTTTTGTATTAACTCACCCAATGAGGTAATATTTATAGGTTTCGAAATATAATCAGTACATCCTGCAGCTATTGCATTGTCACGGTCACTCTGCATTCCGTTAGCGGTTTGGGCAATAATTACCAAGTCTTTGTTGAATTCTCTAATAAGATTCGTGGCTTCATAACCACCCATTTCCGGCATATTAATATCCATCATTACAAGATCTATATCAGGGTTGTTGCGACAAGCTTCAATAGCTTCAATGCCAGTGCTTACTTTTATGATTTCTTTGCTATATGGTTTTACGGCTATTGTAATGAGTAATTTTGATATCGCATCGTCTTCGACAATCAATACTTTCAGGTCTTTAATTTTATTTTCCTCTTTTCCTGCTGAACCTGCTTTTTCGATAAAATTCTTTTCTTCGGTTTTATTTTCAGAATGGAATGGAATAGTAAAATAAAAAGTGCTTCCTTTTCCTTCTTTGCTTTCGACCCAAATTTTTCCGCCCAGCATTTCAACATAGGCTTTTGATATAGCCAATCCTAAACCCGATCCTTCATGTGAACGGCTTATGCTATCACTGACTTGCCTGAATCTTTCGAAAATTATTTTTTTCTGGGATTTTGAGATTCCTAAACCGGTATCTTTTATATGAAATTCCAAGTATCCTCCTTTTTTTTCACAACCAAATTCTATTGAACCTTCATTGGTAAATTTGATGGCATTTTTTACAAGATTTGTTAAGACAGCATAGACTTTCTCACGATCAGTATTTATGATAGTATCTTTTGATGCTAATTGTTTTGAAACCAAAAGTTCTATTCCTTTTTGTTTTGCTTCAGGTTTAAAGAAGGTATAAATGTATTCAATCTGTTCGTTTACATTTGTTTCTGACAAGGAAACTTCTATTTGTCCAGATTCTACTTTTGAAATACTGATGATGTCATTAATGATATTAAGCATCCGTTTTCCACTTTTTTCTATAATATTAATGTATTCCTGCTGTTCTTCACCTGATAGTTTTGGTTCTTTCAAAAGTTCGGTAAAACCCAGAATACCATTCATAGGTGTGCGGATTTCGTGACTCATATTAGCAAGAAAAGCTAATTTTAAACGATCACTTTCTTCGGCACGTTCTTTTGATTTAACCAATTCTTTTTCTGCTTTTTTTCGATCTGTAATGTCTTCTTTGATGGCGATAAAATGTGTCGTTTTGCCCTCGTCATTTAAAATGGGCGAAATCGTGGCCGATTCCCAGAAAAGTGTTCCATCTTTTCTCTTGTTATGAAATTCGCCATGCCATTCTTTTCCTTCAGTTATTGTTTCCCACATTTGCTTATATTCCTCGGACGAGATATACTCTGATTTTAAAACCAGTGGATTTTGACTCATTACTTCCTCAACGGTATATCCTGTTGTTTCGATAAATTTTGGATTCGCATATTCGATTTCGCCATTTATATTTGTAATGACAATTGTAACGGGACTTTGCTCTACAGCTTGCGATAGTTGACGAATTTTTTCTTCGGTACGTTTGCGATCCTCATCAATTTGAATTTTTTCAAGGGCAAATGAAATGTTTAGAATAATTTTTTCGAGTAATGAAATTTCTTCCTCCGAAGAAAAAAAGTTGACTTCTTCAGAATATAAGTTAAAAGCCCCAATAATTTTGTTGCGAACGATTATAGGAATCGATATTGATGAAGAATACCCTCGTTCCATAGCCTCTTTGCGCCATGGTTTCATTATGGGGTCATTTGCAATATCGTTACAAATCACAGTTTTAACTTCACGCATGACGATTCCTGTTGGGCCTCTTCCTTCAAGTATGTCAGCTACTGTTGTAATATTACTTTTTGTGAAATAACCATTTTCAAATCCGGCAAATGCTTCTGTAATAACTCTTTGATTATCATCTATCAATCCTATCCAACTCATGCGGAATTTGCCAAATGCAACTGAGATATTGCATATTTCCTGAAACAATTCTTTCTGGTTGTGTGTTCTAATAATCAAATTATTGATTTGACTAATCAGAGCATACATTCGATTAATTTTAGTTAACTCAAGAGCCGATTGCTTACGCTCAGTAATATCGTGAACAATAACCTGAACTGCAGTTTCATGATTATAAATGGTTGGGATTGCTTTTATCTCCACGTCAAAAGGAGTGCCATCTAAACGGATAAATTTTTCTTCTACAGTAGCAGATGCATTATTATCACGAACTACTTCTTTCATTCTTTGAATAACATCAGCAAGACTATCAGGATGGATAAATTGTAAAACGGGTTTGCCAATTATTTCCTCTTCGTTTTTTGCTCCCAGCATCCTGAGACCTTCATCATTCATAAAAGCAATTCTATCATCTTTATAGATTACAATTGCATCTGGAGAATTTTCTACCAGGCCACGGTATTTTTCTTCACTTTCGCGTAACGATTCTTCAACTTGTTTCTGCTTGGTAATATCGAACATGACACCTTGCAAAAGTATTGGCTTTTCATCTTCAGTAATTACCTTTACAAGATCTCTAAGCCAGACTATTTTCCCATTATTAGCAATGAAACGGTAGGTAAAATCGTGAGATTCCATTAGTTTTGTGCGAGAAATACAATATTTAATAGTTTGCTCTCTATCGTCGGGATGTATGTGATTTTTCCAAAACCCATTACTATACCATTCCTGAATTGGAAATCCTAGTAATCGTTCTGCTTGTTTGCTAACGAAAGTGAAATTGAAAGTCAGGGCATCGGCTTCCCATATAATACCATCACTTGAATCTAATAAATTTCGGATTTTTTCTTCGCTTTTGCGCAAAGAATTTTCAATAATTTTTTTTTCAGTGACATCAGAAATAAAGCCATGCCAAAGCACTGATCCATCATCTTGCTTTTGTGGTTTTGCATTACCGGAAAGAAAACGAACAATACCATCATTAAATTTAACCCGATATTCATGTTTCCAAGGTGTCAAGGATTTTGCTGATTCCTGAATCGAAGTGGTTACAGCGGTAAGGTCATCCGGATGAATTTTTTCTAATACTATGGAGGCATCTTTACGCACTTCTTCTGGGCTAACACCGTAAATTTCTCTGATTCCTTCGCTGGCATAAGGAAAACAAGAGCTGCCGTCAGGACGCAAAAGGTATTGGTAAACGACTCCTGGTACACGGCTTGCAATATTATGAATAAGATTTAGTGCATCTTCCTTAGTTTTTTCTGCTTTTTTACGATCTGTAATATCGTAAAAAGAACCCACCAGTGACTTGTTTCCTGATTCATCTATAAAGCGAGTTTTACTTATAATGACTGTGTGTACAATACCTTTCACGATGAGTTTTTCTTCACGAATGTCTTGAATACCGGTATCAAGAACATTTCTATCAATCTTTAGAAAATGTATTTTCTCATTTTTTGGAAAGTTTTGGGCTAAGGTTTTACCGATTACACTTTTTTCATTTAGGCCAAAGAAATTGCAAAAAGCACTATTTGCATAGGTTACTTTATAGTTATTATCCTTGAGGAATATGGGGCTTCCAACCATTTCAAGAATAGCCCGAATGCGTTCTTTTTCAGATCTCAATTTATGTTCTGTTATCTTGCGAACTGTAATATCACGGGCGAGAACAATAAAATGTTTATTTATATTGCTGCGTTCTTTTATTGGTGATACTGAAAGTTCAAACCAGTGTTTGCCTTGCGGTAAATCGAGAGCATATTGTTTTCCTGAAGACCAACCTATAGCATCAGCTTCCTGAATTGCCTCCATACACGTTTTTACTACGTCGGGGGGAAGAATTTCTTGAATTAATTTGCCCATAAAAATAGCTGGAGGAACAGCAAGCAAATCTTCACGGTGCGCTTGATAATGATGAATTCTGCCATCAAACCCAACTTCAAAAAGAATGTCTGGGATTGCTTCAAGAATGGTTGCCAGATTTTCTTGTGCTTTTCTACTGTTTTCTTCGGTTTGTTTGCGCTCCGTAATGTCTCTGGCAATATTCATTACCGCAGGTTCATTAAGGTAGTTAATTATTATACTTTCAATATCAACATTTCTCAGATTTCCCTTTTTGTTTTTGATAATAGTTTCAAAATCTATCTTTCCTTTAGAGATTAAAGCGTCTACTTTTGACTTTCTTTTTTTATCGGATATTGTTTCAATGTCTAAGACACTCATTGCTAAAAGTTCTTTTTTTGTATAGCCAAAAAGGGTTGTTGTAGCTGGATTTACTTCAATAAAATTGCCAGGTTTACCATCTTCATCTATTCTAAATATAGTGATGCTATCCCTGTTCGTTTCAAAAAGAGTGCGGTATTTTTCCTCACTGATTTTTGTTTCTTTTTCCGCTTTTTTCCGTTGACTAATATCAACCATCGTCAAAAGGCATTGTTCGCGATCTTCACTAACAATTCCTGAAAGATAAACATAAGTAGGAAATTCCGACACTTTGGTCAATTTTAGTTCACAGGTTTGTCTTGTGTTACTATCAAATAGTTCTTCAAGAAATAAATTAAATTTTGGTCTGGTTTGATCAGTGACAAAAAGTGCAAAACGATTATTTAACAATAGCGAACGTTCTTTTCCCAAAAGATCGGCTCCTCTAAAATTAAGCTCCATAATTTCGCCTTCTTTCGAAAGTGTGAAATAGCCGGAAGGTGCAAAATCATATAAATTAGTATATTTTTCAGCATCATTTTCAGCTTTCTTTTTAGCTAAAAGCAGTTCCTCGTTTTGCATTTCGAGTTCTATCTGGTGTACATCAAGCTCATGCACGAGTTTTAGAATTTCTATATCAGAATAGTGTATATCATTATTTATTGATTTTTTCTTAAGAATTTCTTCGGCTTTTTGACGAAGAAAAGTTGCTTTTAATGGGTTTGTTTTATCTTTCATAAATATATTCTATTTTTGAAATAGTACTTTTGGCTAATTTTTTCGATTTTATTTGTTTTTAAGAAGAATTTCTTCAGCCAGTTTTTTCTCGGTGATATCACGAATAAAACACTGAATAACTTTATGATCCGCTACTGTATATTTGTTGCTGATGAACTCTACATAGATCTTTTTTCCTTTTAAGGATTCAAGCGGCAAATTATCGTAGTGTATGATTCTTTTCTTCTGCAATTCCAAGAATTTTTCTTTATTTGCAACGATATCTTTAAGAAATCCAATTTCCCAGATTGCTTTTTCAAGAAACTCTTCTTTTGAATAGCCCAGAAGATCAATCAAAAAAGGATTTACATCGGTAATTTTTCCGGTTTCTGCATCTAGCATAAGAATACCATCTTTGGCTGACTCAAAAAGGTGACGGTAATGGGTTTCCCTATTTAATTGTAGAGATACGTTGGCTTCTTTTAATTCTATTTCCAGTTTTTTGGCTTTGGTAATATTGGTAAATGTTAACACTAATCCATCAATATGATCGTCAATGGTGCGATAAGGCATAATTTTTATGCTGAACCATCTTCCGTCATTCGTTTCGGTTTCGGTTTCTATGGATGTTAGGTTTTTGATGACCAACTTGGCATTAGTTCCTATTTCCGGGTATTTCAGATCAGAAACCAAATCTGTAAAAGGTCGGCCAATATCTGAGGCACGCACTTTGAATATTTCGGCAATCGGGTCAGTAAATCGGCGAATGTTTAGCTCTTTGTCCAGAAATAGTGTGGCAATTTCGGTACTGTTGAGCAGGTTCTTCATATCGTTATTTGCCCTCGAAAAATCGGCTACCTTATTTTGAAGCTCGCTGTTTACGGTTTGCAATTCTTCGTTTAAACTTTGCATTTCTTCCTTTGAAGTAGTTAATTCCTCATTAGTGGATTGTAATTCTTCGTTTGTGGATTGTAATTCCTCATTAGTTGATTTTAGTTCTTCCTGTGAAGTTTGCATTTCTTCACGTACAGTCTGCAAATCTTCATAACACTGATTGAGTTCTAATTCGAGTTCTTTTTGTTGTACATTGTAACTTTCTTTATTTGTTTTTAGATTCGTCACTTTAGATTCTACAATTTCAGCCACGTCATTGAAAACGATCAGAATCATATCTTTTATGGTTTCTGGTTTTTCTAACCGTTGAATGGTAATATTTACAAAACAGACTTTGCCATTTTCTACTTTCACATTTTGAAGTTTTACGGCATCATACGTTTTTAAAGCTTTTTGAAAAGCAGCCGGAAATACTATTCGTAAACCTTCACGAAGCATTGCATAAATATTCCAGTTTGCTTTTCCTGCAACGGGTTCCAGATATTTTCCGGTACGACCGGTAATGTAAATAATATCGCCTTTTTCGTTTACCAGCACACTGGCAGGAGTAAACTGCTGAAGCAAAATTTGATCAGCAAGAGTTTGTATGTTTTCAACAACTTTTTGAGGCTGCTTCATTTCTGGTTTTGTTTTGTTAGTTATAGAAAAGGAACTGGGAAAATCAAGTAGTCTTGATTCTTGCGGTATTAAAGAACGTTTAAAAATTTTTAATTTGTTGTCAAGCACTTCAAAACCTTCGTTATCTGAACCGAGAGTTTCGGCAGAGCCAAGAATCATGATTCCTCCTGGTTTAAGACTGTAATTGAATAGTGCCATTAGTTTTTTTTGCAATTCAGGTTCCATATAAATCAGCATGTTACGACAAGTAAGAATATCGAGTTTTGTAAAAGGCGGATCTTTAATTACGTTTTGTGGAGCAAAAACCACCATTTCGCGTATGACAGCATTTACCCGATAGCCTTCGCTATCCCCATTAAAAAACTGGGAAAGACGTTCTGGCGATACATCGGCAACAATATTTGGAGGAAAAACACCTTTTCGGGCTTTTTCTATGGCTTCAATATCAAGATCAGTGGCAAAAATTTGTAAACTCAGGTTTCGGTAGTTATTATTTTTTGCCAATGCTTCTTTAAAAACAATGGCTAGCGTATAAGCTTCTTCTCCGGTTGAGCATCCGGTTACCCATGCTCTTAATGTATAGCCATTAGGTAATTTTTCGAGCATTTCAGGAAGAATTTGTTGCCCTAGTTTTTTCCAGACTTCAGGATCACGAAAAAAATTTGTTACTCCTATCAGTAATTCTTTAAAAAGGATTTCGGTTTCTTTAGGGTTTTCCTGCATAAACCTGACATAATTTTGAATCTTGTCAATTTTGTGAATGCCTTTGCGTCTTTCGATACGACGAAACAAGGTGCTTTTTTTGTACATCGAAAAATCGTGACCGGTTTGTTCGCGGAGCAAAATTATAATTTTATCAAGATTGCTTTTGTTTTTACTGTCTATTTCTAAATCTATTTTGTGTTTTGGCATAAATTGGAGCAATTCGATTAATCTGGCTGGTAATTCTTCGACAGGAGCAATGACGTCAGGTATTATAGCATCGATAGCACTTCTGGGCATTCCGTCAAATTTTGCTGTTGATGGTTCCTGAACGAGTACAAAACCATTTTTTTCCTTGATTGCTTTTACACCTAAACTGCCATCAGAACCCATTCCTGAAAGAATAATTCCAATGCTTTTTTCCTGTCTGTCATTAGCCATAGAACGGAAAAATATATCTATTGGCAGCCTGATTCCGTGAGTTTCTATCGTAGCAAAAAGGTACAGTGTGTTATTTAGTATCGACATACTCTTGTTAGGCGGAATCACATAAACGCAGTTAGGTCTTACTTTTATTGCATCAGTAGCCTGAAAAACGGCCATAGTAGTCATACGTTGCAACAATTCGGGCATCATACCTACGTGGTTTGGGTCAAGATGTTGAACGTTTACGAAAGCCATTCCGTTATCCTCTGGCATATTCTTAAAGAACAATTCCAATGTTTCCAGTCCTCCGGCTGAAGATCCGATGGCAACAACAGGGAAATCATTATTTTCGGTACTATCAGGCATTAAGTTTTCGGATGTTTTTATAACCGAAAGTTCTTCCACTTTCTTTTTAGTTGCTTTCATCTTAGAAATACTATTCTTTAATTCAGGGTAATATTTGAGCTTGATTTGAATTTGTTGTTCAAAACACACTGTATATACTATACCAAATTTAAGTAAATTTCACCAAAATTACAACGATTTTTATGACATTTTTTGATTAATTAGTGGAATTTTTCAAAAAATACCCGTGAATTTAAAAAATTTTTATGGGAGTTTGTGATTGGTCTTTCAATATTTGGATCATTGATTTAGATTTATTTTCCTTCGCAGTACACTTTTAGGGACTTTTGCGCTTGTTCCTGAATCTTTTTCTGCATAAAACCAGTCCAGCCTAAAAGTAATCCTTTGATTCCTAAAGCTTGTTTAGACCATTTCCAAATATCAAAATCATCGGTATGTTTGATAATCAAACCATCCTGAAAATGGAATTTTGCTGCAATAGTATTTACCACTTTTCTGTTGGTTTTACTAAAACGGTAGCTTGCAATCCATAGGGCAGACCCCATATATTCATTTGCTTCCACTTCGGAGAATTCTATTTTCAAACTTCCTTTGCTTCTTTTGATTAGCATTTCCCACATTTGACAAACCTCATTCCCTTTTAATAGTCCAAAAGCCGGATCACGAAATTTAACGTTGGGATGGTAACATTCACACATTTGTTTAGCATTACCATTGGCAAATGCGGTATAGAATTTAACAATTGTGTTTTCGTTTTGGGTCATTTCAAAAAAAGTTGGAAGTAAAAATAATGTTTTTTTTCAAATGAATACTTTTTTTTAAATTTATTTGCAGGAAATGCATATTTTTGAAATTATAATTAAATGAAAATAAAGTATAAATTATTGTGTTTTTATAAATTTTAGCCGGATTAATTGAGCTATTTATAAATTGAGGTTATTTCCTGAGGTATTGTATAATTATTGATTTTAGCATCGTTAATTTTAAAAGAAACTGCAAAAATGGTTTAAGCGATAGTAATTTCTTTTGATAAATAAATTTCCTGCACTGCATTTATGATTTTTACGCCTTCACTAAAAGGACGTTGAAAAGCTTTTCGACCCATAATCATTCCCGTTCCGCCAGCTCGTTTGTTTATTACAGCAGTTTTTAAGGCTTCTGCAAAATCAGTTTCGCCTTTTGATTCGCCTCCTGAATTAATTAACCCAATGCGCCCTGAGTAACAATTCATCACCTGATATCGACATAAATCTACGGGATGGTCACTGCTTAATTTGGTGTACATTTCAGGATTGCTTTTGGCAAATTTGATTGTTTTGAAACCACCGTTATTAGTTGGTAATTTTTGTTTAATAATATCCGCTTGGAGGGAAACTCCCAAATAATTGGCTTGTCCGGTAATATCAGCTGCCGTATTGTAATCGATTCCGTCTTTTACAAATGCGTCATTTCTGGAATAACACCAAAGAATGGTAGCCATACCTAAATTATGTGCCTCTTCAAAAGCCCTTGCCACTTCTATTATTTGCCGATTAGATTCGGCTGAGCCAAAATAAACTGTCGCACCTACTGCCACAGCACCCATATTCCAAGCATCGCGGACATTTGCAAACATAATTTGATCGTATTTATTGGGAAAAGTCAGTATTTCGTTGTGATTAATCTTAACCACAAACGGAATTTTATGCGCATATTTTCTGGAGAGCATCGCCAAAACTCCCATTGAGGAAGCGACTGCATTACAACCCGCTTCTAGGGCTAATTTTATAATATTTTCAGGATCAAAATAAATGGGATTCGTAGAAAATGAACTTCCGGCAGTATGCTCAATCCCTTGATCTACAGGTAAAATGGAAAGATAACCAGTGCCCGAAAGTCTCCCATTTTCGTAAAGTTGGGTTAAACTCCGAATCGTTTGTCCATTCCGATTACTATTCAGGAAATGAGTATCGATATGCAAAGGACTGGGTAAATAAATTTGATCTTTTGTAATCGTTTTACAAACGTGATTCAACAAAAAATCTTTTTCATCTCCCAATAAAGTCAGCAATTGGTTTATATCTTTCATAGTAAATTTGATTTGGGTATAGGTATTACTAAATCAAAATTTTAATCGAATGATATAAAGATAGTTATATTTTTAACAATAAATTCGGGTCGGGACAATTTTCTAAATAATAAACCAAGTTTTTTTTGCTGCAAACACCAGGATAATCACTGAAATTATCTTCTATATTTTTTATTATTTGGAAATGTAAATGTGGGGAATAGCCACCATTTACAGACGAATCTCCCAAAGTTGCCAGAGTTTGTCCTTTTTTAAAAACGGTTCCAATTTCTATATGCTCAATACTTTTGACAGATAAATGACCATATAAAGTATAAAAGCATTGGTTTTCAATCGTGTGTTTCAGGATAATTGTTGGACCATAATTTCCTTTTCCCGCATTGAAATCAAAGCCATACACTGTTCCGTCAAGCGCTGCTAAAACTGGCGTTCCTGCTTTAATCCATAAATCCATCCCAATGTGAATATTTCTCTCATCAGATTGCTCATCATTAAAAAGATGGGTTTGATTGTAAAGATTTCGTACTTCATTGTAGCCTCCATAAGCGATTTTGGCATTGTTTTTTTGAAGGAGATCTTCGATATAATCTTCAAATATATCCGGATTTTTTATATCATTTTTAAATAAATCTGTGTTTGTAACTGACAATTCTATAGGAGTATATTCTGAATAAGGAATCGTACTATCAATGACTTTTATATTTTCGAGTTTTAAAAAACTATTTTCTAATGTTGGCATAATGAGTGTTTAATAATTGCGGAATTACTCTATCGTCATTGATTTTAACTTGGTTCGATAAGCTTCGAGTGCTAGGGATTTCGAAATAAATCCATAATATTTACCATCTTTTAGTACAGGTAGAAATTGAACTTTAGTTTTTTCAAACTTGTTCATTACGGTTTCCATACTGTCTGATGGATAAATGATATCTACCGTTTTAATCATAACTTCTTTTACCAAAGTAAATTTTACACGATATTCATTAAAAATTATTTCTCGAATATCATTGAAGTGAACTACTCCAAGTAATTGTTTTTCAGTATCTACAACAGCAAAAATTACCTGATTGGAATGCGAAATCAAGTCAACTAATTTTTCCAGACTTTCATCAGGAGAAACAGTCAAATAATCAGTTTGAATTATAGAATTGGTATCTAATGTCGAAAGGATATTTGTGTCTTTATTGCTGGTAAAAGCCTGGCCTTTTCGTGCTAAATTTTTCACATCCAATGAATGTTTTTCGAAACGTTTTGAAATAGCAAAACTAATGGAAGCCACCATCATAAGTGGAATCATCAAATTATAACCTCCTGTTATTTCTGCAATAAGGAAAATAGCAGTTAAAGGTGCGTGAAATAATCCGCTTAGAATTCCTGCCATTCCCACCATTGTAAAATTACTTATAGGCAATTTAGTAAGTCCGGTTAGGTTTAAAAATTTAGAAAAAAAGAAACCAACATAAGATCCCAGAAATAGGGAAGGAGCAAAATTACCTCCATTTCCGCCACTTCCCAACGTAATTCCAGTAGCAAAAACTTTGAGCATCATGGTTAAACCAATAAATGCCAAAAGAGCCCAACTGTTATTCCTAAAACTGCTGAAAAGCGTATTTTCTAATAATTGCCCTGGATCACTTTCTGATAAGGTTTTTATACTTTCATATCCTTCTCCAAAAAGTGTTGGAAAAATAAAAATTAATAATGCCAAAATAGAAGCACCAAAAAGTGCTTTTTTGTATGGTTTAAATCGTAAACGAGTAAAAAAATGTTCTACCCTTTGAAAATTCCTGGAATAGTAAACAGAAATTAACCCAGTGAATATTCCAAGAAAAATATAGTAAGGAATATTATGATAATTGAAGGTTTGTTGCTGTTTAAAAGATAACAATACTGTTTCATCCAAGACAATTTCTGAAATCAATGCACCAGTTGCTGCGGCAATCATAATGGGTGTAAATGCTGAAATGCTTACGTCTACCAATAAAACTTCTATAGCAAACAAAACCCCTGCAATGGGAGCGTTAAATGCTGCCGCTATTCCGGCTGCAACTCCACAACCTATTAAAAGTGTTCTGTCTTTGTACCTTAATTTAAATCTTTGGGCGTAATTTGAACCAAAAGCTGCCCCCGTAATAACTATTGGACTTTCTAATCCTGCGGAACCTCCTAAACCCACAGTTAGCGAACTTGTTATAATTTGAGCGTACATTTGTCTTCTGGGAATAATACTTGCTTTTTTTGCTACAGCATATAAAATTTGTGAAGTTCCCTTTTCGATAGTTCCGCCTAAGACTCTTTTGACCACAAAAACCGTCAGTAAAATCCCGATTATGGGCAAAATACTGTTGATAAAACTTAATTTTAAAATCCCGTTGATATAAGTCGCAAATTGGAAAACCCAATGCGCAAAAGTTTTCAAAACGATTACGGCAAAAGCCGACAAAATCCCAACCAAAACACTGGACAAGAAAATAAACTGTTTATTGCTGAGTTTATTTTGAGCAAAAGCAGTCAGGTTCTCAAGCTTCTGAATATATTTTTTGAACATTTTGTGTTTTTAAAAGAATGCTAATTTACCATTATTTTTGCTTTTAGCCAATATTTTTCAGGGCTTCTTTTTTACTTAAGGGCTTTAAATGGATTTGACTTATAAAATTTCGAACCGCTTCGGGATTTGTTTTTCCGTATTCTCGCAATGCCCAACCAATAGCTTTTTGAATGAAGAATTCGTTGGAATTTTTATGTTTTTCACATTCTGATTTTAGTAAATCAAAATTGGTTTCCCCTTTGTAACCCAATTGAAAAAGAATTGCGCTTCGGTTGAGCCACATATTCTCGGAATTTGAAAAATGCTCGATAACTTTTTCGGTTTCCAATGGATATTCAAGAAGATATTCACCCAGAATATTCTTGGCAATCGTGTCAACACTATCCCACCAAGAATTTGTGATTATTAGTTTTTCAATAAGTTGAATATCGTCTTTTTTATATTTTCCTTTAAGTTGTTTTATTAAAATTTCTATGGCGCAATACTGAAATTCCCGTTGTGGTTTTGAATAAAGTTTTCGAGCAATTTCTCTTGGATTTTCTGCAATTTCATCCCTATTTTCCTTCCAAATATCCTTTAAAATTTTTCTTCTTTCTTCCGTTTTTATTCCAAAAAAGGAAAAATGATTCCGCATATATTTGGCCATTGCATTGGCATTTTCGGGATTGCTGTTTTCTTCAAAAGCAGTTTCTAAAGCATTGATAAAATTCATAATATCTAATTTCTAAAACCTAAAACCCCACCGCTTTATCATCTCCTCTTTTATCAGCACCGCCTTCGAGTTTTTTATTTGGTAAAACCAGAATAGCATCTACTTTTCCAATTATGGGAGTTGTTTTCTCGTTGATGAGGTATCCTTTTTGTTTTAAATTTTCTAAAGTTTTTGTATCGAAAGTATCTGGTTCAAAAGTAATTACGTCCGGCAACCATTGGTGGTGAAAACGAGGCGCATTTACGGCATCTTGCATACTCATTTTGAATTCGTAAACATTCAAAATCGTTTGTAAAACCGATGTAATAATTGTAGAACCTCCCGGAGTTCCAACAACCATAAATAATTTACTGTTTTTCTCGACTATTGTTGGCGTCATAGAGCTTAACATTCGTTTTTCTGGGGCAATGCTATTGGCTTTGGCACCAATCAAACCATATGAATTTGGAACTCCCGGCTTGGCGCTGAAATCGTCCATTTCGTTATTAAAAAAGAAGCCCAATTCATCTGAATATAATTTTGAACCATATGCGCCATTAAGTGTTGTAGTTACTGAAACGGCATTTCCTTCAGGATCAATAATCGAATAATGGGTGGTTTCATTACTTTCAGTAGTGGCGATTTCTCCATGAGAAATTTCAGAGGATAAAGTAGCTTTGTTCCAATCGAAAGTTTTCATTCTGTTTTTTAAATAAGTATTGTTGAGCAACTCACTTTCAGGAATTTTCACAAAATCAGGATCTCCAAGAAAATAATTCCTGTCGGCATAAGCTCTCCGTTCCGCTTCAGTCATTAGTTGTATGGCTTTTTCGCTGTTATGACCATATTTTGAAATTGGATAAAGTTCAATCATTTTCATCATTTGTTGCAAAGTAATTCCTCCGCTTGAAGGCGGTGACATCGAAATAATTTTCAAATCCTTGTAATTAAAAATAATTGGGTTTCGCCATCTAACTTCATATTTGGATAAGTCCTCAAGTGAAATTATTCCGCCATTTTTTTTAATAAAACCGACTATTTTCTGGGCTGTTTCCCCTTTGTAGAATTCAGCCGCGCCATTTTTCATTATTCGGGTTAATGTTTCAGCAAGTGCTTGATATTTTATAGTGTCGCCAGTTTTATAATTTTGTGCAAGCAAGGTTTGCGCACCGCTTACTTTTATGATGGCATCACGATAATTTTGTTGCATTTTTTCCTGTTTTTGAGTAACTACGACTCCATTCTTTGCTAAAGCTATTACAGGTTTCATAATTTCCTCCATCGAAAGTTTGCCCAGTTTTTCGTGAACGGCAAATATTCCTGCGATGGTGCCGGGAACACCAATTACCAATGCTCCATTGACACTCAGGTTAGGAACCACATTTCCGTCTTTGTCAAGATACATAGCTGTCGTAGCTGCCAAAGGTGCTTTTTCACGATAATCAAGTGCTCCAGTTTCGCCATTTGCTTTTCTGAAAACCATAAAACCGCCTCCGCCAATATTGCCGGCATAAGGATAAGCAACAGCAAGGGCCAATTCTGTAGCGACCATCGCATCAAAGGCATTGCCGCCTTTTTTCATGATTTCGATACCAATTTTTGAAGCTTCTTCACGTGCTGAAACTACCATTGCTTTTGAAGTTACTAAACCCGTCTGAGCAATTGTTTTTATTGGAAGTAAATAGAAAATGGTTATTGCAATTAGCGGTATTATTTTTTTCATAAGGTTTGTATTTTCAAGTTCGAATGTACTATTAATGCTGCAAAAAAAGCCGTGAATTCTGATTCAAATTCGGAATAATATGTTCTCAATTCCACAACGGAAAATCGCATATTCGAATCGCGTTTCATACGGGTATCCATTTTTGCCAAAACGCTTTCGATACCTTCTATGGTTTGATAACTCAGCAGCCAATTGTAATCTATCATATAAGGCATCATTTTTTGGGTTTTTGGAGTCAAATCATCATAATTGTCTCTCAAAGATTGGTAAAAACGTTCTGAAAAATCTTCCAATTTTTCATCAGAATAATTACTCCAGTTTTTTGCCAAAAAGTGGTCGTAAAAAATATCCACGATGATACCGGAATAATGATGGTAATTGGCGTGCAGTCTTTTGGTACTTTGTCGGAATATGGGATGGGCATCTGTAAAAGTATCGATGGAGCGGTGCAGAATGATTCCTTTTTGAATTTCCATCGGAAAAATATCAAAGTGCTTTCCGTGAATACCATCAGCCATAAAATTGCCTATTTTTATCAAATCATTGTCTCCGGAAAGGTATATGTGTGCTAGAAAATTCATTCGCCTAATCTATGGATTTTAAATTATTAAATGACTTTTTTAAACCGTCAATTATTATATTTGTGAGCAATTTAAAATTTATAATTCAAAATCTAAAATAATACCAATGACTTTAATAAAATCTATATCAGGAATTCGCGGAACTATTGGCGGTAAAGTGGGCGATAACCTGACTCCGGTCGATGCGGTAAAATTTGCTTCGGCATATGGAACTTGGTTAAAAAATGGCAATAATAACAAGAAATTCAAGGTTGTTGTGGGTCGTGACGCTCGGATTTCTGGACCAATGATCCATAATTTAGTGGTAAATACGTTGGTTGGTTTGGGAATTGACGTGGTTGATTTGGGACTTTCTACAACGCCAACGGTTGAAGTTGCTGTTCCTTTGGAAAATGCAGATGGTGGAATTATTCTTACCGCTTCGCACAATCCAAAGCAGTGGAATGCACTGAAGTTACTCAACGGAAAAGGGGAATTCTTGAACGGTATCGAAGGAGAAAAAATCCTGCAAATTGCAGAAGCCGAAGCATTCGACTTTTCGGATGTGGACAATTTGGGAGAAATTACCGAGAATGATGCTTATATGGATATTCATATCGATGAAGTTTTGAATTTGCCTTTGGTTGATGTTGAAGCCGTAAAAGCAGCCAAATTTAAGGTTGTTGTTGATGGTGTAAATTCCTCGGGAGGAATTATTATTCCAAAATTATTGGAGTTAATGGGCGTTGAAGTCGTAAAATTATATTGCGAACCCAACGGACATTTCCCTCACAATCCGGAACCGTTGAAAGAACATTTAACGGATATTTCGGAATTGGTGGTCAAAGAAAAAGCCGATTTAGGTGTTGTCGTTGATCCTGATGTTGACAGACTTGCATTTATTTGCGAAGATGGCGAAATGTTTGGCGAAGAATATACTTTGGTGGCTTGCGCCGATTTTGTTTTGGGTAAAACACCGGGAAATACAGTTTCGAATATGTCGTCTTCCCGTGCTTTGCGTGATGTGACGAACGCCCACAAAGGAAATTACGAAGCTAGCGCAGTAGGCGAGGTGAATGTTGTAGATTTAATGAAGAAAAACAACGCCATTATCGGAGGAGAAGGAAACGGAGGAATTATTTATCCTGAATTGCATTATGGCCGCGATAGTTTAGTGGGAGTGGCGCTGTTTTTGACCCATTTGGCCAATAAAAAAATAACCGTTTCTGCTTTGCGTGCTTCGTATCCAGAATATTATATGAGCAAAAACAAAATCGAATTGACACCACAAATCGATGTTGATGCGATTCTTATTGCAATGACCGAGAAATACAAAAATGAAGATATTACCACTATCGACGGTGTAAAAATTGACTTTGCAAACGAATGGGTTCATTTAAGAAAATCGAATACCGAACCCATTATTCGTATTTATACCGAAGCGCCTTCACAAAATCAAGCTGATGCTTTAGCATTAAGAATTATTGACGAAATCAAGGCTGTGGCAGGGATTTAGGACTTCTTTTTATAAATTAAAGCCCTTTTTAAAAAATATTTTTTGAAGAGGAGGGGTTTGTTTTTTAAGGACTTAGATTATTGTGTTCGGTTCGCACCATTAGAACAAACACTAAAATAGCGAGTATCATAAAAAGTAGGGCTGATGAACCAACGGTTCCAAAATTCAATCCCCCTTTTTCCAATGGTTTGGTAAGTAAATCTCCGAAGGTCGCACCAAAGGGTCTTGTCAATACAAATACCAACCAGAATAAGACAATGTGAGATATTCCGGTAAATTTATATGCTAAGACAATCAACACCAATAAACTTCCAATGAGTATGGCACCACCTGCAAATCCAAGACCTGAATTGTCTGCCAGAAAATCTCCCAATGCCGTTCCCAGCGTATTCGAAAGCAAAATAGCAGTCCAATAAAAAAGTTCGCCACGAGTGGAAGTAATGTTGGTTACTGCCAAAGTTTTCTCGCTAATTTTCCAAATAACAAGTGTTACGACCAGTAATGTTGCTAAAATTAAAGAACCTGTTGCATAGCCCAAACCAAGTGTTCTATCCATAAAATCGGAAATGGTTGTTCCCGCGGTACTCGTGGCAAGAATCACAGCCCAATAAATTATAGGATGGTATTTTTTGATTGAAAGTTGGATAAAAAGCGTGACAAAAAAGAAACTCAACAACAACATCGAACTTAAAGCATAACCAATATTTAAAGTCATTGACAACAAATCACCCGCAGTTTCGCCCAAAGTTGTGGCACAAATTTTTATAATCCAAAACGAAAGGGTGATGACTGGAAGTTTATTGATGGAGTTCATTTATTTGACAAAATTCATTGTTATCAGCAATATAATTACCAAAATTCCCACTAGACCGGTTATGAATAAGTAATCAGCAATTGATTCAAATTTTTTTTCTCGTTCTGAACTTTTAGTTTTTATAGATATGAAGGAGAATATACACGAGCAAGTAAGCAAAATAGCAATAACCGAGGTGAAGCCATCAATCACATGAGTTTCAATCCGGTTCGAAATATGTAATGAGGTAATCACGAAAAGGCAAAATCCCAAAAGGTTTGCCGCAGTATTTAACACGTGTGGAGAAGTATTGTTAGCCATTTCACAAAAGTAAAATTTATTGAATCAATTTTTAGAAAGTAATCCTTTTATTTTTTTTTAAATGGCTCTCTCAAAACCTATTTACTATTTATCCTAATAACTAAAAATAGGTATCTTTGAATCAAAATAAAGAATACAATGACCATCAAAGAAATACCAACTCAATCAGAACAATACTTCCAAGAGTTTCGCAGGAATATTATAGGAATCGATCAGGAATTTGTTTCGCCTTATGGTACGCAAAAAATCATTTACACGGATTGGACAGCGAGTGGTCGTTTGTATCGTCCTATTGAGAAAAAAATGATCAACGACTTTGGACCTTTTGTAGCCAATACTCATACGGAAACTACGGTTTCAGGAACGGCAATGACAATGGCGTATAACAAGGCGCGTAATATCATAAAAACTCACGTAAATGCAAGCATAGATGATGTTCTCATTACTGATGGAACCGGAATGACGGGAGTCGTCAATAAATTTCAACGTATTTTGGGCTTAAAAATTCCCGAAAACCTGAAGGATTACATCAGCATTCCCGCTGACAAAAAACCAGTTGTTTTTATTTCACACATGGAACATCATTCCAATCAAACTTCCTGGCTCGAAACCATTGCCGATGTTGAGGTGATTCCTTCCTGCGAAGAAGGATTGTTCAGTCTTGAAAATTTGGCAAAATTATTGGAAAAATACAAAGACAGAAGCTTCAAAATTGCTTCCATAACTTCTTGTTCTAATGTTACCGGAATCAAAACGCCTTTTCATGCAGCGGCAAAATTAATGCACCAAAACAATGGCCTTTGTTTTGTGGACTTCGCATGTTCCGGGCCATATGTTGCAATTGATATGCATCCGGAAGATCCGGAAAGTTTTCTGGACGCGATTTTCTTTTCGCCACACAAGTTTCTTGGAGGGCCAGGAACTTCGGGTGTATTAGTTTTTAATAAAAAATTATATCAAAATTTAATCCCTGATAATCCGGGCGGAGGAACCGTTTCCTGGACAAATCCTTGGGGCGAGCACAAATATATTGACAACATCGAAGATAGGGAAGATGGTGGAACTCCAGGTTTCTTGCAGGTGATAAAAACGGCTTTAGTTATCCAATTAAAGGAAAAAATGGGTGTCGAAAACATTCTGAAACGCGAACACGAAATCGTGGATTCTATTTTTTCGAGCCTTGGAAATATTTCAAAGATTAAGATTCTTGCAGCACAACATCAAGATCGATTAGGAGTGATTTCATTTTATATTGACAACTTACATTTTAATTTGGGAGTGAAATTACTCAACGACAAATTCGGAATTCAGACCCGTGGTGGTTGCAGTTGCGCAGGAACTTATGGCCATTATTTGTTGAATGTAAACGAAGAAACCTCTCATAATTTAGTTTGCCAAATCGATTCTGGCGACTTAACTTTAAAACCCGGTTGGATAAGAATGTCGATTCATCCCACTACTACAAATGAAGAAATTAAATTTGTTTGTGAAAGCATAAAAGCATTGGCAGAAAATCACGAAGCTTGGTCAAAAGATTATAATTATGATAAAAACTCCAATGAATTTATCCATAAAAATGCAAAACCATTTGAGAAAGAATTGGTTGAAAAATGGTTTAAAGTATAAAGAGATAGCGTTTCTGCCTTCAGCTAACTGCTACCTGAAACCTGCAATCTGTTTTACCTCTTGTGTTTCCATCGTTTATGTGTCCATAAATAATATTCAGGAGCTTCATAAATTTGTTGTTCCACTAATTTCAGGAATTTATCCGTGATTTCATAGTTGGGCACTTCTTTTACATTTTCCGAAATGACTTCAAAACTGGCTTGATAATACCCACGTTTTACTTTTTTCACTTTCAGGAAAATGACATTCATATCATACTTTTTTGACAACATTTCGGCTCCGGTATGAACGGGAACTTCAATTCCCATAAATTTTTGCCAATGAAAAGAAGAAGAGAGTCTGGGTGATTGATCGCTTGCAAATCCATAAATAGACAATAATTTGTTTTTATTATTTGAAATGATAGTTGGAATAGTTTCTTTAGTTGTTATAAGAAAGGCTTTAAATCTTGATCGAATAGTACGCACTAATTTGTCAAAATAGGGATTGGCTATTTTTTTATAAATGGCAAAAGCACTAAAAGTTACATAGGCATTCATTGAAATTACCCATTCATAGCTTGCATAATGTGCCAGCATCATGGCTATGCTTTTTTCTTGTTCTTCCAGTTTTTTATATACTTCCAGATTGGTAAATACAAATCGTTTGCTTATTTCTTTTTTTGAAATCGTCATCGTTTTTATCATTTCAAGAAACATATCACACAAATGATGAAAAGATTTTTTTTCGATGACTAATCTTTCCTGAGCGGATAAATGGGGTAATGCCAATGCTAAATTTTCTCGAACCGTTTCTTTACGATAACCTATTACATAATAAACCATTACATATACAAAATCAGAAAACAGATATAATAATGGAAACGGCAACATCGAGATGCACCATAAAATAGGATAAAATAGGAGATAAAGGATAAAGCGCATTAAATAAATATTTCGACAAATATAATTCAAAAAATCCTTTCGGTTATTAGTTTAGAACTCTTGTTCTGTTTTTATAACCATAATTATTAATTAGATTTACACTCAAAAAATATTTAAGTTATTTATGAGCACTATTTTAATTGTAATTATTGCCGCCACAATTTTATTCAGTTTAAAAGGATTTAACGATGTGGCTTTTTTCAGGAAATACGAATTTCACATTGGAAGCATCCGTGCGGGAGACCAAGTCAGGATGATTACTTCTGGTTTTTTGCACGCCGATATGGGGCATTTGTTTTTCAATATGTTTACGCTTTATATGTTTGCTCCAGTGGTAATTAACTATTTTGGGAGCGCTTCTTTTTTATTGATTTATATGGGAAGCCTTATTTTTGGCAGCTTACTGACCTTGTTGATGCATAAAAATGAATATAGCTACAGAGCAATCGGCGCATCTGGAGCAGTGACAGGAATTTTATATTCGGCGATTTTGATTGAGCCCAGTATGAATTTGTATCTATTTTTTATTCCAATTCCCATTCCGGCTTATCTTTTTGGAATAGGCTATTTGTTGTATTCTATTTATGGAATGAAAGCCAAGAGAGACAACATTGGTCACACAGCTCATTTTGGAGGTGCAATTGGAGGCTATTTAATTACATTGATAAAAGAACCAGCTATGCTTGTAGATAATACTGCTATGGTAGTGCTTTTGGCAATTCCTATCGTGATACTTTTTGTAATGTCCAAAGCCGGAAAATTATAGTTGGCACAAGTTTTGATTAGAGATTTTAATAACAAACCTAAATTTAAAAAAAAATGAAAAAAGCATTATTGATTTTTGCCTTATTTTTTATGGCAATGTCCTACGCACAGGAGCAAAAACTAGTTCCAATGATCAGTGTGTCTGGTGAAGGAAAAGTAAAAATAGCTCCAGATCAGGCTTCGATTTCGATTTCGATTGAAACAAAAGGAACAAAGGCAGACGATGTTAAAAAGGAAAATGACAAAAAAATGGACGCCATTTTAAAATTCATCAAAAAATCTAATATTGCAAAAGAAGATTTCCAGACACAGCGAGTTTCTTTAAATTCAAATTATGATTATGAAAAAAAGAAACACAATTATATTGCCACTCAATCTGTCCAAATTTTATTGAAAGATTTGTCAAAGTATGACGAATTGATGGAAGGCTTAGTTGATGAAGGAATTAATCGAATTGACAATGTAGAGTTTAAGTCTTCAAAAATGAAAGATTTGCAGTCTGATGCGAGAAAGTTAGCTATAAAAGAAGCCAAAGGGAAAGCCGAAGATTTTGTTTCTGTATTGGGACAAAAGGTGGGCAAAGCACTATTGATATCCGATAATTCACAAAATTACAATCCACACCCTGTTATGTATGCCATGAAGTCTATGGCAATGGACGAATCAGCTCCAAGAGAAACATTGGCAGTTGGCGAAATAGAGATCACGGCAAATGTCAGTGTGAGTTTTATTTTGGAATAAAATAAAAATTACATTGTGTTAAAGTAAAAAGTCCTGAAAATCTCAGGACTTTTATTTTTGTGGATAATATGCTTAATTTTTTGCTTCTCCACAGGTTTTAGGATTAATCCGTTCTTCCTGCAAACTACGCTTTGAAAATATATCAAGCAAAAAAAAAGCTCAAGTGAACTTGGCGTTTTCTTTATTTATATGTTTATTCGTGGGGAGAGCAGGATTGACTTTGTCCTTCCTGCAAAGCTACGCTTTGAAAATAAATCAAACAAAAAAACGCTCAAGTGAACTTGGCGTTTTTCTTTATTGATATATTTATTCGTGGGGAGAGCAGGATTGACTTTGTCCTTCCTGCAAAGCTTCGCTTTGAAAATAAATCAAACAAAAAAACGCTCAAGTGAACTTGGCGTTTTTCTTTATTGATATATTTATTCGTGGGGAGAGCAGGATTGACTTTGTCCTTCCTGCAAAGCTACGCTTTGAAAATAAATCAAACAAAAAAACGCTCAAGTGAACTTGGCGTTTTTCTTTATTGATATATTTATTCGTGGGGAGAGCAGGATTCGAACCTGCGAAGTTCACACAGCAGATTTACAGTCTGCCCTCGTTGGCCGCTTGAGTATCTCCCCATAGTCTTATTTGCCCTAAGCGGTTGCAAATATAAAAACTGTTTTCAGGTTTCCAAAGGATATTTACACTTAATTTTAGTATAATTTGCAACACATTGGAATTGAATATACTAATAAAAAATCTCCCCAAGGGAGATTTTTTATTAGTATAAATTTAGTGTATTATTTAGATAAAAGTTCCATTATTTTTGCTTGAAGTTCGACTCCTCTTAAATTTTGTGCAACAATTTTACCTGTTGCATCAAGTATAAAAGTAGAAGGAATTTGCTGAACTCCATATTGAGCAGCAATTGGTTCGTCCCAAAATTTTAAATGAGAAACCTGAATCCAAGTTAGTTTATCTTTTGCAATGGCTTCTTTCCATTTTGCAGCATCTCTGTCTAAGGAGACTCCAACAATATTCAATCCTTTAGAATGAAATTCTTTGTAGAGAGCAACAACATTTGGATTTTCGGCTCTGCAAGGAGCGCACCATGATGCCCAAAAATCTACAATAGTTACTTTTCCTAAACTTTCTTTTAGGCTAATTATTTGACCTTGAGGGTTTGGAGCTGAAAAATCTGACCTTCATTTAGCGTTACCGGCAGCTGGATTTACAGCACCAGACGGTGTTGTACCAACTGAAGGCATTTTTGCTTCTTTTATTTTTGATTGAATTGCTTTACCAGGTTTTGTGTTTTTTAATGACTCATCTAGGCTTGCAAACAATGTTTCTAATTTTTTAATTTCAACAGAAGGATCTTTACTCATTCCTTCGATAATTAATACACTTATGAATGATTTTGGATGTGATTCTGCGTAGCTGTTATATTTCTTTTTAGATTCTGCGGTTACACCTTCTTGAAGCTTCCCAAATTCTTTCATTAATTTATTGATAACAACAGTATCTTTAGCTTGTTGTGCCTGATTCATCAAAGCAGTGTTATTCTTTTGAAAATCCATTAAACCTTTTTGTAGTTTAATTATTTCTCCATTGAACTGAACGAACTCATCATTGTTGTATGTTCCAGAAACTTTAGATTTATTGATACTGTCTTTGTTCATTTCGATAGTGATATCTCCGTTTTCTAAGATAAATGGGAATTTTCCATTTGCTCCTTCAAGTTGTAACATGTAAAAAGCGGGTTCAGTAACTTTTCCTTTTATTTCAAATTTACCATTTTCTACTTTTACTGTATCTACGGACATCAAACCCATACCAGTAGCATCTTGGGTTTCCATTATTATGGTTTTACCGTTTTCAACTCCTTTTGCTGTACCTGAGATTGTGTACTTGTCTTTGCTACAAGAAATTAAAAATACTGTAGCCGTAAGTAATAAAATTATTTTTTTCATTATAAATTAGTTAAATGATTTAAGTGTGCAAAAGTATTTAAATTTATAAAACATCAATAATTTTATGACTTAAATTTTTGTTATAGTTTATAAATTTTTATTTAATAGGTTTAGGGCAATTAGTTTAAGTGGTTTTGAGCATTTAACGTTGTTATTTGTACAAAACTATACCCATGGATGGGAGAGATATTGACATGAATTAAGGTTTTTTCTAGCTTAGGGAAGAATTATATTTTAATTCACATTTCTGTATGCAAGATTCAGCATGTTCAATCTCATTTAGCGTTATCCTGATATCCATATTTACAGTTCTTAATTCTTTATGCAAAGTGGCACTAAATGAATTAGATTCTAGTTTGAGATTTATTTCCGCTTTTTGTTCTTCAAGAATAACAAGGGTTTCTTTTGCCTTTTTGTATTGCGATTTGAATAAGTTACAAGGGTCATTCATAAGGATAATTTTGAATTTATTTTTAAAGGGTTGCTAACTTACTAAAAATAAAACTTCTAGGCAATATTTTTTCCATTTATTTTTTTAATTTGTAATACTAGTGCTGCATTATACCAACAAAAAAACACCCCTAAAAGGAGTGTTTTTAAATATAAATCTAATAAAATCTAGTCTTGGTTGATGGTTTTTCTCCAAGTAAAAGAATTTAATATATGTCTTTTTGCAAATCTTCCGGGTGAATCCGCATTTACCATTTTTACATAAGTTGCTTTTGGCACGCTGATGTATTCATAAACACTTCCATTTGAAAAATTAATTATCAAGCGCCCTTCAACAAATTTGTAATCTGTAATTGTTGACGTTGCAATAGTTTCTGTGTATTCAGGTAAATTTTGTTTTACAGTTTCAGGATTGATGCTTACCAAAAAGTGGTAGGCTTCAATAATTTTTTTACTGTTTTCTTCTGCTTCTTTTAAACCGGCATCATTTCCCTGAAATTTGTCAGGATGTGCTTCTTTCATCGCGTTGCGGTAAATGGTTTTTAAATCTTTTAATTCTGCAGTTTTGTCTACATTTAGCAACTTTCGGTATTCAACTATTTTTTTCATAGATATGGTAACTTGTTGTCTTTTAATATGAAACCAGTAAAAAAGGATTTCAAAATCGACAATTTTTTGCAAAGGTACACTTTTTTTTAAGTTTTTGGTTTTTGACCAAAAAAAAATCAAAAAATAGTCCTTTCTAACCTGTTTTTTGTTTGGGCATTAATTTATAAACACAAGCTATTGTTGCGGTTTATTGTTGGCTTTATCAAAGTTTTTAGACTTTTTTGGATATTTATTGTAGTTGATATCACTCGGATTTTCAATGACGGTTTTGATAGTAATCCAATCGCCAAGTTGATGATTGGCCATCGCCATTTTGTAATCTAATAAATATTCGCCACAAAAAAAGTTGTTGTTTTCATCTTGTTCCATTATTCCTGTATAAACTCCTTTTTGAAGCATTTTTTCTTGTGAAGACTTAGTCATAATCAATTTGATTTAATAAATTTACTGGGTACAAAGTTAATCAAATAATATTTGCCTTGCACTGTTCAGCAGTTTCTGATTATCTTTGCATAATGGAAAAGTCATTTCGTCCCAATCCCAATTCTTTCAAAAATACATTTTGTGTTTTCCGGGAAGAAAAAAAGGAAGCTGTTGCTAAATTGCTTTTGCAATACGAAAGCAAATCGGGGAGTTGCTATTATTATACTGAAAAAGGAATGTATCGTTTGTCAAACCATTGGGGAAGATTAGCCAATAGTAAATGGAGATTAGAACCATTAGAACCAGAATCACCATCTAAAACTAAACTAGGTTTTGCCAACTGGAATGATTTTTTTCCGGACAATGCTATAGAAAAATTGTATTATATTCAGGCAAATTACAATCAAAATGCGGTAAATTACCAGCATAAAAATAATCCTGATTATGATAAGAAAGCTATCCTTCGCACCAGTTTTGAAACTGCAAAAAGGATTAAACAAATCAGGAATTTATTGAATTTAACTTCTTGGGCAAAGCATTTCGACTATGAAGATTTGGCTGTTTTACGTCAGAAAATAATTAATGAACTAATTTTTACCAATAAAACCTTGGAAGAAATAAAAAGAGAACTATAATGGGAAGAAACAACGAAAGGAATATCAAAAAGCACAATGATAAGCTACATAAAGAGCAGGATAAAGTCAAAGCTGCCAAAGTGTTGCGCAAAGAAAAATTGAAACAAATCGTCAAAAAGTTCAATGAAAACAACACTTCTGAATCCAAATAATTTAAAAAATGGAAAATAATAAATTTACTGATTTAAAAATCAGAGTTCAGGAAATCATCGATTTAATTGCTGCTAAACAAAACAAAGAGGCAAATAATAAATTAGTGGAAGTAAGCAATTTACTGGATGAACTGCTTGATTTTTCTGAAGACGACGAGGATCTAATGGAAATAAGCAGGTTTCAGGTGCTATTGAATCAATTGCACCAAAAAATCATTACTATGAATTAAATATTAAGTATATTTTTCACAACCGTTTAACTAAAAAAGCCGAAACAACTTGTTTCGGCTTTTTTAGTCTTTAGAACAAAAGTTTATTTTGTGTCTAGCATATTTTCACTGTAATAAGAATTCTCGGAAGTTATTTTTCCTTTATCATCAAAATTGTCAATATACAATACAGACAAATTTATTTTCTTTTTATCTGATTTTCTGGTTAATCTATAGGTCCACCAAGATTGAACGACACTCATATTTCCCATTTCGTAATGCAAATAGTCAGGGTATCCTGAAACATCGATACTGTTAATATCAAATTTCGCTAAAAATTTTTGATCATTTGCTTTTTGTTCAGTTAGAGATATACTGGTTCCTATTGGAGCATTATTATCAATAAACCTTGCCTTTTCATCATAGAAACTATAGGCTTTTTCAAAATCTTTATTTTCAAAAGCATAAATCATTTTCCTCAAAGAATTGATATATTCGTGATGATTATAAATCTCCCCATTTTTTCTGTCTCCATAACTACTTCCAATTTCATCTCCGATGCTACTGCTGGAATAGCTAATCATTGTTTTTATTTTATTGTTTTTATCTACTGTGTACAATCGATGCATTGGCATGTCGATTTTCACACCTGTTTTATTATGCACCCCTTTTATATCTTCCCAAGTTTGTACCCAGACCAACTCTTTTTGGTTGGCATCTTTATATTCTAAAGCATCTGGATATGAGCCTTGAGATCTTGAAATACTTAAATAATCAACATTATCTTTCCAGAACTTCACGCTTTTTACAAAGGATTCTTTATCCTCTCCTTTATCATTTTTATTTGTGCTTGTTCCATCATAAGATTTAAAATCATCAGCTAAAAAACTGGATACTTTGTCAGCGTCACCACTCACAAATGCTTTGGTAAAGTTTTCTACAGTAACTATTGCAGGATGCTCTACATAAATAGTTCCATTTGTTTTCTTTTGTGCATAAGTGATGCAAACAGCCATCAACAATGCAATTGAAATAATTTTTCTCATATTTAGCTAAGGTTTTGGTTAATAACATGTTAAATGTAATGAAAATACTGATTACCAATACATTGTGTTAATAACTTTTTTATTTAGTCTAAATAAACTTTTTAATTGAAAGAAGTATAAATTTAAAATTTTTAAAAGTCATGATAATTATAATGGTTTAATCAACAGGTAGATATTTTTTATACCAGTTAATGGCTAAATCGGCAACTTCCAACAATTTTCCCGGTTCTTCAAATAAGTGAGAAGCCCCAGAAATTATTTTCATTTCTTTTATTGAATCCAATTGGTCAAAAGCCTGTTTATTCATTTTGATGACAGGAACATCTAGTTGACCCACAATTAACAATGTAGGTGCAGTAACTAAGTGTAATACACTTAAGGCCAAATCCGGCCGACCTCCACGAGAAACAACGGCTTTAATATTTTTTCCAAAAAATGCTGCAGCCCGTAATGCCGATGCAGCTCCTGTACTGGCTCCAAAATAAGCTATTGGTAAACCTTTTGAAACTTTACTGTGTGTTAGCCATTCCGTAGCTTCAATCAGTCGGCTTACTAACAGATCAATGTTAAATCTGTTTTCATAATTCTGGTCTTCTTCTTCCGTTAGTAAATCAAACAATAAAGTGCCTATTCCGTGTTGCTGCATTAGTTCTGCAACTAATTTATTTCTGGGACTGAATCTACTGCTGCCACTTCCGTGAGCAAAAACAACGATTCCAATTGCTTTATCAGGAATCACTAAATCTCCTTTTAAATGTATCGATAATAAAGGAATATCTATTTCTTCAGCTTTCATAATTGACATATTTATATATTAATTTTGATTTGCATTCGTAGTAATGGAATTCGATTCTCTCAATATCTGAACCACTTCCTCATCAGGAACCTGACTAAATTGTTCGTAAAATTGACCTACGGCGCTAAAATTCTTTGAGCTTATCAGGTAAACAAACTCATCTGCTTTTTGTTGGAATATCTTAACTCTGTCATAAGGGATAACGGGTACGGCAACTATAATCTTTTCAGGATTTTTTTTGCGCAACATTTCTATGCTCGCCAGCAGGGTGTTTCCCGTTGCAATTCCATCATCAACTATAATGACGTTTTTGCCTTTTATATCAAGAGGTTTTTGTTTACCTCTGTAGAGTTCATATTTCTCTTGCAACGATTCCCGAAGTCGGATAATTTCGTCATTGATGTAATGGTTTGGAATATTAAGATGTTCATCAACAATCATGGAGTCCAATGATACTGCGCCTACAGCAAATTCTTTGTTCAATGGGTGCGGTATTTTTTTTGAAAGCACAATATCCAGAGGAAGTTGTAATTTTTTGGCAATTACGTTTCCTATTGGAACTCCGCCTCTGGGAACAGCAAGAATCACTGTGTTGCTATTTTGATATTTCATTAATTTATCCGAAAGCAACATTCCCGCTTCGATTCTGTCTTTAAGGATTTCATCATACATAATAAAACAGTATTAAAATAAACAATGATTTATATTATAAAGATACTGATTTTCAGTTAGTTTACAAAAAAAAATATTTTTTTTAATATAGTTTTTCTGCATATAATTAGGAATTTATTTTTTTTCCTGCTCTCTAAGAAGTTTTTAATGCTATTCTAGACTTTTAAATAAAAGCTTTTCTAAAATAAGTTATTTTTTAAAACTAGAAAAGGCATAGTTTTATATTCAGGATATAAGCATTTAAGGATAGAGAACAAATTATGGAATAAACCTTAAATAAAAAAAATCTTAATCTAATATATCAAGATAAATTCGGATATTCGTATTAAATAAAAGATTGATGAATGACTATTTAATAGGTTTAGGGGAGAGAATTAAAGATATTAGAAAGAAAAATAAAAAGACTATTAGTAATGTGGCTAATGCTGCCGATGTAAGTAATGGTCTTATTTCAAGGATAGAAAATGGAAGAACAATTCCTTCATTACCAGTTTTGCTCAATATAATCAATGCATTGGAAATTAGAGTTTCAGATTTTTTTGAGGGTATGCCTAAACCCTCGGAGCTTAATTATATTGTCTCTCGATTTGAAGAAAATGCTATTATTGAAAAGGAAGATGATGCAAAAGGCTTTGCATATAAATATATTTTTGGAAAACAACTCTCTTCTATAGGTTTTGAAGCGGTTTTACTTGAAATACAACCCAACTCTCAAAGAGGAAAAGTAGAGACAGATGCCTATGAATTTAAATATATGCTTTCTGGCGAATGTATTTATAATATAGGAGGAAGTATTTCTAAAAGAAGGTGATTCCATTTTTTTTGACGGAAGAATACCGCATGTTCCTATTAATAGAGGGAAGGTATCGGCTAAGATGTTGGTGCTTTATTTTTTTTTTAATACTCAAAAATAACACTTTTTTAAAACAAAACTCCCCTTTTTAGTATATCAAAAAGGAGAGTTTCCAGAAAACTAACCAATCAACTATTATATGAGAATTGCTCTCAATTCATTTAAACTTTCCAAAATATAAGTAGGATTTGCTTTTTGTATTTGAGTTCTGTTTTGGGCACCCGTTAGTACTCCGGCGGTAATGCCACAATTTGCATTTTTTCCCTCTTCAATATCTATAGCGGAGTCCCCAACTTTTAAAACTTTTTTTGAATCAGTCACACCTGTTTTTTTCATTGCCAAAAGAATCATATCGCCTTCTGGCCGACCATTTTCTACATCATCCGCTGTTACTAATCCGTCTATGGTTTCGCCTACAATCCAACCCAATTTTTGCAATAAAAGGTGGGCGGTTTTGCTGTCATAACCAGTATTTAGCACTACTTTAATATTATTGTTTCTCAACGCTTTAAAAAGTTCTTCTGTGCCTTCAAATGTTTTAATTTCTAAAGTATCATAAACATTTTTTAAGATTATTTTAAATTCCAAAAATGCTTTATTAGCAACTAAAGTTACATTAGTTATTGATGTACATTCTTTTAAAATATCTGTAATTGCCTGATGCTTTTCTTTTCCTGCTCCATGCATTAGGACATCTTCTAAACTTACATTAAACCCTTCGTCATTAATTACTTTCTGGACAGTTTTGTAGACCACATTATCCTCGTCTACTGTTGTTCCAGCCATATCAAAAACTACTAGTTCTATTCTTTGTTTCATTATTAAGTATTAAATATTTTAGTTATATTTTCTTTAGAAAATCCGGCACTTCCCGTCATTCCTTTTCCGCCAATTCCTGTTATAATATGGATATTTTCATCTATTGTATGCTCAAAAATATCTTTGGTTTTACATTGCGAATACATGCCATACCATCTGTTTTGAATTTCATAATTAGGCAAATCAATAATTTTTTTGGCTTCTTGAATCATAAAATGATCAATATCCATGTCTAAATCGAAACCCAAATCATCTATATTTTTTGCATCTGCATAATGATGGGAATCGCCTAAAATTATGGAGCCATCTGCGGCTTGTTTGAACAATATATGCACACCCCATTTTTTTTCTGAAGCATCTGGATTTTCTTTTGCTTTGATTGCTTTAAAGGAAGGACATTCATAAAATGCCTCATATCTTCGGATAGATAATCCCGTAAGTATTGAGCCATCAAGTTTATAATTTTGCTGTGGTTTCGTCTGCATCATTTGCAACTTAGAAACCTCTAAATCACTTTCTCTAAAAAGTATTGGAAACAAATTTTTAAACTCGTTCCCATTGCAAATAATTACTTTACTGGCTAAAAATTCTTCATTGGCAGCACTCAAAAGGCAAACTCCTTTTATTGTAGTTTCACAATTAATAATACTTGTATTTGTGATTAGTTTTAGCCCCATTTTATGAATCATAAACTCTTGCAACCTGTAAATCATTGTTCGGGGTTCTACGGTAACTTCTTCAGGAAAAAACAATCCTGCTTTTACATAATCGGAACGCAAACCTGGATATTTATCTAAACATTCTTGTTTAGTCAACATTTGTGATGGATAATTATTCGATTGGTTAATTTGAGATAACTCTTCTATTAGCTGTATTTCTTCTTCATTCGAAGCTAAATAAACCGATCCGTTTTGACGTATTGAAATGTCAAATTGACTTTGAATTTCTTTATAAATCGCTAAACTTTCTCTTCCATAAGTTTGCCATTTTGAGTCCATTCCTGAAGGAACTACTTGTCCAAAATTTTGAATAGTCGCTCCTTTTGACATTTTATCTTTTTCTATAATTGCTACCCGAAGTCCTTTTTTCAAGGCATGATAAGCATGAAAAGTACCTAAAACTCCACTACCAACAATTATGAGATCATACAATGGTTTCATTTAATATTATTTTAAAATTTATACTTTCTGTTTTATCTTTTTTATGTTTTCTATCTAAATAAAGAATTGAACTGATGGTTACAACCAAACCAATACCAGCAACTATATAGGCGCTATACATAAAAAAATTTATCCATGATAAACTGGATTGCACAAAATTTTTATACAATAAAACAGCAACACTTCCTAAATAACCAAAGGCATCGGCAAGATAAATCAGGAAACCGGCATTGCCTTTTATTTTGAAAGCTCCTATAAAACGATCAAAAAGAAGGCAATTAAAAGGCACATAACAAATGTATAATCCGAAGCCCGAAACAACCATCCAGGTAAATGGGTTTAAATTTCCGGTTTGAAATAAATAGGTTGAAAATCCTAATGCAAGGCATCCTGTCAAAAGCAAAAATTGGTAAAAAAATAAGGCTTTCATATTATCTCGAAAATAAAATGCAAAACCTAATACCAATAATACAATAATAGCCACCAATGTTTCGGAACTGGAATATACGGATACATCCCCTTTATACCCCATCGTATCCCATAATTCACGTGAAAAATTATCCCTGAAATCTCTAAAAGCAGTCAGAAACGTGTAAAACAAAACCCATATTGTTATTGGAAATAAAAATTTCAACAACATATTTTTTCTGTCTTTTCCAGTCATCGGAATACGTTCGGAGCGCAGTTCAATATCCTCTTGGGTTGGTTTTGGGATTTTTTCTAATAACCAAGTAAAAAACAATAAAGGCAAAACAAATAATGCCCCTGTAATAGCCGGCATCCAGAACTCCGTAAAACCCCAAGTATCCATTACAAAAAAGCCAACGGATTTTACAACGCCACTAGAAACTATAAAACTGGTGCTCAATGATACCCCTAATATTTCGGTAAATTTTCGGCCTTCGAGATACGAAAAAACAATTCCCCAAATCATTCCTAAAGGAACCCCGTTCATAAACATAAAAGCAATATTAAATGGTTTAGGAATCAAAGCAAATAATACCAAAGCCAGTTCTGCAATAAGAATTAATCCTAGTAAATAATAAGCTCGTTGGCTTGCTTTTAATTCTGAAACCACTTTAATGCCTATGAATTTAGATAGTGCATAACCCAATACTTGTGCTATGATTAAAATAATTTTGTAATCAATATGAAATACTTCCATCCCCTCAAATGTGGCTACGCTAAAGGGTTTTCTAAAAGCATACATACAAAAATAAGCCCCAAACGAAGCCAGTGAAGCGTTTATTACAAAAGGGATATTCGATTTTTTTGCTAGCTTTTGCATTAGTTTTTAGATACTTTCATTGCATTTCCCTTCATCTCATCATCAATCCATTTGCTGTCTAACATCTGTAAAACGGTTGGTGCTATTTGGTTGGTGTACCATTGCTCCTCTTTCCCTTCTCCTGTTGTTTGTACATTAGGCCCTAAAATAGCCATCCAAGTTTGGTCTGCTCCTTTAACATTACTTCCATGATCTGTCCATTTAGACTCTTTTTCAGTTCCTGTGCCTCTTCCGTGATCGGTTGTAATAACAAAATAGGTATTGTCTTTATAAAATGGATCATTTTGGACATAGTTCCATAAATCTTCAATTAAGGCATCGGTGTTGTGTATTGATTTTGTATATAAATCAAAAAAACCTGCATGCGCAAAATCGTCTGTTTCACCGTAAGAAATGAAAACCAATTTTGGATGCTTCTTTTTGACATATTCTTTAGCAAAATGATGCGTGAAGACATCTAAACGAACACCTTCCCAAATAATGGGAGCTTGACGCTGTATTTCGTTTAAAAATTTTTCTTTTTCATTTAAACTACCCGCAGCATCCATATAACCTGCATTTATCGGAATTCCACTACGCTTATCATTGATGATGTACGGAAAAACATCCCAGCTCGTAAAAGCAGCCACTTTACCTTTGTACGCTTCAGCATTGTTTACTTTTTCCAAAAGGGTTTGATTTTTATTGTAGATTTTATCGTTGCTATTGACGTTCGCATCGTCGGCATTTCCGGTTAGAATCTCGTTGTATCCCGGATAAGAAAATGCCATTTTGTTGGTTAGGTTTACCTTACTGTCCTTGTTTCTATTTCCGTGTAATTGTCCTTTTTTTGCAATCGTATTCCAAAAGAAAGGCATTAGCAAAGTTCTATTTTCTTCGGTTGAGTTTCCCACAAACTTTTTGGTTAACCCTTCTTTATCTTGTGTGTAGGGACTATTTAACAACACAGGGTCTATGCCTGTAAATACATCTTGCCAGCGTACGCCATCTAAAGTGATTAAAAATACGTTAGGTTGCTTTACTGTTTTTTGTTGTGCTTGTGTTCCTAAAAAAAATAGTGTCAATAGGCTTGTGAATACAATTGATTTATTCATTTTATTTTTATTTTTTGATTTTGTACTGTGGTTAAACTTTCTTCCAAAATTCCTAAGGCTTCTTTGAGTTCGTCTCTACTAATGGCAGCTTGATTAATGCCATCAGGACTCAATCCATCAAAACCAATAATAACTACATGTTTTACTTTGGCCGATTCATAAATATTCTGAGAAAAACATGGCCAAAGGGAAAAATCCCTATGGCCAAGTAATATTTTATTTTATGTATCTTGATTATTTTAGCAACCACATTTTTGCATTGATATCGTCAGATCCACCATATTGGCTTGTTAATGCTGCATTAACATTAGCTTTATTGGTTTCGAATTCACTTTGTGGATATTTCCAACGCATAGGTATTTTACCTCCATTGTTATTAGCCGGACCAACATTAAAAGCAGGAATCCCTGTTCTTCTGTAATTGAAATAGGATTCTCTCTCAGAGTTTTGGAAAAAGGCTACATATTTTTGATTGAGAATTTGTGCTAAACCTAAAGCGTTATTCCCTTTATAAACCATATTTGAACTTGCTAAAAAAGTGTTGATGTCGCTAGTGGAAACAGAATAAAATTCCATAGAAGCTCTAATCCCTTGATTGTAATTAGCGGCGGCATCACCGGTAATCCAGCCTCTATTAATTGCTTCTGCAATCCCAAACTCTTGCTCAGGATAGCCAATTAAAATATAATTTTCTCCGCTGAAAGTGCTATAATATCTTTTTTCGTTAGGATATGAAAACTTCCCTTGGTCAGAAGCTACTTGCATAGCCCCTTGATCATCACCAGTATTCGCAGCGATATAAGCATTCAAATTCAATGGATCGGCTGCATTAAAGTAAAATTGGGCTGGATCAGCAATTTTATAGATTCTTGGATCATTATTTTGTTTTAAGATATCTAAATAAGTTCCCGCTAGTATATTTCTGTTTCTGTTGAAACCATAGTTACTTGGGTTTAAAACGTATTGATTTCCGTTCTCATCAGCAAAATGACGCAACATATTATCACTGGTTCCAGTCATTAATGGGTATTTTGTAGGGTTTGATACGATCAGATTGAATTGATTGACTACATCTATTTCAGTTGTTTTTTTGCTTAATCCAATTAAAACTCTTAAACGAAATGCATTAATTGTTTTTTGCCATTTACTTAAATCTCCTTTGTATAAAAAGTCTCCTTCTACATTTCCTGTTCCAACTTCTTTCTGTGCCAATGTTATTTGTGTATTTGAAGCTTCAAGAAGTGATAATATTTCAACGTAAACTGCCTTTTGGCTGTCATATTTTGGTTGAGTGATTTTTTCAGGAGTATTTGCTTTTAAAGCTTCCGACATTGGAATATCACCCATTCTTTTAGTCATATAGTCTAAAAAGTAAGCTTTGAAAAACTTTGACAAAGCGCCATATTTATTTTTGGTGTCTAAATTGGCAGCTTCTTTTTCCATTGCAATAACATTAGACATAGTGGTGTAACGGAAAGGGGCTGATCCCCAATTATAATCTTGGTCTCCATAATAATCAAAAGATATAGCCCAAAATTGGTTATCTCTTTGTGCTTCTGACCATGGGCCTTCATCACCTACATTATTCATGACTGTTAACACCTCAGTTAATAGTATTGAGGGTGGGACGCTTGTGGCTCTGTTAGGGTCATTGGCTAAATTATCAAAATTAGTACAGGAACTAACTAAGAAAATTAGTGCAAGGATGAGTACGTTTTTATAATTATTTATTGTTTTCATTTTTGTTATTTTTAAAATTTTAAGTTTAAGTTAAGACCATAACTTTTTACTGTAGGGGTTTGTAAAGGAGAGGTGCGTTCATTAACAAATTGATCTAAATCAATGTTTTTGTTTTTAGAAAAATACAATAAATCCCTGCCTATTAACGAAATTGAAGCGTCGGTAATAAATGATTTTTTTAGCACAGATTTAGGTAAATTATAGGTTAAACTTACTTCTCTTAATTTAAAGAAAGTTTTGTCTATAATATTGGCAGCAGTATTTCCATTATACGATTTAGCAAAATCTTGATAATAAATTTTTGTGGTGTTTGGTGCAAAAGTTCGTGTATCTGACAAGGTATTTCCTTGACCATCTGTCACTAAGCTTCCGCCTGTCACAACTACTCCTTCGGTTACGTATGATTTAACTCCTATAACATCATTCGCTCTTTCTGGAGTATCACTACCTTCATGAGTTCCACTTTGCCACATTTTTTTGTTTATGTAATTTTCTATTTTTCCGCCATATCGTCCGTCGAAAGTAAAGTTCAAGGCAAAACTTTTATAACTGACATTGTTAGTAACACCCAGTGTCCAGTCAGGGGCATAATTACCAACTTTAGTTTGGTATGAATTCACTAAAGGTTTTCCATTACTGCCTACGATTAAAGTTCCGTCTTTAGTTCTCATGAAATCATTGATGTAAAATCCGTCTACACGGTCTCCTATATTAATTTTTCCGTTATTGGTAATACCATTATAAACTTCTTTTAAATACTCTTTATAAGTGGACCAGTTTACGTTAAAATCCCAATTAAAGTTTTTGCTTTTAACTGGTTTAACAAATAATGAAACCTCTATACCTTTGGTTCTAGTGGTAATACCATTTTGTTTGCTACCCAGATATCCGGATGTTTCAGAATATTTTAAATCAAAAATTTGTGGTCCATTTGTGTTTTCAAAATAAGTCGCATCAAATCCAATTCTATTTTTATACATTTTTGTTTCTAAACCAAATTCTATGGTAGAACTAAAAGCGGGTTTTAAATCGGGATTTGACAAAATCTCCCCAACATAAGCTGCATTGTAAGTAGTACCGTCGATTGTAAAAGGATTTCTTAATCTATAAGTATCAAGATTGCTATATATATCTAATGAACCACCTACCTTAGCATAAGAACTTCTGATTTTTAAGTAATCAACATGAGGAATTTGAATTATTTCACTTAATATTGCACTTAAGCCAACTGAAGGATAGAAGAAAGTATTATTTTGTTTTGGCAGTCTTGAATCGGTATCAAATCTTCCGGTAGCTCCTAAAAATAAGAATGATTTATATGACATGTCAAACGAACCATATATACTATTTGTTTCAGAATGGCTGTTATAATTAGTTGGTTGTACTGGTGATTGAGTATTACTCAGGTTATATAAACCAGGAATAATCAAATAGTTTGTGGTAGCAAATAAATTTCTGTATTTTTTAGTGTTCGAATTAACTCCAACAGTAGCTTTAATATCAAAATTTTGAATAGATTTATTATAATTCAACATTAAATCTGAATAATTTTCAAATTTATAATCGTATTGTTCTTTGTAATCCCCTTGTGCTTTTTCTCTTCCATAAGTAGTCAATGAATATGGAATTTTTTCATCTCTAAACAAATTACTTAATGCCATATTAGTTCTTATGACCATGTTAAAATTGCTATTGAACTTATGATTCAAACTAATTTGTCCCGTATAATCATTTTTATAATAACCTCTTAACCATTCATAAGCTATAAAATATGGGTTGTTGTATCGAGTGTATTCAAAGTTCATTTGTTGCAAACCTTCTTTTCCTTTTTGCCAGTAGTCTTTCAAATCTCTAATATCATAATCAGGTCCCCCCCAAATAATTATGTTATATAAATAACTATTAGGGCCATATTGTACATTTGGATTATTTGGCGATGTCTGAAAATTGAAATTAGAACTTGCATCAACCCATGTATTCTCGCTAAGGTTATACCTGCCGCTTAAGTTGTAATTGTAGATATTCAATTTAGTGTTTGGATTAATCCCTTTTTGATACGTATTAGAAACCGAAAAACGAATATTACCCTTATCAGAAGAAGCTGCCAAAGCCAAGTTATTAGTAATTAAAAAACCATCTTCTATAAAATTTTTAAAGTTGTTTTTTCCTCTGGCCGTCCATGGTGTTGCAATTAAATTACCATTGGCGTCTAATGGACTATCATATTGAGTAATTAATTGTCCATTAAACTTTGGTCCCCATTGATCGTAATCAGCATCATTAATTCCTCCTCCTTTTCCGTCTTTAAAGGCATATTGTCCATAAGATCCAGGGCCATAAGAAGTTTGTGTTTTAGGAATGGCATTAAAACCAGATTGAAACAAGGAATTATGGTTGTACTCCACTACAAAGCCTTTAGTGTTTTTAGTTCCTCTTTTAGTGGTAATTTGTATCGCACCATTAACTCCGGATGCTCCATATAATGCGGCAGCAGTACCTCCTTTTAGCACATTGACACTTTCTATATCGTCAGGGCTAATGTTATAGGTATCTGTTGCTAATGGAACTCCATCTATAACAATAAGTGGCTTTTTCCCACGTAAGTACAATTTTGGGTCAGTGAAAAATTCGGATGATGCAGCAACAATTAAACCGGATACTTTACCCGCTAGAGAGTTCAAAACATTAGCATCTCTGCCTTTTGCTAAATCACCTTGAACTTCTTGAACAGAATAACCCAGTTTTTTCTTTTCTTTTTTTATCCCTAAAGCAGTTACAACTACTTCACTTAAACTTTCAGAATTGGCCTTAAGCACAATTACTGTAGTGGTTGATTTTGATGCATTAAAATCAACCGAATCATAACCAATATAGGAAATGGTTAAAATCTCATTTCCTTTTGGCAATTGAATTTCAAAATCACCATTCAAATCGGTCTCTACTGTTGTAGTGCCTCCTTTTATAAGAACAGTTGCTCCTGGCAATGATCCATTTTGTTCATCAACTACCTTACCTTTAAAAGTAGTTTTTTGAGCCATTATTAAAGATGTCGTCAACATCAATAATACAATCATACAATTTTTTAATTTTTTCATTGGACACTTAAATAGTTACTATTAGTTAATTTTACGGTACAAATATGATATATATTTTACTATTAGTAAACTTTTAAGTTTTAAGAAATCTTTAACAAGAGTATATAATTTTGTTAATTTAATGTTATTTAAATAGTTGGTTGGAGTACTAAAAATCTTCCGGTAGGGTGAAATAATTTAATACAAAAGCTGCTGTTTAAAAAAACAACGCTATTGAAGAGTTTTAAAATTATGAAAATAATTTTATAGAGATTGGCTAACTTTTAGTCAAGTCAAGATAAGATAAGTGTTCCGTTAACTATTTTTTCTTTTCCCTATTTTCTAACCTATTTTTATCCTGTTCTTTGCTTTCCCTAAACATATCTTCTTCATCATCAATTTTTGTAGATGATTTAACTGATTTCCAATCAAATTTTTCATCAAAAGGGCTCAGCGCCTTTTGGGGATTAAAAATTCTGGAATCTATCTCTACAGCCTGAAATGGTTTATAGTTTGGAGTTGAGTCAAATAGGTCGCTTAAATCTGTTGCTCCGGCATCATATTGGTTGAGGTACGGCATATCCAAAATGTTCCAGAAGGTTTTAAACAAACTGCCAAAACTATAATGTACGTGGCCTACATAATCCCTTTTTATCCAAGGAGAAATCAGCATAAGGATACTTCGATGTGCATCAACATGATCTACACCATTTTGCGCATCATCTTCGGTAATTACAATTAGCATATTTTTCCAATAAGGAGTTTTCGAAAGAAATTCCACAATGCGTCCAACAGCTAAATCATTGTCGGCCATATAGCTTTCCCTAAACGGATATCCTGTCTCCGGGTGTTCATCTCCCCCGTGGTCATTAGGAATAATAACGGTTGTAAAAGGAGGCATGACTTTATTTCCATCAATCCACTTTGAATTAAATTCTTTAATGAATTGGCTAACCCTGAATTGGTCGGGAATATCCATATTAAAAGTTGGATACATCTTTGATGTCCGATCAAAAAGCGATTTTGGCATTGGAAAATTGACAAATTGCTTGATGCCAGTGTATTTATATTCCGCTTTGTAAAGCGCGGGTTCAAACATAATGCTAAAACCAAAATTGTAAAAATTAACATTATGGCGTCCTAAATGATCCCATAAAGAACCAGCCTCATTATAATCTTCTGGATAAATGGCACCCGCCGCTCCATTCATGGCAAAAATACCGGGAGCTTTTGAATTTTCCTTAAAGGTTCTGCTTCCTCCATAACTCGATGCTGTAGCAGTTTCGCACCATTCGTTCGGATAGGTGTTAGTCAGCCATCTGTGCCCATCAGCAGATACATCTGAATCTACATAAAAATTGTCCGATATACTGAATTGTCTCGCCAAGGCCAGATGGTTTGGCATAACAGTGGCATCAGAAACCGAGTCTGTCTTTTTTTTGTTCGTAAAAGTGGCATTTGTACTATATCGAGCTATCGTCGCATCTCCATTACCATTTTTAATCTGCCCAAAAATTTCATCATAAGTCCTATTTTCTTTCGAAATAAATACGATGTGTTTTATCGGGCTTTCTTTTTCTCCAGGATAAAGTGGAATTGGATTATTGGCTCTATTCTTTAAAATTGGATCGGAGGCATCGGTGAATTTAAAGTTATTTGAAATAACCTGCTCTGTAGTTTCTTGTAATTGTTGATCGTTTGGAATATCTACCACTTGTACCGTCCCTTTCATTAATGATCCTATGTAACTCCCGTCAATACCTAATTTATAAGAAGCTCCTCCATTAGGGCCACTGCCAAAACCTTTGGCATTGGCAATAATCAATTTCTTCCCATCTTTACTTACCTCAATTTTCGAAGGAAACCATCCAGCGGGAATATGTCCCAAAACTTTTTGGTCTGAAACATTGATTACTGCAATGGCATTTATTCCTGCTTCGGCAACATATAATCTTTTTTGATCAGGGCTCAAAGCTAATCCAAAAGGAATAACGCCACGAAATTGCTTCATTCTTTCTTCCGGTTTAAGAAAAATTGTTTTGACAACCGAATCTTTTTCGATGGAAATCATCGAAATGTTATCATTGGTTCCGTTACTCACAAAGACATAATCATTCGTAGCTACAATCGAATTGGGACTCGAACCACCCACAGCTGGAATTCCTTCTATTAATGATCCAACTAAATGACCCGTTTTAATTTTTGCAACTACCTTGGGTTTTTGTAGATCTGCCAGACTAATTGCAAACACTGAAAAAGCATCAATTACATTAGGACTTCCCAAGCCTTTAATCGATAAGGAGTCATTTTCAATGCCATTTTCCATTTCTTTTGAACCATATTCAAAAGCGGGGTAGCTAATGGGTTTTATCTTAGCATCTTTCTCTTTTCCATCTTTTATGTAGGAGTATTCGAACATTCCAACATTGGCAACATAAATCTTTTTTTCATCTGGCGACAAACAAATCCCAAACGGATAACGTCCTACGGGAACCGAAAATTTTAGTTTTTTTGTTTCGGTATCCAAAACTACCATCCTGAAACCAATTTGGTCCACGGCATAAAGTGTTTTTCCGTCTTTCGACATTTTCATATCGCCAATATAACCATCGGAATAATCAGTATTTTCAGACTTGAAAGAGCAATCTATAGAATCCTTTTTGGCACCGGAATTCACGTCAAACAAATAAATTTTATTAGTTTGTCCTCCAGAAACATAAATGGTTTGGTTGTCAGGGGATATGGCTAGCCCCATAAATACGGAAGCTAAAACGCCTTTATCCGTGGCAGGACCTGGAGGAACTTGTCGTAATTCGGGATTTTTTGATACTATATTTTTGATAATTGTAATTGATAGGGGATTGGTGCCAGAATTTGCTGTAACCGCAATATTCCCGTTCGGACTCAATGCCAATCCATAAGGATGTGGAGCGGTGATTATGTTATTTCCGGCTGGAGTTATAAACCGTCCATTGGGAATCACGGTTTTTCCGTTTATATCTATTTTTGTCACTTGGTTTCCACTAGGAGCTGAAATTATCCAATTGGGTTTACTTTTGGTAATATTTTTAAAACTGCAGGCGGTCAAAAGGCATAAAAGTAGTGATTGTAGAATTGTTTTCATAAATTTTGGATAATGGAAATATTTTGGTAAAAAAAGAGACTTTTTAAGGTCTTACAATTTTATGCAAAAAAAAGGATATAAAAATACTGCTTATGTTACCTTTATAATAATTTTTAAATGTCGAAAAATCTGTCCTTATTAAAAAATTTCTCAATATAATATTGGTTTCAAAAAGTTTTTACCTTTTTACTACCAATGCAGTTAGGTCTCAATAGATTATTTTTCTTCAATTTTTAAATTAATTTGCTGAGCCACAGGAATATTAACTCCTGAAGAATCCATTTTAAAAATCAATAAAATTAGAATATCCGCTTTTAACTAAAAATTAATATATGTTTGGCTTTGGTTCTTTTTAAAATAATGTACTTTTAAAACCTATGAAAAACACCATCAAAAAAGGATTTTATTTCAAGACCTACGAAGCGCCATTCCAGTCTCCGTTTGAGAAACTCTTTTCGATATTCAAGGAGTTAATCACGCACACTTCGGGCGATTTTGACGAAGCCATTGATTGGTTGCGGGAATTGGACAAGGAATACAAACTCACCGATGAACACTATACCATCGATGATTTTATCGAAGATTTAAAGAAAAAAGGGTATATCAGGGAAGAACTCAAAGACGACGGAACCTCAGGAATTGGCATTACTGCAAAAACAGAGCGAGCCATTCGTCAGCAGGCCTTAGACAATATTTTTGGGAATTTAAAACGTTCAGGAACCGGAAACCATAAAACAGAACACGTAGGAAACGGTGACGAACATACCGGAGAATTTCGTGAATTTCATTTTGGGGATGGATTAGAACGAATTTCCTTAACCGAAAGTCTGCGAAATGCCCAAATCAACAATGGTGTTGCTGATTTTATGCTTACCGAAAATGATTTAGTCGTCGAAGAAACCCAATACAAATCCCAAATGAGCACAGTGCTGATGATTGACATCAGCCACAGTATGATATTGTATGGCGAAGATAGAATCACGCCTGCCAAGAAAGTGGCGATGGCTTTAGCCGAATTAATTACCACGCGCTACCCAAAAGATACCTTGGATATTCTCGTTTTTGGAAATGATGCCTGGACGATTGCTATCAGGGATTTACCGTATTTAAAGGTAGGACCTTTTCACACCAATACCGTCGCAGGTTTGCAACTGGCAATGGATTTACTCCGCAGAAAACGCAACACCAACAAGCAAATTTTTATGATTACCGACGGCAAACCAAGTTGTGTCCGCGAAAAAGACGGTACCTATTATATGAACAGTAATGGTCTCGACGAATACATTGTCGATAAATGCTACAATGAAGCCCAGCAAGCCCGAAAATTGCACATTCCAATCACGACTTTTATGATTGCCAAAGATCCGTATTTGCAACAATTCGTAAATAAATTTACCGAAGCCAACCAAGGGAAAGCATTTTACACCGGATTAAAAGGTCTGGGCGAAATGATTTTCGAAGATTATGAAACCAATCGAAAAAAAAGAATTAAATAGTTGGGCGTTTCCCTTCGGGTCGGGCTATTCGTTTCAATCTTTTTTTCGGCAAAAAGCCTCAAAAAAGGATTTCCACTTCTATCCCTAACGCAAACCGTAACCTTAAAACAATATCAATTTCAATTTCAATAAAAAAATAAATGAACAATATAAACACACTAGGCGAATTAAAAAAATCAGGATATAAATCCAAAAGTATCAAAGACGAATTGCGTAACAACTTGCGAGAGAAAATCAAGTCAGGCAAACCCACATTCGAAGGCGTTTATGGTTTTGAAAACACCGTAATTCCCGAATTGGAACGCGCTATTTTATCACGTCACAACATCAATTTACTGGGACTTCGCGGTCAGGCCAAAACCCGATTGGCGCGAAAAATGATTGAATTATTAGACGAATACATTCCGTTTGTGACCGGTTCAGAAATTAATGACGATCCGTTGAATCCAATTTCTCGTTTTGCCAAAGATGTTATTGCCGATAAAGGCGATCAAACTCCCATCTCGTGGTTGCACCGTAGTGAGCGTTTCTTCGAAAAACTCGCCACGCCAGATGTCACCGTTGCCGATTTAATAGGCGATGTCGACCCGATAAAAGCAGCCAATTTAAAATTGTCGTATGCAGATGACCGCGTGATTCATTTTGGAATGATACCAAGAGCCAACCGTAGCATTTTTGTCATCAACGAATTACCCGATTTGCAAGCCAGAATTCAGGTGGCTTTGTTCAATATTTTGCAGGAAGGCGACATTCAAATTCGAGGATTTAAACTGAGAATGCCACTCGATATGCAATTTATTTTCACCGCAAATCCGGAAGATTATACCAATCGGGGTAGTATTGTAACGCCTTTAAAGGACAGAATAGGTTCCCAAATCCTAACGCATTACCCGGAAACTATTAAAATCGCCCGAACCATCACGGAACAGGAAGCTAAATTGGATGCCATTCAAAGTGATTTGGTTTACGTGCCTTCTTTAGCCAGAGATTTATTGGAACAAATCAGTTTTGAAGCCCGTGAAAGCGAATACATTGACAACAAAAGTGGCGTAAGTGCCAGACTGAGTATTACGGCTTTTGAAAATTTGTTGAGTACCGCCGAACGTCGCGCCTTAAAATCAGGTGTGGATAAAACCAGTTTGCGCTTGTCAGACTTTATGGGAATTATACCATCAATTACCGGAAAAGTAGAGTTAGTGTATGAAGGAGAGCAGGAGGGAGCTGCCGTTGTGGCACAGCATTTAATTGGTGATGCGATTCATACTTTTTTTCCGGCTTATTTTCCTAAAATCGAAAAACTCGAAAAACAAGAAGAAAAAACTCCTTATTCAGATATCTTAGAATGGTTTTTTGCCGAAAGCGGTTTCGAATTATTGGATGATGTTTCAGATCAGGAATACAAAACTATTCTGGACAGCATTGCTCCACTGGAAGTTTTAATCAAAAAATACCAGCCGCAACTGGATAAAGAAGACCATTATTTTATGAAAGAATTCATTCTTTGGGGATTGGTCGAATACAATAAATTGAGCAAAGAAAGACTGACCGAAGGCTATCAGTTCAAAGATTTGTATGGCAATTACATCAGCAAGTTGTAAGATTCAAAAAGGGCTTAGTTAATTCTAAGCCTTTTTTTATAGAAAGATTTATTTTAGTGTTACTTCCTTTCTCATCACCATCATTATTTGTCATTGCGAGCGCAGCGCAGCAATCTGACGAACGCTTAACTTCTTTATTTCTATTCCTTTTATAAATTATTAATTGCATAAAATACAATCCTTATCGTAGTATCCATTTCTTTTAGCCCAATCCAGACATTCTGCCTTAGTGGTGTGGCATGGAGTAAAATCAAAACTATCCACAGTCCATTTTCCTGTTCCCGCACATTTACCACAAAAATGAAGGTCAATATCTCCAACGAAAGCATCACCACTACAGCTGTTATTAAATAGCGTAACAATTAAAAATACAATCAGAATATATCTGTTCCTTTTCATAATTTAATAAGGCATTAAAACACTAAAAATCAATATATTAAAGTTACTTAATTTTTTTATGATACACTATAAAAGAGTAGTTTATTACGGTTTACAAGTTGTTTTAAATAAGTTTCTTTTTCATTTTGGTTTAGTTATGAGAAAAATCGTTTGTAAAAAAATATAACTGTAATTATCGCTCCAATTAGAATTATAAAATAACGCAAGGTTTCCTGTTTGATTTGCCTTGTTAGTTTTGCACCATAAAACCCTCCAATTAAAGCACCAGCAAGCATCACTAATGTGTATTGCCAAGTTACAATTCCTGAAAAGATGTATGCAAAAGCCGCAATACCGTTGTTGAACGATACTAATATTACTTTGATACCATTCATTTCATTTAGATTTTTTAAACCAATTAATGAAAATGCTGTAAGTATTATCATTCCTAAGCCTGCTCCAAAATAACCACCGTAAATGCCTATAAAAAACATACAAACAATATGAAGGTAATTGGGCTTTACGAAGCTAAAATCGGTTGTATTGGTCGAAAAATAGTTTCTTAATTTGTTACTAAAAACAAAAAGTAACCAAGTAAATAATAAAAAAAAAGGCACGAAATTGCTAAAAACCTCTGAAGTTGTATTTAGGAATAAATAAGCTCCAACAAAACCTCCTACTGAAATAACAATAATAAAATACAAAATGAATTTTACTGATAATTTTATATCTTTTTTGTAAGCAATTGCACTTGTAATATTTCCGGGCCACAATGCCACGGTACTAATCCCGTTTGCGTTTATTAGTGGGATATTACAGAATATTAGGGACGGATAGGAAATAAAACCACCACCACCAGCAACTGCATTTAAAGAACTACCAACTATGGCTGCCAAAAAGAGAATTATAAAAGTAACTAAATCCATTTAGTATTTTTTTTGATTTGATTAAAATTGTGATTGTTAAACCACGCAAAACTTACACGACTAATTTTTAAGTTTTGTCATAATAGTTTTGCGTGATTTTAATTATTTTAAGACTAAACAGCTAAAAAGTTTCTGATTTTATCTGTTATTTCTTGTTCAAAACTTTCGAGAGCAAAATGTCCCGTGTCAAAAAGATTAAAATCGATATTTTTTAAATCTTTCTTGTAAGCTTCTGCTCCTGCAACTGGAAAAATATAATCGTCTTTTCCGTAAACAATTAGAGTTCTTGGTTGGTGCGCTCTAAAATAAGCTTGCCATTTTGGATATAATTTTACATTATTTTGATAATCATAAAACAACGCCAATTGGATTTCGTTATTTCCTTCTCTTAAGATGTGTCTTAAATCCACTTCCCAGTTGTCGGGAGACACTAATTCTGGTTGAGGTACGCCGTGTGTGTATTGCCATTCAATTCCTCCGGGACTGTGAAAACCTTCAAGTGTTTTTTCGGCTTCTTTATCTTCTTTATTTTTCCAATAAGCTTTAAAAGGATCCCAGAAGGTTTCTAATCCTTCTTCGTAGGAACAACCATTTTGGATAATTAAATTTTCAATTCTTTCTGGGTTTTCGGAAGCAATTCTAAATCCTACAGGCGCACCATAATCCATTAGATACAAACTGAATTTTTTGATTTCTAATTGTTCCAAAAGTGTTTCCACAATTTTTGCAAAGTTCTCAAAAGTATAGTCAAAATCAGCAATTGATGGTTGCTCACTTCTACCATAGCCAGGATAATCCGGTGCAATAAGATGGTACTTGTCTGATAAGTTTCGCAATAAATTGCGATACATATGAGATGATGTTGGATAACCGTGTAATAATACTAATACTGGTTTTCCTTTTTGTCCTGCTTCACGGTAGAAAATATTGATACCGTTTACTTTAGTCGTAAGATGTTTTACTTGACTCATTTTTTTTTGTTTTTAACAATTAATTAATAATTCCGTTTGTTCGATGGTTTTGCGCTTCGGTTAATATTATTTACCGAACGTTCGGAAAGTTTTTTACGCAAATTTTTTTATTCTTTTTTGTATATATTTTGAATAGATTTTAGAACTGCTTTATAGGAGTTGTTCAATAGTTTATCATTTAAGTCTATATTTATTACCGAACGTTCGGTAATAATTTTATGCAAATTTTTTTTATTCTAGTTTGTACATATCTTGAATAGATTTTAGAGCGGCTTTATAAGGGTTCGTTGAATTTAGCCCTTTGGATACAATCAAACTTCCTTGAATATTTACCAACACTTGATAAGCTTTTTCTTGTGCAACAGCATCCTCGTACCCACAATCTTTACCAAAAGCCGTAAATCCATTTATCCAAAGTTGCATCGTTTCTTTTATTTGTTCGCCAAATATTTCGATACCTGTATTCATAGATAATGATCTTAAAATACAAATCGATTCTCCGTCATTGTACAAGTTGTTTATGTTTTTTATGGCCTCATTCAAGCGTTCTGCGGGAGTTATTGACTGATTAATAAGTAACAAATAAATATTTTTGTGTATCCATTCGTTTACATAATTAAGTACAGCCGATGTGATTTCTTTTTTTCCAGCAGGAAAACGATGGTACAAACTTGCTTTCTGTAATCCAGAAGATTCTGCCAATTCATTAAGGCTTGAACCATCGTAGCCTTTAGAACTTAATACAGACATTAATCCTATTAACAATGCTTTATCTTCTACTTTTTGTGGTCTCATAGTGCAAATGTAAACAAATAATTTAAATTACCGAACGATTGGTATAATAATTATTATTATTTTGAAAATTAATTCCTTTTCTTGAAGCTATATTAGTGTAAACTCCTTTGAATAATAGTTTTATGAAATTATCTTTTGTATTTGCTTTCTCAACTCTGGCAACACTTCTACATCAAAACTTAGGATTTTTTGGCTTGCCAAATATTATTTCTTGCAAAAAAATGTGGCAAAACAATGTATTTGGGCAAATATTCTTCGAAACTTATGACGGTTTCCGTAAGTGTGTTTTTTTGTCTCAGTGCAGCAATCTCACAAACCTTTAGTCTCTTTATTTCTATTCCTTTTATAAATTATTAATTGCATAAAATACAATCCTTATCGGAGTATCCATTTTTTTTAGCCCAATCCAGACATTCCGCCTTAGTGGTGTGGCACGGGGTAAAATCAAAACTATCCACGGTCCATTTTCCTGTTCCCGCACATTTACCACAAAAATGAAGGTCAATATCTCCAACGAAAGCATCACCACTACAGCTGTTATTAAATAGCGTAACAATTAAAAATACAATCAGAATATATCTGTTCCTTTTCATAATTTAATAAGGCATTAAAATACTAAAAATCAATACATTAAAGTTACTTAATTTTTTTATGATACACTATAAAAGAGTAGTTTATTATGGTTTATTATGATTAATTTAATTTATTACAAGTCTTAAATTTAAACTTTAACCATAAAAAAAGTCCCACCGAAGCAGGACTAAAGATTTTCATCTACGGCATATAGCCTTATTGTGATAAGATTAAAGATTAGAAATTTTAATCAGTTGTAAATGTATGTAAAAAAAACTTTAGTTTGAATGTGGAAAACCGTAAAGCTGCTAATTATTTTCGCCGTAGCTTTAAAAATTCTTAAAAAGAAGGATAATTATGGCTAAAATATTAGGATTGGATTTAGGGACAAACTCGATTGGTTGGGCGATAGTGGAGAAAAATAGTGGCGATTTTTCATTAGTTGATAAAGGAGTTAGGATTTTTTCGGAAGGCGTAAAATCAGAAAAGGGAATTGAAAGTTCTCGTGCAGCGGAAAGAACAGCATTTAGAAGTGCCAGAAAGATTAAGTTTCGCAGAAAATTAAGAAAGTATGAAACTTTAAAAGTGCTTTCTGAAAATAATATGTGTCCATTATCTTTTGAAGAAGTGGAAGAATGGAGGAAATCAGGATTTAAAAAATATCCATTAAATCCTGAATTCTTGAAATGGTTACGAACGGATGATGACCAAAATATAAATCCCTATATTTTTAGAGATAGAGCAAGTAAGCAAAAAGTTTCTTTGTTTGAATTAGGTAGGGCTTTATATCATATTGCTCAAAGACGTGGTTTTTTAAGTAACAGACTGGATCAATCTGCAGAAGGTATTATCGAACAACATAAGCCAGCTTTAGAAGATATTATTGAAAATGTTTCAACCATTACTGAACTTCAAATGGAACTTACAGACTATTTTCAAGATCGTGATTTGATTGAACGTAAAGCAAATGATTTGGATGATGGAGAAAAGAAATTGAAAGCCTTATATAATTCATTTTTTAAGACAATTAAAGACAATCCCAAAGATTTTGAAAAAACTGAATCCTTACTTATTGAGCGGTTAAATAAGAAAGAAGATTCAGGAGCGGTTAAACAAAAGATTGGTGAGATTTCTCAAGCGATGAAATTGGGCAATTATGCCACTTTAGGTCAATATTTTTTCAGTTTATATAACAAGGGAAAAATCAGGAATCAATATACGGCTCGTGAAGATCATTATCTTTCTGAATTTGAAGTGATTTGTCAGGTTCAAGGGATTGACGGAGTAATAGCAAGCGAGAAATTGCCCGAAAAAAGATATTCCGGATTAGTCAAAGATTTATATAAAGCAATCTTTTTTCAGAGACCGTTACAATCTCAAAAAGGTTTAATTGGAAAATGTACTTTTGAAAAAAGTAAGTCACGATGTGCCGTTTCACATCCAGATTTCGAGGAGTATAGAATGTGGTGTTTTATCAATACAGTTAAAATAAAAACTCCAAATGATGAAAGTTTACGATTTCTTACTAACGAAGAAAAACTGAGAATTATTCCTAAGTTTTTACGCAAAAAAGATAATTTTAATTTCGAGGATTTAGTCAAAGAATTAGTGCCTAGTGGCAGTAAATATGCATTTTATAAATCGTCAACAGCTGCATCGGTCAATTATTTGTTTAATTACAGTTTAAATTCCTCCGTGAGTGGTTGTGTGGTTTCTACTTCGTTTAAAAATGCTTTTGGTGAAGATTGGAAAACGAAAATCTATACTTATGAAACTCTGAATAAGAATGGAGAAAGTGCAACTCGGAATGTAGATTATAATGATTTATGGCATTTGATTTCAGTTTCAACTTCTGATTTGTACTTATTGGAATTTGCAAAGGACAAACTGAAATTGGACGACAAAAAAGCCGTTTTGTTCAGTAAAATAAAACTAAAAAAAGACTTTGCTAGTTTGAGTTTAACGGCAATTAATAAAATTAATCCTTTTTTAAGAGAAGGATTGTTGTATTCTCATGCCGTATTTATGGCAAATATTGAAAATATTGTAGATACCGACATTTGGAAAAACCTAGAGGATAGAAAATACATTCAAACAAAAATAGCCGAATTAATAGCCACAAATACTCATGATAATAATGTATTGGAAATAGTAAATGGTCTTATAAAGGAATGTAAAGTTGAAGGATTTTATTATTCAAAAGAAGCGGAAACGACTTATAAATCAGATTTAGATAAAAAGGTAAGTTCTTTTGTGAATTCAAATAAAATTGTAGACCAAAAAGAGACTATTCTTGATAAATTGTTCCCTATTTATATAGAGCAACTTAAGAATTATGAGTTCATTGCAATAAAAAGATTAGACGAAAAAGTCTATGCTTTTTTAGATGGACAAAATGATGATGGTCAAGTTTTTTGTAATGCAAAGAATAAACTAAAAAAACTATACCATCCATCGGATATTGATGTTTTTAGAAAACAAATTTCAAAAGACGGAAATGGAAATGAAAAATTAGTTTTAGGAAGTCCTTCAATTTCGTCGATAAAAAATCCAATGGCTATGCGAGCCTTGCATCAATTGCGAAAAGTATTGAATACTTTAATTGTTGAAGGTCAAGTTGATGAAAAAACGAGAATTCATATTGAAATGGCACGAGAATTAAATGATGCCAATAAGCGAAAAGGAATTCAGGATTATCAAAGAGATATAGAAAAAAGCAGGAAAGAATATATTGACGAGATAAAGAAAGATTACAAAGCAGCAAAAGGTATTGATATTGAACCAACAGAAGATGATATTTTACGCTATCAATTATGGATTGAACAAGACAGAAAAACAATTTATGAAGAGCAATGTACCAATATTAGTATTTCTCAAATTATAGGCAGTGACCCAGATTATGACATTGAACATACTATTCCAAGAAGTAGGTCACAGGACAATTCACAAATGAACAAAACTTTGTGCAGTAAGTTCTATAATAGGGAAATTAAAAAGAAGAAAATGCCTATCGAATTGAGTAATCACAGTGATATTTTAGACAGAGTAGAACCGTGGAGAAAGAAATATTTGGCATTAGAATATGAAATAATCGGAATTTCAAGAGCCATTAAAGCAGCAACCACAAAGGAACAAAAAGACCGAAAAATCAGATTGCGTCATAAGTTGAATTTGGAAAAAGAGTATTTCAAAGGGAAATATGAACGGTTTACTTACCCAGAGCCAAAAGTAGGTTTCAAAAACAGCCAAATTCCAGATACTGGTATTATTACAAAATATGCGAGCGCTTATTTAAAATCCTATTTTGGTAGAGTAGAGGCGGTAAAAGGCGGAATGGTTGCCGAGTTCAGAAAAGCTTGGGGAATTCAGGATAGTTACATTAAAGACGGGAAGAAATATTATGAAGTAAAAGATCGTAGTAAACACACCCACCATTGCATCGATGCAATTACGATTGCTTGTATGACTAAAGATAAATATGATGTAATGGCGCATGCTTGGGATTTAGAAGACGACTTGGATAAAAATCAATACAAATTGATGAAGTCAGTTCTCGAACAATCAAAACCTTGGAAAACCTTTACGGAGGATTTGAAAAAGATTGAGGATGAAATATTGGTATCGCATCACACACCTGATAATGTCAAGAAACAATCTAAAAAGATTCTAAGAATTCGGGGCAAAAAACAGTTTGTTGCCGAAATGGAAACTGATGTCAACGGAAAAAATGTTCCGAGAACAGACAGCAATAAAGAAATCATTTTCAAGAAAGATAGTAAAGGAGAAAAAATCGCACGTTTCCAACAAGGCGATACTATTCGAGGTTCATTACACCAAGACAGTATTTATGGTGCAATTAAAAATCCATTAAATATTGAAGAAATACGTTATGTGATTCGTAAAGACTTAGAAAGTATCAAAGCATCTGATGTCGAAAATATTGTTGATGAGATTGTAAAACAAAAAGTAAAACAAGCAATTGCCGATAAGATTTTATTGCTTTCGTCAAATGCACAACAGCAAAATAAATTTGCTGACAGTCAAAAGGTTTGGATGAGAGAACCGCAGAAAGCTATTGGTAACAAACCTGAAATCATTGGAATTGCCATAAATAAAGTTCGTTTGTATGCCAATTCAGTAAAAAATCCTTTGGGGATTAAAGAGCATAGTGCTTTGTCAAAATCTCGACACGAACATAAGCAAAAAGTTTATGGACAGAATGACGAGAATTATTGTATGGCTATTTATGAGTTAGATGGAAAACGAGATTTTGAGTTGATTAATAATTTCAATTTAGCAAAACTGATTAAACAAGGTCAAGGAAATTATCCATTAAATAAAGAAAAGCAACTTAAAGGAAAAAAAGTACAAATTCCGATTGCAAAAAGTAATAATCGGGATGTAGTTTTAAAAAGAGGACAACAGGTAATTTTTTATGATAAAGAGATAGAAAAGCCAAAAGACATTACTGAAATATTTGATTTCAAAGGAAGAATTTATATTATTGAAGGTCTTTCTATACAAAGAATACCAAGTGTAAGCGGAAGCGTTAATGAATATGGTGTAATCACTTTAAGATATTTTAAAGAAGCTAGAAAATCTGATGAAATTAAAAAAGATAATTTTAAACCAGATGGAATTTATCAGTTAGGTGAAATAAAACCAACAAGAAAAATGAATCATAGTCAATTTTCAGCATTTGTTGAAGGAATTGATTTTAGAGTTTTACCTTCGGGAAAGTTTGAAAAAATATAATTATGGAGGAATCAAAATTAGCAAAAAAACAAATAGAGAAAATTCAGGCAAAATTAGATAGGGCTTCAAAAAGTGGTTTTAGTACAAAGTCAAAAGAAGAACTTTTAAATGAGATAAAAAAAAGACTTGGTTTATCTTGAAATTAAAAAAATCGTTCTTTGACATAAGTTTTTCAAACTCTTAAACATCTCAAACCACAACTGAAAGGTATGGCATCCGCCCAGCAGGGATGCAGTAGCTTTCAGTTGTGGTTTGATTAAAGATTAGAAAAAACGATATTCATTTTATGTTCCAAAATAACTAAGGGAACGTTGTGGTTTGATTAAAGATTAGAAAAAACGATATTATGTTTCTGGTATGGTTGTAATAGCTGTAGGTTGTGGTTTGATTAAAGATTAGAAAAAACGATATTCGGTAAATTCGTAAGCCAAAAAACAGCCATGTTGTGGTTTGATTAAAGATTAGAAAAAACGATATTTTTCGAGCAAAAAGTCTTTTAATCTTTTAGGTTGTGGTTTGATTAAAGATTAGAAAAAACGATATTTAGAACATTACAATATTTGCAAAAATTAAGGTTGTGGTTTGATTAAAGATTAGAAAAAACGATATTTGTTTGAAAACATAGTCATTCTGATATTGGTTGTGGTTTGATTAAAGATTAGAAAAAACGATATTTGCACCAAGAATTTACAATACTACTATTTCGTTGTGGTTTGATTAAAGATTAGAAAAAACGATATTTCCGGCTCCTGTATCTGAAATGGATAAGTAGTTGTGGTTTGATTAAAGATTAGAAAAAACGATATTATTCCATTTCCTAAATTAAAAGCTATGTCAGTTGTGGTTTGATTAAAGATTAGAAAAAACGATATTGTAACCTCAAAAAGCTTTGCATATCTCAAGTTGTGGTTTGATTAAAGATTAGAAAAAACGATATTAATTTCGCCTACAAATAAGGCTAATAATTGGTTGTGGTTTGATTAAAGATTAGAAAAAACGATATTGAAATTTAGCATTAACCATGTGATTGACTGTTGTGGTTTGATTAAAGATTAGAAAAAACGATATTTAATATGAAGTACTGACATATATTTGCTAAGTTGTGGTTTGATTAAAGATTAGAAAAAACGATATTTTAAATATCAATCCGAACAAATTAGAGTAAGTTGTGGTTTGATTAAAGATTAGAAAAAACGATATTTCACCTAGAATTTGCAAGAAGGAAATCGATGTTGTGGTTTGATTAAAGATTAGAAAAAACGATATTGAGCACACCTCTAAAATCCCATTAAGAGATGTTGTGGTTTGATTAAAGATTAGAAAAAACGATATTAGATTTGGAAATTCATACTCTGTTGAGGAGTTGTGGTTTGATTAAAGATTAGAAAAAACGATATTTATTCAATATGGTTTTATACCTAACTTTAGGTTGTGGTTTGATTAAAGATTAGAAAAAACGATATTAAAAATAGAAATAAATTGTTTTATAAATAAGTTGTGGTTTGATTAAAGATTAGAAAAAACGATATTCAAATTAAAAGCTGCACAACAAGATTTAGCGTTGTGGTTTGATTAAAGATTAGAAAAAACGATATTATAGTTTTTCCATTAGAGAAAGCCTTATGTGTTGTGGTTTGATTAAAGATTAGAAAAAACGATATTAAATAGAGTCGATTTTGTAGGTAGCCCATTGTTGTGGTTTGATTAAAGATTAGAAAAAACGATATTTTTTTCGTAATATTCAGTATCTATTTCAGAGTTGTGGTTTGATTAAAGATTAGAAAAAACGATATTAATGCTGGAGAATTTAACGCCCCTTTTGGTGTTGTGGTTTGATTAAAGATTAGAAAAAACGATATTTGTCAACTCATAAATACCATCGGCATCGGCGTTGTGGTTTGATTAAAGATTAGAAAAAACGATATTAATACTCAATACATCAAATTTATATTTACCGTTGTGGTTTGATTAAAGATTAGAAAAAACGATATTACAAATATATGTCAGTACTTCATATTACACGTTGTGGTTTGATTAAAGATTAGAAAAAACGATATTGAAAAGAATGAAGAATTAGAAGACGAATCTGTTGTGGTTTGATTAAAGATTAGAAAAAACGATATTATATTTTTTACAAATCATTTCAATATGGCTGTTGTGGTTTGATTAAAGATTAGAAAAAACGATATTAACAAGCCAAAGGACTAGCTCATCAACAAGTTGTGGTTTGATTAAAGATTAGAAAAAACGATATTAGTTGGCCTGTTACCTTCTGATTATCAATAGAATAAAGAAGAATATCGTAAAATAAAATGCTCCTTTTTAGCACGTGATAGGCCAGATTGGAGCATTTTATTATTCCTATGTTGTGGTTTACAAACACTGGATTAATATTTTTTTGGTGTGTTTGTGAATCGAAAAATAATCAAAATTCACTTTCTAATTCATCTTTTCGGATTTTTCAATTTGATTGGCAGCTTAGAAAAAATGATATTAGTTGGCTTGTTACCTTCTAATTATCAATACAATAAAGAAGAATGTCGTAAAATAAAATGCTCCTTTTTAGCACGTGATAGGCTAGATTGGAGCATTTTTTTGTTTCTAGAATAATTCCAATTGGGTTGGAGCATCAACAGCATCTTGCTTGGCTTTACCCAGATAATTAATGATCATCCCAAATTGTTTGTCGGTTATTCTTAAAACACTCACCTTGCCTAAGGGAGGGACGAGTTTGTTGATTCGTTTTTCGTGTACATCAGCACTTTCGCCACTGGCACAATGCCTGATATAAACTGAAAATTGCATCATGCTAAAACCATCTTTTAAGAGATTGCCCCGAAATTGAGAGGCATTCCGTCTGTTTTTTTTTGTCTCCGTGGGCAAATCAAAGAACACGAACAACCACATTATTCGGTAGGCGTTAAGTTCCATAATTTTGGATATTTAATTTTCTTTCTTTTTCCTGTATAACATTGTTGTAAAGAACTTGCAGTTTTTTGTAGCGCCACCATCAGCGGGCTTTTCTCGTCTTTAAAATATACCGTTCTGGTTAACACTTGTAAAAGTTCAGATTTGATTTTGGTATTTAATTCCTGTTCTTCATATTGTTGCATAATTTCAAAAACTTTTTCGTCGACAAGCGGTCGAAAGGGTTCCATTATATCATCGGCAAGCGCAAAAGCATTGTACTTGCTCTTATGGTGAATTCCTAGAGTATTGAGTAAGCCACTTCCTGATAATGCTCTTGCTGTTGCTGCTCGAAGAATTGCATATCCATAATTGAGAAAATTATTGGGATAGTCACCAAACCGTTCTCTTTTGAAATTGATTTCAAAAAATGATTTCCAGTATTGTTGGGCAGCAACTCCTTCCATATTCGAGGTGTCACCACTCAAAACCTTACTTGCCAAGAATTCAAATGAATTATTTTTTGAAGTAATCCTTTGTAGAAGTATTCCCTGATTTGTTATTTTTTCAACAATGGTTTGTTGCCATAATTGTTTTTTTAGCGGAATAGAGGCTTCTATTTGGTTTTTGAATATTTCTTGTTGTATATGATGGCTGTTAAGATTGAGGAACATTCCGTTTGGCAAATGATTTTTGCCACAAATGATTATGGAGGTATTGGTTTCGACCAATAAATTCATTGCAGGCAAACTAATGTAAATCTCTTGATGATCAAGAACTAAAAAGCCAATATCTTCAATGGGTATAATGCTTTCCCGAATTTCGGATTTTATTACTAACTGAAGATTTTTTGAGGTTATGGCTGATTTATTTTCTATAAGAATTGACTTTTTTATCATTTATTAAAATTTATATTTTTTTAATAAATGTAAATTATCTAAAATCAATTTAATTGTGGTTTCCCGTAAACCAATGAGTTTTTTTATTTTAAATAACACAAACTCTTTTGTTATCAATTTTAGTAATATTTTTTGGTTCTTTATATTTGCTAATTTTAAAGTAAAAATAACTACTTTAAGCACTCCTTACACCAGCCCTAACTTTTAAATCGTTCAAATAATCATCAATCAATTCGGGGTTCCAATATTCTAATTTCAGCTTAGGAGCTTTTCCAACACCTTTTGTCAATTCATCGTTCATTATATCAATCACAAGCTGTTCGTTACCTACTGTGGTTACAATGCTGTCGTGAATGGTAAAGATGGGTAGTTTGGGATACTCCTTCGCAATTCGTCGAGCGATAACTTCAACTATAAAATGGCTTTCAATATTTTGCAGCAATATAGCAAGCAGCGTTTTATCCTTTCTCTTGATAGCAGCATACACTTTATAAACAGAAGGAAACAATTTGCTAAACAATTTCTTAGGTGCAGCCTGCTTGGTGCCTATAAAACGATTGTCCGAAAAGAAAGCTTGCAGCACAGCAATTTTAGCTGTATTTCTCGTGACATTCAACATATTTAAATCACGTTTAAAAGCAGTTTCAAGATACTCATATAAAGCACCAGCAGCAACCAAATCGACGAACCGGTTTTTATCTTCCTTCAACCCTTTATTGGTAAGGGCTGCCATATTTTCTCCTAACATAATGATAGAAGTTTGTTTTATATTGTGTTTAATATTCTCTAATTTTAATATTTTATTTGTTTTAAAAGCCTTTGAATTTCTTTGACAAGAGCTACAACTAACTTGCGGATCGACATTTGAATACGACTTTTTCCTAAAAAGGTCTTTTTTGGAGTCGGAATTCACTTTCCAAAAATTTTCATCAAGCAACAACGTGCTGAAATAAGGCTGACTATTCTTAATATCAACAGCAACTAAATTTTGCCCGTCATAGGTAAGGGCATTCCGGACAAGTCCTCTCATATTCGTGAGGTTACTATGAAAACGATGTACATTATCATCAATCTTTAAATTGTATTCTCCTCTTGTGATATACTCTGCAGCGAGTTTGGAACACAATTGTTGTAAATACGGACTTTTAAATTTTTGTCGGGAAGCATCCATATCCCATAAGTTCTTGTTATCATTTTTAAGTTGCCATTCTTCTTCAAGAAAACCGACTACTTTTTTATAGTCAATCTTTAGCTTTGGGTTAAACCAGTTGGTTAAATAATCATGTTTGATAACGGTTTTTTCCTGTCTTTTCTGATACAAGCGCAGATTTTGGATCAAACTAAAGTCGGTAGCAGTGTAAGGAATCAATTTACCTTGATATTGTGCCGTAAAGCGACAAGATTTCGAATGACCACCTATCTCATAACTTTTAGTCCTTTCTATGATACCTACGGCAATCGCATAATCAAGATACTGCTTATAATTACCTACTACTTCTTGCAGGGCTTTAGAATACAGAGGAACAAAGCCATCAACAATATCTAAATTTTTGTTGGAAGCAGGAATGCTCGAAATTTTGTGCAGGATATAAGCTAACTTATCTTGCTTGTAGGGATTAAAGTTTATTGGATTTTGGACTGTAATTATATCAAAATCTAATGTGATAGGAAGGAAAAAAGTCATTGGTTAATAAATGTTTAAGGGGCTAATAGCAATTATAAAAATAAGAAATTTCATCTAAAACCAATGTTTTTTTATTAACATTTCCTACAAAATAACAAGTCATTAAAACTACAACAAACCCCTATAAACAGTGTAAGAAGAAAAGAAACTACTTAAATACGAAACAATAAAACAAGATATAATGTTAATAACTCCTATGTCTTTTTTTAGATAGCATCCTTTTTTAAAAAGAAATAACAACATTTTGAATTTATTCGCTAAAAAAACTCCCCGCCATTTAACATAACGAGGAGTTTTTCCAAAAGCCAAAAATAATCGGTAGCACTCCTAACTCCCCTCTTGAGAGGGGCTGGGGGTGTGTCTTTTTAAATTCTTTTGTTTAGAATATTAAATTCAAATCAATGATTGTAATTCCACTTATTTTTGAATTGTATCTAAAATCTAAAACCCAACACCCCTTAAACTACATCCAAAACGTTCAACACATTAAACGCCCCATTCTTCAACGAATACGAAACACCGTTCACTTCCTGGAAAAACTCAATCAGGATTAAATAAAGCTGCGTTCCTGCACCTATTGGCACACCGGTAGGAGTGAGCGTTTGTGTGGCGAGGGTTAAGTCAATTGGCAAAGAAATTACATTGCTGTAAGTCACATCCGAAAGTCCTGTTGCAAAATCCAGATTCACAAAAGCACTGCGCATATTAAAATGCGTGGCTCCAGCCGGAAAACGAAGTTGCTCCCCAGGAGTAAAATCACTAATTACGACTTCGCCAGTAGTTGTGTCAAGAGCATAAGGCGAAAATAAAACACTCTGAAGCGGCGCTCTATTGTTGAAATCAAAACCACGCAAAGCCAGCTGTCCGTCAAGCGTCAATATCCCCTCAGACACATTACGCTCCCCCCGCACCGAAATAGTGTCCAGATTCTTAATCTTCGACATCACCTGCAAAAGCCTGCTCGACAACTTCGCATCTTTCGCTTTAAATACCAAAGCTCCCGCTGCCATACGAAGCATCTTCCCGGCATTGGCACTTTTTCCAAATTCTGCCCCGTTTTCACGGGTCCTGATAAAGGCAGGATCATTCAGAATTCTTTTTTTGGAAACACCCCCTTTGGTACGAACCATATGTCCGTCCGCACTCTTGTAAAACGTTAGATTTTCTAACGTACCCTCGATCTTTAAGATCCCATTTAATTTTGCCATAACACTTCATTTTTTAATGTTAATCAAAGATACAAAATAACTGATTATCAATAAAATAGCCGTTTCCGTTTCTTTCCGAATAGTGCCGAATTTTCTGATACTATATGCAATTTTCCGTGTTATTTTTCGTATCTTTGAAGTAATAAAACAAAATATAAAAACAGAGGATTCAAGACATAAAAATTATCGATTTTTTTGCCAAATTAGAAATGAAAATTAAACCCTAAAAAGCACTAAATAGAAGTCAAAAATCAACGATTGCATTAGCACAATAAACAAGAAGTTAAAGGGAGGCTCAAGGGAAGATACTCCATACATAAAGGGAACAAACTATAAAACAGCAAAGTAGCAAAAACAGTAAAATTAGATACACGCCATAAATATGAAGAAAGTAATTATCACCACAGGAGACATCCAGAATGTAATTGGAATAGGAGAGAGACAAGCCCGTAATATTATCAGCAAAATGCGCGATTACTACAGCAAAGAAAGACACCAGTTAATTACCGTCAAGGAATTCTGTGATTACTATGGCATCAAATACGATGATATATACACTAAGCTGTTGTAACTATAGACTAATGGTACAAAAAAAGTTGTTTTTAAGATGTATTGGATAATAAACTTACTTCCCGATGCAGAATATGAAGTAGTCAATATTTACTGGACTTAACGAATATTGGGCAACAAATAGCCAACAAATAATCGATATAAACCATAAATACCAAGCAATAATAAACAATTTCTATTAAAATTTATTCACTAAAGAATAAAGTCCTTTTGATGTGTTTTTGGCCTGTAAACTCCATTCTTGGTACAAAGGTAGCATTTTACAGAATACGTCGCTATAAGGTTTTGCATATCCTTCCTTAATCATTATTTCATTTAGTATTCTACCGTCATTTAGAATTAGGTATCCCAATGATCTCCCATATTTATCAAGCAGGTTATTTTGTTCCTGTACCAAGGTGCAAATATCGCCTAGGTTAACTTGATCTTTTAAAAAGTTAAATGATAGGTATCCCAGTTTGATTAATAGAGCAGCTGGCATTTGAAGCTCTTTTTCATCTTTTTTAATTTTGTTACAATAATTTATTTCAGGGGCGTCTATGCCATATAATCTTATTTCAAATTCTCTTTTTGTTATAAAATCTTCGGCAATTATACCATCCCCATCAACGAATTTTGTGATTTTCAGAAGAATATTTCTAGTCATAAGTTCCTTAGCGTTAAAATGCTCTAATTAGCACCAATTAAGCAATTGATAGTCAGTGTATTATGTTGTAAATTTAATAAATAATTTTAACAAAACAAAATAAAAGATGGCAAGACAAAAAGGACATATTAAATATGTCGGGACGTTAGGTGAAGTTCGTCACTTCAAAATTAAAGGTAACGAAGGTTACTTTGCAGGTCTAAAAGGTGGACCAACAGCGGAACAGGTAAAAACTGCCCCAGGCTTTATTCGTACTCGTGAGAATATGAGTGAATTTGCGGCTTGTGCCAATGCAGGTAAATCATTAAGAATTGGTTTATCTTCCTTGATGAAACAAATGTCTGATAGTCAACTTACAGGGCGACTAACTGCAATTATGAAAAAAATTAATATTGAGGATGGTTCCGAAGCTAGAGGCCAAAGAGCTGTTTTGGTTTCACAACAACCACAGTATTTGAAAGGGTTGGATTTTAATCGCAACATTTCGTTTAATGGTGTATTTAGCGCTCCATTTACATTAACACCAAATGTTGATAGAAATGAAAGCGTATTAAGTATTCCTGCATTTAATCCTTTGAACTTTTTGAACATTCCTTCAGGAGCAACACATTTTAGAATTATAAATGCTTTGTCTGTTGTTTCAGATACTGTTTATAATTCTCTTACTGGAGCATATGAGCCTGCTGAGCCTATCTTAAATGAGACGTCAAATATTGCTTATTCGGATTACACTCCAATAGATGTTGTTACTGCATTAATTGATGTTACTGCCACTTTACCGGGTGCTCCGACTATGACAATCAATGTTGCTGTTTTGGGATGTATCGGAATAGAGTTTTATCAAATGGTAGGTTCTAATTATTATTTATTTAATGCTGGCAACGCATTAAAAATCCAAGAGACATTCTAAAAAGCCCATTAGTTTGTAAGTCTGCTAAGTTGCAAAGTAAACCCTTTCGAAAGAGAGGGTTTTTCTTTTTGCACTAATTTATCTATAATGTGCAATCATATAGGACTTATAGTGCATTTAAGTGCGGAACAAGTGTTGGTCAGCCTATTTGCAGTAATTGTGCAAAATAACTCTTCTTAGATTATTAATCAATTTGATGTTTTCGTGAAATTGTTCTTCTTTGAGTTCTAGTATTTTCAATGCTTGAATATTTTTTTTGTGCTGCTCGTGTTCTTCCAGCATCAGGGTCACTCTTAAATTGAATTCTTTTTTGAAGTCGGTAATCCGTAAAAAAGGAATTACGGAACCATAAAGAGATTGATGCCAGAATTTAGCTTTCCAAAGGCTGTAAGCTAGCCAGTACACTGTTTCGGCTTCTTCGTCGGAAGGGAAAATGATAACGAAACTATTGGTAAAAGGTTCTTTTTGTGGCTTTCCGGAGTTCATCCCCTTGTTGAGGATAAAGACTTGGTTTCCTTTGTAGGCAGTGTCTTTTTGGTGGGTCTTGATGATGAAATTCGGCATAGTGATGTGTGTTAAAAAAATCAGACATTATTTTTCGAAAAGAAAAAAGAGAAAAAAAGAAAGCCGCTACATTAGAGGAAATGACGAACGGGAACGGAGGGAGGCACGACCGACTGAAAGTGAGGAATGGACTCTAACTTTGCTTGATTTTTTTATCTTTCTTTTCGATAAATAGCACAATGGTCGTCGTTAAGATTTTAACACCCCCAAGCACCGCAGTCCCGATTTTCCGGGACGAGGAGCGCAGTTGGCGGTGTTGCGGCAATCGAACAGCCACGCTAGACCGAGAACGGAACGTAGCTTGCGAAGTGGAGAGAAGGGGTAGCAGCGTGAAACGGCGGGGAAACAATATAAGTCAGCCGAAGGCGTACCTTGATTTAGGGCAAAACGACCGTCGACTGCGAATCGGATGCTTATTAAAAGTGGGATTTTTTAATCAAAGTGGAAGGTTTCTTAAAATGGAAAACGCAGGAGAAAGGGAGTGGAGCCAAACCCGATGGCTGTGCGAAAGAGCAACCGCTGAAAAAACTGAGGGCGGCAGACATAATACGGCTGGAATGGAGTGAAACGAATGAGAGAGCTTTTAGCGGAATGAAATGGAGCGTTAAGCGAACGAATGACTGTAACGAAATGAAGCGGTATTGTGGATGCATAAGCCCGACCGAACACAGGAAGAGAGCGTGTGAAGATGAGGAACGAACAGCGGAAAAAATCAGGCTGCCTATTTTTTGGCTGCCTTATTTTTTTGTGCTGTGAAGTGTCTGTGGAACGGAGGAAGGAACGACCGACTGGAACAGCCGAACGGAACAAAGAGAACGACCGAAGAGAGACCGCCTGATTGCCCGTGATGTTTATACCTAATATGTTAATGAAATAAGGCTTTTAGGTATAAATACCGCGAATTGATTTTTTAACAAAACTATTGGCTTCACCATAATTAACTGCTTCAAAAAATAATACCAGATGATTTACTTCAGCCCAAGTTCTATTTGTTAGAACCAATTGGTAATTATCAATCATTAAATCTTTTAAAACCTCACCGACAGTTGTTATGGACTTTAAGCAACTACAGTTTATGGTGTCCTGTATTATCAATTTGTTGGCAAATTCAGTATCCAATGTGATATGTTTTTCGATACTATGCATCAAGGAATCTTTATGGCATATTTTTTTGATAATTTCAATTTCATACGCCTTTCCTATGCTTAATTCTTCCGGTAATTTATAAGTGGTGGTTTCCTTTAATGATTTTAAAATTGAATCATTGAAACTACGTCCTTTATGCAAAAAATCACGTCCGTCAATATATACTTCTATTTTCATAACTTTTATAGTTTACTATATTTCTCAAATTTAATTTAATATATCACAGCAATTTAGTTTTATCTGTTGTAATTGTAAAAATTACGTCATTTATACTTATTTTGTTGAAGCCAATTAAAGGAATTTTATTTGAAACTTTTTTATCATTTACTTCTGTGCCTGTACTTTCTAAATCATAGAGCCAAACATTGTCTTTGCTATTTATGATTATGCAATGCCTTCTGCTTATAGCATTTCCTCCTGATACTTCAATGTTGTTTTGATTGTATTCTGTTCTGCCAAATTTAATAATTGGTACTGAAATGGATGATGGCGTGTTATTCTCATTATTCGTTTCCAATATTGTTATTGTATTTTCTTTCAAAGTGTTGAATTGAAAGTCCATAAATAATAGTTTTGATTTTAGTGTTGGATATTTTTTATAATTATGGCTTATTTCCTCCTCTTCAATTACTGAACGATTATAATCAATAAATGGAGTGGTGTCTTGTTCTAATTTTGATTTTGGAGGGAATGATTTACCATTAGTGTTTAAAATAAAAGCAATAAAATAGTTGTTTGCAAAACAAGGTAAAGCAGGATTGGCTTCCATTATCATCTTGGATAATTCCATTGCTGTTTCGTATCTATTTGTTTCATAATAACAACGGATTAATAGATTATAGGCTTCGTAATCCGCCGGGTTTCTGTGAAGATGGTCTGATAAAAGGCCAATTGCTACAGGGTATTTTTGAGCTTCTAAATTTATCCAACCCAAATCTTTTTGTACATCTAATCTCGGATTAAGTTTTAAAGCTCTTTCATAGTAACTTTTTGCAATTTCAATCTTCTGAATTCTTAGATTGTACTTTCCTAAAGCCTGTAATACAGAAACATTGTTTTTATATCTTTTATTGGCTAACTCTAAATATTTCCACGCATTACGCCATTTGTTTGTTCGGAAGGCTTTGTCTGCCAATTCAATTAATTCTGCTGCTTTTAAATTGTCTTTGTTGAATATTATTGGAACCGATTTTGCTTTTAAGGCTTCTTCCAATTCAACCATAAACTGAAATCGTAGTTCTGGTGTTTTATTGATTGCCTTTAGAATTATTTCTTGTTGCCAATTTGGAAGTTCTTGAATTGGGAAATCTGCTGATTGGTGTTTTTCTATAATATCGTCAACGGATAAATAATTGAAAGGATTTTTACCCGTTAAAAGTTCCATAAATGTTACCCCAAGGGCATAAATATCAACCCGAGGATCTTGACGGGTGTCATTTTGCCAGGAGAATGATTCGGGACTCATATAAGATCGAGTACCAATGTTTTTGTTTGCTACACCAAAATCAGCAATTTTAATAGTACCGTTTTGAGTAAAAACAATATTATCGGGTTTGATGTCGTGATGCACAATTCCTCTTTTATGAATCACTCTAAGGCAAGTCGCCAATGATTGAATCCATTCTATAGCTTCCGCCGGTGTCACTTTATTATTTGATATTTTATCTCTCAAAGTACCGCCTGAACAGAATTCCATTACTAAATATAAAACGTCCTCTTCGTAAAAATGATGATAGTAGGTAACAATATTGGGATTTTCAAACTTTGAAACAATTTCTATTTCGTGAATTATATCTTCCTGTTCTGACTTATTTGTATTTAATAATTGCTTGATTGCCACAAACCTATGAGAAACTTTTTCTTTCGCTAAAAAAACCTTGCCAAACCCACCATTGCCAAGGTCTTTTATATAACTGTATTTATTATCGAATAATAACATAGATGTTTAAGTTAGCATTACATTGTATCTATAACTATCTACATAGACGTAATGTTTGTTTTATGTCTATGTTAAGCTTTGTTTTTAGTGCCTTTAACAACAATATAGACATTAGGCGTGCTATGTGTATATGTTTTAATTTTATACTTTAGTTTTGGAGATAAATCTGATTAGACTTTTGTCTACTGCTCGTTTTTCGAATACACTAATTATTTTGATGTTTATTTTATAAAAAATTAATTAATAACATTCAAATTTAATAAATTATAATGTAGTGAAATTGAGGTTTCCCGTAAAGTAATTAAAAATCATTGAAATACATTTGCTTAATTAAATTTTTGCAATATGAAAACTTGTAATAAATTATGGATGTTTTTGTGTAAATTAGCGAAAGAATAAAACTACGGTATATTATCAAGACTTAAACCTATTATATTGACTTAGAGAATTATTGTTAAATAATGAAAAAAGAAAAATATCTACAAATATTCAATTACTTAAAAGAGTTCTCGAACCTTAGAAGCAATCCTGTAAGGGATATAAACGTTCAAGAAACTCAATATCCAGAAAAATTTTGGCTAAATGACATTCCAGTCGATGACATATTTGAAAACATAATTAGGCCTGATTTCAATACCGAAAATGATTATTGGATTAGAATTAAAAAACCTAAAGAACCATCAAATCCTGAATTTGCCAAATTATCAGAAATCCTAGAAAAATGGGTTGACAAACTTTCTTTGATTAATGATGACAATGAGCCAATACTAAAAGAAAGTATTGAAATTGAAGGTGAAATACTTGTAGTAGAAGACTACCCAGAAGTTTCAAAAGAGTTCCAAAACTATATCAATCAGAAGTGGATTGACGACCTAATTGACTACAGTGAAAAAGTTGAAACGTATGATAGTGAATATGCAGAATATCAAAAACTAAACAATGTCTATAAACAACTGTTCCGAATATTCAATAAGACTCAGCAATTTGGAGAAGAATATGAATTAATAATTGGTACAGGTCTTTTAAACTTCAAAGAAGACTCTGACCATCCTAAAATATTCAGACATATTTTAACACAGCGTGTTGATATTAATTTCGAATATTCTCAAAAAGATTCTCAAATAATTATAAGCCCCAATCTAGAGTCAACGGTACAAATTGAGACTGACTCCATACTTGATTTATTTGATCAATTTGATTCTCAGAACGTCATTGATGCCGAAAAAGCAGTAGTAAATTATATTAAGGAAAAAGAAATTGATAGTATATTCGGTGATTTAGACGATGCCTTAAAAATGTTTGCTGAACAAGTTTCGCCTGATGGTAGCTATTTCAATTCAGTTGAAAAACCACAAAAAACACATTCAAAACCCATAATTTCATATTCTCCAGCTTTACTGCTCAGAAAAAGAAACACAAAAAGTTTCACAGCACTTTATGAAAAGATACTAGATAATATTAGTAACGATACAGATGAAATTGACATACCTACAATAAATGACTTGATTGGCATAACACCAAATATTAGCACCAATTTGTCCAATGGAGAAAATTCAAAATATTCATCTGAAAATGAGCCAATATTTTTCCCAAAAGAATATAATGACGAGCAAATAGAAATAATTGAAAAAGCTAAAAGAAATAATAAGGTACTTGTTCAAGGTCCACCAGGAACTGGAAAATCCCATACGATAGCCAATCTAATATGTCACTTGCTAGCCAACGGAAAAAAAATTCTTATAACAGCACACACAAAACGCGCTTTAGAAGTTTTGAAAGACAAATTACCTAAAGAGTTTCAAGATTTAGCAGTTAACTTATTAAGCGGTGATTCCTCATCAATTCAGGATTTACAGAAAAGTGTAAACTCAATCAATGATGAATTGTCCAGAGCAGATTTATATAAATATCAATCTGAAATTGATGAATTACAAAAAAGTTTAAAAGCGACAAGAGAAAAATTTGCGATAAACAGAAATGAGCTAATTGGTATAAAAGAAAAATCTACCCGCAAACAAGAAATTAATCCAAAATATTCAGGTACACTTACTCAAATTGCCGAATCATTGGAAAAAGATTCAACAATTTTTGAATGGTATTATGATGCATTCAGCGATATAAACGATACGCAAATAATACCTAATTTTAAGCAATATGTTGAATTATATGAAAAGTATCTAACAATTGATGTTGCTGAATTTAAGTACGACATCCCAGACCCAAATAAACTCCCTACAATTGAGCAAATTCGAGAATACAAAAATTTAAAAAATAACCTTTTAGAAAATTATTCTCCAAATGATGAACATCTTTCAATCAATTGTTCAGATTATGAAAAACTTATACAATTACTAAAAGATCTAAAGGTATTTTATAATGATGTCGACAGTTTGCAAATTGATTTTTCAAGTAATGTAATAAGCACCTACCTCAATGGAAATTCTTATAAATGGAATCAAACACTAGAACATTCAACGTCTATTCTTGAAAAAATTGATAAATATGATTTAAGAAAAATTGACAAAGACATTGAGGTTTCTTTACCATCTGGAAAAAGTTTGAAACGACTTAAGAAAGATGCTCAAACATTGCTTAATCACTTAAGAGAAGGGAATCCATTATCAGGATTATCATTTAAATTAAAGAAGTCTTTTCTATCAAAAGAAATTAAGGAAAGGCTCTATTTTATTGATGAGATTAGAGTAAATGGGAGTCCTTGTGACACTATAGAAGAATTTGAAATTGTTCTAAGAGATATTGCCATTCAGCAGGATTTACTTGAACTCTCTGAATTGTGGGCTAAAGAAATTCCAGAAGTAAATTCATTGTTAAATAAGTTTAACTACTACAAGCACATTCACTCTGAAGTGTCTAAGTTATTAAAAATAATTGATCAATCAGAAGCACTTAGGAAGGATATTGAATTATTTTCAAACCTTAAAATTAATCCGTTTGAAATAAGAAATTTGGAGAAATTAATTATTGAATCCGAGTACAATAATTTACTAAAGCAAATTGAAGTGTTCAGAAAAATATTTAATGAGGCTGAATTTCATCTAAATAATATTAATCAACATCCAATAAAAGAGAATGTTTTAGAAGATTTTAAAGATATTAATTACAAATCATACGGTGAAACACTAAAGAAAATTGAGAAGTTAGATATTAATAAAAATCAATATCAAAATTATATTTTAATAAAAGGCAGGGTTGAAAAGCATCTTCCATTAATGTTAGATTCTATTCAATCAGATAGTTTTGTTAAGAATAATATTCAAGAATTAGAAAATGCTATTTTATATAGGAATGCTCAAAAGGAAATCAACAGACTTATGGATGTTGATTATGAGCAACAATTAATCCTTGATTTAAATGAGTTAGAAAATAAAGAACGAAAACTCATTGCTCAACTTGGTTCAAAAATGGCTTGGGCTGAAGTTTTAAAAGGTCTTGATGAAGATAAAAGTCTCCGACAACACTTGAATGCTTTTGCCCAATTTGCAATAAAAGCCAGAGGTAAAGGAAAAAAAGCTACAAAATTTCAAAAGGATGTTCAAAAACAAATGGAGAAGTGCAAAGATTCTGTACCCTGTTGGATTATGGACTTTCAAAAAGTTGCTGAATCAATAATTCCAGAACAAGGAATGTATGATTATGTTATCATTGATGAAGCGAGTCAGTTAGGACCAGATGCAATTTTTCTTCTCTATATATCAAAAAATATAATTATTGTAGGCGATGACAAGCAAATTGCACCTGAGAATGTAGGTGTTGATATTGATAAAATGACCCCACACATCGAAAAGTATTTGGGGGATTTTGAATTTAAGAATTGTTTTCATCCAGCATTTAGTTTCTTTGATTTTGCGAAGGTTTTCTGTGATGGAATGACCGTTCTTCAAGAACATTTTAGGTGTATGCCTGAAATTATTGAATTTTGCAATAAACATTTTTATGCCCCTAGTGGTAAAGGACTCTATCCTTTAAAACAGTATTCTGAAAATAGACTTGAGCCTCTTAAATCAGTTTTTTGTGCAAACGGTTATGTTGAGGGTAAGTATGCCTATATAATAAATGCCCCAGAAGCATATGAGATTGCTGAAACTATCGCTAAGCTTATTGAAGATGAAAGATATAATGGAAAAACCTTTGGAATTATTACACTCCAGGGCAATCAACAATCCAATCAAATTGAGAATCTCTTGTTGAAGAAAATTGGGGAGCAAGAATATTTTAAAAGAAAAATTTTATGTGGCAATTCGGCATCTTTTCAAGGAGATGAAAGAGATATTATATTCTTAAGCCTTATCAGTGCTCATAATCACATTGGTAATGCTCGAGTTAGACCCGAAGATGAAAGGCGTTTTAATGTAGCAGTAAGCAGGGCAAAAGAGCAGATTTGGCTTTTTCATTCCATTCAATTAGAAGATTTGAGCAACACTAATGATTTGAGATATAAATTATTAGACCATTTTAAGAATTATAATTCTAAACAGCCAATCCTAAGTTCACCATTGGAAAGAGGTCTTGGAACACAACCCGATCCATTTGATAGTTGGTTTGAAGTTGATGTATACAATGACATTGTTAGAAATAATTTTAGTGTCATTCCTCAATATGAAGTTGCTAAAGGGCGGTATAGAATTGACTTAGTAGCATTATTCCCTGATGGAACTAAAATTGCAATAGAATGTGATGGTGATAAATGGCACGGAGCTGAGCAGTATCAAAATGATTTGATGCGCCAAAAGATACTTGAACGTTGTGGTTGGCAATTCTTCCGTGTTAGAGGATATGAATATTATACCAATAGAATAAAAGCGTTAGAACCTCTTTGGAAAATGATTCCTAAAATACAGGAAAAGAAACCTGTTGAAATATTTACTTTATCAGAAACTATAAGCGAAGATGTTAATGCCTTTCCTACATCAATTGAATCTATTGATAATACTTCTACAGAATATATAATTTCTGATTTCCTTGAGGATGAAATAATACTCCAAAAAGAACAATCAAATAGTGTTTCAACTGGTAATTATATACTTAGGTATTTCAATTTGTACAAGTCTGGAAAATATATTATGACCAATAATGAGCCGTTAGAAGCTGATTTTGTAATTCCAATAAAATCAAGTCACACCGATGGTTTTTTATTACAGTGTTACGCTTCTGGTCACATAAACAAACTCTATGTTTCTGTTTTACTTTCAAAAAAAATAGGGAAAGACTATATGAATGGCTTGAACAAAAATGATGAAATATCATATTTAAAAATCATTGAATCTGAAAAAATTATTGGAATTAATTTCATCGAAAATGGAGTAAGAAAATTTAAAGCTCATTTAACAGAAAATATTTCAAGTCGAGAACAACTTCAATTACAGGGTTATAAAGTTATTTATAATGATTTTGAAAAGATAGAATATAAGATTTTACCGTTGGACATTTTAGAGGATATAAACCGTTTAGTTTTTCATAGCTTCACGGCTAATGGTAAAGCTATAGATAATAATTATTATGATCAAGAATGGTCTGTCTTAAATCAATTTTTACCAAAAAAAGTTGAAAAAGAAAATAAGGTTGAACCTAAAATTACATATATTAATAAAATCAAATCTACAAATAGAAACGAATCCTCTTATACCCTTTTTGATTCAAAAGTTGAATTGCAAAGTATTGTTAAATTAAAATACTTGAATAATGATAAATTATTAACTATTCAATTAGTGGACTATCATCCTCAAAAAATGGAAATAATAAATGGAGTGCAGAAGATTTACAACAAAGCTCCATTGTCAAATTCAATTTTAGGCAAATATATTGGAGACAAAGTAAAAATTGGCGATACCGACAGTTACGTAGAAATATTAGAAATAATAAATACAATCTCAGATGAAATTTTAGAATTTAAAGAAAAAAGTAATACAGTTGTTGAAAACATAAAAAGCAGCAAAGAATTTGAATATCTTCCTGACAGCAAATTACCTATCGGAAAATATGTAAGAAAGACACTTAAAGAAGTAATTACAGCTATTGACAGAGATGAATTAGCAAGACTTCAAAGAGCAGTTTATTCAAAAGACACATTTGGGATTCTACATCCATTTTTAAAAAAGGTATTAATTTCTGAAACAAAAAAACCAAAAAGATATTGGAAAGATCCAGTTAGGATATTAGGTGAATTATTTTGGGTGTGTTCTGAGTGGTTTGAAAATGAAATCAATAATGATAGACCTTTTTATGATGCTTGGTTAAAAAAAATGAGGGATAAACTATAATAGGTATCAGGTATCACGGTATCAAAACCCTAGGGTAAATGATACCGTGATACCTGATACTAAAAATCAATCCCGTTGTTATCCTCGTTATTCTCGATACTATTTATAACTTCATTGTTATTTGGAAGATCTAAACGATACCCTCCCTGACATTCAACAATAATCCCAGTGTCCTTGAATATTTTTAGTTTCCTGTTTGCGTCAGCAGGCCCTTTACCCGTAACATCACAATAGCGTCTTAAATAATCTTTATGAACATAAATTTTATCTTGGAAAACGTTCTTTGCGATATTTTCAATCTCGTTAATTTTTTCTTCTTTTTTAAAGGTATCGGGTTGGGTGCCTAATTCAGAAGTTGGAATCATTATTCCGGTATTGGTAAATAAAAAGGTTTCTTCTGAAAAGTGTAATTCTAAAGAGTTTTCTTTATACATCTTCGGACAATAATTGCCTTTTACTACCGTGAAATATCTTGTATTACCAGCGCCTTCAGATAACACAATAGCCAAGCGTACCTTTTGAACTAAGCCTGCGCCTCCTTGGATGTGTTCCTGACCTGGAGCCACTCTATAAGCAGCTTTGTTGATATGATGTACAAAAAGGATTAAACAATTGTGCTCTTTTCCAATTTTGTCAAAGGTTTTAACCGTGTTTCGCATTGCAATATTATTATTACTGTCATTTCCTTGAAATATATCACCAAAGCTATCTATGACTACTAAATCGACTGATTCTAAAGTTAATTGCTCGTTGAGGTTTTTTATTATTTCTTCCTGATTCATCGTGTCGGCAAAAATGAAACGCAGATTTTGAGTTGGATCTTTATCCAGTCCTTGAAATTGTTTGTTTATTAAAAAACGGGTTGCATCTTCGTTGTCTTCAGTTGCTACATAAATAGATCGGTTGTGTAATGGATGAAGTTCAAAATCGAGGAATGTTTTTTCTCCTAATGCCACCTGAATACAAAGTTGTCTTGCGAATTGGCTTTTTCCTGTATCTGGTTTTCCTGCTAAAACCGCCGAACCTTTTTGCGGAAAAATAGGCTCCATCAAGTATTTTTGTTCTACTTCGCCTCTTGCTAATAATTCAACTGCATTATAAACCGATTTATCAATATATAGTTCTACTGGAGCTGGAGTTTGAAATGCAGTTAAAAGCAAATCATTAAACCCTTTAATGGTTTCGCCATTGGCGAAATAGTCTGAAATATCTTTGCCATTGTTTTGCAAGGTTGGTAAAAGCAATCGATGTAAACCGTGAGTAATTGCTAAAATGTTGGATTGTTTTAGACCTGTTTCGTCATTGTCGTATAAAACTATTATTTGATTGAAGCGAAGCTTTAATTCATTGACAATTTTTTTGTCTAAAGTGGCTGTTTCACTGTTGAGCGTAATTGCATTGAACCCTTTTGCAGATAATGACATCACATCTTTTTCGCCTCCGGTAACAATAAGTTTTTCGCCTTTCTCCGGTAGTTGTTTCCAACCAAAAATATATCCTGGCTCTTTAGTTCCCAAATATTGAAACTTATATTTTTTCTCGTCTAAAGGTTTATACAACTTTATCCAATTGTCATTTTCATAAGCAAAAATGAATTTATTTGGACTGCTTTTTAATGTGTAGGGATTTCCTGTATTGCTTGTTGAACTAAATTCTTCCAAGCTTGACACATTGAACCTTTTTAATGTTTCAGCATCTATGCCGTACTTAAGCCAAAAACTTAATTCAGCTTCGGTAAAAGGTCTTTGTTTTGCCACATATTTGGGAGGTACTTGTTTGATCTGTTCGACTGATTTAATTGGCTTGTTTTCTGCATCAAGCATCAGGGTAAAGTCTGAATTAATTTTTTCTAATGTTTCTGGGAAAGAAAGATTAAAAAGTTTCATAGTCAAATCAAAACAACTGCCATCATCACCTGTTGCAAAATCCTTGTATCTCCATTCGTTTGAAGTCATTGAAGGAAAAATATTAAAAGATGGTGTTTCTTGTTTTTCGGCTAAAAATGGATTGCTAATGTTTTTTGCCGCTAATAAATTACTTGAATTGTGATAGGGTTGTAAATAATAATTAAAAATATCATAACTGGTAATTTTGTCCAATATTTCTTCTTTGCTTACACATCCCATCACTGTTCTTTTTTAATATTATAGTTTTCTTTCAAGAGTTCTTGAATGTCGCAGAGGCGATAGTATATTTTATTGCCAATTTGGGAAAAGCCAATTACTTTATTGTCTCTCCATTGCTGAGCAGTTCTTTTGCTAATGTTCATTAATAGCATAAATTCCTGACTATCAAAAAAAACATCTTCAGGTTCCAAGTGCTGCTTTGTTTTTACATTCAAAGCCAATTCACTAATACGAGAATGGATTTTTTCTAACATTTCTTCCGTGGGGGTGTAGTATGGCATTTTACTTTCTTTTATGAGTTAATAAATAATTAGCAGCCATAGTTTCAATTTCGTCGGCACTGTCTTGACGGTTGCGTTGAAGCCATTCGTCTAATTGAGTACGATTGAAGTACAATTTTTTGCCTTGGGGGCAAAAGTGAGGGATTAATTTTTGGCTTGTCATTTTATACAAGTGCGAAGCACTTATATCTAAATACGAACAGGCTTCGTTGAGGTTTAGAACGTCTTTTCTTAAAAGGTTCTGCTGTTGTAACATCGTTTCGATGTTAGCCAGTTTCTGAATGATAATTTCTTGGTCCATTTTTTTTTGTTTTTTTGTATTATTAAAAGCTGATAATTGTGCCTTTTAATCATCTTAAAAAACCAAGGCACAGGTTTTTTTGATGATTATAATACAAAGGTCAAATAAAGGAATAGAGTGGACAGGAACAGTAAAAGCCCATTTTGATGAACTTTTGTTCCTATTGAAAATCAATGTGTTACGGTTAAATTAAATTAAATATAATAGCAAGAGAAAGAAGAACTTTACGCAGTATGTGATAGTTTGTGCCATTGTTTAACTTTAGCAATGACAAACTCTTCTGAGTCACGTAGATGGTAAAAAAGCCACGTTTGTTTAAGCATAATTGCTATGATGGGATAGTATTTTAATGAAGGAAAAGAATGATTTTCTCCCATAGGTGCTTCTTTTAGTAAGTAATCGTAAAAGGCTTTTACAAAGCGAACCATAAAGCGTTCATTAGGCTGAGCAAATTGTTTTCCTTTTTCAATACTAAAACTTCCTTCTCCTGTCCTAGTTACTTTGGTTTTTATAAGGTCAGTATCTACTTCGACTTGTTGGTTTTCTGAATATTCTTTAATTGCTTCTTCGATAATGTATAGTGGAAGTCGTTGCTGTAATTCATATTCTTTATCATCACCCTCTAATTTAAATTTTATCGAAGTTACTTTCTTTTTGCACCTTACACCTTTGACTAGTGTTTTGAAGTTATCAAATTCATCAAACGTTTCCCTTTTTATATCACCACCCATAAACATTTGGTGTCCAATATGACTGTTTACTTCTCTAAGCGCCTGAGCAATATGAATAAGATCTGGCGTAAGGTTTTCTATTTTGAAACGCTTCCCTATAAAGTACCCTAAATTAATTGCATCAACTCTTTTTATCTTATCCGTTACGTTTACAAATTCTGGTTCAAAATATTTTAGTAACCTTGCTTTATTTGGAGTAATTTCTGCAAAATTTGTTTCAGTCTTCAGCTCATTTCGTTTTAGCCAATTTCTAATGGTCTTGATTTTATTTTCATCGAGTTCGCCTTCAGTAGCAACTGGAATTAAGCAAAATTCTAATATTTTTGCAATGCAAAGCATTAGTTTATTTGGAGTTGGGTTTGATTTGGTAACAGGGAAAAACTTTGCTACGGTAAAAAGGTTATATAAAGACTTAGTAAGATTGTATTTAAACTGCTGTTTTTTATAGTTTTCTTCAAAGCGGTCAGGATAACGCGCTAAATCAAATCTCCAATTCTTATATTGTAAATTATCATAATGACTTTTGAAATGTTTGATAAACTCTTTGGCAAGCCAGCTATGTTCTATTTTTATTGTACCATCAGCGAAAACAAAATTGATATGTAATAAGTCGGGTAGTGGTTTTGACTTTGCAGTAAAATGTTCTCGATCTTTTTTATCAAATTTATCTAAAACGGAAATAACTTTCTGTGTTTCTTTTTCAGCACTTGAAACTAATTTCTGCATTTCAGGCTGCTCCCAAAAAGCAATATGTTCGACATAATTATTCTGTGCAATAGAAATCACTTCGAATAATAAATCCCTAATGGATAACAATTCAAAGTCATTAATACAGTTCATTATCTCGTCGTGCTTTGACTTAGGCAGGATAACATTGAAATATTTGTGATTTGGATGATGACCGTATTGAAAAGCACGTTCTTCAAACACCTCTTTAAAGAAATCTGATAGCAATAACAGTTGCCAATTATGAAATTGGATATAAAAATCATAAGGGGGGTGATCAGGTGTCCAATAAAGCTTTCTCTTAAAAAATTCAGCATCCTTTTTTGCTTTTTTCATTTCCTTCTTAATAGAACTAAACAAACGGAAGTGTGGAAAATAGTGTTTTATCTTTTCATCATAGTAATGAAAGACATAGGTGAATTCAGATTTTCTTATCTCAGCCCAATCCGATTTATAATTAATAACATCATCGCCTTTAAAATCTTTCTCGGGTACTTTGTCTTCACTCATATTCTTTTATTAAAATTGTAAATGAATTTTACTAGCAGCTTCTTTTTTCTTTTCGTCAATTATTTTGGCGTAGACTTGTGTTGTGCGTATGTCTTTGTGTCCTAATAATTTAGATACCGTAAATATATCAGTTCCTAGCGTTAATTGCAAGGTTGCATAGGTATGTCTTGCACAATGAAATGTAATCGTTTTACTTATTCCTGCTTTCATTACCCATTGTTGTAATTTTAAGTTGTGCCAGGCACTGTATTTTAATCCTTTGAAAACTCTTTCTGTGGGTTCGTCCATTTCTCCCATTAAATCACGAGCTTGATCTGATATGGGTAAAGTTTCAGCTCCTTTGGTTTTCTTCTGTCTGAAACGTATGTACCAACCATAATCATCTGAATGCTGCACTTCTGACCAAACCATTTTGTTAAGGTCGGACCATCTTAATCCCGACATACAACTAAAAATGAAAGCTGTTTTAAGGATAGGAATTTCACAATCATACTTGACAACACTTTGTAACTCCTCGTATGTTAGAAACTCTCTTTCGCTGTCTCCTTGAGGCAAACCGTCGACTTGTTCGGCTGGATTGGTTCTTATGATGCCATCTTTTACAGCTTGTTTTAAAGCAGCTCTAAATTTGTTGAAATAAGATTGAGCTGAATTAGCGGATAATAGTTTATCTCCTGGTGTTTTGGCTGTTTTGGTTAAGTACTCTTTGAAGCCTTCAACGAACTTGCTATCCAATTGACCAAATGAAATATCTCTAGGACAATGCTTTCTTAAATGTTTAATTGTACTATCCCAGTTGTCATAGTTGCCTTTGCTTGCTAATCTCATTTCGGCTAATGTATCCATATAGATAATGAAGAATCCTTTTAATTTTTCTTTATCATTGAAACCATACATTCCGTTTTGTATTTCTAAATGTTTTTTAGAACGGATGCTCTCGGCAAGAGAAAGTATTTTACTATTTTCGGTTTTTTGAGCGAAAGTTAATTTTCCTTTTTCAGGTTCCGGGATGAGGTACAAGTTCAAATATTCATAATCTCGTTTACCGTTATTATAATAATCAAGATACAAGCTAATTTTGTTGCCTTTCTGTCTTTGTCTTAAAGTTACTTTCATAATGCCATCAATTAAAAAGTTTATCAATTTGTGAACGCTCAATTATTTTCTTCCTGCCAAACTTGTGAATTATCAAATCACCACGCTTAATCATCCTGTTTATTGTCCATCTGCTAACGCCAATTAGTTCGGCTGCATCTTGAACACATAAATAGTTTTTTGACTGTAAAGAGGCTGGGTTTGTAGAGTGTAAGGTTTGCTGACTTTGCATCGTTTGCTGTTGCCCGATTAAAGAGTTTTGAATTTTCTCTTCCTTGGCTTTTTGCTTCCAATGTCTGGAATTGCATTTTAGGCAACAATAACGGGTTAAAGTGGTTTTAGCGATATAGGCTTTGCCACAATAAATACAGGTTTTCGGGATAGCCATATTACTACTCATAATACAAATGTTATGTAGCGAAATGTAGCATTATGTAGCGAAATGTAGCAATATGTAGCATCATTTGGCCAAGGTTGTTGCCAGCTTGATTTGGGCAACAAAAACGTACATTGGGCAACAACTGAGCAACAAATATACCACAAAAAGAGATTATGGGCAACAAAAAAGAGAAGAATGTTTAGCGTAACATCAACAAAAATAAGGGGTTAACAAAGAAGAGAATGATAATTACTTCCCGATACAGAAGTTAGCAAATATATTTCCCAAAAGTTCATCATTGGTTACTTGCCCCGTAATCATTCCAAAATGATATAAAGCTTCTTTGATATCAATCGCCATTAAATCGCTGGAAAGATTAGTTTGCAAACCGTATTTTACTTTCTGGATTTCGTCCAAGGCTTTTAGCAAGGAATCATAATGACGCGTATTGGTAACGATGGTTTCATTATTCCTCAAAGCGCCCGTATTTACAAACGAAAGTAACTGGTTTTTCAACTCCTCAACTCCAATATTTTCTTTGGCCGAAATATAAATGGTTGTTAGTTGTTGGTTGTTGGTTGTTAGTTTTTTATCGATAATAGATACATTTTCTGGTAAAATTAAATCCATTTTATTGATAATCACTAAAATTGGTTTTTGGGAAAACTGGTTTCTGGTTTTTCCAACTTCTAGAAGTAAAGTTTCTAATTTTCCATCAACCGACAATAGAGAACCATCAACCAAATATAAAACAACCTGAGCTTGTTCTATTTTTTCGAAAGTCTTTCTAATGCCAATGCTTTCCACAACATCAACAGTTTCCCTGATTCCTGCCGTATCAATGAATCGAAAGCCAATGCCGCCAATAACCAATTCATCCTCAATCGTATCCCGGGTGGTTCCCGCAATGTGCGAAACGATGGCGCGTTCTTCGTTAAGCAAAGCATTTAGTAAAGTAGATTTTCCCACATTGGGTTCACCCACAATAGCCACGGGAATACCGTTTTTGATAACATTACCCACGGCGAAAGAATCAATCAGGCGTTTCAACACAAACTCAATTCTATTTAATAATTCGTGAAATTGGGTTCTGTCTGCAAATTCAACATCTTCTTCTGCAAAGTCTAGTTCGAGTTCGATTAACGAAGCAAAATTCAATAACTCTTCGCGTAGTTTGGCAATTTCATTAGAGAAACCACCGCGCATTTGCTGCATCGCAATTTGGTGTGAAGCTTCATTGTCGGACGAAATTAAATCGGCAACAGCTTCGGCTTGTGATAAATCGAGTTTGCCGTTTAAAAAGGCTCTCAGGGTAAATTCTCCCGGGTTTGCCATTCGGCATCCTTTTCGAAGCAGTAATTGAATAATTTGCTGCTGAATATAAGTAGAACCATGGCAGGAAATTTCGATGGTATTTTCGCCAGTATAAGAATGGGGTCCCTTGAAAATGGAGACCAAAACTTCGTCCAGTATTTTTTGATTATCAATAATGTGACCCAGGTGTAAGGTATGTGACTTTTGTTTTGTCAAATCCTTTCCTTTGATAGATTTAAAAACAGAATTTCCAATAGTAATGGCATTCTCTCCGGATATCCGAATTATTGCAATTGCTCCTGCTCCTGAAGGCGTGGCTAGTGCCACAATAGAATCGTTGTACAGCATTTTTTTTGTTCTTGGGTACAAAGTTACTAAATCTAAATTAGTATCAATTTTAAAATCAAGACAGTGTTTTGTTTATAATTAATTTTATCATAAACATCTGATAATTAGCATTGTTAATTTATTTTTTTTGTTTACCTTTATGGTATGAAATGAGCATAAGGGATTGTAATTTAAATGTGAAAGGTGTTATATGCAACCCGAGCTTGCGAACTGGAGAATCAATTATTAGAATATTATCTACATATGAAATAACTTAAACTTCATAAAAATGAAAAAAATTTTGTTTCCCACCGATTTTTCCGAAGTTGCAACTAATGCTTTTATTCACGCTTTGGAATTTGCAAAAATTGTTCAAGGAGAATTGATTTTATTGCACACATTCGAACTCCCTGTTTATGACAACCAGTTTTTTCCAGAGAATTATAATGTCATTTTTGATTCCCTTCAGTTATCGCAATTTGATATGTTTAAAGATGAAATTCCAAAGCTTCGCACCATTGCCGAAGAACGAAATCTGGATCATATAAAAATGAGCCACAGATTGATGGATGGCAGTTTGCTTTATAATATTAAAAAAGCAATCAAGGAAGAAAAAATTGATTTTATTGTCATGGGAACTTCAGGAGCAACGGGATGGGAAGCCTTTTTCTTGGGAACAAATACCGGCAATGTTTTAACCGCAGTCGATGTTCCAGTGTTGAGCGTTCCTCTAGAAGCAAAATTCAAAAAAATAGAAACTATTGGCTTTACTACCCGTTATAGAACTAAAGATAAAAAGGCGCTGAAAGATGTATTGCAAATTGCCAAAAAAATGAATGCCAAAGTGAGGTGTTTGTATGTGAAAACCAATAATTCCGATGTTTCAGATGCAACCATAAAACATTGGGAAGAGGAATTTAAAGATGAACCAGTTGTATTTTCTATAATTCCAAGCGATAATGTGGAGGATACCATTCTGGATTTCGTTTTATTTATAGATATTGATGTACTGGCAATGCTTACTTATAAAAGAAACTTTTTCGTTGAATTGTTTAAACCTAGTTTAACCCAGAAATTTTCGAATAGGTTAGACATTCCGGTTCTGGCGATACACGAATAAACAAAAAAAAGCCGTCCCAATAAATTAGGTCGGCTTTTTTAGATAAAATGGTTTGGTTTTGGTTAGTTAGTTTAATTATTTAGCATTACTGGCATTACCAGCATAGTTACAGTTTCGCCTTCCTCTAATCCATCAACAGGAGTCAGGATTCCGGCTCTGTTAGGCAATGACATTTCAAGCATAATCATATCCGATTGTAAGTTGGTCAACATTTCGGTAAGGAAACGGGAATTGTACCCAATTTGCATATCGTCACCTTGATAATCACAAGTCAATCGTTCTTCGGCTTTGTTGGAGTAATCAATATCTTCAGCTGATATATTCAATTCTGCACCAGCTATTTTCAAACGAATTTGGTGAGTAGTTTTGTTGGAGAAAATCGCAACACGACGAACAGAACTCAAGAACTGGGAACGGTCAATCATTAACTTGTTTGGATTTTCTTTAGGAATTACCGCTTCATAGTTTGGATATTTTCCGTCAATCAAGCGACACATCAAAATGTAATTGTCGAAAGAAAAAGTCGCATTCGAATCGTTGTATTCAATCTTAACTTCCGCATCCGAAGCACCAAGAATGTTTTTCAAAATAGTCAAAGGTTTCTTTGGCATTATGAAATCGGCAACTTGCGAAGCCGTTACATCAGTTCGTGCATATTTCACTAATTTGTGAGCGTCAGTGGCTACAAAAGTCAATCCTTGTGGAGAAAATTGGAAGAAAACCCCAGACATAACCGGACGTAAATCATCGTTTCCTGCAGCAAATATTGTTTTGCTTATGGCTGTTGCCAAAACATCGGCAGGAACTAAAGTTACTGAAGGCTCGTCCAAGTTCACAGATTTTGGAAACTCTTCTCCAGGAGCATAAGCCAAAGCATATTTTCCAGAGTTTGAACTAATTTCTATAGTGCTGTTTTCTTCTACAGTGAAAGTTAACGGTTGTTCCGGAAAGGTTTTAAGAATTTCCAAAAGCAATTTTGCAGGAACAGCAACGCTTCCTATGCTTGTAGAATCGATGTCTAAAGTGGCTGACATTGTAGTTTCTAAATCAGATGCAGAAACGGTCAAGGCTTTGTGGTCTAATTCAAATAAGAAATTATCTAAAATAGGCAAAGTATTACTACTGTTGATAACGTTGCCTAAAACTTGTAGTTGTTTTAATAAGTAAGAACTCGATACTATAAATTTCATATGAAGATTATATTTGTTTTTTATCGGAATATGGTATCGCCATATAGCATAATGATTAGCTTTTTGAAATATGGCGATTTCATCTGTTTTGTTTTATTTTTTGTATTTACTTTGTCATTATATTCAAAATACAATACGGTCTACAAATATATCGTAAACTATCTTAAGAATAAAACTTTTTTTATTAACATTACTTTGCGTATTTTCTTTTTCTAAGGAAGGTAAAAACAAGACCAAAAAGTGCTAAAATAAAGATTGGAAGTCCGATAGTTAGGATTTGTGTGTAAGTGTAATTTTCATAAACTTTTTCTTTATCCAATAAAGGTAAATCGAGATCCTTGCTTCGAATGTTAATAAGTCCATTGTCATCGAGTAAATAATTGACGCAATTCATCAGGAAATCCTTGTTGTCATATAAGTTTCCGGAACGTTGGTCGTATCCCAATTCAACGGGTTGAAAGTTTTTATCCAATTGGTTTCTAATCAAATCTCCGTCCGAAATCACAATCATTTTATTTTCCTTTCCTTTGGCTTCAAATGTTTTTTGGTCAAAAGGCAATACTCGATTTTCAAACGCCGAATGAAACGAACCTTCCAGTAAAACCGAAAGCGGAATATTACCTTTATTTAAATAATCGCTTGGCGAAGTTTCTTCGGCAACACTATTCAAATTGATTTCGACCGGAGAACCTATTTTCTTCGAATATTGGGATGATTGCAACAGCACGGTTTTCTTGATTCCGTTCTTTAAAGTATCAATGGGATTGGCAAAATCAAACTTAATTCCGCCCAGATTTTTCACGATGGGATGCTTGCTGATTGGATATACCTGAGGGGCAAATTTCCAATTGAATTCCTGAAATTGGGCAGAACTTCCAGGATCTCCAGTCGCTAATTTTATTGGACTTCCTTGTTCATCCTTAACCAAATCAGGATTAATTCGAAACCCATATTTGAAGAACATATCATTCAAATTCAAATCTCTCGGAAAAGCTAAAGTAGCACCCGAATCATTGTATAAACTGTCCATTTCCATATTCACTTGGTCAACTAGCCACAAAGTTTTTCCACCATTGGTGATAAATTGATCCAAAACTTGTTTCTCGGAATCCGTGAACGTTTCTGTTGGTTTTGCAATAATTGCCAAGTCGTATTTTTGCAAAGCTTCCAAACTTCCCATTGGGTTTCGTGCCACCGAATCCAAAGTAAAAGGCCCAATGTGGTAACTTTCCCGAACCTGTATTAAGAATTTGGCAATCTGAACGTCCTGAAGTTCACCATTTCCTTTGATTACGGCTATTTTCTTCTGCTTTTCTTTCGTGATTTTGTTGATGGCATCGGCAATGGAATATTCCAGATGCTGCACCGAGCCAATTACTTTTTGGGTTGTAGAAGCGCCCATTATATTTTTCAATAATGGAATATTGACTTCTTTGTTATTGTAAACCGCAATTGCCCAAGGAAAAACGATTGCCTGTGATTGTTTTCCTTTGTCGTCAACGGTGATGTTTATTGGCGTAAGCCCTTTTCGATACAACTCCTTGATGTTGTCCATACTTTCGTCTTTGTTTCCCAAAGGATCAACAAATTCGAAAACAATATTTTTGTTATAGGCTTGAAATTCTTCCAATAAATCTCGGGTTTCGCTTTGCAATCGCTTGAACTCAGAAGGTAAATCACCTTGTAAATAGATTTTTACATATAACGGACTTTGCACTTGCTTGATGATATTCAATGAAGCGGTCGAAAGCGTGTATCTTTTGTCCTTGGTTAAATCAAAACGATGGAAAAACCCGTTGCTTAATACGTTCAAAAACAGTACAAACGTAATAATACCCAGTAAAGATTTCAAGTTGTTTTTATTGGAAGTCGTCATTACGATTTAATGGATTTTAGATTATAAACTGTAAACGAAAGAAACAAGAAGGTGATGCTCACAAAATAGATGATGTCCCGAGTGTCAATCACGCCTCGCCCCATACTTTTGAAATGATCCTGCATTCCAAAAGCTAAAATTAAACCTTGAAAACTAGGAATAATCGTTGCCACACTTTCGAATCCAAAGTAAAAAAAGAAACATAAAAACACAGCTACAATAAAAGCAACAATTTGATTTTCGGATAGAGTAGAAGTATAGATTCCAATCGCGGAATACCCTGCAATCAGAAATAGTAATCCAAAATAGGATCCCATTGTACTGCCCATATCTATGTTTCCTTCAGGCGAACCTAAACCAGAAATTACCCAAACATAAATGAATGTCGGGATAATTGCCATAACGATTAACAACATCGAACCCAGAAATTTTCCGTTGACGATTTGCCAAATACTCAAGGGTTTTGTCAATAATAATTCCAATGTTCCCTGCTTTTTTTCATCCGAAAAACTGCGCATGGTAACGGCAGGAATCAAGAAAATCAGAATCCACGGAGCCAAAGTAAAAAACGGACTCAAATCAGCAAAACCGCTGTTCAAAATATTATATTCTCCTTCGAAAACCCAAAGGAATAAGCCATTCCCAATCAGGAAAACGGCAATGACCAAATAACCAATTGGCGAACCAAAAAAGGATTTTATTTCTCTAAATACTATTGATTTCATACTGTCATTGCGAGGAACGAAGCAATCTCATTCCAGTTATTAATTGTTTTTTTTTGCCACTAAGACGCTAAGTCGCAAAGTTTTTTATTTTGTCACATCGAGCGCAGTCGAGATGCTTTTAAATTTATTCCAAACTCATTAATTTATCAACGCTCCAAGCTTCGGGTTTGTCATTGAATAATTGCTTTGTAAATGTCCAAACTTCGCTAAAAAGTTCCGATTTTCTATAATTTTCCAAGTCTTCTTCTGCTTCCCAATAACTGTAGGTAAAGAAAATACATTTGTTGGTTTTGTCCTGATACAATTCCAATAAACGGTTTCCTTTAGCATTTCGTATTTTGTCTTTTATTATTTCGAAATTCTCCAAAAAAGCAGGAATATTTTCTTCGGCGAAGGACATTTTTACTATTCGTATGAACATTGTTTAAACAAATTTTATCGTTATATTATCCCTATAATTCAATCCCAACAAGCTATTTGCAGAACCAACTTTCGACGGATTACTTCTAAAAATGGCAATTTCCAGAAAACCGGCTTCATTGAAAATGGCTAATTTTTCGCCTTCATAATATTTAATTGGATATTTATCGGAACTCGCAATTGCGGAATAATTGGGCAAAATGGTTTTGATATTTTTGGTTCTCAAGACAATTTCGTACGGTCTTCCTTTGGCAATTTCCAGAAATTGTTTTTTCGAAATATTGGTCACCACATTCCCAAAATGATCAATATAAATCACATATCCTTTTATCGAACTCCCGTCATTGGCGGCAACAGCCTGTAAATCGGTGACTTGTTTCATGGCTTTTATTTCTTTGCCAATAACGTTCAGCAAACCACCTTTGGCTATATGACAAGCGACTTTAACGAAAACATCCAAATCGGTGGCGTCACTCGGTAAACGATCGTGAATATTGATGGTAACTATTTTTTGAGGAACAATTTTTTGCGAAAGCATACTCAAAATCCCATTATCGGCGGCAATAAAATAATGATCGTTCCATTGCATCACAATATGTTGGTTTTCTTTGTTGGATTCCATATCTACACCAATGAGATGCACGGTGCCTTTTGGAAAACTGGAATACGAAGCTCCAATAATGTAACTGGCTTCAACTGTGTTGAATGCGTCAATATGATGCGATATATCAATAATCGAGGCTTCGGGATATTCCGATAAAATTTTCCCTTTCAATGCACCAACAAAGTGGTCTTTCAAGCCGTAATCGGTGGTAAGGGTAATTATTGACATAAAATTGTTTATAAATAAAAAGGAAACTAAACTTAAAACTTATTAAATTTGAGAAATGCAAAGCTAATAATTATCAGCGATTAATTAATAATTTAAACTATTCCATTTGAACGAAAGAATCATCGAGCTCATAGACATCGCTCCAAAAGATTTTTGGGGCGCTCAAGACACTCATCTTGAAATGATTAAAAAGTACTATCCCAAATTGAAAATTGTAGCCCGAGGAACCACCCTGAAGGCTTTTGGCGAAAAAGAAGTCTTAGATGAATTTGAAAATCGTTTCAACCGGTTGATGCTTCATTTTACCCGTTATAACAACATTGATAATAATGTTATAGAACGCGTAATTCAAAGTACGGCACAGGAAGATGCTAAATCTTTTGGTCACGACAAAATATTGGTACACGGCGTGGGTGGGAAAATCATCAAAGCCATGACGCCAAACCAACAATTGTTGGTTGATATGATGAACACTAACGATATGGTTTTTGCCGTAGGGCCAGCAGGAACAGGGAAAACCTACACCGGTGTTGCTATGGCGGTAAAAGCTTTGAAAGAAAAACAAGTCAAACGGATTATTTTAACTCGACCAGCGGTTGAAGCAGGGGAAAATCTCGGGTTTCTTCCGGGTGATATGAAGGAAAAACTAGATCCGTATATGCAACCTTTGTATGATGCTTTGCGTGATATGTTGCCTAATGAAAAATTAGAAGATTATATTTTAAAGGGAATTATTCAGATTGCACCTTTGGCATTTATGCGTGGGAGAACCTTAGACAATGCCTTTGTAATCCTTGACGAAGCCCAGAACACGACACATTCCCAAATGAAAATGTTCCTGACTCGTATGGGGAAAAGCGCCAAGTTCATGATTACTGGCGATCCAGGACAAGTCGATTTACCTCGAAGAACAATTTCCGGATTAAAAGAAGCAATTTTAGTTTTGAAAGATGTTGAAGGAATTGGGATTGTTTACCTTGACGACAAGGATATTGTTCGCCACAGATTAGTCAAAAAAGTAATAGATGCCTACAAACAGATTGAAAATAACGATTAGATTTTTGGAAATTACAAACAACTTCAGTGCATTTAAGTATTTATGGAAATTGATATTAAATACTATTCGACCCCAGATGAGGCCGAATAGTATTCTTTATCGAAATGCTTTGGAGTTTTTCCTTTGCTAATCTCTTCAGAATAGAATAAATTTGCCTTTCTTAAAATGGAGATTAAAATATGAGTAAAAAAGAAAAGATTAAAGTAATAATAAGTGATTTAGACGGAACATTACTCAACAATGAACACCAAATTTCCCCATTTACCAAAGCTATTTTTCAACAACTTCACAGCGAGAATTATTTGATAATTGTCGCTACTGGCCGTCATCATCTCGATGCATTGCCTATTGTGGAAGACTTGGGGTGTCCAGTTTATTTGGTTACATCAAACGGTGCCCGGATTCATTCACCTGAAAAAGAACTACTTTATTCATTTGATATAAAAAGTGATGATATAAAATCAGTTTTGGATTTAGACATCAGTCCAGAGTTTACAACCGTATTGTTCAAAGAGAAAGTTTGGCAATCCAATAAAGTAAATAAAAAGCTGAACAGTTTTCAAACGGTAATGAATTATCCTAATGAAATTGTTGACTTTGCTGCAATGGAAGATTTAAGTGCCATCAAATTATTTTTCACTCATAATGACCATCAAAAATTGGTTGAATTAAAGGATAGAATTCTGGTTGACCATTCAGAAGATTTTCATTATGCTTTTAGTCTCCCGTTTTGTTTGGAATTTATGGACAAATCTGTCGATAAGAGCGTTGCAATTTTGAAAATTTTGGAAAAAGAGAACTTCACTTTTGAGCAGACGATTGCTTTTGGAGACGGTTTCAATGATGAAAAAATGTTGATTTCCTCCGGGAAAGCTTTGATTATGGAAAATGCTGTCGAAAGTTTGAAAAGTAAACTTCCCCATTTAGAAGTAATTACTTCCAATGAAAATGATGGTGTAGCAAAATATTTAACGAAAATATTATTGTCATAATTCACTTTGAAATATAAAATCAAAACAGAATTAGTGTTTATTACCTTGAAAATATCCCTAAATTTGCATTCATAAAACAACACATGAACTCACTACAACGATGAACACAATAACAACTACGAATTTCCATTTTCCCAACCAAAAATCAGTTTACCGAGGCAAAGTAAGGGAAGTTTACAATATCAACGATGAACTTTTGGTTATGGTTGCCACCGATAGGCTTTCGGCTTTTGATGTGGTTTTACCAAAGGGAATTCCATATAAAGGTCAAATCCTAAACCAAATTGCCACCAAATTTATGGAACTGACCGAAGATATTGTTCCAAATTGGTTAATCGCAACACCAGATCCAAACGTAGCTGTTGGTCATTTATGCACGCCTTTTAAGGTCGAAATGGTAATCCGTGGTTATGTTTCAGGTCACGCCGCTCGCGAATATGCTCTTGGTAAAAGAACTATTTGCGGAGTGACGATGCCAGAAGGACTGAAAGAAAATGATAAATTTCCAGTGCCAATAATTACCCCAACAACAAAAGCAGATAACGGTTCACACGATGAAGATATTTCGCGTGAGGATATTTTATCGAAAGGAATTGTTGCCGAAGAAGATTATTTGGTTTTAGAAAAATACACCAGAGCCTTATTTCAAAGAGGAACAGAAATAGCCGCCAGTCGCGGTTTGATTTTGGTAGACACTAAGTATGAATTTGGTAAAACCAAAGAAGGAAAAATTGTTCTTATAGACGAAATTCACACACCGGATTCCTCTCGTTATTTCTATTCCGAAGGGTATCAAGAAAGACAAGATAGGGGAGAAGAGCAAAAACAATTGTCGAAAGAGTTTGTGCGTCGCTGGTTAATCGAAAATGGTTTTCAAGGACAGGAAGGTCAACAAATTCCTGATATGACCGACGAATATATCGAAACCGTTTCGGAGAGATACATCGAATTATATGAAAATATTCTAGGAGAAAAGTTTGTAAAAGCTGATGTTTCTAACATTTATGACCGAATTGAAAAGAATGTTTTGGCCTATTTAGAAAAAAAGTAAAAAATTACACTAAAATAGTGTATTAACCGTAATTCATAATTTGAATTACGGTTTTTTGTTTTAAAACACATATAATCAGAAGTTTACATAATGATTGTTTTTTTTTTCATTCCTTTTTTTCTTTCCTAAACATTTTAAAATGTTAAAATATTGTTAATTTTAAGTACTATGCAAAACAAGATACTGTCTTTTAGATATATATTTGCATAGGATATTATTATATACTTTTAAAGAACATAAAAAAATAACTTTTAAAAATAATTATTATGAAACACTTAATCATTTATTCAGGAATTGCTTTAGTTGTATTTGCAAATGTTGCCTATACATCATTAGATATTAAAAGCGGAATTGGAGCTTCGCAAGCAGCAAAAAAAGAAGTTGTAGCAAGCAAAGATTTTAAAACTATAGTATCAGAAGAAAATATTTTAAGTCAAAAACAAGTTACAACGATAAAGGTATCAACAAAGTTAAAATCACAAACGCTTTTTTTAAGAAATTTCACAAGCTTAAAAGCTAATGATTTTAACAATGGTGAAGAACCAATCGAAGGTGTTACAATAAACAAAATTATTAAAACTGCCGATGAACTTATCGCCGAAGATAATTTAATTACTGAAAACAACGTTTCAAACGAGATACAAGATTTAGACTTCGACATTATAAATGGTAATTCGATAGTTTTTGAAGTTATTGAAAGTGCGAATCCAAACAAAATTAAAAAAACAGCTGATGAACTTATTGCCGAAGAAAATTTAATTACTGAAAACAACGTTTCAAACGAGACACAAGATTTAGACTTTGACATTATAAATGGTAATTCAATAGTTTTTGAAGTCATTGAAATTGTGAGTCCAAACAAAATTGAAAAAACAGCTGATGAACTTATAGCTGAAGACAATTTAATCACGGAGAATAAAATTTCTAATGTAACCCAAGCTTTGGATTTTGAAATAATAAATAAAAAATTAATCTTTGTTACTGAAAATGATATGAACTAAAATTTTAACAATAAAGACATTGCGAATAGGGAGAGTAAAGAAAGACTTTACCAATAAAAAAGCACCATTATGGATATAATGATGCTTTTTTTATGTTTAGTAAATACATTAACCCGTTGGGTGTAATTAAACTATTTGTGTTTTAATATTGTTTATTGGTCTTTCAAAAATAAATCTATTGATGAATTGAACCAAAGTTAAAGCTGTTATTTTAGCTAAAATTCTTGTTTTAAAGCCTTGAAAAGATTTAGCATAATTTCGTCTAATCATAAATTGGTCACACAATTGAGAGAACAATGTTTCTATTCTTTTCCTTGATTTTCTAAAGATATAAGGTTGTGGTTTATAGTCTTTTTGATTTGTCCTTTTTGGTGTTTCTAATTTAATATTTACCGTTTGAAACAAATCTAATTGTATACTTTCAGATAAATACCCTCTGTCGCCAAGTAACACACAATCAGACATTTGTTGTTTTATATTTTTTAAATAATTAATGTCATGAACCTCTGCTTTAGTAATGTCTAAAGAATGAAAAACACCAGTTACGGAACAAACTCCGTGAAGTTTATATCCATAAAACCAATTATTCTGTGAAGCACAAAATCCT